>JBDHJM010000130.1:0-2587 GCA_039586895.1 Gemmatimonadota bacterium | reverse complement strand
GGAATCGGCTTCCTTCGGAACGCGAGCCAGAGCTGGCGCTCTGCCTCGCGCATTCCTAGTCTCGAATTCATGTGGAGACGCGTCCTCTCCTCCCCCTGGCTCTATGCGGCCGGCGCGGCGGCGTTGATCGGTGTGTACCTCTTCGTCAGCCTCGACCGGCGCCCGCGCGACCCCCGGCCCCACGTCGCTCCGGCCGACGTCCCCGCGGCCCTCGCCGAGCTCGCCGCGCGCGACGACGTCAACGTGTTGTTCCTCCTCGTCGACACGCTGCGCGCCCACCGGCTGCACATCTACGGGTACGAGCGCGAGACGAGCCCGATGCTCGACCACCTCGCCGCCACGGGCGTGCGCTTCGCGCGCCACCGCGCCCAGTCCTCGTGGACCAAGTGCTCGATGGCCTCGCTGTGGACGGGCCTGTATCCCGTGCGCACCGGCGTGCTGCGCCACGGCCACGCCCTGGCGGAGGAGGCGCGGCTGCCGGCGGAGATCCTGCGCGAGGCCGGATTCCGCACGGCGGGCCTCTGGCGCAATGGCTGGGTGGCGCCGAACTTCGGCTTCTCCCAGGGCTTCGAGCTCTATCACCGGCCGCGCCCAGCGCCCCTGCCTCCCTCCGTGCGTCGCGAGAATCCAGCGATCCGGCTCGAGGGCTCGGACCTGGACATCCTGGAGTCTGCCCGGGAGTTCCTGCGCCTCCACGGAAGGGAGCGCTGGCTCCTCTACCTGCACATGATGGACGTTCACCAGTACGTCTACTCGAAGGAGTCGGCGCTCTTCGGCACGCGCTACTCCGACATCTACGACAACTCGATCCGCTACGTCGATGGGGTGATCCGCGCCCTGATGGACGAGCTCTACCGCCGCGGGCTGCTCGAGCGGACGCTCGTGGTGGTCGCCTCGGACCATGGAGAGGCTTTCGGCGAGCACGGCCAGGAAGGGCACGCCCGCGATCTCTACGCCGAGGTGACGGAGGTCCCCTTCCTGTTGAGCTTCCCATTCCAGATCGAGCCACCCGGGCTGACGGTCACGTCCATGACGGAGAACGTAGACATCTCGGGGCCAAGCAATCCACCTTCGCCCAGCTCGACCAGACCTGGGGCCGCACGCGGGCACCGCCCCGCCCCCTGGTCACGGTGACCTCGGCCGGCCACCGCCTCATCTACCACCCGAGCGATCCCGAGCGCGCCGAGCTCTACCAGCTCAGCCGCGACCCGACGGAGCGGCGCAACATCGCCGCTGAGAAGCCCGAGATGGTGACGCGCCTGCGCGCACGGGTGGACGACTACCTCGCGAGCCGGCCCGCGCCCTGGGGCGAGGCGCCCTCCGTCGAGCTCGACGACATGATGCTGAACCAGCTCCGCGCGCTCGGCTACAAGGTGGATTGATCAGCCTTCCCAGGCCGCGATGGCGCCTCGCGGTCCGTCGCCGCACGCTGAGCCCCGCGTGCAGCTCGAACGGTCGGTGTCGAGATCGCGATACCCTCGGAACTCAAGTCACCCCAGGAGGCAGGAGCCGTGCCCGTGAACGAGCGCAAGAGCTCGCACCTGCGCGAGATTCGCAGCGGCGAATGACGAAGCGTGCCGCGGCCCTCGGCCTGGCTGGCGCACTCGTTCTCGCCCTGGTGCTGCGGTCACTCGACGCTCCGACCGTCTTCTGGGGAGAGGACGTCCTGCTCGCAATGTGGGACGGCTCGTACCACGCGCGCCGTGCGCTCTACAGCTTCGTTCGGTTCCCGGCGGTCCTCACCTTCGATCCCTACATCGCCTACCCGGACGGCGCGCGCGTGCCCATGCCCCCCCTCTACGACTGGTTGCTTGCGGCTACGGCTCGCATGTTCGGGGACGACGTCGCGACCTTCGAACGCGTGGCGGCATGGTGGAGCCCCGCACTTGCCACCCTGACGGTGGTGCCGGTCTACGCGGCGGCGCGGGCCGTGGGCACTCGCGGCGTGGGCGTGACCGCAGCCGCTCTGTTCGCGTGCCTACCGGCCAGCGTCCTGACCACCCGGGTGGGTGATCCGGACCACCACGCGGCCGTGGCCCTGCTGGCGACCGCCTACGCGGCGCTGAGCGCAGCGTCGACGTCTCCCGGGATTCGTGCGCGACGGCTGGCAGCACTGGCCGCTGGGCTTCTCGTGACTCGCGCTGCCCTGGTGCTCAGCTGGAGCGGGAGCCTCTTGTACCTGGGAATCGGTGAGGGTGCGCTTCTGCTGGCGGGGGTGCTCGCCAGGGGGCCGCGTCACCTCGCTGCCCAGGCGCTCGGCGCGCTCGGCACGGCCCTGGTTCTCGTCTCCTGGCTGTGGGCCGCAGGCCCTGAGATCGGGGGGGCCTTCTCGACCCTCACGCTCTCGTGGCTGCATCCCACGCTCCTGCTGGCGGTGGCCGCACTTGCCGGCACGCTCGCGTGGCTGGAGCGGCGCGCGCCCCTCCCGGGACCCGGCGCGCGCGCCGCCCGGGCCGCGGCCTTCGCGGCCCTCCTCGCCGGCGCCGTACTGCTGGTGCCCGTCGTGCGAGAGGCAATGCTCCCCGCGCTCTCGTTCGCGACCAAGGGCGACAGCTGGGCGCACCGCAACGTCGAGCAGAGCCCGCTG
>JBDHJM010000007.1:0-96451 GCA_039586895.1 Gemmatimonadota bacterium | reverse complement strand
GAGGGGTTCCCCGCGGACATGGGCCGCCCGCTGCTGGAGCGCTTCGTGGTGGCGGTGGTGGACGAGCCCGCCACCAAGCTGGCGGCTCTCACATCCGGAGAGCTCGACTTCGCGGGCATCAGTCCGGCCCACGCAGAGTTCGTCGAACAGGACGAGCGACTGCGGGTGGCGGATTTCCCGATTCTGCTTTCGTATGCACTGGTGTGGAACCTGCGCCGCGCACCGTTCAGCGATGTGCGCGTGAGGCGGGCGCTCACGCTGGCGCTGGACCGGCAGCTCGTGGTGGACGCGGCGCTGTACGGGTTCGCCAGCGTTGCGGATGGGCCGGTGCCGCCCGAGCACCCGTGGCACCTGGCTGCTCCGGTCCTGCCGTACGACCCCGACGCCGCCCGGCGCATTCTGGACGAGGCCGGTTGGCGACCTGGCGCCGCCGGGGTGCGTGCCCGCGACGGGGAACGATTGGCCTTCGACCTCTTGACGGTCGGAAGCGGAGAGGCCGCACTGGAGCAGATGATCCAGGCACAGCTGCGCGAGGTGGGTGTGGAGATGACGATCCGTCCGCTCGAGCTCGCCACCTTCCTCGCGGTGGCTCAGGGATCCGAGCGCGACTACGACGCTCTGGTCACCGGCATCCCCGGCGACCTCTCGCTGGGATGGGTGGCGGCGCTGTTCGGCGCTTCGGACGCGGGCCCGCTGGCGTATCCCGGGTACGCCAGCGACGAGTTCGACGCCGCCGTCGGGGCCGCACGGGGCGCCACCACCGAAGCAGATCTGCGTGCAGCATGGCTCGAGGCGCAGCGCGTGCTCCACGCGGACCATCCCACGACATGGCTGTATCACGCGCGCGGGCTGCAGGGCGTGAACAGGCGGGTGCAGGCATCGCCGCCCGACCTGCGCGGAGAGCTGGCAGACATCGCGGCCTGGCGCATCCGGGAGCGCGTGCAATGACGACCGTCCACGCCACGGCTCCCACGCGCATCGACTTCGTGGGCGGCTGGACCGACGTCACCGATTACTGCGACAAGGAGGGCGGCGCGGTCGTGAACGCGGCGATCGACCTGCGGGTGCACGTGGAGTTCCTGCTGGGCGCGCGGGGACGCACCATCCGGCTGCACGCAGAGGACCTCGGCGACCACATCACGATCAAGTCCTCCGACGCCCTCGTTTACGATGGTCAGCTCGACCTTCACAAGGCCGCGCTCAACATGATGCCGGTGACGGGCGGCATCGAAGTGATCTCGCGCTCCGATGCCCCGGGCGGCTCGGGCCTGGGCGCATCGGGCGCGCTGGACGTGGCTCTCCTGGCCGGACTGGCGCAGATGCGCAACGACCGGTACGACCCCGAAGAGCTGGCGGAGATGGGCTTCCAGCTCGAAACCCAGGAGCTCGGGCTGCTGGGTGGCAGGCAGGACCAGTACGCCGCGGCGCTTGGCGGCTTCAGCCAATTCCGCTTCGGCGCGGAGGGGGTCGAGATCCGCCGGCTGTCCGTAGGCGAAGACGCGGCACGGGACCTCGAGCGTCACATGGTGCTCGCGTACACGGGCCACTCCCACTTCTCGTCGGCCACGCACGCCAACGTGTGGGCGCGGTATGCAGACGGTGAGCCCTCGGTGACCGAGGCGCTCGACACAATACGGGAGCTGGCTGAGCCGGCGGCGCAGTCGCTGGAGGCCTCCGAGTGGAAGCGGCTCGCCGCGTTGGTTGATCGCAACTGGGCCGCACAGAAGGCGCTCGACGCCACGATCTCCACGGCCGGAACGCAGGCAATCGAGGACGCCGCGCGCGCGGCGGGGGCGTGGGGGCTCAAGGCCACGGGCGCAGGTGCGGGAGGCTGCTTGGTCATCCTGTGTGACGCCGGCGACCGTGACGCGGTAGCCGAGGCGGTCGAGGCCGCCGGTGCGAGCGTACTCAAAGCCGGCTTCGCGTTCGAGGGAGTGACCGTGTGGGAAGAGGAGGATGCTCCTCAAGCCTGACGATCTGGCCGCGCGCCGCGACATGATCGACGAGTCGCCCACGCTGGGAGAGGTCGCCCGGCGCCTGCGGCGGCAGCTCGATCCGCTGCTCGACGGTCCGCTCTACCTCCCCGGGGAGAAGGCCCTGCTGTCTCGCGGCGGCGGCGTCTGTCCCGAAGACGGGTCGCGCCTTGCCTTCGACCCGCTGAGCCCCGAGCGGCACGCGTGCCCGCGGTGCAGCCGCAGCTTCTCCGGTGAGCGGCACCACCGGGCCTGGATCTGGCGCTACCACCTGTGGCTCTCTGAGCGGGCCATCCACATGGCGCTGCTGGCACACCTGTTGGACGAGCGTGCGTTGGCCGAGCGGGCTGCGGAGATCGTTCGCGCCTACGCCGCGCTCTACCCGACCGTACCCAACCGGGACAACGTGCTGGGCCCGACCCGGCTGTTCTTCTCCACCTATCTGGAGTCACTCTGGCTGCTGCAGCTAACGCTGGCTGCATCGCTGCTGGAGGCGGCAGGTCACGGCTCGGTGCGCACCGCGCTGGAGCCCGTCGTGCAGGAGTCTGCGGGCCTAATCGGATCTTTCGACGAGACCTGGTCGAACCGCCAGGTGTGGAACAACGCGGCGCTGCTCGCGGCCGGGAGGTGGCTGGGTGAAGATGAGCTGGTAGCGCGTGGACTGGACGGGCCGCACGGGATCCGCGCGCAGCTGGGGCAGGCGGTCACGCGCGACGGCCTCTGGTTCGAGGGTGAGAACTACCACTTCTTCGCGCTGCGCGGACTGCTGCTCGCGGCAGAGGTGCTGCGCGGGGCCGGAGTCGATCTCTACGCGGAGCCGGGCAGCGGCGAGCGGCTCGCTGCGATGTACGTTGCGCCTCTGGACACGGCGTTTCCCGACCTGACACTGCCGGCCCGGGGTGACGCTCCCTTCGGAGTCAGCCTGCTGCAGCCGCGCTTCGCCGAGCTGTGGGAAGTGGGCCGCGCACGGCTCAGCAACGACCGGATCGATGCGGTGCTGACGGCGATGTACGATGCGGATCTCCCGCTCGGCGAGGACGATGGCTTCAGCGAGATCGCCGAGCAGGAACAGCACCGGCCGGCGGCGCGCCTGTCTCGAGACCGCCTCGGGTGGAAGGCACTGCTGTGGATGCGACCCGAGCAGCCCCGAGGAGAGCGGTCCGGGACTCAGCCCTCTGCACTGCTGGAGGATGCGGGTGTCGCTGTGCTGCGCGGGGGCGGCGCCGGTTACGTGAGCCTCGAGTGCGGCGGGCGGCCCGGCGGTCACGGCCATCCCGATCTGCTGCATCTCTCGCTGCACGCGGGCGCGTCCGCGCTCGCCGACTTCGGGACGGGATCCTACGTGAGCCCTTCGCTCCACTGGTACCGCTCCACTGTGGCGCACAACGCGCCGGGTGTGTCGGAGGTGGGGCAGGTTCGTCGCGATGGATGGTGCGCGGCTTTCGACAGCAAAGGCGCGTGGAGCTGGTGCCGGGGGGCGGCTCGGGAGCTGCTCGGCGAGGGCTCGACGGCACTCCGCACGGTGGTGATCGGTCCCGAATTTCTGGTCGACGTCGTGGATGTGCAGACAGCCGACGGCGTATTGGTGGACCTCCCGCTGCATCCGCTGGGCGGCATCGCGTGGCCCGCGGACATGCCGCGCATTCCACTCACTGCCACGAGTCACCCGGCGCCTCCACGCGCGCGGCCCCGTGAAGGCGCCGTCGACACGGTGCTCCTCGGCAGCGAGTGTCTCGAGCTGCCGCTGGACGGCAGCTCGATGGAGCTGTTCCTGCCGCGCCGGCGCGACGAGGGGATCCTCGCCGCCACGGGGCCCGGCCCGCCGAGCCTGGACTTCGCGGACGGCGCGCCGCTGGAGTTCCTGGTGCGGCGTGCGCGCGGCAGCGGCAGGTGGGTGCAGGTGATCGCACTCAGAGCGGGCGCAGTGAAGGCTGTGACGTGCGAGAAGGACCGGGTGACGGTGCGCCTGACGGTGGGCGGCGAGGAGACCCTGACGTTGAGCAGCAAGGAGTGCCGCATCACGGACCGAGCAGGATCGACTCACGTGCTGCGTGGCTTGCGGAAACGACGCTCCGTGCCCGCACCGAGCCCGCAGCCCCATGGCCCGGTTGTCGAGTGCCCGGTGCTCGACCGGATGCCGCTACCCGAAGAGTGGCTCGCGCTGGTGCCGCCCGCGGCCGTGCACCGCCTGGGAGCGGCCAACTACCGCCGCTCGGAGGAGCCGCACGGAGCGGCCGGACCCTTCACGGCGCAGGTGGCGGTGTTCGTGGTGGGCTCCAAGCTGTGTTTCGCCGCTGATGTAGTGAAGCGCGATGTGACGCTGCGCGCGTCGGACGCCGCCGACCCGGGACTCGACAACGAGCCGGCAGACATCCACTCTGACGGGGTGCAGTGCTACGTAGGACGCCGCAGCTGGACCGGGTACCTGTGCGTCCCGGATCCCGACAGCTCTCGCGTGCGGGTGCAGCCCGCAGCAGGGAGCGCGATCTCCACGCTCGCCTGCGCGGGACGGTGGAGCCGCACTCGCGACGGATACAGCGTGGTGGTCTCGGTTGACTCCGGGCCCCGGATCAAGCGGGGTGAGCGCTTCCCCGTGTCATTCGTCATCAACGAGGCCCACCCGGGGCGGGAGCGGCGGGCCGGACAGCTGGTGCTCGGAGGCGGAAGCGGCTGGGTGTACCTGCGGGGCGACCGTGAGTATGCGGCCGGCGCCCCCGTGGCGGAGGTCGTGTGAGCCTGGTCGTGGTGCTGGTGCGGACCCAGGATCTCGTCAACATCGCCGGCGTGGTGCGTGCGATGAAGAACTTCGAGCTGAGGGACCTGCGGCTCGTCGCCCCCGCCGAGTACGACACCCGCCGCATTGAGGGCATCGCGCACAAGTCGGGCGATCTGCTCAAGCGCGTCGCGATGTACGATGATCTGGAGGCAGCCGTTTCCGACTGCACTCACGTGGCTGGCCTGACGGCGCGGCAGCGCACCGCCAAGCGCAATGCCCAGCGGCCGCGTGAAGCTGCACCGGAGCTGTGGGCGGCGGCGCAAGAGGGAAGGGCGGCACTGGTCCTGGGGCCGGAGGACCGCGGCCTCACGAACGATGAGCTGGATCGTTGCCACCGCAGCATCGTAATCCCCACCAACCCCGACTATGCCGCGCTCAACCTGGCGCAGGCGTTCACGCTGGCGGCCTACGAGCTCTACCTCGCACGCGGCGAGCAGCCGCTGAAAGCCCCGAAGCGATCGGCGCCGGCGGCGACCGCGGAGGAGCTCAGCCTGATCTTTGGGGATGCCGAGAGTGCCCTCGAGGCGATCGACTTCTTCAAGACACGCAACCCGGAGATGATCATGCGCACCGTGCGGGAGCTCGTGCACCGCACGCCGATGGACTCCCGTGAGGCTCGCCTGGTGCGGGCCATGTGCATCGAGGTCGTGCGCTACCTCGAGCGGCAGGGTGCGCGGTGACGATCCCTGGATTCACCTCCACCGGAAGCAAGCGGCCCGACGTGCTGTTCGGGACGGCCAAAGGAGTGCCGCTGCGCATGTCGCGCGCGGAGGGCTGCCGCGTTTGGGACGAGGACGGGAAGGAGTACATCGACACCGTGATGGCGCTGGGAGCCGTCGCCCTCGGCTACGGGCATCCCGCGGTGCAGTCGGCGGTGGAGCGCGCGCTGCGGGATGGCGCGGTGGGTCCGCTCGCGCCGCGGCTCGAGGGTGAGGTCGCGGAGCGCCTTGCAGCTGTCATTCCCGGCGCCGAGGCGGTGCGCTTCTGCAAGACGGGCGCCGAGGCGGTCGCGGCGGCGGTGCGCCTAGCCCGCGTGCTCACGGGACGGGAGCGCGTGCTCAGCTGCGGGTACCACGGGTGGCACGACTGGTGTCACGACGCGCCGGGCGTGCCCGAGGCGGTGCGTGCGCTCAGGCGTGAGCTGCCGTTCGGCGACGTGACTGCCCTGGAGCATGCACTGGCAGTCTTCGGGCCGGTGGCGGCGATCGTGGTGGAGCCGGTGATAGACGAGGCTCCGCCGCCCGAGTGGCTGCGAGCGCTGCGGGAGTCCGCCACGGCTCACGGTGCCGTGCTCGTGTTCGACGAGATCAAGACTGCGTTTCGGATAGCCGTAGGCGGGGCCGCTGAGCGGTGGGGTGTGGTTCCCGACCTTACGGTGGTGGGCAAAGCGCTGGGCAACGGCTTCCCCATATCGGCGGTGTGCGGTGGGGCCGAAGCCATGGACGCCGCGACTCGGACGTGGGTGTCGTCCACCCTGGCCACGGAGTGCGTGAGCCTGGCCGCCGCCGCCGCAGTACTGAACACCTTCGAGCGGGAGCCGGTGGCCGAGCACCTCGAGGGCGTCGGTGAGCGGCTCTTCGCCGGGCTGCGTGGGCTGGCCGGGGATCATGCCGAGCTGGTGGAGGGCGTAAGGGGGCTGCCGCAGCTCTGCTACCTGCACTTCACGTCCGATAGGCTCTCTGGCAGGGTTGCTCAGGCGGCCGCCGGGCGCGGCCTTCTGTTCAAGCGGTCCGCCTACAACTTCGTGTCGCTCGCACACTCCGCAGAGACGGTCGACACGGTGCTGGAGCGGCTGTCGGGGGCGCTCGAGGAGGTGGGCGGCTGATGCTGATCGACGTGCACGCCCACTTCCACACCAAGCGGTCGGGACGGGCCGAGTGGGCCGAGCTCAACGCCCGCCGGCTGGCGGCCGGAGAGCGGATTGGAATCACCGCGCACGTGGCATCCATCCTGGGGAGCTGGGGAGGGCGCTCCCCCACGTACTTCCCGTCGCCCGACGACGTGACCCACGCGAACGACGCGATGGGGCTGCTGCAGCGGGAGCACGCGGGGAGCGTCTTCGGCTACTGCGTGGTGAACCCCAACTACACGGACCACGCGCTGTCCGAGATCGAGCGCCGCCTGAGCGGCGGGATGGTGGGCATCAAGCTGGCGGCAAGCAGGCGCGCCGACGACCCGCTGCTCGACCCGATAGCTGCACGGGCGGCCGAGTACGGCGTGCCGATCCTGCATCACGTATGGCATGACCGCGGCGGCGAGTGGCCCGGGCAGGAGGCGTCCGACGCGGTGGAGCTGGCGCGGCTGGCGCAGCGTCATCCTGCGGCACGCTTCATCCTCGCGCACCTGGGCGGTGGAGGCGATTGGTCGCACTCTCTGTCCGTGCTCGCCGAGTGCGGCAACATCTGGGCCGATCTTTCGGGCAGCGGAGTGGATGTGGACATGATGCACGAGGCGCTCGATCTGCTGGGTCCGAGCCGCCTTGTTTGGGGCACCGACGTCACGATAGGCACGGGCTGGGGCAAGCTGCGCTACCTGGAGGACCTGGGGCTCGCCGAGCGGGATCTGGCGGCGATTCGGTATGGAAACGCGGTGGAGCTGTTCCCTCCGGGGACGTTCGATGACCGTAACTGACGCTACGGCTCTGTTGGGGCAGTATCCCTTCCGGCATCTGGAGCACGCGCGCAGCGCCCACTGGCTCCTCGGGCAGATGGACCGGCTCCGCATCGACTGCGCGTGGGTGGGTCACCTTTCCGCGTTCCTTTATAAGGATCCGGCCCCGGGCAACGCTGCGCTGGAGCGGTTCGTGGCCCCGCACGGAGATCGCCTGGTGGCGCTCCCCACCGTGCGGCCGGGGCGGCCCGGCCTGCAGCAGGAGCTCGAGCGCGCGTCGGGAGCGGGCGCGCCGGCGGTCCGTCTCTATCCCCAGCACCAGGACGATGCCGGGGGCGCGGCAGCGCTCGACGCCGTGGTGGCGGCGGGCACTGCGGGGCTCGCCGTGGTGCTCACCGTTCGTATCGAGGACGTGCGGCAGAGACATCACCTCGACAGCGCAGCGGATCTCTCGCCCGCAATCGTGCGGGCCCTGGCCCGCAGCGACGAGGGTGTGCGAATCCTGGTGGCCAATGCGGAGCGTAGCTTCGTGGAGGAGGTGCATTTCGGGCTCACTCCCCAAGAGGCGCGCCGAGTGCTGTGGGACGTGACGTGGCTGTGGGGGCCGCCCGAGGATCACCTGTCGCTGCTGCTGCAAACGGTTGGCTGGGAGCGTTTCACGCTCGGCACCGGCATGGCGCTGCGCATCCCGGACGCGGCGTTCGCGCGGCTTGACCTGCTCGATGTGAGCGATGCGGTGCGGCAAGGAATACTGGGAGGAAACCTGGCCGGCTGGGCCGCTCGCTGAGCCGCGGATGCCGTCTCGAGCCCGCGCGCCGGCCGGTTGTGTTGGCTTGGCCTTCGACTATCTTTTCTGGCGGCCGTGACCGGGCGATCGTCTGAACCTCTCCGCGGCCGCTTCATTGATCGCAGTCTCAGAGTCAGCAGTCAGCAGGTGCCTCGTGCGGAATGGCGGTGGCGGAAACGGGAGACCGGGCGCGTGCTGCTGAACGGAGGGTCATGAAGGGACGCGCTGGGCTCCTGATCGGTCTCCTCGCAACGGCAGCGGTCGGGGTTTCCCTGCTCGCGAGCCGTCCGAGCACCGCGCAGGATCCGCAGGCGGAGTCCGCCATGGTCGGCTTCGAGGCTCCTGTCGATGTAGACACGGCGGGGCTGCCCGGTCCAAGGCAGCCGATCTTCTACCGACACGATGTGCACGCGGGGCAGTACGAGATGGACTGCCGCTACTGCCACTTCGCGGCCGAGACGAGTTCCAGTGCGGGCCTCCCCACGGTATCCACCTGCATGGGGTGCCACATCCTGGCCGGCGCTGCGAATCCCGAGGTGCAGAAACTCCGCGAGTATTGGAACGAGCGGCGCCACATCGAGTGGGTCGAGGTGCACGAGCTCGCTCCCTTCGTGCGTTTCCCGCACAACCGGCACGTGATGTCGGACAAGGAAATCGAGTGTCAGGACTGCCACGGCCCGATCGAGGAGATGCCGCAGGTATATCAGTTCTCCTCTCTCAAGATGGGGTGGTGTGTGAGCTGCCACGTGGAGAACGAAGCGACCATTGACTGCACGGTCTGCCACTACTGACCGCGGACTGCATGCAGAACGGTAAGGGCCACCGAGACCATCGAGGATAGATGGCGGAGCGCAAGGACAACGAGACCAGCATGAACCGGCGACGGTTCCTCAAGGTCCTCGGTGTGACCGGAGGCGGGGCCGCTGCGCTGTCCGGGTGCGGCGGCGGCGACCCGGCAAAGCTCATTCCCCATCTCATTCCGCCCGAGAACCAAGTGCCGGGAATCGCCACTTGGTATGCCACCACGTGCCGTGAGTGCCCGGCGGGCTGCGGTCTGCACGCGCGAGTGCGCGAGGGACGCGCCGTGAAGGTCGAAGGCAACCCGGATCACCCGGTCAATGCCGGGCGCCTCTGCTCGCGCGGCCAGGCCTCTTTGCAAGGCCTGTACAATCCCGACCGCGTCCAGCAGCCGCTGGCCCGCGGCGCAGGTGGTGAGCTGGAGCCGATTGAGTGGGACGAGGCGATTCAGCGTATCGCCGAGCGCCTCGGGCAGGTCTCACCGGATCAGATCCGTTTCGTGACCGGCGCTGAGACGGGGAGCTTCGGCCGCCTGGCGGACGCCTGGCTGCGCGCGATCGGGGCCGGCCCCCGGGTAGCGTACGAGCCTTTCGGCTACGAGGCGCTGCGCCACGCCAACCGCCAGGTGTTCGGCACCGACGCGGTGCCGCAGTACGACTTTGCTCAGGCCCGCTACGTGCTCTCGTTCGGAACGGACTTCCTCGAGACGTGGCTCTCGCCGGTGGAGCAGGCCCGCGGCTTTTCCGCCGCGCACAGCTACCACGAAGGGCAGATGGGCCGCTTCGTGCACGTCGAGCCCCGCATGAGCATGACAGCGATGAGCGCGGATGAGTGGGTTGCGCCGACGCCGGGGACCGAGGCGCTGCTCGCTCTCGCGATGGCCAGCGTGATCGTGAACCAGCGGCTCGCAATACGCCCGGGCGACGTGTTCCGCGTCCAGGCGCTGCTCGATGCGCACACGCCGGACGCGGTGGCCGATCGCGTCGGCATCTCGGCCGAAACCGTGGAGCGGCTGGCGCGGGAGTTCACCGAGCAGACCAGCCTCGCGGTTGCGGGGGGCATGGGGGCCCAGCACGAGCAGGCCCACGTGACCGCGGCCGCCGTCAACATCTTGAACTACGTGGCGGGCAACGTGGGCCGCACGGTGCAGTTCGGCCCCGCCGGTCCCGCGGTCACCGGCACGTACTCCGACCTGGCGCAGCTCACGCGGCAGATGCAGAACGGTGCGGTGGGTGTGCTGTTCGTGCACGGCGCCAATCCCGCGCACGCGGCCCCCGCCGGCGTCGACTTTGGCGCGGCGATGGAGCAGGTGGGACTCACCGTGAGCTTCGCCCGGTTCCACGATGAGGTGGCCGCCCGGGCCGACCTGGTGCTTCCCGATCACGATCCGCTGGAGCAGTGGAACGACCACGAGCCACGGGCCGGCGTGTACGCGCTGCAGCAGCCGGTGATGCGGCCGCTGTTCGACACGCGGCAGACCGGCGACGTACTGCTCCAGACCGCCGCACAGATCGGCGGCCGCGTGGCGGCGCGACTGCCGGCCGCCACTTATAAGGACTACCTGCAGCAGCAGTGGCAGGCGCTGCAGCAGCGGCTGCGGGACTTCCGGCCGTTCGAGGCTTTCTGGACGGAGGCGCTGCAGCGCGGCGGAGTGTGGCAGGATGTGCAGCCCCGCACTCTGCGCCTGGCTCGCACGGCCGGCCAGCTCGAGGTCGCGACCGGCGAAACGGGCGGCGAGTTCACGCTCGTGGCGTATCCTTCGCCGGCCCTGTACGACGGGCGCGGTGCCAACCGTCCCTGGCTCCAGGAACTGCCCGACCCGGTCACCAAGGTGACCTGGAGCACGTGGGTCGAGATGAACCCGGAAGCGGCCGCGGAGCGCGGCATCGCCGAGGGCGACATCCTGGAGATAAAGACGGCGGCGGGCACCGTCGAAGCGCCGGCGTACCTGTACCCCGGCCTGCGCGCGGACGTGATCGCCATGCCGCTGGGACAGGGCCATACGGCCTTCGGCCGCTATGCCGAGGGGCGCGGCGTCAACGCGTATGCGCTGCTCGCGACCGACGTCACCGCGTTCGGCGGCGTGAGCCACCACGCAGCCGCGACTGTACGGCACACCGGCCGCCACGTGTACCTGGCCAAGACCGAGGGCAAGCCGCGGCAGCTGGGACGGGGAATAGCGCAGGCCGTCACTCTGGCCGAGCTGCAGCACGGCGAGCACGGTGACGACCACGGCATGCACGCTGCTCCCGTGCCCGAGCATATCGAAGAGCTGCTGGACCGGGTGCAGGAGGAGCAGTGGGCGGACACACGGCATGGGGACTACGCCGGCGACCACCCCCGCTGGGCGTTGGCCGTGGACCTCTCCAAGTGCACCGGCTGCAGCGCGTGCGTTACGGCGTGTCACGCCGAGAACAACATTCCCACGGTGGGCGAGGAGCTGGTGCGGCGCGGCCGGCCGATGTCGTGGGTGCGCATCGAGCGGTACTTCGAAGGCGGCGAGCACGGCGAGCCCCTCGAGACCCGCGTGCTTCCCATGATGTGCCAGCAGTGCGGCAACGCTCCGTGCGAGCCGGTGTGCCCGGTGTTCGCCGCCTACCAGACGCCGGACGGGCTGAACGGGCAGGTGTACAACCGCTGTGTCGGCACGCGGTACTGCTCCAACAACTGCCCCTACAAGGTCCGCTACTTCAACTGGTTCGACCATCAGGAAGAGGGGGACCCGGCCTTCTCGTTCCCGGCGCCGCTGCACTGGCAGCTCAACCCCGACGTCACAGTCCGTGCGAAGGGCGTCATGGAGAAGTGCACGTTCTGCGTGCAGCGCATCCGCGGCAAGCAGAGCGAGGCCCAGCTGGCCGGCCGGGAGCTCGAGGACGGTGAGATCCTCACTGCGTGCCAGCAGACGTGCCCGGCGGACGCGATCGTTTTCGGGGACCTGAACGATCCGAGCTCCCGTGTGCACCGGGTGGCCAACGAGGAGCGCGGCTATCACGTGCTCGAGAGCCTGAACACGCGACCCGGGGTCACGTACCTCAAGAAGGTCCGCAACGTGGTGGAGGCCTAGCGGCGATGACCACTGTCGCCCAGCCCGAACAGCAGGCGCCGGCGCAGCCGACCTATCACGAGATCACTCGTGATGTCGTGGCGACGCTGGGCCGCCCGGGCCGCACCTACTACGTGCTGCTCGCCATCGTTCTGGCCGTGCTGGCCGTCGGCGCGTTCGCCCTGCTGTGGCAGGTGCGCTGGGGTCTGGGCGTGGCAGGCTACCGGCCGCCCGTGCTGTGGGGCGTCTACATCACGACCTTCGTCTTCTGGGTCGGCATCGCCCATTCGGGGACCCTGATCTCCGCGATCCTGTACCTGTTCCGCTCGGCCTGGCGCACCTCGGTGTACCGCACGGCCGAAGTCATGACCGTGTTCGCCGTGCTGACGGCGGGGCTGTTCCCGCTGATCCACGTGGGACGCATCTGGTACGCGTACTGGCTCTTCCCGTATCCCAACCAGCGGCAGCTGTGGGTCAACTTCAAGTCGCCGCTGCTGTGGGACGTGTTCGCGGTGTCCACCTACCTGACGGTGAGCACGCTGTTCCTCATCGTGGGCCTCATTCCCGACATAGCCGCGGTGCGCGAGAAGGCCACCGGCTGGCGCCGCAGGCTCTACGAGGTGACGTCGCTGGGCTGGCGCGGAACCGATCAGCAGTGGCGCCACTACGTCCGCGCGTACCTCTACCTGGCCGCCCTCGCGACACCGCTGGTGCTGTCGGTGCACAGCGTCGTTTCGTGGGACTTCGCGATGTCGATCGTCCCGGGCTGGCACGCCACGATCTTCGCGCCGTACTTCGTGGCCGGCGCGATCTACTCGGGCGTGGCCATGGTCGTGACGCTGCTGGTGCCGCTGCGCAAGGTGTTCAAGGTAGAGCGCTACATCACGGTGGAGCACTTCGACAACCTGGCGAAGCTCTTGCTGCTGACGGGACTCATCGTGGGCTACGCCTACGCCGTGGAGTACTTCATCGCGTGGTACAGCGGAAACCCGTTCGAGCAGGACTCCTTCTTCAACCGAGCATTCGGGGATTACTGGTGGGCGACGTGGACCATGATCACCTGCAACGGGGTCCTGCCGCTCTTCCTGCTGTTCCGCAAGGTCCGGCGCAGCATCCCGGCGCTGTTCGTGCTCTCGCTGTTCGTCAACCTGGGCATGTGGTTCGAGCGGTTCGTGATCATAGTGGTGTCGCTGTCGTTTGAGTACGAGCCGTACGCGATGGGCCACTACACGCCGACGTGGGTCGAGTGGTCGATCCTGGCCGGCAGCTTCGCCTGGTTCTTCCTGTGGTTCCTGCTGTTCGCGAAGAACTTCCCGATGGTGTCGATCACCGAGGTGAAGGAGATCATTCCGATGCCGCGCCGCGAGGGGGGGCACTCATGACGGCGGCTCACCCGGGCGGCATCCTCGCGGCGTACCAGCACGTGGACTCCGCGGCCGCGACCATCCGCAGGCTGAAGGCCCAGGGCTACAACGACCTGATCGTGTACACGCCGGTGCCCAACGCCGAGATAGCGAGCGCCGTGGGGCACAAGGTGAGCTCGGTCCGGCTGTGGACCCTGATCGGCGGTCTGCTGGGGTGTGCGAGCGGGTTTGCGCTCACGCTGTGGATGTCCTACGACTGGCCGCTCGTGGTCGGGGGCAAGCCGGTCGGATCGGTGATCCCTTACATCGTGATCGCTTTCGAGCTGACCATCCTGTTCGGAGCGGGCGCCACAATCCTCGGGCTCGTTTACAACAGCTGGCGCACGCGGCAGCTGGGAGCGTACGACGGGCGGTTCACCGACGACCAGATCGGCATCTTCGTTCCCTGCCCGGTGGAGCGGCGGCAGGCGGTCGAGCAGATGCTCAAGCAGTCAGGGGCCGTGGAGGTGCGGGTTGAGACGTAGCAGAGCCGTTGTGACCGCGCTGGCGCTGGCTGCGCTCGCCACCGGATGCACGCGGGAGCAGTGGCATCGCTTCCCCAGTCCCGACGACCTGATCGCGGCGATACCGTGGTTCTCGGTGATGCACCGGGGAATCGCGATCCAGCCTTACAAGATGCCGCTGCAGCCGGCAGAGGGAGCCGTGCCGGTGACCGGCGTGGAGGTGGCGCCGCCGGCGATCCCGCAGAACGAGGCACAGCTCAATCGGCTGCAGAATCCGGTGCAGCGCACATCGGCGTCGTTCGAGCGGGGGCGCGACCGCTATGACATCTACTGCGGTCTTTGCCATGGCGACGGCGGGCTGGGCGACGGACCGGTGGCTCCGGCCCTGGCCAACGCGGTGCGCGATCTGACCGAGCCGCGGCAGGTCGACAAGAGCGACGGCTGGATCTACGCCACGATAACGAACGGGTTCGGAGCACTGATGCCCGAGTACGGAAGCAAGATCTCGCCCGAGGACCGCTGGCACATCGTGAACTACGTGCGGGTGCTGCAGGGAGGGGCGCAGTGAGCGCGCCGCTCGTGGGCAGCGACCTGTACGAGCGCGGCGCCAACGCGCCGACCGGAGCGATGCTGGGGGGAGGGATCGTCCTGGCCGTGCTCGGGTTCGCGCTGTTCATCGCGCTGGTGACCGGCGACGACCCCGCGCGCGCGTGGCGCATGTACCACATCAACTTCCTGTTCTTCACGGGTGTGGCGCTCGGGGCGAGCGTGTTCGCGGCCACGCAGAAGATCACCAAGGGCGTGTGGTCCGGCCCGATCATCCGGTTCGCGGAAGCGGCCGTAGCGTTCCTCCCGGTGTCGGTGGTGCTGTTCCTGGTGCTGTTCATCGGGCGCGATCACCTGTTCCCCTGGATCGAGCACCCCACCCCTGCGCGCGGCAACTGGCTCACGCTGTCCTGGGTGTTCTGGCGCGACCTGGTGGCGCTGCTGGCCCTGGTCGTTGTGGCCGTCGTGTTCGTATACAACGACATGAAGCCCGACATGGCGGCGCTCAAGGACGAGGTCTCGGGCTGGCGCCGTAGGCTGTACGACACCGTCACCAGGGGATACAACGGTACTCCCGAGGAGCTGGAGCGTATCGAGCAGCGCCTGACGTGGCTGGCGCCGCTGCTCTGTGTGCTCTACGCCTACATGTTCTCGCTGCTGGCCTTCGACCTGGTCATGTCGCTGGCGCCGTTCTGGATCAGCAACCTGTTCGGGGCCTTCTTCTTCATGGGCGCGGTGCTGACCGGGCTGACCATGCTCGGGCTGATGACGATCTACTGGCGCCGCCGGCTCGGGATGCGTGAGGTCATCGGGCGCCAGCAGTTCCACGATCTCGGCAAGCTGGTGTTCGGCTTCTCGGTGTTCTGGGCCTATCTGGTGTACAGCCAGGTGCTGGTGATCTGGTACGGCAACCTGCGCGAGGAGACGGCGTTCGTGTTCTGGCGCCTGTGGCCCGACTGGAGGCCGGTTGCAGTGCTGGTCGGCCTCATGGTGTTCATGATCCCGTTCTGGGGCCTGATCTGGGTGAAGTCCAAGGTGACGCCTTTCACCTTCGGGCTGTTCGTTACCATCAGCTTCCTGGGCGTGTGGCTGGAGCGCTATCTGCTGGTGCAGCCCTCGCTCATCGAGCACGTTCCGCCGTTCGGTCTCGCCGAGGTGGGCATATCGCTGGGCTTCCTCGGACTGTTCCTCGTGGCCTACGCGCTGTTCGCGCGCGCCTTCCCGATGGTGAGCCCCCGGCTCGTCGAGCGGGCCGAAGCGACCGGCCACCACTAACCCCCTCAACAGATGAGCGGACCGGCGACGGTCTGGGCAGCGGCCGCCGAGCTGGCCGCGGCAGGTCACGCCGCGGCGATGGCCACCGTGTCGCGCCACCGGGGATCGCTTCCCATGGCGCAGGATGCGAAGATGGTCGTGGCCGCCGACGGCCGCCGCTGGGGCACCGTGGGCGGCGGCTGCACCGAGGCGGACGTCACGGAGCAGGCGCTCGCGGCCGCACAGGGCGGGAAGCCGGAGTTCGTGAGCCACACGCTGAACGCCGACGTGGCGGGTGACGTGGGACTCTCGTGCGGCGGCACCGTGGAGCTGTTCCTCGAGCCGGTCGTTCCCACCCACGAGATGGCGGCACTGTACGCCGCGGTAGCCGGTGCCGTCGAGCAGCGGCTGGCTTCCCTGGTCGTCACGGCGCTCGACTGGAGCGACGGGCCGCGCAAGCAGGCCATGCTCGGCGACGAGGTGGTCTCGGCCGGCTGGGATGCTCCGGTGTGGACCAGCGGAGCCGAGCATCCCGTATCGGCCACCGTAGACGACGAGCGCGGCCTGTTCGTGGAGCCGCTGGTGCGGGCTCCCCGGGTGATCGTATTCGGGGCGGGGCACGTGGGCCGCGCGATTTCGCGGGTGGCGGCCCAGGCGGGCTTTCGTGTGATCCTGACCGACGACCGGGCGGAGTTCGCGAATCCCGAGCTGGCGCCGTGGGCCCACGAGGTGATCGCGGAGGATTTCCGGGGCGTGCTGGACCGTCTTGCGATCGATGAAGACGATTACGTGCTGGCCACCACGCGCGGCCACAGCATGGATGCCTACATCGTCGAGCGGACAGCCGGCTCCAGGGCTCGCTACGTGGGAATGCTGGGGAGCAGGCGCAAGCGCGAGGTGATCTTCAAGGCCCTCGCGGAAGCTGGCGTGGACGCCGCCGCGCTCGAGCGGGTGCGGGTCCCGATCGGTGAACCGATCGGAGCGGATACTCCCGAGGAGATCGCCGTCTCGGTGGTGGCCGAGCTGATCAGGGTGCGGCGGACCGCGCCCTAGTCCGGAATCCGCTGCAGCAGCGCGTGCAGTGAGTCGGCCGGAAGCTGGCCGAACACCGTGAGCGACCAGACTCCTCTCTCTTCCGTCACGCTCCGAACCGCAGGCCAGTCGGCATGGTATCCCTTGATGCGTGCGGAGAGGGCGGCGGCAGCGTTCTCGCGATTGGCCTCTGCATCTGCCTGTGCGTCGGCAGCTTGGGCGGTTGGGCGGAACTGCAGCAGCCCAACCAACCCCTCCGGCAGCTCGAGCACCGAATGGGCGGCCGGCGCTCCCTCGAACTCGCCGATCCTGGTCACCGTAACCGGGACGTCGGGAATCAGCAGCAACGACCCTCCCAGGTGACGCTCGGCCTCCTCCCTTCCCACCGGGGTCCACTCCGACTCGTTCCCGAGTCCGGTGAGCCAGGGCACCGCCGCCACCATGCGCCGCGCGACCTGGTCCCGCCGGCCCTCTGCGGCGAACCTCTCGTCGGCCATGCGCATGGAATCCGCGACGTGCACCGAGTCGCCCGCCTCCCGCTCCTGCGCCGCCACGCCTCCCACGTCCATCTCCGCCGGCGCGTCCTCGGGCGGCACACCGCGCATCGCCGGCGCGTCCACCTGCTCCTCGGCCTCGGCCATCCGCACCACGCCCTCCCCGGCCTTGGGCTCTGCCGGGGTGGGTTCGACCTCTGATTTGGACACCGGCGGTGCGCCTCGCGCACGCTCCTGCCGCAGCGTCTCCGTCTCGGGGCGCTGCGCCGCCGGGGCGCCGGCCGCCTCGCCGGGTGCCGCCTCGAGCGCGTCGACATCGCTGCGCTCCACGTCGTCTGCCCCCACCTGCTCGGTGAGCGTGGGCTGCGGCCGATCGGCCGTCTCCAGTCCGCCCACGACCTCCGGCTGAGGCGAGCCGCGGCCCACCGTCTCGGGCTGGGATGGGCCGGGGCCCACCGCCTCCCGAGCGATCCAGCCCACACCCACCGCCAGCACCACGACCGCCGCCCAGCCAAGAGCCTTCATGCGGTTCAGCTGGAACACCCGCCGCTGCGTCTGCTGGGCCTTCGAGCGTGCCACGATCTCCCGGAATGCCGGGGGCTCAACGGCCGCGGGACCGGAGCCTCCCAGGATCGCGGCGGCGCGCTCTCGCAGAACGCTCTCCCGCTCCAGCCGCGCACGGCACTCCGCGCAATCTGCGAGATGCCGCTCGACGGACTGGCGGTCCTGGCTCCTTCCGTCGGAGCCGATCAGCTCCGACTCGCCGTCCAGGTAGGCGTGCAGCACGCCTTCATCGATGTGCGACATCTTTTCCCTCCAGTGCTTCATACGCCTCGGCCAAACGGCGCCGCGCCCGTGCCAATGTTGTGCCAATGGCACCCTGTGCGAGGCCCGTCTCGGCCGCAATCTCTCCGTAGCTGAGCCCGGCATCCCACAGCAGCAGGGCGTCCCGGTCGCGCTCGCCGAGGCGGGACAGCGCCTTGCGCACCAGCTCCATGCGCTGCTCGCGCTCGAGCTCCTCGGCCGGGTCCGGTGCGGAGCGGCCCGCCGCCTCGCCCTTGATGAGCGTGAGGTGCTCGCGGCGGCGTATCGCGCTGCGCGCCTCGTCGCGCGCCAGGTTGCCGGCTACCGTGAACAGCCAGGCACGCGGGTTGTCGGGCTCGTGATCGAGAGCGCGCACGAACGCCTCCTGTGCCAGGTCGCGGGCCCGGTCCGCGTCCCACACCTTGCGGTGCAGGAAGCGAACCAGGTCCTCGTAGGTCGCGCGGTACACTTCCGCCCAGTCGACGCTCACGAACTCAGTTTACCGTCCGCGGAACTCACGGACCAGGCGGTCGAGCTCCCGCTCGGTGAGCGAGCCGGATCCACCGTCCACCACACGGATCGCCACCTGCTCGCCGCGGACCTCCACCTGCTCGAACTCGCCGCAGTAGGGCTCCAGCTCGGGCAGCCTCCCGAGCAGCGCGAAATACGCCGCCGAGTAGGGAGCTACCTCCACTGCGCGCAGCGAGTCCTGCCGCTGCGCCAGGTCGGTCCACACCCCGTCGTGATCTGCGAACAGGCGTCCGGCCACGTGCCGGGTCTGTCCCATGTTGCCCCGCTTGAGCAGCTCCTCGTCGGCCGCGATGATCTCGGCCTCGCTCTTGGCTTCGCGCCGGGCCCGGTCCTGCTCGGCCGCCGCCACGGCGCCCTCACCAGTGGCGGAGGTGGGAGCTGCGGACGCGCGCACACCACCGACGACCTGCCTTGACGGCTGGTCCTGCCGCATGCCGCGCATGTTGGCGAACTCCTCCGGTTCCTGCACCAGGTACGACGTGTACTCGCTCAGCAGTCCGTAGCGGAGCGCCGTGCGGCGGATCTCCTCTACCAGCTCCTCGTCGTGACCCTCGAGCCGCAGCTGTTGCGACAGGGCTCCCAGTTTGCGGGATGCCCAGAGCCGCGGGATGTAGTCATTGGCCAGCTCGTGTGCCGGGAACGCCGCCCGCGTCGAGAAGCTCTCGGACCGGCCGCTGCGCCGTCCGGCGACGCTGACCGCACCCTCCCGGGTCCTCGCGGCACTGTAGCGCCCGAACACCACCAGCTCCTCGCCCACGAACAGATCGGGCAGGAGCTCCACCGGTGCATCCCCGATCTCCAGATCGGTGAGCACGGGGTGCTGGATCTTGGCGGTGAGCACGCTGAGCGCCTGCTCCACGTCCTCGCCCGGCTCCACGTACTGGGTGGCGCCGCGGGCGGCTGCAGTGAGCCGGTCCAGCAGGTACGTGTTCACGTCGTAGCCCACGCCGAAGGCGAACACGCGTGCCCGCCCGCGCTCGCGCTCGGCCAGCTGCGCGATGCGCTCGGGGTCACGCTCGTCCACAGACGGGAGCCCGTCGGTCAGGAACACCACGATGGGGAGCCGCTCGGACGGGCTCTCCATCCGGAAGGCCTCGCTCAGGGCCCCGGCGATGTTGGTGCCGCCGTCGGCGTCGAGCCGCTCGATCCAGCGCCGGGCGTCGGCCAGCTCGTCTGCGCGGGCCGGCGACCAGCCGGATTGGTGCGCCCTGACGCCGTTGCTGAACGCCACGAGCCGGAACCGGTCGTCGGCGCCCAGCGAGCCGAGCAGCTGCCGCAGTGCGGCCTTCGCCTGGTCGATCTTGCTGCCCGACATCGAGCCGGATACGTCCAGCACCACGGTCAGGTCGCGCGGCTGCACGCGGCCTTCGGCGCGGCCCGGTGACAGCGTCAGCATGAAGTAGCCGTTCTCTCCCGCCGGCCGATGAGCGGCCACGGTTATGCCCACGAGGGAGCGCGCCAGCGGCAGGAACAGCGCGAAGTCACCGCTGAGCTCGCCGTCGGGCCGCACCGTGAGCCGGCCCTCGTCGCGCGTCACCCGCACACTGTGAGTGGGCGAGAACGGATCGCCGAAGGCGGCGCCGCTGTCAGCGACCAGGGTGAAGGTGAGGGGCGCGTCCACCATGCGGCGGCGCAACTGTATGTCGCCTTCCACGCCCGCTTGCGCTCCCGTGCGCCCGGCCGCCGAGTAGCGGAACTGCAGCGCGTCACCGGCCCGGTCCAGCAGCTGCGTGTAGCGCAGGGTGATCTTGCGCGTCTCTCCCGCATTGATGGGAAACACACGCGCGCGCACCAGCCCGTGGCCCGCGAGCTCGATCAGGGCCGGATCCCGCTTGCGCCGCACGATCTCTTCGTAGATCGCGCGCGCCTGAGCGGCGTCCATCGTCTCGCCCCGCAGCTCCTGGTCGCCCTGGAACAGGGAGAAGTTGCTGAACACGGCCTCGCCGGGGAGCGGATACAGGTAGTCGCCCTCGCCCAAGCCGGAACCGTCGTTGCGGAACCACTCCTCGACCTCGACCAGAGCGATGCGTCCCGTCACGCTGACCGATACGGCGGTCCGCACCTTCACCACGTTGAAGTCCGGCTCCCGGATGGGCTCTATCCAGCCCTGGGCCTGGAGCGGGCCGGCCAGCAAGACGGTCAATGCCAGTGCCTGTAGCGCCTTCATTATGCCCTCGCAGGTTCGTCCTACTCTGAGTGACGTCCGAGCGGGGCTGATTTGCACAGCCGTGGCAGACCCGGATCCGCCGCCCCTGGCCAGGACTGCACTGTCCTGTGTAACTTGCGACCCCACAATATGTTATGGCTCGAGGGAACTTAGGGCCCCCAACGGAGTTGATAGTTGCGAGTGCCATGTCAGTGAAGCTCTTGAGAAGCGCGGTCCTGGCGGCCGCGGCGACGGTCGCGGTGGCCTCGGGGGCGGCCTCCCAGCAGGGAGACCAGGCCCCGGAGGCGGGATGGACCGTGCGCGCCAGCGCGGCGGCCGACCTGTGGTTCTACGGCCTGGCCACGGTGGGCTTCGGCACTCAGGGGGAGTTCCCGCTCTACAGCGCGCCCTTTGCCGAGTCGGTGCGGGCCGCGAAGCAGGAGGCCGGCCTGGCTCCCACCGCGCTGGACGAGGCTGCGGCGGAGCTGCTCGAGGAGTTCGAGCAGGAAGCGGTGTTCCAGGCGCTGCATTTCATCCCGCTCTACTTCGCGCAGGCGGAACCCGAGGAGATGCTGTTCGCGCTCCAGGCGGTGGCCCAGCGCAACATGAGCCAGGCGCAGTTCTTCGATTCGCGCACGCGGTTCGGTATCAGGGAGGCGGCCGGGATCTTCCGCGAGGGCGACCACCGCGAGGTGCTGGAGCGCTTCGTGGAGGTGCTGCAGGCGGAGTGGGCGGAGTTCTTTGCCGACTACTGGACCCGCACTATCGGATCTGACTCAGCGCACGTGGCCGAGGTCGAGCGCCGCTGGACCGAAGAAGTGGCCCCGCCCGTGATGCCGTTCCTGGAGTCGCGTGCCGTGGACGCCGGGACGGTGCTGGTGTCTGCCGCTCTGGGGCCCGAGGGCCGGATCTACGAGGGCAGCCCGTTCCGCCGCCTCGACAACGTCGTGGCCGTGCGCTCACCGCAGGAGCCGCGCGATCCGGACGCCTCGGCCTACGCCATCCTGCGCGAGTCGTGCTTCTCCACCGCGGCGGACGCCGTGCGCGCCGGCCTGGACGGGTCCGACTCCGACACCATGAGCCGCACTGCCGTGCGATGCGGTTCCCTGCTGCTCGAGGCCAACGCTCCGGAGCAGGTGGAGCGTTACGAGGCGGTCTTCCTTGCGGCCGCGCTGGAGAGCCGCCCCGAAGTGGCCGGCATGACCTTCGCAGAGGTGTATTTCGTGGAGCGCACGGTGCTCGACGCCCTGCGTCAGCGCACGGCTCCCCGGGTGGCGGAGGCGCCGGTGGAGATGGTGCAGCCGACCGGTCCGACCTCGTGGATCCTGCGCCCCGCTGCACACGCCGATCTTTGGTTCCACACTCTGGCGGTGATCGCGGCCGATCAACCCGGCCCCCTGGGCATGTACAGCGCCGACTACGCGCGCCGCATAAGGGACATCAAGCGGGAGCGCGGCGTCTACCCCACTCCGCTCGACTCGCTCGCCATCGACCTGCGTGAGAACATCACGGAGCGCGGCGATCTGGACGTGCTGCACTTCGTGCCCCTGTACTTCCCGCTGGTGGGGCCCGAGCAGCTGCTGGAGGCGTTGAGGCGTGTGGCCAACCGGCAGCTGCCGTCCCGAAACGAACTGATGGGCATGCGCCCCGGCGCAGAGAGGGGCGTTCCCCAGGGCGTGCAGCCCACGCAGCCCGGCGAAGAGGCCACGGCGCGCCCGCGCGGCAATCCGATGGACGCCGCGTTCGGCATGTTCATACTGGATCAGTCGCTGCAGTCGGGGCGCTCGCGCGATTTGCTGAAGCGGCTGGTGGAGGCCGCGGAGATCGAGTGGGAGGTCTTCTACCGGGACTACTGGGACGAGTACGTTCAGGAGCAGGCTCCGCGGTTCGAGGCGATGCAGATGATGTGGGACACACTGTTCGTGCCCCATATCGGGACATACCTCGAGCGCCGCCGGATCACCGCGGGGCTGGTGTTCCCGTCGCCGCCCATGGGACCCGAGGGGCGCATCGTGGAGTTCGACGAGCTGCAGCGCGACGACCAGATCGTCTCGGTGCAGATGCCTCTGGGAACGGACGAGCCGGAGGTCACGATCTTCGCGTTCCTGAAGGAGCTCTGCTTCCTGCTGGTGGACGACCAGGTGCTGGGTGCCGGCATCGGTGGATTCGAGCTCGAGGACCTCAGGCGCCGGGCAGCGGTTCGCTGCGGCGCGCTGATCCTCGACTTCTACGCACCGACCCTTGCATCCCGGTACCGCAGGGTTTTCCTGGACGCGGTCGGAGCGGAGGACAGCAAGACCAACGAGGCGTTTGAGCGAGTCTACTTCCTCGCACCAGATCAGTATCAGCGCCTGCGGGAGGAAGTGCGGCGGCGGTAGGGTCGGTAGACTGGGGGCGCCAGGCAGCCCCGTTAGGTGTATAGAGACAGGACATGCCGCGACGCAGACCGAAGCCCACGGTACTACCCCCGCGCCAGGACCGCCGCTATGGAGCGGGTGTCGTGCTGTCGGTAGCGCTGCACGGAGCGGCGGTGGTCCTGATCATAGTAGCCGGAACGGCGGTGGGCGCGTACGCCGGCGAGGGCTACGGTCCGGGGCCGATCGGCGGAGGAGGCGGGGGCGGCAACGACAACGTGCAGTACATCGAGCTGCCTCCCATGCCGGCGGCGGCATCCGCAAGCCGCGAGGAGGCGGAGGCCCCCGACCAGACGGCAGTGGCCCTCCCCGATCCGAGCATCGAGGAAGCGGACCAGGAAGTGGTGCTCGAGACAGTGGCTCCGCGACGGGTGGTGATAGTGGAGGAGGGAGCCGGGCAGGGCACCGGAGAAGGTGAGGGAACCGGGACCGGCAGTGGGGGTGGTGTCGGCTCCGGACGTGGAACCGGTGTGGGGCGCTACGAGGGTCCGGGTACGGGCGGCGGTGGCGTGGCCTACGCACCCGAGCCGCGCGCCGTGCTGTATCCCTTCGAGGAAGCGCCCCCTTCGGTGAAGGGCAGGGAGTTTACGCTGCACTTCTGGGTAAACCGGCGTGGTGCGGTGACCAAGGTGGAGATCGAGCCGAAACTCGAGGACTCCGCGTTCCGGCGCGCTCTGCTGCAGCGGCTGCGTCAGTGGGTATTCTATCCGGCCCGGACGGTGGAGGGACGCCCAGTGGCCGGGGAGTTCATGGCCAGCTACACGCCCTGAACCCCGGCGCTACCCCAGCGCACACTCGTTTTTTCCCATCTCCAGCTCTTCGGCCTGCAGCTCCGTCACCGGAGTGAGGCCCACGTTCACGGCCTTGATTACGCGGTACTGTTCCGGGAACGTGCCGGTGCGGGCCTCCACCCACTGAACGAACGTGCCACGGTCGCCGATCGCGAGCGGCTCGTTGGTGCGCAGCAGCTCTCCCAGCGGCCGCCCTACCGAGCGGTCCGCGTTGCGCTCTTCCTCCAGCGCGTAATGCGCCGGGTAGATCGCCACGTCCGCCGGCCAGTCGGACTTCGCCGCGGCCAGGCTGTCCCACAGCTGCACCGTCCACTCGGCCGACTTGCCGGCCAGGTCGGGCCGCCCGATCGAGGCCACGAATATGAAGTCGCCGGTGAAGGCCGCCTGCTCGTCCACCAGGAACGTGACGCTGCCCTCGGTGTGGCCCGGCGTGCGTTGTACGCGCACCGTGGCGCGTCCCACGCGGATGGACGTCCCGTCCTCTAGCGGCTCGAACCGGAGCCGGCCGGGCGTACCGTCGTAGGGGTAGCTGCTGTCTGCCTCGTGCAGGTAGTAGGGAGCGCCCAGCGCACGCGCCAGGTGCGGGCCGCCACTGATGTAGTCGGCGTGACAGTGAGTGTCGGCCACGGCCACTATCTGGGCGTCAGCCTCGTCGGCCGCGGCGAGGTAAGTCGAGAACTCCCGCGGCGCGTCTACGACCATGGCCTCACCGTCGCTCACCAGGAGATAGCCCAGTGCGGCCTTGCCCATGCGGTCGAACTGGACCAGCCGGTCCAGGGAATCCGTCGCCGGCAGCTCGCGCGGCAGCGTGAGCAGGTTCCATCCAGCCATGCCGCCGTGCAGCGACGCGGCCTCGAAGCCGAACCGGTTCAGCAGGGTGGCCACGACCTTGCTGTCGTTGCCGTGCCCGCACACGACCGCCACGGGTGCGGCCGCGTCCAGGCCGGTCTCGTCGGCGGAGCGCATCTGGACGATCCGGGACCCCACGATGTTGTGAAACCTGTCCTCGGGCGCCAGCTCGATGCGGCCGGCGGCCAGGCGCTGCGGCGCCCGGACGTCGAGCACCTGCACCGGGTCGCCCGCCTCCAGCGCGCGGGCCAGTTCGTCGGGAGTGATCTCGGGCACCATCATGTGGTCCGTCCTTCGGTTGTCGCTGTAACGGGCTTCAGGTGAGTGCACAGCCGGGATGGCCCTCGTCGTCATCGTCGAGGTCCGGCCACTCCATGCAGATTGAAGGTTTCGCGAGGCGCCCGTTGGGCAGCACCCGGTCGTGCAGCACGCAGCTGATTCCGTCGTCGCCCAGGTATCCACAGGCGGAGATCACCTCGACCTCGACCGCGTTCGGGCCTTCGCGGGTGACCTTGCACAGGTATGGAGACTTGCGGGCGCGCAGCAGGGCCATCATGCGCGTGGACGGCTCCGGCAGGTCGAGCTCGAGCGTGAGGTCCCTGCAGCAGGCCGCGCCGCGCTTGTTGTCCCCCGTGCGGCAGGGAGCATCGAGGCAGGGGTTGTGGTTCTGCACTACCGGCAGCGCTCGCCGCGCGGCCTTCTTGAGCGGGAGGTCGAGGGCGCGCTGGCGTCCCTTGTAGACCAGAACGTATGTGCCGTTGTCCAGCAAGAGCTCCTCGCGCTGCTCACCCACACGCTGGCTGCTCAAAGGCATCGGCCCCCTGAAGCCGTGGGCGGTACAGTGCGCACGCCCCGACTTGCCCTGCTCCTTCAGGTACTTGCACGGCACATGCAGCGTGGCGTCCACCAGGAACTCATCGTCGCTCCAGTAGGGCTTGCCCATGGTGATGCGCTCGGTGTGTCCCAGCAGCCAGGTGGCGGCCGCATCCTGCAGTGTGCGGCTGTCATCCGACTCTGCAATGCGCAGTGTTACTGCGAGCTCCCGGCATTGTCGGCCGAGTCTCGTGCACGGCGGCGGTGTGGGCATCAGGTCAGTCTTCTGGCGGGGGCAGGCAGGCTCTCGGTTCGCTGCTGAGGCTCGCGCGGTTGCTGATGGAGCAGTCCACGAACGTCTTGGAGTCGACCTCGAGGTCAGACAGGTGTACGGCGGCCGGGTGCATTCCCTGCGCCAGGAAGCGCAGGGTCACTTCGCCGCTGTCCCCCAGTATCTCCGCCCTGATCTGCATCCAATAGTGGCCCTTCTCGTCCGCCCGGATGCACGTCGTGTCGGCGCCGAAGGCGCAGACCTCGGCCAGACCGGCCGGCTCCCGGGTCTCGAACACGTAGATGTTGCCCTCGAACGTGACGACGGCGTAGGGCCCCACGTAAACGGGGCTGCCCGGAACGCATGCTGAGGCGGCTACGATCGCCGCGGCGAGCACTACAAGCAGTCTCATGGTGCCCTCAAGTTCTCTGATTGACCGGAAAATTCAACCTCCCGGTTACATACCCGGGGGGAGAGGCACGTTTCTCAAGCCTACCCGGCACGCTAGATTATCGGCCGGAGTGGCGCCGCACGGCTCGCCGGGGTCGTGCGGCTTGCCTCGTCGGTCACGGCATCCTCGTTCAGCGGAGGGCTGCATGGCAGGTAGTGAGGTGCGGAGCGGGGCGGGCCGCAGGGTCACGCTGCTGCTGCTGGACGGGGCGCGAGCCGACGTGTTCGAGCATCTCGTGTCGGCCGGGCAGCTGCCCCACATCAGCCGGCACCTGCTCGAGCCGGGCGGCACCGTGCCCGCCGTGACCGTATTCCCCTCCACTACCGGTGTCGCCTACCTGCCGTTCCTGACAGGCTGCTATCCGGGTACCTGCAACGTGCCGGGCATCCGCTGGCTCGACCCGCGGGGCTACGCCGGCCGTTGGCTGCGCGACCGGGTACACCTGCGCAGCTACTGCGGCCCGCAGAGCGGCCTGCTCAACAGCGACATCCCCCACGAGATGCCCACCCTGTTCGACATGATCCCGGACTCGGTGGCCTTGTGCAGTCCGTTCAATCGGGGCCTCCCTCCCTCCCGGGACCGTGTGAAGCTCCAACGCGCTTTCTGGGGAGCAGTCGCACACTACACCGGCTACTACGATGCTCTCGAGCGCGCCGTTGGAAACGCGCTGTGCGGCACGGTGCGGGAGCGCCCGCGGTTCGTGTTCGCCGTGTTCCCCGGCGTGGACGGCGTGACCCACTTCTGGGATCCTTGGCACCCCGACGTGCTGGACATGTACCGCGCGTTCGACGGCATCGTGGGGCGCTATGCCGCGGCCGGGGGCTTCGACGGCGATCAGCTCACTCTGCTCGTGAGCGACCACGGGCTCTCGCGTGTGGACCGCCACACCGACGTCGCCCTCGCGCTGGAGAGGGACGGCGTCCCCGTGCTGCACTATCCCTTCATCTGGCGCCGCAACCCGCAGGTGGCGGTGATGATCTCGGGCAACGGGTCGGCGCAGCTCTACCTGCGTCCGGGAGTGCGGCGGCCTCACCGGCACACGGTCGAGGCGATCGAAGAGGGCGAGGTGGCCGGCATCTCGCGCCATCTCGTGCGCGACATCGCAGCGCTGCCCGGCGTGGCGCTGGTTGCCGGTACGTCCGAATCCGGCGTGGAGCTGGTGTCGCACGCCGGGCGCGCCACCCTGCTGGAGCTGCCCGACGGACGCATCGAGTACCGGCACGTCAGTGGCGACGTGCTCGGGCTGGGGCAGGGTGTGCGAGGGGAGCGGGAGTGGTTCGAGGGCTCGCTCGCGGCCCGCTTTCCGGATGCCCCCGTGCAGCTCACTCAGCTGTTTCGGTCGCCGCGCGCCGGTGACCTGGTCGTGACGGCTGCGGAGGGGTTCGACCTGCGGTTCGACTGGGAGGTGCCGGAGCACCGCTCGGGACACGGATCGCTCGTCCACGACCACATGCGCTGCCTGGTGGCGGCCAACCAGCAGCTCCCTGCCGCAATGCGCACCGTGGATCTGTTTCCGCTCGTGCTGAACTTCCTTGGCCTCCCCATTCCGTTGGGCATCGACGGCCGGGTGCCCCAACTGGACGAGGAACGCCGAATAGCGGGGTGAGCGTCGGGCTTGATTTATCGGCCCGCAGGCTGTTGCATTAGGCTCCATTCCGTACTACTCGAGCGGGTTTTCTCAGCGAGGCGAGATGATGGCGAAGGTCCGGAGACTGGCTGCGTGCAGCCTTGCGCTGTTCTGTGTGGCGGTGGCGAGTGAGGCGCAGGAGTCGGCCGACACGGTGCGCCTGGTTCACGACGAGGACGCCGGGGAGTTCGTGGTCGTCATCGGCCCAGTCGATCTCCCGGCCATGGCTATGGTGCCGGAAGATCCGGGCGGTCACGGAGGCCATGGTGGGCATGGCGCGATCTTCCCGCCGGTCACCGAGCTCACCTTCCCCTCGGGCGGGTACCTATACGGCTTCAGCTACGAGGTGCTCGACAGCAGCGGCGAGCAGCTTCCGACCGAGCTGGTGCACCACCTCAACCTCATCAACCCCGCCAACCGCGAGCTCTTCCTCCCCATCTCGCAGCGCATGCTGGCCGTGGGCAAGGAGACCGGCGATCAGTCCATGCCGTGGCTCCTCATGGGCTACCCGGTGCCAGGAGGGACGAGGATGGTCGTGTCGGCGATGCTGCACAATCCGCACGAGGTGGACCATCCGGGTGTGACCGTGCGGGTGCGGCTCAAGTACGTGAAGGCCGGACGGCCCTGGCCCTTCATGAGTGTTTACCCGTTCCAGCTGGACGTGGCGTTCCCGGCCGGTGACAAGGCCTTCGATCTGCCGCCCGGCGAGTCGAGCAAGTCGTACGAGGCGCGGCCCGCCATGGCTGGCCGCATCATGGCGATCGGCGGCCACCTGCATGAGTACGCCACCGGCATCAGGTTCGAGGACGTCACGTCGGGCGAGCTGATTTGGGAAGGACGCTCGATCACCGACGAGGGCGAGCGCGTGGTGGGCGTGACGATAGGACGCCTGTACCGCAAGCTGGGCGTGAAGATCACGCCCGATCACGTGTACCGGGTCACCGTGACCTACGAGAACCCGTTTGCCGACACGCTGTTCGCCGGTGGCATGGGGGTGGTTGGAGGCGTCTTCTCGCCTGGCGAGAGCATGATGTGGCCGCTCGCGGACGTCTCGAACGAACTGTACCAACTCGACCGGAGCCACTACCTGCAGCAGGTGCGGGGCCGCTACGAGGACATAGTCGCGATGGAGCCGGGGCAAATGGCGCCCATGGACGACCACTCGGCGCACCAGCACTGACCCTCAAGGCGACGCAAATGGAGAAAGCCGGCCGGGACTGACCCGGCCGGCTTTCTTTGTTGCAGGTCCGGGTGCGTCTAGGCCTGCACGCGCCGTGTGGCCAGCGCGACCGCGACCGCGAGCGCCAACCCCACCAGGGCGTCCACCGCGTAGTGCATCTGGCAGTACACCGTGGCCACCGCCATGAACGACGCCGGCACGAGGAAGATCACCGCCAGCGTGCGCCACTCCCTCCAGTTGGCGAACACCGCTGCAAACGTGGCCGCCACGTGCGAGGACGGGAACGCCGTGCCGACCGACGAGCCGGTGCCGAGCAGGCCGTACACCATGCGCGCGCTCCACACGTCGCGCACCGGGCCGGTCGGGTGATCGAACACCCAGTTGGGGCCGGCAACCGGGAACACGATGAAGACGGTGTAGCAGATAAGGTAGGCCACCATCGTGGCGAACAGCACGTTGCGTGCGCCCTGTCTCTTGCCCCGTGCCAGCAGCAGGATCGGGCCGAGGTAGACGATCGGATAGTAGGTGACGTAGGCGACGTGCAGCAGACCCGACCAGAACACCGACGGGTGGTTCCGGATCCATGTGTAGGATATCTGCTCGCCGAACAGAGCCTCCTCCCAGCCCTGTACGATCGCATCGTGCGCAAACACCGTGTCCAGTCCCAGCCCCACATTGAGAAACGCCAGCTCGGTGTAGAGCGCGGGGATGAGGATGAGCGGGTACAGGTCGTGCAGGACCTGCCCCGCCCGCTGCCGCGGCGTGAGGAGCGTGAACAGGTACAGCAGGACGCCGATCAGCACGTGCGACAGGAGAATCCACCAGAAGTAGCTGTCGCCCAGCCCCAGGTTGACCACCGCCATCAGAGTCACGAAGGCGAGATAGACGGCGATCAGCTTGTCGACGGGGTTCAGCGCGTCGAGCCGGCTCATAGGTATCCCTGGTCCCGGTACCAGCGGGCGGTCTGCTCCAGTCCCTCCGTGAGCGCGATCCGGGCCCGCCAGCCGGTATCCCGCTCCAGCGCCGCGGGCGAGCAGGCCCATGAAGGAGCCAGGAACTCGTCGGCCTTGTCGGGCGACAGCACCGTGGCCCGTCCGGTGAGCCGGGCGCTGGCCCAGCTGGCCGCGAGGAAGCCACGAACCAGCCAGTGCGGTACGGGAAGCTCGGTGGGCGCCCGGGCGGACCTTCCCTGGACCTCCCGCACCGTCTGGTGCACCCGCTCCAGGAACTGCTTCGCCGTGACGACCTCGGGGTGTGTGGCGAAGTAGACTCCGCCGGCGGTGTGGTCGGAACCCGCCGCAGCCAGCAGAGCCGCAACGAGGTCGTCCACGTGGATCATCGTGAGCTCCTGTCCGCCGTCGCCGAACACAGGCGCGATGCCCCAGCGTGCGAAGGTGAAAACCCTGCGCAGCTCCACGTCGCGCGGGCCGTACACGGCCGGCGGCCGCAGGATCGTCCAGGGCAGCGGTCCTTCCCGTACCGCCTCCTCGGCCGCGAGTTTGCTGCGGCCGTACGCGCTCACAGGTGCGGGCGGGTCCGTCTCGGTCAGCATCCCGCCGCGCTGTGTGGGGCCGGCCGCGGAGAGGCTGCTCACGTACACGAAGCGCTTGAGGCCGGGTGCTGCGGCCTGTGCCGCGCGCAGCACGCGGCGTGTGGCTTCGGTGTTTATGGTGAAGAAGTCCGCGCGGGTGCGGGCGGACGTGACGCCGGCTATGTGAAATACCACGTCGGCGCCGTCGATGCCCTCCCGCATCGCACCTTCGTCGGAGAGGTCTCCGCTCACGGTCTCGGGTGCGCGGTCGGGGAACAGGCGCTTGGCTTTGGCGGGATTGCGGACCAGGCACACGGCCTGATGGCCCTGTTCGATGAGTGTGTCGACGAGGTGTGACCCTACGAAGCCGGTCGCGCCCGTGACGAAGGCTCTCACAGTCGTCGGTCGTACAGCCGCAGTGTCTTGTACGCCTCGAAGCCCATGCGGACCAGGGCGTTGGCCATCGGCGCGTTGTCCTCGAGTATCCACCCGGCCTCCGCCCAGCGGTATCCGATCTGGTAGCCGCGGTCCCAGATCCAGTGGTACAGCACGGCGTCAGCTCCTGTGTTGCGGTGCTGCTCGAGCACACCCAGGGCGACTATCCGCATGCGGGTGACCTTGCGGGCCGCCCACAGGACCTTGAGGATGCCCGGAAACAGCCTTCCCGACGGGTTCTTCCTGAGCGCCACGTTCAGGTCCGGCAGCGCCAGCGCGAATCCGATTGTCTCGCCGTCTTTTTCGGCGAAGACCACGAGATCGGGCACCACGACCGGCTTCAGCTGCTTCGCCATGTGGTCGATTTCCGCCTCGGTCATCGGCACGAAGCCCCAGTTCTTCTCCCACGCGGCGTTGTACATCGGTTTGATGCGGTCCACTTCCTCGTAGAACCGCTTCACGTCCAGCGTGCGCAGCGTGATGCCCTGGCGCTTCTTGATCAGCTTGGCCCCGCGCACCAGCCGGTCGGGGAGCTGGTTGCTCACCGTGCGGAACTGGTGCATGTCCATCGCCTTGGTGAAGCCGGCACGCTCTACGAGATCTATGTAGTAGGGAGGGTTGTGCGGGTTCATGATCGTGGGCGGCGTGTCGAACCCTTCCACGGTCAGCCCGCATTCGTCGTTGGTGGAAAACGAAGCCGGCCCGCGCATCGTGTCGAGGCCCCGCTCCTTGAGCCACTCGGCGGCTGCCTCGAACAGGGCGTCGGCCACGGCCTGGTCGTTCTCGCACTCGAAGAACCCGAAGAAGCCGACACGGTCCCCGTGGAATTCGTTGTGCCCGTGGTTATGGATGGCCGCGATGCGGCCCACGACGCTGCGACGCCCGCTGCCCCGCTCGGCCACGAAGTACTGGGCTTCCGCGTGCTGGAAGAAGGGGTTCTTCTCGCGCGACAGCATCGTCCGCACGTCCATGCGCAACAGGGGGACCCACATGGGGTCCCCCCGGTGAAGTCGATATGGAAATGCGATGAAGCGCTCGAGGTCGCGGGCCGTCTCAACCGGCCGCACGACCACCGTCACCGTCAAATGACCCCCATCTCCCGTCCGAGCCGCTGGAACGTGTCCAGGGCGAAGTCTATCTGATCCGCTGTGTGCGTGGCCATCAGGCTGGCGCGCAGGCGGCACTCGTCGGCCGGCACCGCAGGCGGCACCACCGGGTTCGTGAACACGCCGGCGTCGAACAGTTTGCGCCAGAATGCGAACGTGTTGTGCAGCGTGCCGATCAGCACCGGCACGATGGGCGTCTCGGTGGGACCGATGTCGAACCCGAGGCTGCGCACACCTTCCTGGAATCGCTTGGTGTTCTGCCACAGCTGGTCGCGCCGCTCCGGCTCCGCGATCATGATCTCGAGGGCCGCAAGCACGCCTGCGGTGTTGGCCGGCGGCAGGGCCGCGGTGAAGATGAGCGGCCGGCTGTGATGCTTCAGATAATGAATGACGGTGTCGGAGCCCGCCACAAACCCGCCGATCGACGCCAGCGACTTTGAGAACGTGCCCACCACGATGTCGACCTCGTCGGCCAGCCCGAAGTGCGCCGCCGTGCCGTCGCCCCGGGGTCCCAGCACGCCCACGGCGTGTGCGTCGTCGATGGCGAGTGCCGCTCCGTAGCGCTGCGCCAGCTTGAGCAGGTTCGGCACGTCGGCGATGTCCCCCTCCATCGAGTACACGCCGTCTACGATGATCATCATGCCGCGCTTGCTGTGCTTCTGCAGCATGCGCTCGAGCTGCTCCAGGTTGCCGTGTCCGAAGCGCACCGTCTCGCCGTAGGCCATCTTGGCGCCGTCGACGATCGAGGCGTGATCCAGCTTGTCGATAAGGACCACGTCGCCGCGCCCCACCAGCCCGGAGATCAGGCCCAGGTTGGCGGAGTAGCCGGTGGAGAAGACGAGGGCAGCTTCCTTGCCGAAGAACTCTGCCAGGCGGCACTCGAGCTGCTCGTGGAGGTCCAGGGTGCCGTTGAGGAACCGGCTGCCGGTGCAGCCCGATCCGTACCGCTCGAGGGCCAGCTTGGCGGACTCGAGCACCTTCGGGTGGTGAGTGAGGCTCAGATAGTTGTTCGAGCCCATCATCACCTTCTTCTCACCCTCGATCACCACGACGGTGTCTTCCGCCTGTGATATGGGCTTGAAGTAGGGGTACAGGCCGGCGGCCTGAATTTCGCGCGCGGTCGTGAAGTTCTTGCACTTATCGAACAGCGCGACCTGCTGCAGCGTGTGTATGTCCACGGATCCTCAACCCATTAGGGAAAACCGCACACGCCCGACCCGCAACCCGGGATACGGGCTCTACGATTTTACCGCCGACCGGTCTCCAACACAAGGCCCCGGAGCGGGAACTCGGTGTAACAAAAGGGGTTACCAGGATTGGCCCGAAGACCCCGGACCCCGCGTGAGCGGGCGCACGGCGCGAGCTGCCGGCGGGCCAATAGAGTGTTGGTCGAGGCGCCCTTCGTCGTTAGCTTGCGCGTTCAAAGCCGGAGGACTTTCGAGACATGCCAGATCGCCCAACCCGCCGCTTGCTGCCAACGGCCGTTGCCCTCCTAACGCTGACTGTGGGCCTCCTGGGCCCCCGTGTGCTGCTGGCCCAGACGGACGTTGAGGAGCTGGGCAAGAGATACGGGGTGAGGCCGCCGCCAGGCTACTACGAGATGCTGAACCGCCACCCCAGGGCGTTCCGGTTCTCCCAGAACAACGGCTGGATCCGGCGCGGCCGCGAGATAGCGGCGCGGCGCGGGGCGATGCGGGGTCAGCTCGCGTCCGGCATGCTGGGCCCGCAGCGGGCTCACACGAATGCCAACGGCATCCTGGTGGGCGACGTCTACATGCCTGTGTTCCTGGCCATGTACGACAACACCGACTCGACTGCGCTGGTGACCGCGATTCCGCGCACCGCGTTGGAGACGACGCTGTTCAGCACGAGTGCGGCGCCGCCGTACTCGGTGCATACCTACTATCTCGAGATCTCTAACGACTCCCTGCGGGTGAACGGTACCGTGCTGGAATGGACCCGCCTGGACAGCGTCGACACCTACTACGAGGGCAGCAGCAACGGCTTGGGCGGCGATGGAGCCATGGGCGAGCTCATCGCCGAGATGGTCGCGGCCCACGACGGTGCCATCGACTTCGGCCAGTTCGACAACGACGGGCCAGACGGCGTGCCCAACTCCGGCGACGACGACGGTCTCGTGGACGCCATCGTAATCATGCACCCCGAAGTGGACGGCGCGTGCGGCACTAGCAACATCTGGGCGCATAGGTGGGTCTACAGCGGGTGGACCGGCTCACCGCTCAACACGAACGACCCGGCGGCCGGGGGCGGCGTGATCGACGTCAATGACTACATCGTCCAGGGTGGCCAGGGAGGCAGCAGCGGCTGCACACCGCTGCAGCCCCAGGCGCCGGGATTGATCTCGCACGAGACCGGCCACCTGTTCGGTCTGCCGGACCTGTACAACACCAACGGTGCCCGTAACAGCGAGGGGATCGGCCACTGGGGCCTGATGGGCTCCGGCAACTGGAACGATCCCGACACCCCGGCCCACATGGAGGCCTGGTCGCGGGCCGAGCTGGGTTGGGTCACCGAAGTGATGCTGCCCAACGACACAGCCGTGGCCATATCGGCGGTGGCGCTCTCCGATACGGCGTACGTGATCCCGATCCCTTCCTCCAACGAGTACTTCCTGCTGGAGAATCGCCAGCTGGTCGGCTCGGACGTGGCTCTGCACCGGCGTGGGCTCCTCATCTGGCACGTGGACTCGGTGATGGCTCGAATCCGCTCCGGGTCGAACACGGTGAACGCGACCTCCCCCGAGGCGGTGCGGCTCATGCAGGCCGACGGCTCGGATGGACTCGGGTTGGGCGTCAATCGGGGCGATCCGGGAGATCCCTGGCCGGGCAGCTCTGCAGCCACCCGGTTCAGCTTCGACACCGATCCGTCAAGCGCCAAGAACGACGGCAGCCCGACAGCGGTGACGGTGGACTCGGTTGAACAGCTCGATCCCCTGGGTCCGGCCGGGGCGATCCGCGTGGTCGTCACTCATAGCGCGGCGCTGCTCGTGATGGATCCCGCCGACCCGCCGGACGGCCTGATGGGCTCTGCGTATCAGTACCAGTTCACGGCGAGTGGTGGTCTGGGCGGCTACACCTGGCAGGTCACGGCCGGCGCACTGGCCGAGGGGCTGACCCTGAACGGCAGCACGGGGGAGCTGGCGGGCGTGCCTGCCGAGACAGGGAGCTTCTCCGCCACGGTGCAGGTTTCGTCCGGCATTCAGACGGAAGACCAGATGATTGCGCTCGATGTAACCGCGCCGCTGCTGGCGGTCGGCGCCGTGCTCGACGAGCTGCTCGAGGTGGAGCAGACGCTCACCGCGGAAGAGCTGCTATACTTGGACCTTCTGGGGAACCGCAACTTCGCGTATGACGTGGGCGACTTCCACGCCTGGGTGGACAGCGGTGACTCGCCGGTCACGGCTGCAGCACTTGCCGAGCGGATCGCGGCGCTGCGCGGGAGGGGGCGATGAGAACCAAGATCGTTGCATTGCTCGCCCTGGCGGCTGCCTTTTCCGTCGCCTGCGACTCCGGCCCGACGGCCGGCAACCTGACGATGGACCTCACCACCCCGGTGCCCAGCCTCGGAGCGGTCTCGTTCCGAGTAACGTCGGTCGAGCCCGCCACCATAGATACGGTGACGGCAGCCTGCACGTCGTGTCAGGTATTCACCACGCGCATCAGCACGACCGAAGTGCGGGGGGTGGTCACCGGCACTGTAGTGGCCGGGCCGCTGCTGAGAATCGCCGTGCCCGACACGCGACAGGCGGCTGCGTACATCGGCCAGCTGCTGGAGGCTTCGGAGCCGGACTACGAGCTGGTGACGGTCACAGGGATGGCGCTGACGGTTCAGTAGCGCCGAGGTTTCTGGGTCAGCGCTTTCGCCCTCGGTGTCCGTTCGCGGATGCCGGGGGCGAATCGCATCCCGAGAATCCGCGCGGTCCGGGCGCCATGTGCGCTGGCTCACCGCGCCGCCCGCCGTCCTTGAGCCACACTGCAATTTGCTCGAACTCTCAGCCAGGCGTAGGTTTGCCGGAACCTCCTATCCACGGTGCCACTATGAAGCCTCGTCTCACCCACCTCACGGGCGCGGTCCTCGCGGCCGCCACGGTCATCTGGGCATGCAGCGACTCCAGCAGCAGTACCGGTCCCACCCCGGTCCCGACCAGTATCGAGCTCAACAAGACGACCGTTACGCTCAACGCGATCGGGGCCACCGATCAACTGACGGCCGTCGTCAGGGACCAGAACGGCAACACGATGTCTGGCCAGACGCCGACCTGGACGTCTAGCGCCACTGGGGTGGCGACGGTGAGCACTTCCGGCCTGGTCACGGCAGTGACCAACGGCAGCGCAACGGTGACCGCGACGGTGGGCAGCGCGAACAGCAATGCAGCCGTGACGGTGGCTCAGACACCGGCACAGGTGCAGAAGACCGCGGGCGACGCGCAGACGGATGCAGTGACTGCGACGCTCACCGACTCGCTGAAGGCCCAGGTCAACGACGCCATGGGTAACCCCATCTCCGGTGTGACCGTGAACTTCACGGTCTCGACCAACGGTGGGACGGTGATGCCGGTGAGCGGCACGACCGGCTCTGACGGCCGGGTGGCTACAGAGTGGACCTTCGGCACGACCGCCGGAGCGCACACGGTGACGGCGCAGCCGGCAACGGGTACTGGGAGTGCGGCGTTCGACGGCACGGCAGATCCGGATGTTGCGGACACGCTTGCGCTCGTATCAGGGGGCGGACAGACCCAGCAGATCAGCTCGGCGCTGCCCGATTCGGTAGTCATGCGGGTGGACGACCAGTACGGCAATGCCGTGTCGGCGCACCAGGTCGACTTCTCGGTCACGGGCGGGACGGGCTCGGTGAGTCCGACCACCGTGAACACCGACGCTGCCGGCCTCGCCGCAACCGAGTGGACCCTGGGGCCGGAGATCGGCGGGGGCCAGTCGATCTCAGGCAGTTCCGTCCAGATGGGCACGCCGCTCGTGAACTCGCCAGTGTCGGTCGGTGCCACGGCACTGGATGTGGCACCCGCAAGCATCGCAGTCGATACCGGTGACGGGCAGACGGGCCTCGTGGGATTCGCAGTGAACGTGAATCCGACGGTCATCGTGCGGGATCTTGTCGGCACACCGTTCCCGGGCGCGACGGTCGACTTCACGGTGAGCATGGGTGGAGGCGGCGTGACGGGCGGCAGCGTCGTGACGGACGCGCAGGGAATGGCCGAGGTCGGCAGTTGGATCCTCGGTGGGGCGACGGGCACCAACACGCTCGACGCGACTGTGCAGAGCACCGCGATCACCACGTCGTTCACGGCCACAGGCGTTAACAGCTCCTACGATGTCGAGATCCGGCCGGCCATCGGGACTACACTCTCCGGCACGATCGCTGCAGCGTTCACCAGCGCGGAAGCAAAGTGGGAACAGCTCGTCATCGGTGAGCTGACCGACATCCCGCTCTCGGTCGCGCAGGGATCATGCGGCTTGGACAGCCTCCCGGCGATCAGCGAGACGGTGGATGACCTGCTGATCATCGCTCAGGTGGACAGCATCGACGGCCCGGGGTCCACGCTGGGGTTTGGCGGACCGTGCCTCATCCGGACAACGGGAAGCCTCACCGTGTTGGGCATCATGGTGTTCGACGAAGCCGACACGGCGGCATTCGCCGCATCATTGGAGCGCATAGTCCTGCATGAGATGGGCCACGTGATTGGGGTGGGGACCCTCTGGGATAACCTCGGGTTCCTGGCGAACCCGTCCCGGCCGAGCAGCCCGGGCGTGGATACACATTTCACGGGCCCCATCGCCAACGCAGAGTTCGACGCCTTGGGAGGGAACGACTACGTGACAGGTGACAGCGTGCCCGTGGAGAATACCGCGGTACAGGGCCAGGCAGATGCCCATTGGCGGGAAATCGAGTTGGGCACCGAGCTCATGACGCCGTTCCTCAACGCTGCGACGGACCCGCTCAGCCGGCTCACGACGGCCTCGCTGTGGGATCTCGGCTATGAGGTGAATCTCGCTGGATCAGAGTCATACACGGTTCCTCCGGCGCCACCGGCGTTTGCCGCACGTGGAGGGCTCAGGATCAATCTCGGCGACGACATCTGGCGCGGTCCGCTCTATGAGGTGGACTCCTTCGGCCGCATCGTGCGGCAGCTGCGTTAGGAGGCGGATATGCGAAACCTGAGAGCTGTTGCTCTGATACTCCCGCTCGCGGCCCTAACCGGCTGCTCCGCCAAGACCGGCGAGCAGCAGGCTGCCGCCCCCGAGTGCGCGCCGACAGAAGCGGTCCCGGCGCCCAGCGCTACGCTGGACGGCCACGCGGGCGTGTACACGCTGACTCTCGTGGCAACCTCCGGAGAGAAGAGCGGCGCCACGGCGATGGGCAAGCTGCGGCTCCACGCGCAGGAGGGTGAGCTGCGCAGCTATGGGGTCGCGGGCGCCGACCCCGATCCCAACATCCTCATATCGCTGTACGGGGCGGCTGAGGTCGATCTCGAAGCCGTAGGTGCGTTCCACGCCGGCGCGCTCGACGCCCTCGACCCGGCGCAGCCAGGCGTCATGGCCGTCGAGCGCAGCGGCGAGTCGCAGGGGCGTGCCACCAAGGAGATCGTGCTGCGCTTGGGCGCCGCGGCCAACCGGCGCGACGTCCAGGCATTCGACGGCGCCTACATGGCGCTGTGGGTGAGCGCGGTATCGGACGTCGGCTTCGCCGGATCCTGGCGCAGCGGCATGTTCGCGCAGCAGGCGCGCGGATACTTCTGTGCCGTGCGGGTAGGTGACGTCGAGGGCTAGCCTATCGGGGGATCACCTGGAAAGTGATCGGCTCCGTCCGGGTTATGCCCGGACGGAGCCGTTTCACCTTGGAGGTGGTGCGGTCTGCGATGGGGCTTCGAGGTCGACCGCCAACCCCATGGCGTATAGGGGACTGGCGACATAATGTTCAGCTGCAGCCGCCGCGACCCAGCCCGTCCACCGAGGTCTGCAGGATCCGGTAAGCGCCATAGTCGCCCGGCGCGCACCGGGCCAAGAGAGAACAGATGATCGATTTTGCGGCCTCGGCAGCGCCGCCCGGCAGTGCGGCGTGGGCCAAGGTCATCGACCACACGCGCTGCATAGGGTGCCACGCCTGCAGCACGGCCTGCAAGTCTGAGAACGAAGTGCCGCTCGGCGTCAACCGCACGTACGTCAAGTACGTTGACGTGGGCGCCTTCCCGCAGGTGCGGCGCGCGTTCCAGGTCACCAGGTGCAACCAGTGCCAGGACGCCCCCTGCGTAGAGGTGTGTCCCACGGCCGCCATGCATCAGCGGCCCGACGGCATAGTGGACTTCGACAAGTCGATCTGCATCGGCTGCAAGGCGTGCATCGCGGCCTGCCCCTACGATGCCATCTTCATCAATCCCGACGACAACTCGGCCGAGAAGTGCAACTTCTGCGCCCACCGCCTGGACGTAGGCCTCGAGCCGGCGTGCGTGGTCGTGTGTCCCACGCAGGCGATCATGGTCGGTGACCTGAACGACGAGGCCGCGCGGGTCACGCAGCTGGTACAGCGCGACGCGGTGGCGGTGCGCAGGCCCGAGAAGGAGACGCGGCCCAAGCTGTTCTACAAAGGAGCTCACCAGGCGACCCTCGACCCGCTCGCGGCGCGCCGGCCCGACGGCGGCATCTATATGTGGAGCGAGCAGCCGGCGGGCTCGCACGTGGTTCCCTCGGGGCACCCCGGACCCGCCAACAGCTCCGCCGCCGCCGTCCTGGCGTACGACGTGCCGCACACGGCGCCGTGGGACTGGCGTGTGAGCCTCTACACCTGGACCAAGGGGATTGCGGCGGGTGCGTATCTGGTTCCGCTGCTCCTCGTGGTGCTCGGTTTGATCCCGGGTGGCAGCGCCATCTGGCAGTGGGCGGCGCCGATTCTGGCCGGTGGGTTCCTCGCAGCAACCGGGGCCCTCCTCATCTGGGATCTCGAGCACCCCGAGCGGTTCTACTATCTGTTCCTCCACGCCCAATGGCGCAGCTGGTTGGTGCGTGGTGCGGTCGTGATCGGCGGGTACTCAGCGGTGTTGGCTGGGCACTTCGCGGGGAGCCTGTTCGGACTGCAAGGCCTGCAGCGGATCCTGATGCTGTTCGGCGTGCCGCTGGCTCTGCTCACCGCGGTGTACACGGCCTATCTGTTTGCGCAGTCGAAGGCGCGCGACCTGTGGCAGAGCCCGCTGCTGCCGCCGCATCTGGCGGTGCAGGCGGCGCTCGCGGGCGCAGCGGCGCTGATCCCGGTCGCGGTTTGGCTCGAGCCGGGCGTCGTTCCACATCTCCTGCGGATCCTGAGCTGGAGTGCCCTCGCGCACCTGCTGCTGATCCTGGGCGATGCAACGCTGTCACATCCGACCGCACACGCACGGCTGGCGGCGCACCAGATGACCGGCGGACTCTACGCCGGCTACTTCTGGGCCGGCATTGTGCTCATGCTCGCTGCCGTGGCCGCTCCTTGGATCGGGTGGATCGCGTCGCCGCTGGCTCTGCTCGGTCTCCTGGCGCACGAGCACGCCTACGTACAGGCCGGACAGGCCGTGCCGCTCGCGTGAGAGGAGAAGGATGACTCCCAAGAAGACCGAAGACCGGATCCGCACGTCCCGGGAGGAAGTGGAAGCGCGGGGCGAGACCTTCTACCCGGGTCCGAGCGGCACCCACCTGGCGTCATTTCCGCCGAAGGAGCGCTGGAACGACTGGGCCGAGCTCGACTCCAGGTCCTGGCCGGACCGTGTGGAACGGCGCTACTCGCTGGTGCCCACCACATGCTTCAACTGCGAGTCCGCCTGCGGGCTGTTGGCCTACGTGGACAAGAAATCACTCCAGGTGCGCAAGTTCGAGGGCAATCCGGAGCATCCGGGCTCCCGCGGACGCAACTGCGCCAAGGGACCTGCCACGCTCAACCAGGTGACCGACCCCGACCGCATTCTGCAGCCGCTCAAGCGCGCCGGGGCCCGCGGCGAAGGGAAGTGGGTGCAGGTCACGTGGGACGAGGCGCTCGACGACATCGCGGGCCGCATCCGGAGCGCCCTCGTCGAGGGGCGAAAGAACGAGATCATGTACCATGTGGGCCGCCCCGGGGAAGACGGCTACACGGAGCGCATCCTCGCGGCGTGGGGTGTGGACGGGCACAACTCGCACACGAACGTGTGCTCATCCAATGGCCGGGCGGGCTTCCAGTACTGGATGGGGTTCGACCGGCCCTCGCCCGATTTCGGGAACGCAAAGGTGATCCTGTTGATCTCGGCGCACCTCGAGACGGGCCACTACTTCAACCCCCACGCGCAGCGCATTCTGGAGGCCAAGCAGGAGGGCGCCAAGCTGATCGTGTTCGACACTCGGCTGTCGAACACCGCAACGCACGCCGACCACTGGCTGTCGACGTTCCCGGGCTCCGAGCCCGCCGTGCTGCTGGCCGTGGCGAACCACTTGATCCAGCACGACCTGTACAACAGGGATTTCGTGCGGCGCTGGTGGAACTGGGAAGAGTACCTGGCTGCGGAGCGCCCCGAGGTGGAAGCCACGTTCGAGAACTTCGAGACGGCGCTCAAGGACCTGTACAGCGAGTACACGTTCGAGTCCGCTGCCCGGGAGTCGGGTGTAGACGCGGCCGTCATCGAACAGGTCGCCACGGTGGTCGCCAAAGCCGGCACCCGTCTCGCGACCCACAACTGGCGCAGTGCCGCCGCAGGCAACGAGGGCGGCTGGCAGGTGTCGCGCACTATCTTCTTCCTGAACGCGCTCATGGGTGCGGTGGCAACTGAGGGCGGCACCTATCCCAACGCGTGGAACAAGTTCGTTCCCAAGCCGATCCACACTCCGCCGCACCCGAAGGTGTGGCAGGACCTGAGCTGGCCGGCGGAGTATCCGCTAGCAATGAATGAGCTGTCGTTTCTGCTGCCGCACTTCCTGAGGGAGGGGCGGGGCAGGCTCGACGTGTACTTCACGCGGGCATACAACCCCGTCTGGACGAACCCGGACGGATTCTCGTGGATCGAAGTGCTGACCGACGAGAAGCTGGTCGGCCTGCACGTGGCGCTCACGCCCACCTGGAACGAGACTGCGTACTTCGCCGACTACGTCCTACCGATGGGGCATGCTGGCGAGCGCCACGACACACACTCCTTCGAGACGCACGACGGTCAGTGGATCGGGTTCCGCCAGCCCGTACTCCGGGCGGCACGGGAACGCACCGGCGAGACGGTTGGCGATACCCGCGAGGTGAACCCGGGCGAGGTGTGGGAGGAGAACGAGTTCTGGATCGACCTCACTTGGCGCATCGACCCCGACGGATCGCTCGGGGTGCGCCAGTACGTGGAGAGCAGGAAGCAGCCGGGAGAGAAGCTGGGGATCGACGAGTACTATGCGTACGCCTTCGAGAACTCGGTGCCCGGCTTGCCCGAGCGCGCCGCCGCCGAGGGTCTCACCCCGCTGGAGTACATGCGGCGCTACGGTTCGTTTGAGGTTTCCAAGCAAGTAGGGCCGCGGTACGAAGAAGAGGTGCCGCGCGACGATCTACGGGATGTCGGAGAGGGCGCGTTCGGTCGAGTGTACACGAGAGCACCGAAGTCCGCCGCGCCAAACATCGTGCCGCACCCGAGCCCGGAACCAGATGGCGAAGGGCGCCGTCCGGTTGGGGTCCGGGTGGAGGGCAAGGTCCTGCGGGGTTTCCCCACGCCGAGCGGCCGGCTGGAGTTCTACTCATCGACGCTCGCCTCGTGGGGCTGGCCCGAGTACGCGATACCCACCTACTATCGCAGCCACGTGCACCCGGACCAGCTGGCCCCGGACCAGAAGGTGCTCATCTCGACGTTCCGGCTTCCGGTGCACATTCACACCCGGAGCGCCAACGCGAAGTGGCTGGACGAGATCGCCCACAGCAACCCGCTGTGGCTCAACCCGGACGACGCGCGAGCCTTGGATGTGGGTACCGGAGACCTGGTGCGCGTCGAGACCGAGATCGGGCACTTCGTGGTGAAGGCTTGGGTCACCGAGGGAATCAGGCCCGGCGTGGTCGCGTGCAGCCATCACATGGGCCGGTGGAAGCTGGGCGATGACGGGCAGCGCCAGCTCATGGCGACCGTGGACCTCGACCATCAGGGATCCAACTGGGCGATCACCCGGAAGGCGGGAGTGCGGCCTTTCGTGTCCGGTGATCCCGACACTCGGCGCATATGGTGGGTAGACGCGGGCGTGCACCAGAACATGACGTTTCCGGTGCACCCGGACCCGGTATCGGGCCAGCACTGCTGGCACCAGGCCGTACGCGTAACTCGTGCGCAAGCCGGCGACGCGTACGGGGACGTTGCGGTGGACACGGACAAGGCACGCGCCGTGTACAGAGGCTGGCTGGACAAGACGCGGCCCGCGGCGCGGCACACGCCCGACGGGACGCGGCGCCCGTTCTGGCTGCTGCGGCCGCTCAAGCCCCCGCGCGACGTGTTCAAGCTGCCGGAACCCAGTGGATCGGGGAGGCGTTAACCAGACCCAATAGGCGCTCGTGGGAGCGCAGGAGAAGACATATGCTGGAAGCGCAGGAAACCAACATCACTGAAGAGACCGTCCGCACGATCGTCCGGGAGGAGATCGAGCGGGCGTTCAAGAAGGATCCGGCCAAGAAGCGGATGGCCATCGTGGCCTCCAAGGGCTCGCTGGACTGGGCGTACCCGCCGCTAATCCTGGCCACGGCGGGAGCCGCTGCCGGCATGGAGGTGTCGGTCTTCCACACGTTCTACGGCCTCAACGCCATCCATAAGGACTACGAGAAGCTGCTCAAGGTCTCGCCGGTCGCGAACCCCGGCATGCCGATGCCGGTGCCGATGCCGGACATTGTGACGGCGCTGCCCGGGATGACGTCGTTCGCGACGGGCATGATGAAGGGAATGTTCAAGAAGAAGAACGTCGCCACGATCTCGGAGCTGACCGAAGTGGCACTGGAGATGGACGTCAACCTGATCGCGTGCCAGATGACGATGGACGTGTTCGGGTACGAGGAGAAGGACTTCATCGAGGGTGTGCAGTTCGGCGGCGCGGCGGCGTTCCTCTCCGAGGCCCGCAAGTCGCACGTCACACTCTTCGTCTAGGCGACAATCAGACAGACCGGAGGAACGGCAGTGCCCGACATTCAGGAGCACAGGTTACTGGACGCCCGCGGGCTGCTGTGCCCGATGCCCGTAGTGAAGGCTGGTAAGGAGATCAAGTCGCTGGCCGACGGCGAGATCCTCAAGATCCTCGCTACCGACCGCGGCTCGATCGTGGACTTTCCGGCGTGGGCGGACGACACGGGGAACGAATTGATGGAGTGGCACGAGCAGGAGGGCGGAGTCTTCGTGTTCTTTATCAAGAAGGTCGAGGAGGACTGAGTCGTGATCTTCAAGCAGTTTCGTTTCGAGCCGCTGGCGCAGGCCTCTTACCTCGTGGGCTGCCCACGGGCCAAGGAGTGCGTGATCGTCGATCCCATCGAGGACCTGGGCGCGGAGTCGTACGTACTAGACGCCGCGGATCTGGGGCTCACGATCGTCGCGGTGCTGGAGACCCACGTACATGCCGACTACGTGTCATGTGCGCGCGAGCTCGCCGAGATGAACGGCGTGCCGCACTACCTGCACGAGGCGGCGAGGGGCCTGGTGAAGTACGAGTTCACGCCGTTCGAGGACGGACACGTCTGGGAGGTGGGGGGGGTCCGTATAAAGGCGATGCACACGCCGGGCCACACACCGGAGCACACCAGCTACGTGGTGACCGACACGCCCCGGTCGGACGATCCCTGGTTCGTTCTGACCGGCGACTCGCTGTTCGTGGGTGACGTGGGCCGGCCGGATCTCCTGCTGGGTGACGCCGCCATGGACGTGATGGACGAGGGCGAGCGGGCGGAAACGCAGTACCGCAGCGTCACCGAGAAGCTGTTCGCGCTGCCCGAGCACGTCGAGGTGTATCCCAACCATTACGGCGGCTCCACATGCGGCGGCGTGAACATGAGCGGCAAGGCCACGTCCACGATCGCGTTCGAGAAGCGCTTCAACCTGGCGATGCGACAGGGTACGCCGCAGGAGTTCGCCGCGTTCGTGAAGGAGACGGCGAAGCCGTTCCCCGACAACTACGGCCACATCAAGTCGTACAACCTCGGGCTGATCGACAGAGAGCAGCTGAAGCAGGCCGGGGTATGACGCCGCAGGAGGTCCAGGCGGCCATGGAAGGGGGTGCGGTGGTTCTCGACATGCGGCCTCCCAAGCCGTTTGCCAAGGAGCACGTGCCGGGAGCGGTGAACTTCCAGTTCAACCGCGCCGACCTGGCCGACCGGGCCGAGATGGCGCTGCCGCAGGAGGGGAGCTACATCGTGCATGCCGAGCCGGTGCCGATCGCCAAAGTCGCGGTCGACATTCTCACCAAGGCGGGCTTCAGCGTCACGGGCTACCTGGACGGTGGAGTGAAGGGGTGGAAGGAAGCCGGACTGTCCACCGAGGAGCTGCCGCTCATCGACGTGGACCAGCTCGAGGCCGGGCTGGACGGCTACCGGGTCATCGATACCCGCGAGCGCTTCGAGTTCAAGTACGGCCACGTGCCCGGCTCCGAGGTGCTGGAGTGGACCGAGCCGTGGTCGGCGTTCGAGGAAGTGGACGATGCGAAGCAGCTCGCGCTCGTGTGCGGCGACCAGGTGCGCTCGTGCTACGTGGCGTCCGTGATGCAGCGTGCCGGCAAGGATGCCTGTTTGGTGTTCGGCGGAATGGTGGACTGGGTCGAGCGCGGCTACCCCGTCGAGAAGTCGGGCTCGGGCGCCCAGGCCCCCTGAGTTCCCCGGGCGCGCCATTGCCCCCGCCGGTTTCGGGGGGTTTCTTGCAGCTACCCAACCAGATACAGGAGTCCGGCGCATGACCCGCCTCGTCGTGTCGGTTCTGTTCGCTGCGCTCGCCGCAGCTCCTCCGCTGCGCGCACAGGTCTACATCCCGCTGCTCGACGGTGAGCGGCGCGACCTGCTGCACGAAGCGCTGAGCGGGGAGGTAGCGAAGGACCACGTCATACAGATCACGCGGCACCACCGCATCCAGGGATCGCGCGGCTACCGTGCTGCGGCTGAGTACGTGCTGGCCCAGCTGCGCGCCGCCGGCTTCTCGGAGCAGGACGCGTTCGTAGAGTCGTACCCGTCGGACGGCCGCATCCACTACCAGACGTGGCAGTCTCCTTCAGGATGGGACATCACGTCGGCCGAGTTGCGCATGGTGGAGCCCTACGATGAGCGAATCGTGGGGTACCCCGAGATCGGGATGAGCCTCATCACCTACTCCAACCCAGGGGATGTCACGGCCGAGCTCGTGTGGGTGGGATCGGGAACGCGGCACTCCGACTACGAAGGCAAGGACGTGCGCGGCAAGTTCGTGCTGGCCACCGGGTACGGCGGGTCGGTGCACCGGCTGGCCGTGCTCGAGTACGGCGCGGCCGCGGTAGTGGCGTACCTCGACGACTACAGGGCCAAGCAGTTCCCCGACATCGTGCAGTACACCGGCATGTGGCCGCGGCCCGAAGAGGTGGATCACGTCACGTTCGGCTTCAACATCAGCAATCGGCAGGGCGAGCGGCTGCGCGGCATCCTGGAGGATGGCCGGCGAGTGGTGCTGCACGGACGAGCCGAGGGAATCGGCCTGGAGCCCTACTTCATGGACGTGGTGGTCGCCCGCATCGAGGGCTCCGAGCGGCCCGACGAGGAGATCGTGATCAGTGCGCACCTCGACCATCCCAAGGAGTCGGCCAACGACAACGCCTCGGGATCGGCCGCCATCCTGGACATGGCCAACACGCTGCGCGCGCTGATCGATCAGGGCAGGATGCCGCGCCCCAAGCGCTCCATTCGCTTCCTGTGGGTCCCCGAGTGGCACGGCACGATGGCGTACATCGACGCGCACCCCGAGATGGTAGGGCCCGGGTTGGGCGGCGGATCCCTCGCCAACATCAACATGGACATGGTGGGTGAGAATCTCGAGCTGCTGCACTCCCGCATGATCATGACGCGTGTGCCCGAGTCGGTGCCGTCGGCGCTCAACGACGTGGTGGGCAACATGGCCCAGATGGTGGATGGCCTCAACGTTCGGAGCGCGCGCGGCAGCCAGTCGCGCTTCAACTACGCGGTCACGGGCTACGGCGGCGGCAGCGACCACATGATGTTCATCGACCGCAAGATCCCAGGGATGATGTTCGGACACAGTCCGGACTACACGCACCACACGTCGGACGACACGCCCGACAAGGTGGACCCGGTCGAGCTGGAGCGAACCGAGATCATCGCGACGGCGACGACGCTGTACCTGTCGGACCTGAGTGCCGAGGAGGCGGTCGACCTGGTGTACCTCACCGGCGCGAACGCCGCCGCGCGCCTGGGTGCTGCGGCCCGCCGCGCGCACCGGCTCCTTGCCGCATCCGACCTGGAGCCCGCCACGGCCTGGTTCGAGGCGCGCAACGCGCTGCAGCACGCAGGAGGGTGGGAGCGTGAGGCCGTTGCGTCGATCGCGACGTTCCATGACGGCGAGTCGGTGCGCCGCGCAATCGCGGGTGTGCAGCGCCAGCTTCAGCGACAGGAAGATGATCTGCTGGTCAGCCTGCGCGAGGCCGCCGGAGCGGCGGGCACGTCTCTGGAGCGTCCGTTTCCCACGGACGACCGCGTGCCCGAGCGGCTCACGCGGGGCCCGCTCGACTTCGGACTGCCGGCGAGCCGGCTGCCGGCAGATGCGGCTGCGTGGTACGGGTCCTCCGACTTCACGCTCGACGGCAGCCAGCGCTTCGAGCTGGTGAACTTCATAGACGGGCGCCGCACGGTGAGCGAGATCCGCGACGCGCTGGCGGCCGAGTACGGTCCGGTTCCACAGGAGGTTGTGGCGCGCTACATCGAGGATCTGGTGCGGGTGGAGGTGGTGGGCTGGCGGTAGCCTCTCTTCAATCAGCCGCCGAGAGCAGCCCCGCGAGGCGCGAGAGAATCCCGTCCAGGGCGGTGCGCAGGCCTGCGTAGCGCACGTGTGCATCGCGGCCGGGCAGCTGGTCGGCCCGGTCCAGCATCGAATACAGGTACTGCAGCTGGTCGAGCAGCATCGGCTGCTGGTAGCGCCCCTCCCGAGTGACCAGAGCCGAGTCGAGCACGGCAAGCTCCCGCTGCATCAGCTCCAGCTCGGCGCCCGTCCACCCGGCCCGGTCCTCCTCGTGTGCAGCGTCGAGCGCAGTGCGCGCCGAATCGACCTGCCGCGCAGCGCGGCGGGCCTCACTGATGGCGTCCCGCACCTGCAGGCCGAGCGCGAGCTGCTCCTGCAGATCTTCCTCGGTGACACCGTCCTCTGCAACCCGCGGGTCGATCAGCACGCGGAGGCGCTCCTCTGCGCTCCAATCGCCCACGGTGAGCCGCACGCTGTACCATCCCGGGACCGCCAGCGGCCCGCGGCCTTCCGGCTCGCCGCTCTCGGCGTTGACCGGTCCCGGGTAACGCAGGTCCCAGATGAAGCGGTGCATTCCGCGGTCGGTGTCGGGTGTGGGAGCCGCGTGGCGCACGGGCGGACCTCCCATGCCCGGCGTGCGCTGGACTTCTTCACTGGCAGCCGCGGCTGTGAAGCGGCGCACCACCACGCCCTCCTCGTCCAGTATCTCCAGTGCCACGGTCCCCGCTGGCTGCTCCCTCAGGATGTAGTCGATCATCGCTCCCGGTTGCGGGTACTCGGGCTCTCCGGGTTGGCGGCCACGGTAGCCGGCCGCGCCGTAGCGCATGCGGTGGGCGTCGCGCGGCCGGAACAGATGGGACGGCGCCCCCGCATCTACGCCGTTCAACTGGTGCAGCGGCGTGAGGTTGTCCAGCACCCAGAAAGAGCGCCCCATGGTGGAGAGCACGAGGTCTTTGCGGTGCACCCGGATGTCGGTGACGGGCGTGACGGGCAGGTCGAGCTGGAGCGGCTGCCAGCTGGTTCCGTCGTCGAACGAAATGAAGATCCCGAACTCGGTACCCGCGTACAGCAGTCCCTCGCGGTCGGGGTCCTCGCGAACCACGCGCGTGGGATAGTCGGCGGGGATCCCGTTAGTCCCGGTGGTGAGCCGCACCCAGGTTTCGCCGTAGTCGTCGGTGCGGTATAGGTAGGGCTGCCAATCGCCCAACAGGTAGCGGTACACCGCGACGTACGCCTTCCCCGGCCGGTGCGGCGAGGGCTCGATGTTCTGGACCCGTCCGCCCGGCGGGAGATCGTCCGGGGTGACGTCCCACCAGCTGCGCCCTCCGTCGCGCGTCAGGTGGATCGGGCCGTCGTTGGCCCCAACCCAGATGACGCCCGGCTCGTGCGGCGACTCGCGCACTGCGTAGATCGTGCTGTAGAACTCCTCGCCCGTGATGTCGCGTGTGATCGGGCTGCCCGAGATCACCTGTCCCTCCGGCGGGTTGGCGGTCAGGTCGGGCGAGATCGTCTCCCAGGTAGCGCCCTCGTCGCTCGTGCGGTGCACGTACTGCGAAGCGTGGTAGATGACGCCCGGGTCGTGCGGGGAGATCTCGATCGGCGAGACCCTCTGGAACCGAAACGGGAGATCGCGCGGGTTGTGCCCGTACATGTTTTGGGCGCCCACGTAGTACTGCTTTTCCTGTCCCGTGGCCAGGTTGTAGCGCCCGAACCGGCCCTTGCAGTTTGCGTAGACGATGTCCGGATTGCCCGGCTTGGGCACGACCGGGCCCGTCTCGCAGCCGCCGACCGCCCGCCAATGAGCGGTGTGGCCCCCCGGTGCCGAAAACGGCGGCATGCTCGGGACCATGATGGTCGAGTTGTCCTGCTGGCCGGCGTAAGCCCAATAGGGGAACCGGTCGTCCACGTTCACCTGATAGAGCTCGGCGGTCGGCTGGTTTTGCTGCGTGGACCAGGTCTCGCCGCCGTCGCGTGTCACGTTGGCGCCGCCGTCGTTGGACTGGACGTACAGGTCGGGGTCGTCTGGGCTGATCCACATGTCGTGGTTGTCGCCGTGCGGCGTGGAGCGGCGGGTGAAAGCGCGCCCGCCGTCCGTGGACCGGAAGAAGCTCTCGTTGCTCACGTACACGACGTCGGCGTCGCTCGGGTCGGCGTCCACGTTGGTGTAGTAGAACGGCCGGTTCAGCAGCCCGTCCTGCGTGCTCACCAGCTCGAACGACTCACCCCGGTCGTCGGATCGGTACAGCCCGCCGCCGGGCTCCGCCTCGATCAGCACGTAGAGGCGCCCGGGATCGGCCGCCGACACGGCCAGGTCGCTTTTGCCGACCAGGCCGTCGGGCAGGCCGCCGCCGAGGCGGCGCCACGTGTCGCCGCCGTCGGCGGAGCGGTACACGCCCCCCTCGCGCGAACCGCTGATGATGGTCCACGGCTTGCGCTCGGCCCGCCACATGGCGGCGTAGATCTGGCGCGGGTCGTCGGGCGCGAACTCGAGGTCCACTGCTCCCGTGGAGTCCGACACGAACAGCACCAGCTCCCATGTCGTGCCTCCGTTCTTCGTGCGGTACACGCCGCGCTGGGGGGCGGGACCGAACGCGTGACCGATGGCGGCGACATAGACGAGATCGGGGTCGTCCGGGTGTATCAGCACGGCACCGATCTGCCCCGCGTCGCGCAGCCCGGCGAAGTCCCACGTTTCCCCTCCGTCGGCCGAGCGGTACACGCCGCGGCCGCCGATCACGTTGCTGCGCAGGCCGTCGGAGCCGGTCCCCACCCAGATCACGTCCGGATCGGAGTCCGCCACGCGGATGGCGCCGATCGATCCGGTGCCGAAGTAGCCGTCGGAAATGCTGCGCCAGGTCTGGCCGTAGTCGGTGGTCTGCCACACTCCTCCACCGGTGGCGCCCATGTAGAACGTGCCGGGGTGGGCTGCATGGCCGGCTACGGCGGTGACCCTGCCGCCCCGCGAGGGCCCGATCATGCGGTATTCGAGTCCCGAGAAGAGTGCGGGTGTGAAGGCCTGGGTCGAGGCGGCACCCGCCGGCAGCTCTGGAGGCGAGTCTGCGGACGCCTCCTGGGCGCGGAGCTGGGCGTGGGGTAGCGCGGGAGCAGCCAGCAGGGCCGCGAGTGCGAAACGAGAGCTGAGTCGGTTCATGGCTCGAAGCAAAGCAGGCGGGGCCGCTGCCGCAACCGTCCGGTCGGAGTGAGTTCCTCGACTGGGAGAACGGGAGCTTCTGGGGTGGGGCGAGCGACTACGGGGAGGACTACGGGATCGCCTGGTGACCAGGCGATCCCGTCACTGTTGGATCAGAACGCGGCCGCGAAGAGGCCGCTGCCGCGCGTCTGGACGAAGTGCTTCACTTCCTGCGAGGCCGGCACCTTGCCGAAGCCGTGGGCGGCACCGCGAGAGAGCACGCCCATGTAGCTGTCGGAGAGGACCTGCTCCCGGCCGGAGCCGGGCCAGCCCTCCCACTGCGCGTTCTCGTCTCCTGCGTGGACGCGCCACATGGTCTCCGACTCGGCATCCCAGATCAGTATGCTGCGCCGCTCCTCCGTGATCTCAATCCGCCACATCATCACCAGCACCGGACAGTCGTGGTGCTCGATGAGCTGGCGCATCTCTTGCAGCTGTGCCGCCGGCTCGTACTCCTGCTTCACGCCCAGGTTGTTCCAGCACTGCTGCGCTGCAGCCGTCGCGGGCGCCGCGACGAGCAGAATGCCTAGGGCCAACGGAACGCGCATGATCTCGGACCTCCAGTGATGGAAACCTGCCCGGTGTCCATTCCCCACACTAAGCGTTGCCCGAAGTTGCGGCAACATGCAACCTTTCACTCCCTCATGGAGTTCAGGTGTTGGGCCAAAATGATCCAGCGAATTTGAGCGCGATGACGATACACAGACCAATCCGACTCCTGCTTCTCGCAGCCCTCTCGTACGGGACGCCCCTCTGCGCCCAGGATGCCCGGGAGCTGTCGGCCCAGGTGGATGCCCTGTTCTCGGACGTGTACGGCGCCGAGTCGCCGGGTGCGGCGGTGCTCGTGGTGAGGGAAGGTGAGGTCGTGCACCGCAGGGGGTACGGCAGCGCCGACCTGGAGCACGGCATTCCCATCACGCCCGAGACGGTGTTCGACATCGCTTCGGTATCCAAGCAGTTCGCCGGGATGGCGATCGCCATGCTGGTCGAGGACAGCGTGATCGGGCTGGACGACGACATCCGCGAGTACATACCGGAAGTGCCGGACTTCGGCGTCACGATTACGGTCAGGCACCTGGTGCATCACATGAGCGGGGTCCGGGACTGGCCGGGCACGCTGGCCGTGGCCGGGTGGCAGATGGACGACGTGATCTCGTTCGAACAGATCCTGCAGATGGTATGGAACCAGCGGGGGCTCAACTTCGTGCCGGGTGAGGAGTACTCGTACTCCAATACGGGCTACAACCTGCTGGCAGAGCTGGTGGCACGCGTGACCGGACAGTCGTTCCGCGAGTGGACCGAGCGGCACATCTTCGCGCCGCTGGGCATGTCGCACACGCATTTCCAGGACGATCACACCGAGCTGGTTCCCAACCGTGCTGCCGCCTACGGTTTCGACGACGGTGTCTACAGCAACATCGCAAACGGGCTCACCGCGCTCGGCTCCAGCTCGCTGTTCACCACGGTCGACGACCTCGGCGCGTGGCTGCTCAACTTTGACGACCACCGCGTGGGCGGCACTGCGGTGATCGAACGGATGCGCACCCGTGGGGTGCTCACCAGCGGCCGGGAGATCAGCTACGCCTACGGCGTCAACGTGCGTCCGTACCGGGGGAGGTCCACGGTGAGCCACGGCGGCTCGTGGGCCGGGTTCCGGACCTTCCTGCTGCACTTCCCGGAGGAGCGTTTCGGGGTGGTCGTGCTGGCCAACGACGCGCGCATGGCTGCCGGCCGGCGCGCGCATCAGATCGCCGACATCTACCTGTCTGAGCGGCTCACCCCTCAGCCGGCGGCGGCGACCAACTGGGCGCTGCTCCCCAAGGTGGACGTGCCGGGCGAGATGCTGGACGAGTACGTCGGCACCTACATGCTCGGCCCCGGCCGGCTGGTGACTTTCACCCGCGACGGCGACAGCCTCCTGGTTCAGGCCACGACGGAGCCGCGGTTCCACACGCGGGCCATCTCTCTGTCGGAGTTCTACGTGCCCGCCTACGGCGCTGCGATGCGCTTCCGGCGCGACACCACGGGAGCGGTCACGTATCTCACCTACCTCGACATCGTGGCCGACCGGGTCCAGCTGCGGCCGCCCCTGCCCGAGGAGTTGCCCGAGTACGAAGGCGCCTACGCGAGCGAGGAGCTCCAAACCGCCTACCGGGTGGTGCCGCGGGAGGCCGATCTCGTCATGCGCCACCCGCGCCACGGCGACATCGTGCTGATCCCGCTGCTTGAGGACGAGTTTCGGGGCGAGGCGTGGTTCCTGCGCTCGGTGCGGTTCCACCGCGACGAAGAGGGACGGGTGACGAGCCTGTCCATCAGCAACGGCCGCTCGCGCGGCCTGCGGTTCGAGCGGCTGGGGCAGCAGACGCAGTAGGGCGGGTCGTTCGGGGGCTTGGAGTTAGGCCCGGCGGGGTCTAGTTTTTGTCTCGCGTGCATCGGGGCGGTAGCTCAGTTGGGAGAGCACCGGCTTTGCAAGCCGGGGGTCGTGGGTTCGAATCCCATCCGCTCCATCAGCGAGCATGAGAGAGGCGCCCCGGACTCGTCCGGGGCGCCTCTTCGTTTGCCCGCCGCCGCGCCGGCTAGTACGGAATGACCAGGACCCAGCCCACCCGCAGCGAGAGCTCGATCTTCAGGCCGTGGAACTCGACGTCCAGCGAGTTGAGGCGCCACGCCGCCATGTCCGTCTCCAGGAACCACACGCCGATGGCGGAGATGATGTTGAGCCCGCCGCCGAACCGCCCGGTGAAGTCGGTGAAGCTCTCCAGCTCGTCGTCTTTGGGCGACGTGTAGACCGCGCCGCCTCCCGCGTAGATGTACGGGATCAGCCCCTTGGCAGTGGGCCAGCCGTACTGGATGTCGGCCATGAAGTAGGTGCGGTTGAAGCGCCGGTCGGTGACCGTGGGGAAGACCTCGAACAGTCGGTCGCCGATCCAGTTGGTCTGCAGATGGTTCACGCTCAGCCTGAGCGCGGCCCGGTCGTGGAACTGCCAGCCCAGCCCTCCGCCGTAGCTCCACTCGGCACTGAACTTGTCGCCCGTCTCGGACGACATGTCGGAGACGGGCCACCAGCGGCCTCCGTTCGCGAACAGCAGGATGGCGCTGGTCTGAGCGCGCGCGGGCGCCGCGACCAGAACCAGGGTCAGGGCCAGCCAGAGCGATCTCTTCATGGTCGTGTCAGGTGCCTCCGCCTATCAGCCTGCCGCGGCGAGCCGCTTGGCTACCTCTTCCCAGTCCACGACGCTCCACCACGCATCGATGTAGTCGGGGCGCCGGTTCTGGTACTTCAGGTAGTAGGCGTGCTCCCACACGTCCAGGCCGAGAATGGGCGTCTTGCCGTCCATCAGCGGGCTGTCCTGGTTGGCGCTGCTCAGCACATCGAGCTTGCCGCCGCCGGCCACCAGCCACGCCCAGCCGCTGCCGAAGCGGGTTGCTGCGGCGTTGGCAAAGGTGCTCTTGAAGCTGGCGAAGTCGCCGAACGTCGAGGCAATGGCGTCGCCCAGGCTGCCCGACGGCTCGCCGCCGCCGCCCGGACCCATCACCGTCCAGAACAGGGAGTGGTTGGCATGGCCGCCGCCGTTGTTGCGCACCGCCGTGCGGATGTCCTCCGGCACGCTCGAGATGCCGGCGATCAGCTCTTCCACCGACTTCTGCTGCAGCTCGGGGTGCTTCTCGAGGGCCGCGTTCAGCTTGGCCACGTAGCCCGCGTGGTGCTTTGAGTGGTGGATCTCCATCGTCCGCGCGTCGATGTGCGGCTCCAGCGCGTCGTAGCCGTAAGGGAGGTTCGGGAGTTCGTGCGCCATGATGTGCTGCTCCTTCTCGCTGCTTGATTGCCTTGGGTACACGTAATTCCTTATGGGGAACGTAATTAGACATGGCGGGCGGGCCAGCACAAGGCGCTGGCCGGCGGCCGCACCCGAGACGGCGCCCTGACGCGGGCGTGCTCACTTGAAGCGACGCACGGGGTCCCATACGTTCACGGACATGACACAACCATCCGGTGAAGGCTCCACTCCCGAAATCCGGGAGCCGCTGGACGAGCGCAGCCTGCGCATCCTGGCCGACGTGGCGGGCTTCCTGGCCGCCGGGATGGGGTCGCAGGAGGTCCTCTCCCGGGTGGCAGGCGTGCTGGCGCGCGGGCTGGGGAGCGACTACTGCCGCATCTGGATCCGCGCCGCGGACGGCACGGAGTATCGTGCCCTCGTCGGTGAGGGCGACGTGCTGCCGGATCCCCTCTCGGCCGAGGACGTGGCGCGATGGATCGCCGGGACCGAATCCGAGCAGCGCGAGGACGGGACCTGGCGGCTGCGCCTGCCGCTGGCGTACGAAGGAGAGCGGCTCGGCCTGCTGGAGGCGCGCGTACCGGACGACGAGGCGTCCCGCAACCTGCGGCAGGTCGTGGAGGTCGTCGCCAACGTCTTGTCGCCACTGATCGCTTCCTTCGAGCTCTCCGAGGATCTGGCGAGCGAAGTGGCCGCCCGCACGCGCGAGATCGAGGCCCAGCGCCGCTTTACATCCAAGATCATCGACTCGCTCCCGGTCGGCCTCTACGTGGTGGACCGGGAGTACCGCATCCAGGCGTGGAACCGCAAGCGCGAGACGGGCACCCGCGGCGTGGACCGCGGCGAGGTGATGGGCCGCACCGTGTTCGAGGTGCTGCACCGACAGCCCCGCGTGCTGCTCAAGCGCGAGTTCGACCGGGCGTTCAACACGGGCCAGATGGAGCAGATGGAAACGGAGTCGACGGCCTCCGGAGAGCTGCGCCACTACCGTGTGAGCAAGATCCCAATGCGGGTGCACGACGATGACGTGACCCACGTCATCACCATCGGCGAGGACATCACCGATTGGAAGCGGGTGCAGCAGCAGGTGTCCCACTCCGAGAAGCTCGCGGCGGTGGGCCAGCTGGCGGCCGGTGTCATGCACGAGATCAACAACCCGCTGGCCACCATTGGGGCCTGCGTCGAGGCGCTCTCCCTGCGTGTCGAGGAGCTCCCGGAGCTGGAGCGGGCGGGACACGAGGAGTACCTGCGCATCATCGAGTCCGAGCTCGCTCGCTGCAAGTCGATCGTGGACGGGTTGCTCGATTTCTCGCGGCCCAAGACGCGTGTGAAAAAGGCGTGCGAGGTGAACCAGGTCGTAGAGGACGCCCTCTTCCTGGTCAAGCACCACGACAAGTTCCGACGCATAACGCTGGAGCGGGATCTGGCCGAGGGCCTGCCGGCGGTGGACGGCAACGCGGAGCAGCTCATCCAGGTGTTCCTGTCGCTGATGATGAACGCGATCGACGCGATGGAAGGGAAGGGCGTGCTGACGGTGCGCACCTATCCCAGCCCGGAGCGCAGCGACGACGTGATAGTCGAGTTCCACGACACGGGCGGCGGCATTCCGCGCGAGGATCTGCCCAAGATCTTCGAGCCGTTCTGGACAACCAAGCTGCCGGGGCAGGGCACGGGGTTGGGGCTCTCGATCTGCTACGGCATCGTGCAGGAGCACGGAGGCCGCATCAGCGTCGAGTCGCAGCTGGGCCAGGGTTCGGTGTTTCAGGTGACGCTGCCTGTGGGAGGTGGTGGAGAGGGGCACGCATGAAGGTCCTCGTGGTCGAGGACGACCGCACGGTGGGGCAGTTCGTGCGCCGCGGGCTGGAGGAGCAGCGCTACCATGTGGATCTGGTTGAGGACGGGCTCGAAGCGCTGGAGCGCGCCTCGCAGGCGGCCTACGAAGTGATAGTGCTCGACCTGCGGCTGCCAGGCATGTCGGGCGTGGAGGTGCTGCGCACCCTGCGCGACCGGGGCGTGGCGACGCCGGTGCTGGTGCTCACTGCCCAGGACGCGGTGGAGTCCAAGGTGCAGGCCCTGCGCACCGGCGCCGACGACTACGTTACCAAGCCGTTCGCGTTCGAGGAGCTGCTGGCCCGGGTCGAGGCGCTGGGCCGACGTCCCAAGGAGATCGTGCCGCCCGTGTTCGAGGTCGCCGACCTCGTGGTGGACACCGGACGCCACCAGGTGCGCCGCGGCGATGACGCGATCGAGCTGACTCCCAAGGAATACGCCGTGCTGGAGTACCTGGCGCGCAACTCCGGCCGCGTGATGTCGCGCACCCTGATCACCGAATACGCCTGGGATTATCACTTCGATCCGGGCACCAACATCGTGGACGTGGTGATCAACCGCCTGCGCAAGAAGGTGGATCAGGGGTTCAGCCCCAAGCTGATCCACACCATCCGCGGCGTGGGGTACGTGCTGAAGGCGGAATAGCGGCCCATGCAGACCATCCGCGCGCGCCTCGCGGTGGGCTACGCCCTGGCGCTGGGCGCCACCCTGTTCGTATTCGGCGCCATAGTGTACGTGGCCCAGGGCTCCCGGGCGTTCGCGGAGCTGGACAGCCGCGTGCGCGTGGAGTCGGATCTCATCTCCGCGATCCTGAGCGAGGCCTACAGCGCCCGCTCCCGCGTCGTGTGGCCCCATCCCCAGACCGGACAGCCGGCGCTCACGCCCGACGTGGCGTCCCTGCTGGAGGGCGTGCCGGGCTACGTGATCGTGCTCGGGCCGGAGCGCATGGTGCTGCACCTTTCGGCAGAGACGCGAGCGCTGCCGTTCGGAGCCTACCGGGCCCTGATCGACGCGGCCGAGGACCCGGCGGCATCCGGGAGCTTCGGGTTGGTGGACCTGGCTCCGCCCGTGGGACAGGTGCGCTACTACGTGCGGCCCATAACGGAGGCGGGCGCGCTGGTCGCGGCGGTGATATCAGCGGCACCCACCTCAGGCTTCGTCGTGAGTCCGCCCCGCCTCATGACTGCGATGCTGTGGACGACGCCGTTCATCCTCGCGGTGTCTCTCGTGATTGGCTACATGCTGGTGGGGCGCACGCTCAAGCCGGTCGAGCAGATCGTCGACGAGGTTCGGGCCATCACCGATGGGCGCGGCCTGCACAAGCGGCTGGCCGAGCAGGGGGGGCAGGACGAGTTGGCGCGGCTCACGGCCACGCTCAACGCCATGCTGGAGCGCCTGGAGCAGAGCTTTGGCACCCTGAGGCGGTTCACGGCGGACGCGAGCCACGAGCTGAAGACGCCGCTTACCGTGCTGCGCTCCGGAATCGAGCGCTCACTCACACATCCCACGACGTCCGCCGAAGTGATGGAGACGCTGGACGAGACGCTGCTCGAGGTGAACCGCATGGCGGAGCTGGTCGATTCGCTCCTCACCCTCGCCCGGGCCGACGAGGGGCGGGCGCCACTCCATCTGGACGAGCTCGATCTGCGCGAGCTGCTCTTCGAGCTGGCCGAGACGGCGGGAATCCTGGGAGAGCAGGCGTCGGTGGAGGTGGCAGTGGACGTCCCTGACGACGCTCTGCTGATGCGTGCCGACCGGGGCCGCCTGCGCCAGCTGCTGCAGAATCTGCTGTCCAACGCGGTCAAGTACACGCCTGCCGGCGGGAAAGTCCACGTCTCCTCCCGACGGGAAGACGGCAGGGTCGTCCTCACCGTGCGCGACTCGGGGATCGGGATCGCCCCGGGGGATCTCGAGAGCATCTTCGACCGGTTCTGGCGGGCGGATCCGGCCCGCAGCCGGACCGGAGCGCGGCCTGGAGCCGGTCTGGGGCTCGCCATCTGTCGCTGGATCGCCGAGGCGCACGGCGGCTCGATCGAGGCGCAGAGCAAGCCCGGGCGGGGCACGACCTTCACCGTGGTAGTGCCCGTGGGCCACGATCAGGAGGAGCCCGCCGACCACTAGCGCGACCCGGGACCGCGGCCCAGTTTATCCCGCGCTGCGCAGCACGTCACATAGCAGCGGCCGTAACCAGATTGTTAGCGTTTTGTAATCTCACTTGAAGAGCTTTGCCCGGCTCGCTGGTAGCCAATCGCGTGCGCGCAGGTGTAGAATTTGTGCAACGCGAACGAGGACCGGAGGTAAAGGCGTGTTTGACGTTCTCGTGGAATCCAATCGACGCGGCAGGCGCGACTTCAAGGGCACGATCATGGGCATGGTCACCTCGACGGTGGGCCAGACCATCGTGATCATCGCCGCCGTGATGGCGACGATGGGTGTTGCCGAGGAAGTCACGGAAGTCGACATCGACACCATCATGCTGGTGATGGACGAGCCCGAGCCGGAGGAGGAGCAGCCCGAAGAGCCGCCCCCACCGGTCATCACGTCCCTCAATCCACCCCCGCGGGGGTTCCAAGTCCTGTCGGCGCCCGTGGACATCCCCACCGAAATCCCGCCCATCGATCTCGAGGAGCGCTTCGACCCGCGGGACTACAGCGGTGTGGGCGTCGAGGGTGGTGTATTCAGCGGCGTCGAGGGTGGGACCGGCCCGGTGGACCTGGAGCAGGTCTTCGCCGAGGCGGTCGTGGATGAGGTCCCCGAGCGGATCTCCTGCCCGCCGCTGGAATATCCCCGGATGATGCGGCAGGCCAACATCGAGGGTCAGGTGCTGCTGCAGTTCGTGGTGGAGACCGACGGCCACGTGAAGGGCGAGTCGATCCAGACATTGAGTGCGAGCCACCAGGCCTTCGAGGGCCCGGCCCGCAACCTGATAGCCCGGTGCCTGTTCCGGCCCGGTCGCGTGCGGGCGCGCCCCGTGCGTGTGCTGGTTCAGATGCCGATCTTCTTCAACCTGACTTCGGGCGGATAATCCACCCCGCCGTCGGATTGAAAGCAACGACGTACCTCGTAAGGGAGGCGCAGTAAACCATGGAAGTATCACTACTCATACTGTGGCATGACGCCGGATGGTTCGCTAAGGGGATCATCATCTTGCTGGGCTTCATGTCGGTGATCTCGCTGGGCACGGGCGTGCAGAAGTGGTGGCGGTTCCTCAAGGCGCGGAAGGCCACGGCCAACTTCGCCCCCGAGTTCGCGCGCTACCTGCAGGAAGAGCAGCTGGACCAGGCGATCGAGCTGGCCGAGAACGCCAAGGAGTCGCACGTGGCGCGGGTGCTGGGTGAGGCCCTGGCCGAGGTGAAGCCCCTGCTGCGCGATCGGGCCACCATTACCAGTGCGGACATCAACTCCGCCGAGCGCGCCATCGAGCGGCAGATGCTCATCATTCTGTCCGAGCTGAAGCGCGGCACCGGCATCCTGGCCACCGTGGGCTCGACGGCCCCGTTCGTGGGCCTGCTCGGCACCACGATGGGCATCGTGAACTCCTTCACGGGCATGGCGACCTCCGGTACCGGCGGCCTCGCCGCAGTGTCGGCTGGTATCGCCGAGGCACTCATCACGACCGCGTTCGGTCTGGCCGTGGCGATTCCGGCGGTGTGGTTGTTCAACTACTTCCAGACCAAAGTGGAGAACATGACCGTCGAGATGACCTACACCTCGAAGGAGCTCGTCGACTACCTCATCAAGAGCGTCGGCAGCGAGTTCGGGCGGTCGATCTTCACGAAGGAGTTCCAGGCCCAGCAGGCGGCCTCGACGGGACACGTGAGCAAGTAGCCGGGTTCGAGTCCACTACGAGGAGTCCTGAACTATGGGCATGCAGGTAGGTGGCGGCGGCTCACTGAAGGCCGAGCCGAACGTGGTCCCGATGATCGACATCATGCTGGTGTTGCTGATCATCTTCATGATCGTGACGCCCGTGATCACGGCCGGTTTCCAGGCCCAGATACCGATGGCGAAGCACGTCGAGTCGCGGCAGGACGAACCGGAAGACGTCGTCCTCGGCATCGACAACGAGGGCCAGTTCTATCTGGATCCCGGCACGGGTCAGATCGGCATGGTTCCCGAGGGTCAGTTGGAGGACGTGCTGCGGCAGGTGTTCGACACGCGGACCAAGGACAAGATCATGTACTTCCGCGCCGATAAGTCGTTGCCGTTCTCGCGGGTGCAGGAGGCGATCGAGACGGCCCGGGCCGCGGGGGTGCGGGTGCTGGCCGCAGTGACCGAGGAGCGGCGCGAAGAGAGCGCCGGCATCTTCGGTAGATCGGAGTAGGCGGCCATGGCGATTCACATTCCCGAATCCGGCAGCGACTTCAACGCCGAGCCGAACGTGGTACCGATGATCGACATCCTGCTGGTGCTGTTGATCATCTTCATGATGCAGATTCCGCTGTCCCGCAAGGCGATGGACGTACAGGTCCCGCCCGAGATACGGAGCCAGCAGCAGCAGTCCGCGACTCCCAGCAACAACATCGTGCTGGACCTCAAGGGTGACGGCACGTACGAGATCAACGGCCAGACGGTCGAGTTCGCCGCGCTGGACCGGGAGTTTCACCGGATCTACGACAACCGCCCGGCCAAGATCATGTTCGTGAGGTCGGCGGGGAACCGGCGGTATGAGGAGGTTATCGGCGCAATAGACATAGCGCGCGGGGCGGGAGTCCAGGTGATCGGATTCACCCCGCCGCAAGAGGAAGAAGGCAGCGGCGACTAACCTAGCAGGAGCCTTCCAAACGAGGTGGGGTGGGGCGCGGGGGCCGAAACCGGAAGGCACCCGCGCCCGTGGTGTATAATGGAGTCATGAAGCGCCCCCGGCGTCTGCAGGTCCCGACGGCGCGCCTCCCGCGCGACGACAAGCGCTTCACCTCCGGAGTGGCCGTCTCGGCGATGGTCCACGGAGGCGCGCTGCTGGTGTTCGTCATCGTGGCGGCGTCCACGGCGGAAGTGTTCACCGCCCTGGCCGGGCCCGGCCCGGCCGGTGGGGGCGGAGGCGGCGGCAACGCGATCGTGCGCTACATGGAGCTGCCCGCCTGGGCATCCAGCGAGCCGGCTGCCGAGGTGCCCGAGACGGAGCCGGTCGAGCTCGCGCTGCCGCAGCCCAACCTCACGACGATCCCCGAACAGATCCAGACCTGGCAGCCGCCCGCACTCAGGCGTCCGACGCTGCAAGCGGTGCAGCTGGGCCGTGGTCCGGGCGCCGGTGGGGGACCCGGCGCGGGCACCGGAACGGGCGGTGGAGCGGGCAGCGGCCAAGGCACCGGCGTCGGCTCGGGGGTGGGCCCCGGCAGCGGCACCGGGGACGGTACGGCCTTCCCGCCGGAGCCGCGCTTCATCATCGTGCCGGCCGACCGGCCCAGCTCGGTGCGGGGGCGTGAATTCCAGGTGCGGTTCTGGGTGAACGCCACCGGAAGGGTCACCCGGGTGGAGGTGGAGCCTTCGATCGAAGACTCCGAATACCGCCGCAAGTTCTTGGATCAGATGTACCAGTTCCAATTCACACCGGCTCGCACCATGGACGGCACGCCGGTTGACGGCGTGGTCGTCATTCCCATCACGCTGTAGCAGCACGATCCCGGCAGCGACCGCCGCCGTCCTTGCGGCAGGCCGCGGTCCGGTGCACTCTGTCAGACCGCTCATCCCCTGGGAGAAGCCAGTGCCGCTCCGGAACGTCCGACGCTCCGTGCACGTCATTTGGTGGTCACTAGTCCTGCTGGCCGCGGGGGCCCTTCCCGCGCGGGCGCAGGATGTCGATGTCGGAATGCCGCTGGTGATCCTCAAGCGGATCCCGTTCTCGGTGACCGTCAGCGCACCGCGCTCGCTCGACAGTTTGCCGGTGACCCTGCGGACGGCGGACGGGGCTCTCGTCGCCGAAGCGGTGATTCCGCCCATAGGCGAAGTCACGTTCTACGACGTGGTCGTGGCGGGCGGCGCTCAGCTGCCCCTCGAGCTGGAAGTGGGTGGCGAGAGCCAGGAGCTCGCGCGGCCGGCGCTTCCGGGCTGGTTCAGCATCCTGCCGCCGCTGCTGGCCATCGTGCTGGCGCTCGTGTTCCACGAGGTGGTGACCAGCCTGTTCCTCGGGGTGTGGTTGGGTTGCTTCTTCCTGACGGGCTACAACCCGTTCGCCGCGCTGCTGCGGAGCATAGACAGCTACATCATGCCGGCCTTGGCGGACCCGAATCATGCCTCGATCATGATCTTCTCGCTGCTGCTGGGAGGGATGGTCGGGGTGATGAGCCGCATGGGTGGCACGCGAGCCATCGTGGAAGCCGTGACGCCGCTGGCCACGACGCCGCGCCGCGCACAGCTGGCAACCTGGCTCAGCGGCCTCGCCGTGTTCTTCGACGACTACGCCAACACGCTCATCGTGGGCAACACGATGCGGCCGCTCACCGACCGGCGCGGCATATCCCGTGAAAAGCTCGCCTACATCGTGGACTCTACAGCCGCCCCGGTCGCCGCGGTCGTGTTCGTGTCCACCTGGGTGGGCTACGAGATCAGCCTGATCGGTCAGGGTCTGGAGCTCGCGGTGGACCAGGGTGTGGCGACCGGGGCCGCCGCGGAGCAGCTCGCGAGCGCCTCCCCGTTCGGGGTCTTCCTGATGTCGATCCCGTACCTGTTCTATCCCATCCTGGCCATCTTCGCCGTCGCGCTGTTCGCGTGGACCGGGCGCGACTTCGGGCCCATGCTCGAGGCCGAGCGGCGCGCGGCTTCGGGCGGCGGCTTGTACCGCCCGGGAGCTCAGCTGGCAGCCGACTTGGAGGGGGAGTTGGGCGAGGTGCCGCCCGACACACCGTTGCGTTGGTGGAACGGTGCCGTGCCGGTGCTCGTGGTGGTCGTGGTGGTCCTGGCGGGCCTGTTCTGGACCGGCACGCGGGGGCTGGCAGACTCGGGTGCCGCCAGCTTCCAGGAAACCGTGCGCTACGTGCTCAACAACACCGATGCCTTCTCGACGCTGCTGTGGGGCGCGCTGGTGGGTGCCGGCACCGCAATCGTGATGGCCACCGCACAGCGCATCCTGTCTTTGGCGCAGGCCGTGAACGCGTTGGTCGGCGGGATGAAGGCCATGATGGTGGCCATGGTGATCCTGGTGCTGGCGTGGTCGCTGGGTGAGGTGACCAACTCGCTGTCGACGGCGTCCTTCCTGTCGAGCGTGCTCTCCGACCGGCTTCCGCTGGCGCTGCTGCCGGCCACGGTGTTCGTGGTGGCGGCGGTGATCGCGTTCGCGACCGGCACGTCGTGGGCCACGATGGCGATCCTCATTCCGCTGGTCGTTCCGCTGGCGGTCGCACTGGGGGGCAACCTGGACGGCGGCGCCGCTACGGGCGCCCTGCTGGGCGGCATCGCCTCCGTGCTGGCCGGCGCGATCTTCGGCGACCACTGCTCGCCCATCTCAGACACAACGGTGTTGAGCTCGATGGCCTCGGGCTGCGACCACGTGGACCACGTGCGCACTCAGCTGCCCTACGCGCTGCTGGTGGCGGGAGTGGGGGTCGCCGCGTCCCTGATCGTGGGCACGGTGTTCGGGTCGCACCCCGTTGCGGCGGTCGGGATGATAGTCGTGGGGTGTGCGGCCATCTGGGCGGTGGTGCGGATCCTGGGGAAGAGCAGGGAAGCCGTCTAACCGACCCGCTCCAGCAGCTGCCGCGCCATGCGCAGGGCTCCGAGGGGCGGGTCTACCCGCTCCTCGTGCAGCTCGACCGCCGGCATGTCTTGCAGCAGCAGATCCACCAGCTGGTCGCGCACCGGTGAGCCGGGCTGGATCAAGCCGCCGGTCAGTGCCACCGCGACCTTGGGTGCTCCGGTGAACAGTGGAAGCAGTGCGGCCACGTGCTGGGCCAGATCCAGCGCGGCCTCGCGCACCAGGCCCCGCGCGACCGCGTCTCCCGCCAGCGCTGCCTCGCACACCGCGGGCGCCAGCGCCGCCAAATCGGTGTGGCTGCTCGCGTGCATCATCCCGGCCAGCTGCGCGACCGAATCGACTCCGACGGCCCGGGTGAGGCGCTGCGCCAGATCCGTATGCGGCCCACGGCGGTCGGCCGCCCGGGCCACGGCCCGCAGGGCGGCCCGAGCCAGCGCGAACCCGCTTCCCTCGTCGCCCACGCGCCACCCCAGCCCCCCCACGCGCTCCAGCCGGCCGTCCGGTTCCCGGGCGTAGGCAATCGAGCCGGTGCCGGCCGCGAGCAGGATGCCGGGCCGGCCTGGGAAGGCCGCCTCCAGGGCGATCTCGCCGTCCGTGACCACCCGGACGAGCGCATCGGCTCCCCAGGATTCCTGCAGCGCGGCGAGCAGGGCGCGTTCCGCTTCGTCGCGGCCAGCACCCGCCGCGCCCACCACCACCGCGATCGGGGCGGGGTTTAGCCCGGCCTCCGCCAGAGCCCGCGAGACGGTATCGGTGATGGCCTGCGCCGCCGTCTCCACGCCGCCCAGGCGCACCGCGCCGCCCCCGCCCACCGCGCGTCCGGTCGGTTGCTCTCCGGCCGGCTGCCCGGACGGGGCAGCCGCTGCCTCGGTGTGAGAGGCTCCCGCGTCGACGCCGACGATCCCGCTCATGCCCTGACCCTGCTGCGCAGCGCCGTCGAGAGCCAGCCCACCAGAAGGGTGATCGCCGTGCCGAGCGGCACGTACCACGGCCACGCCAGGTCGCCTAAAACACCTGGTCCGAGCAGCACGATCACGAGCATCGTCACCGTGGCCACGGCTATCGCCGCTATGGCGTCCATCTGCCGCGCCCGCTTCGAGATGCCGCCCAGGATGTAGGTGCCCAGCAGGGCTCCGTAGGTGATGGATGCGATCGAGAGGGCGAGCTCCACCACGGGCTGATCGGTGGAGCGGAACGACAGCGCTCCAGCCGTGAGCACGACTGCCCACCCGACCGTCGCCCGGCGGCCTACTGACAGGAGGTGCCGCGGCTCGCGCCGTCCGCTCATCGGTGCGTAGAAGTCGTGCGTAGTGGCCGAGGCCAGGGAGTTGAGCGATGAGCTCACCGTGCTCATCGCCGCCGCCAGCAAGCCCGCCACCACGAGGCCGGCCAATCCGGGCGGCAGGCTGTTGACCACGAATGTCGGGTACAGCTGATCACCGCTGAGCGTGGGGTCGGCCGATCCGACCGCCCACAGCATCGTGCCGACGAACAGGAACAGGGCAAACTGCAGTATCACGAGGATGCCCGATCCTACCAGGGCTTTGCGCGCATCGCCGAGCCGGCGGGTCGCCAGCAAGCGCTGCACTATGAGGTGGTCGGTACCGTGTGAGGCCGCCGAGAGCAGGGCGCCGCCCACCAGCCCGCCGAGGAACGTGTACGTCGTGCTGAGCGAGAGCGACCAGTCGAACACGCGCAGCTTGCCGGCGGCGGCGGCCTCCTGCATGGCGCCGCCGAAGTCGCCCAGGAGGATGGCGGCGGCCGCAACGGTCGCGACGCCTCCCACCACGTAGATGATCAGCTGCATCACGTCCACCCAGACCACGGCTTTGATGCCGCCCGCCCAGGTGTAGGACAGCGTGACCGCGGCGACGACCACGACGCTGGTGGATACCGACCAGCCCGTGACGATGGCCAACGGAATCGCGGTCGCGAACACCCGCACGCTGTCGCCCAGGGCGCGGATCCCCATGAAGATCCCCGCCGCGACCTTGCGGGTGCCCGGTCCGAACCTGGTCTCCAGCCTCTGATACGCGGTTTCCTGCTCGCCCGTGAAGTAGCCGGGCAGGAGCCATGCGGCCACCGCGACACGCCCCACCAGGTAACCGATCGGGAGCTGCAGGAAGGTGAGGTCGCCGCGAGCGCCCAAGCCGGGTATCGAGATCACCGTGAGCGCCGATGTCTCCGTGGCCACGATGGAGAACATCACCGCCCACCACGGCAGCTGGTGCCGTCCCAGGAAGTAGTCGGCTGCGTCGTGCTGGCGCCGCGTGAAGTACACGCCGATTGCGAGCACGGCGGCGAAGTACGCCGCCATCACGACGATGTCTGGCGCGGTCACGGTCGGTTGGGTGCAAAAGCAAAGGGGCCCGCGATGGTCGCAGGCCCCTGGAAGAACTCCAACTGAATGCGCAAGCGGCTACGCCGTGAACGAACTGCCGCAGCCACACCCGCCGGTGGCGTTCGGGTTCTCGAATGTGAACCCCGCCCCCTGCATCGTGGAGACGTAGTTGACGGTCGTGCCGTTCAGGTACTGCGCGCTGAAAGCGTCCACGAACACCCGGAGGCCGTTGACCTCGGCCTGGATGTCGTCGTCAAGCGGACGCTCTTCGATGTTCAGGCCGTACTTGAAGCCGGAGCAGCCGCCCGGCAACACCGCGATCCGAAGACCGGCGGTCTCCTGCGGGACGTCCTCCTGCTCCATGAAACTACGAATCTGAGCCACTGCCTCGTCGGTCAGATTGACCGCTACGGTGACCTGTGGCCGCTGAGTTGTGGTCATGCGCGTGCCTCCAGTGTGAGCGCGCAAGGTAAGGAGTCCCGGGCCATTAGTCAACGCTTGGGAGACGCTGGCCCGAATCCTGCATGTCGCTGCTAGTTAATGACTTACGCCGTCACACAGGTAACGAATCCAGTGTGTCCTGGGTTCCCGGCCGGCGCTGTCCGAAGGCGTGCCGAAACGGCTACTCGTGGGGCTGCAGCAGCGCCTCCACCACCGAGTCCGCAACATCGCCGCGAATCCTCAGGATCGCGCGGTTCTCGCGCGTCGGGTGCACCCGGTTGGTCAGCAGCAAGATGAACAGCTCGCGCTCGGGGTCGATCCAGATGCTGGTCCCCGTGAACCCGGTGTGGCCGAAGGCCGTGGCAGAGAGTAAGTGCCCCGCCGAGCCGCCGCCGGACGGAGTGGGCGTGTCCCATCCCAGCGCGCGGGTGGAGCCGTCGGGGCCGGGCTGCAGCCGGGTGAAGCCGCGCACGATCTCGCCCGGAATGTATGGGTCTGCGTCGGGCGGCAGCCGGTCGTGCCAGGCGTCGAGCAGCCAGAGGGCGAAGCGCGCCATGTCCGGCGCGTTGGAGAACAGCCCCGCGTGGCCCGACACGCCGCCGAGACGCGCGGCGTTCTCGTCGTGCACCTCGCCGTGCAGCAGGCGGCCGCGCCACGGATCGTGCTCGGTGGGGGCGATGAACTCGAGCCAGTCCCGGGGGGGCCGGAACCGGGTGCGCTCCATTGCGAGCGGCCCGAACACGCGGCGCTCGAGGTAGCTGTCCAGCGGCTCCCCGGCCACGGCCTCGACCACCTGCGTGAGGGTGATCGCGCCCAGGTCGGAGTACAGGTAGCGCTCGCCGGGAGGCGACACGAGATCCGCGGCAAGCACCATCGCCACGGCCTCGTCCTTCGAGGCCGCCCTATCGTAAATCGGCTCCCACGCTGGCAGTCCCGAGGTGTGCGTGAGCAGGTGCCGGACCAGAACCGACTCCTTGCCCGCGCCGCTGAATCCCGGGACGTAGTCCACTACCGGACGGTCCAGGTCCAGTGCGCCGTCGGCCACCAGCAGCATGCCCGCCGTGGTGAGCCCTATGACCTTGGTGAGGCTGGCCAGGTCGTACACGGTCGTATCGCTCACGGGCCGCAGGTCGTCCTCCGCGTAGTGACCCACCGGGCTGCGATACGCCACCACTCCGCGGTGGCCCACCTCGAACACGCCGCCGGGAAAGGCGCCCTCGGCCGACCTCTCCTCGAGGAACAGCGTGACTGCTGCGAGGCGCTCAAGGTCGAGCCGCCGCTGCGGCGGGACCTCGACCCCGAACCCGACCGGATGGGCCTCCGAGAGCGTGATGGGAAGGCGCCCGGTAATGGCGGCCCCGCCCGACAGCGCCTGCGCGACGGCGCGCTCCGTGGCGGCGGCGTCGCTCCACGCGATGAGATAGGCGCCGCCGAACCCGGGCAACTGCGCCAGCAGATAGGGGCTCCCCAGTGAAGCCAGCACGGTGGGCCGCACGCTGTCGGTCGCGAGCACCAGCGCCGCCAGCGAGTCGGGCAGCGAAACGTGCCCGCGCCAAGCGAGGAAGCGGACGCTCACCGCGAAGACGATCTCCTGATGTTCCGCGATCAGCGCTCGGGCCGAGTCGTACGACAGGGTGCCGGAGGCCGGGTAGAGGCGGAACGAAGTGACCGAGTTCCCGAGGCGCCTGAGCTCGCGGATCATGCGGTTGCCGACGGTCAGGTTCGACTCCTCGGCGTACGTGACGACGGCCAGTGGGCCGCGCCGAGCGCGGAACCGCTCGAGCGGTCCGGGCTGCACCAGAGTCAGGGAACGTGCGGCCACGTCGTCGGCAATGGCCTTGAAGTCCTCGCTTCCCACCACCGTCGGCACGCTGTCCAGCCGGACGGTGCGCCGCGCGAACAGTCCGGCGCTGTACTTGAGCGTGAGCACGCGGCGCACCGAGGTGTCGAGCCGCGCCTCGCTTATCCTGCCCGAGTCGACGGCCGCCACCACGGCCTCGATCGCCGCCCGGGCGTCGTTGGGCATCAGCACCATGTCGCTGCCCGCGAGCAGCGCCAGCACCGCGCTCTCGCCCGCGCCGTAGCGCTCCACGATGGCGCCCATGGTGAGGGCGTCGGTGACGGCGAGGCCTTTGAAGTCCAGCGAGTCCCGCAGCACCCCGGTTATCACCTGGGGCGAGAGCGTGGCCGGAGCGTCGTCGCCGGTGAGGCAGGGCAGGGCGACGTGCGCGGTCATCACCGCAGTGACCCCGGCCTCGATCGCGGAGCGGAACGGCACCAGCTCGAGCGTGTCGAGCCGCTCCCAGCAGGCCCGCACCACCGGAAGCCGGATGTGGGAGTCGGTATCGGTGTCGCCGTGACCCGGGAAGTGCTTGGCGGTCGTGAACAGACCGTGCTCGCGGGCGCCCCGCACATAGGCCGCAACCAGTTCGGCCGCGGCAGACGGGTCCTCCCCGAAGGACCGCGTGTTGATGATCGGGTTGCCGGGGTTGTTGTTCACGTCAGCCACCGGCGAGAAGGTCAGGTGGATCCCCACCGCGCGAGCTTCTGCCGCGGTCACGCGGGCCAGGTCGTACGCGTCCTCGACGCGCCCCGTGGCCCCGAACGCCATGGCGTGCGGGAAGGTCGTGCCCCCGGCCAGGCGCATGCCGCTGCCCCACTCCAGGTCGGCAGCGATCAGCAGGGGAAGCCGTGCGCGCCGCTGCAGCGCATTGAGCTTGGCCGCCACCTCGAACGGCTGACCCAGCGAGATGATGATCCCGCCCACCCCCAGCGAATCCACCCACACGGCCAGCGTGTCGTACTCCTCGCTCTCGAACGCTGCGTAGTTGCCCAGCAGCCACGGCATCACCAGCTGGCCCACCTTCTCCCGCACCGTGAGCGTTTCCAGCAGCGAGTCGATGCTTATCTTAGGCGACGCCCCGTGCACCTCGGCGGGCGGCAGTACTGCATAGGGATCCGGCGCGACCGGCGGCGCCTCGGCTGCGGGCGCGGCTGCCCGGCTGCAGGCAAAGACGAGGAGCAGGCTGGCTACGGTGAGTGAGCGATAATGCATAAACCCATTGTGTGGTGGTTGGCGCTCGTCTGCGCGGGCTGCACGCCGCCGGCTCCGGCCGACCGGGCCGTCCGCCCCGGCATCGAAGTGCTGCTCGAAGACTCGCTGCACCTGATCGCGGGGCGGCGCGTCGGACTCCTCACCAACCAGACGGGCCGTGACCGCAACGGTGTCAGCGACCTCGAGCGCCTGCTCGAGGCCGAGGTCGAAGTTACAGCGATTTTCGCTCCGGAGCACGGGTATCGCGGCGTGCTGGACGAGGAGCTCATCGCGCACGGCATCGATACGACTACCGGAACGTCCATCTTCTCTCTGTACGGCAACGTGCGGGCTCCCACGGAGGAGATGCTGCAGGAGGTGGACGTCATTCTGGTGGACCTCCACGACGTGGGGGCGCGGCCCTACACATTCATCTCCACCGCCCTGCGCACCATGGAGGCGGCGGCCGTCCACGAAGTGCAGGTACTCGTGCTGGACCGGCCCAACCCGATCGACGGCGTCCACGTGCAGGGCCCGGTCCTCGACACCACGTACTCATCGTTCGTGGGGATGCTGCCGGTGGCTCTGCGGCACGGCATGACGCTGGGCGAGCTGGCGCTGTTCGGCAACGACTGGCTGGCAATCGGGGCGCGGCTGACCGTGGTGCCGGCCGCGGGATGGACCCGCGATCGCTGGTATGACGACACAGGCGTGCCCTGGGTGCGGCCGTCGCCCAGCATGCCCGATCTCGAGAGCGCGACCCACTATCCGGGAACCGTGCTGTTCGAGGCGACCAACCTCTCGGTGGGGCGCGGCACTGCGGTGGCATTCCAGGTGCTGGGTGCTCCCTGGCTGGACGCCCCGGGCGTCGTCCGCGCGGTGGGAGCCGTGCCGGGGGCGCTGCTGAGCGACACCACGGTGCGCCCCGAGCAGCCGCCCGACGGCAAGTACCCGGACCGCGAGATCCCGGCTGTGCGGCTGCTCGTGACGGACCGTGACGCGTACGATCCGGTGGCCGCCGCGGTGCGCCTGCTGGCGGCCGTCCACGGCCTGCACGGCGATTCACTGACCGTGCGCGAGGCCCGGCTCGCACGGCTGGCCGGCGGCTCCAGGCTGTGGCAAGCGATAAGCGAGGGCGCCGATCCGGAGGCTGTGATCGCCTCCTGGGTGGACGAGCTGGACCGGTTCCGGCAGGCGCGTGAGGCGTACCTCGTGTACTAGCCGCAACCGCCTTTCCCCATTATTCTTACCGCTCACCGAACCCGAGCAGAAATGGCGTCCCTGATACCCGGTTGGCTGCGCCGCGCCAACGAGGCCATGCTGGCCCCAATCGTCAACGGTCTGGTGGCGGTCGGGGCCTCTCCGAACGCGATCACCACGGTGGGGACACTGGTCCTCGTCGGGTCGGCGGCCGCCTTCGGCCTGGGCGCCGTGCGGCTGGGCGGGTTCTTGCTGCTGCTCAGCGGCGTGCTCGACATGCTCGACGGCCGCGTGGCCCGCAAGAGCGGCGGCACCACCAAGTTCGGGGCGTTCTACGACTCCACGCTCGACCGTGTCGGTGACGCGGCGCTGTTCGGCGGCATCACGATCTTCTTCGTGGCGGGCGGCGTGCCGGAGGCATGGCGCATCGCTGCGGCCGCAGTCGGCATCACCGCCCTGGGCGCGGGACTCATCGTGTCGTACGCCCGCGCCCGCGCGGAGGGGCTGGGGCTGGAGTGCAGGGTGGGTATCGCTCAGCGCGCCGAGCGGGTGCTGGGTCTCGGCTTCCCGACCATGATATTCGGGGCCGGTCCCAACGGCTTCATGCTACTCGGCATCACGGCTGTGCTCGCTCTGCTCGCGGTGATCACCGTGGGGCAGCGCATTCATCACGTCCGAAAGATCACGCGAGTCCGGAAGCGGTCCACGCAAGCGCGTTGGGCCTCTCCGCTCGCTGAAATGTCGGCCAAGGAAAGGACACCGCAGTGACGGAAACGAACCGGAAGGAAGTCGCTCCAGCAGAGGGCACGCTCGGCGTGCTCCTCGTGGGGCTGGGTGCAGTAGCGACGACCTTCGTAGCCGGAGTGGAGAACGTCCGGCGCGGCAACGCCAAGGCGATCGGATCGTTGGGCGAGATGGCCACGATCCGCCTGGGCAAGCGGACCGAGAACCGGTCTCCGCTGATCAAGGACTTCGTGCCGCTCGCATCGCTCGACGACATGGTGTTCGGCGCATGGGATCCCATTCCGGACGACGCATACGAGTCTGCCAAGGTGGCCGGCGTGCTGGACGCGCCCCACATCGAGCCCATAAAGGAGTTCCTGCAGGGCATCAAGCCGATGCCGGCGGTGTTCGACCAGCGCTACGTGAAGCGGCTCGAGGGCATCAACGTCAAGAAGGGCAAGAACTGGCGCGACCTGGGGGAGCAGCTGCGGGAAGACATCCGCGGCTTCAAGGCCCAGCACAAGTGCGACCGCCTGGTGATGGTGTGGTGCGCCTCCACGGAGGTGTTCCTGAAGCCGGGCCCGCAGCACGAGTCGGTAGCGGCGCTGGAGCAGGCCATGGACGCGAACGACGAGGCCGTCGCTCCCTCGATGGTATACGCCTGGGCCAGCCTCAAGGAGAAGGTGCCGTTCGCCAACGGAGCGCCCAACCTGACAGTCGATATGCCGGCCATTCAGGAGCTGGCCGAGCAGGAGGGTGCGGCGATCTGCGGCAAGGACTTCAAGACGGGCCAAACCCTCATGAAGACCGTGCTGTCGCCGATGCTCAAGGCGCGCATGCTGGGGCTCGCGGGCTGGTACTCCACCAACATCCTGGGCAACCGCGACGGTGAGGTGCTGGACGATCCCGAGTCCTTCAAGACGAAGGAGGAGTCCAAGCTCGGCGTGCTGGAGCACATCCTGCAGCCGTCGATGTACCCGGACCTCTACGGCAACATCTACCACAAGGTGCGGATCAACTACTACCCGCCCCGTGGTGACAACAAGGAGGGCTGGGACAACATCGACATCTTCGGGTGGCTGGGATACCCGATGCAGATAAAGATCGACTTTCTGTGCCGGGACTCGATCCTGGCCGCTCCCATCGTGCTCGACCTCGCGCTGTTCCTGGACCTGGCGCAGCGGGCTGGTCTGGTGGGCATCCAGGAGTGGATGTCGTTCTACTTCAAGAGCCCGATGGCCGCACCCGGACTGGCTCCGGAGCACGACCTCTTCATTCAGCAGACCAAGCTCAAGAACACCCTGCGCTGGCTGATGGGTGAGGAGCAGATTACCCATCTCGGCGTGGAATACTACGAGTACGAGAACGTTTGAGTCCCGCCGACTACGTCGTCATCGTACTGGGCGTCCTGCTGATCGCCGGAGAGCTCTGGTTCTTTCTGGGGTCGCGTAGCGCACCGGCGCGCCTGGCGCCGGGCAAGAGTGTGGTGCAGGAAGTCCGTGTTCGCGTGAAGGACGGGTACGATCCAGCGACGATTTCAGTGGAGGCGGGCCGCCCGGTCCGCCTCTACTTCTATCGCGACGAGACTGCGGAGTGCTCGGAGCGGGTGGTCTTCGAGGGGCTCGGCATCGACGAGGAGCTGCCGGCGTTCCAGACCACGATGGTCCAGTTCACCCCCAAGGAGCCCGGCGACTACCCCTTCCGCTGCGGCAAGAAGGTGCTAAAGGGCCGCGTGGTGGCCGAGGTCGGGCGCGACGCAGCCCGCGCCAATCTGGGGAAGGGGCACGCCAAGCATGGCTAGCACGCGCATAACCCTCCCCGTGGAGGGAATGACCTGTGGGGCGTGCGCCGTCACCGTGCAGAAGCGGCTCTCGCAGGCGCAGGGCGTGCTCGATGCCAACGTCAACTACGCCACCGGCAAGGCCACGGTGCAGCTCGACCAGTCGCAGGCCAAGGTGGCCGACCTGGTGCGGGCCGTGCGGGACGTGGGCTACGACTGCGCCAAGGCCATAGTGACGTTCGGTATCGAAGGACTGCACTACGCTTCAGGTGTGGGCCGGCTCGAGGACGGGCTGGCCGGGCTGGGGGGCGTGCTCAGCGTGTCGGCCAACCAGGCCACCGAACAGGTGCGCGTGGAGTACGTGCCGGGGCTCGTGACCGCGCGGGACCTCGAGGGTGCGGTCGCGCTGGCGGGATTCAAGGTCGCGGAGCCGGTCGCCGCCGAGGACCCGGTCGAGCGGGAGCGCCTGCGCCGCAATGCGGAGGTCAAGCGGCTGTCGTTCAAGTTCGCGCTGGCGGCGGTAGCCGCACTCGTCACGATGGTGGGCTCCATGCCGCTCATGGCGGGGCACCAGGCACGGGAGCACGACCTGGTTTCCCGCCTGATGCAGCCGTTGAGTGACATGCTCAGCGGGGTGCTCCCCGGCCTGTACGAGTTCGCCGCGGCGAGCCCCCAGCTGCTCAAGCTCGCGCTGCTGGCCATCACCCTGCCCGTCGTGCTGTGGAGCGGGCAGCAGTTCTACCGCGGTGCGTGGAGCGGGATGAAGCACCGCACCGCGGACATGAACACGCTGATCGCGCTTGGCACCGGCGCCGCTTTGCTCTACTCGATCGCCGCCACGGTATTGCCCTGGCTGTTCGCCGGAGCGGGCCTCCCCGCCGACGTCTACTACGAAGGCGTGAACGCCATCATCGCGCTGATCCTGCTGGGCCGGCTCATGGAAGCGCGGGCCAAGGGGAGCACGTCGGAAGCCATCCGCAAGCTGCTGGGCCTCAGGCCCAGGACGGCCCGGGTGCAGCGCGGCACCGAGGACATGGAAATCCCCGTCGAGGAGGTCGAGGTCGGCGACAGGGTTCTGGTGCGGCCGGGCGAGACCCTGCCGGTCGACGGCATCGTAGTCGAGGGGGAGTCCAGCGTCAGCGAGGCCATGCTCACTGGCGAGCCCATGCCGGTCGCCAAGCAGACGGGCGACGAGGTGTTCGGCGGGACGGTCAACACGACGGGCTCGTTCACGTTCCGCGCGACGGCGGTGGGAACCGACACCGCGCTGGCCCAGATCGTCCGCCTGGTCGAGGAGGCGCAGGGCACCAAGGCACCGGTGCAGCGGCTCGCCGACCGCGTGGCAGGGATCTTCGTTCCCGTCGTGATCGCCGTCGCCATTGCCGCGTTCGTGGTGTGGTGGGTGGCAGGCCCCGAGCCGGTGGTCGTGTTCTCCACCGTCGCCCTGGTGACGGTGCTGCTGATCGCATGCCCGTGCGCGCTGGGGCTCGCCACGCCCACGGCCATCATGGTGGGGACGGGGCGCGGTGCCGAGCACGGGATACTGATCCGCGGCGGAGAGGCCCTGGAGAGCATTCAGAACGTGGACGCGGTCGTGTTCGACAAGACCGGGACGATCACCCTGGGGCGGCCCACCGTCACTCACGTGATGGGTGCCAAGCGCAAGGACGGGTCACAGGTGGGCCCGGCCGACGTGCTGCGGCTGGCGGCCGCCGTGGAGTCGCGCTCCGAGCACCCGCTGGCGCAGGCCGTGGTGGAGGAGGCCGAGGCCAAGAACGTGCCCGTGGGCCAGTGCGAGCGGTTCGTGGCCATGGAGGGACGCGGCGCCCGCGGCATAGTGGGCAAGTTCCTGGTCGAGGTGATTAGCGTGCGCCACGCACAGGAGCGGAGCCTCCAGCTGGGATCCCTGGCGCGGCCGGTGGACCATCACATCCTGGCCGGCCGCACGCCCATCGTGGTCGTGGTCAACGACACCGTGCAGGGTCTGCTGGTCGTGACCGACGAGATCAAGCCGGAGGCAAAGGAGACCGTGGCCAGCCTCAAGAAGCGCGGGCTCACGGTCTACCTGCTGAGCGGCGACAACAAGAAGACGGCCAACATCGTGGCGCGCGAGGTCGGCATCGAGCGGGTCATGGCCGACGTGGACCCGCGCGACAAGGCCGACGAGATCAAGCGCCTGCAGCAGGAGGGGCACGTGACGGCGATGGTGGGTGACGGCATCAACGACGCGCCCGCGCTCGCCGAGGCGGACGTCGGCTTCGCGATCGGCACCGGCACCGACGTGGCGGTCGAGGCTTCCGACGTGACGCTGATCCGCAACGACCTGCGGGGCGTCGTGGCGGCCATCGAGCTGTCGCAGCGCACCAACCGCACCATCCGCTCCAACCTGTTCCTTGCGTTCGTTTACAACACGCTGGCGATCCCGCTGGCCGCCGGTGTGCTCTACCCGTTCACCGGCCTGCTGCTGAGTCCGGTGGTCGCGAGCGCGGCCATGGCGCTCTCCAGTCTCAGCGTGGTCGGCAACAGCCTCAGACTGAGACGGTTCACCCCTTCGCTCACGAAATAGACGATGCGCTACTTCCACCGGACATCGCTGCCACCGGCCGACGTGCTGGCCGAGGCGGACCGTTACTTCAGCAGCCGCCTCGAGCCCGTCGGGTCGGACGGCCAGACCCGATCCTTCTCGGGCGGCGTGGGCCGCATCGACATGCGCGTCCAGGCCGAGGGTGGGCACTACACGTTGATCACCGTGAAGACCGATCAGGTCGGAGAGAGCGAGGCGGACAAGCTCGCCAAACGGTTCCTGGGCCTGATCCACAGCCGGATTCACGGCGAGCACGAGGTACGCGGGGCGTACTAACCGCTCGGCAGGGCAGTATGGCAGGCGGTTCGCGGGGAGCTGGGGCGGGGCATCCGTTTCCGGGCACCGTGGACCGCCGATTGTTGTTACCGGACAAACCACCAACATCGAGACGCACATGGCATCGGTTCGACTGAAGGTATCCGGCATGACCTGCGAGCACTGCGTCGCCAAGGTCGAGAAGGCCCTCACCGGCACGCCGGGAGTGTGGAGTGCGTTCGTGGACCTCGACGGCGGCACGGCCGAGGTCGACTTCGACGACGGCAAGGTGCAGGCCGACGGCCTGGCCGAGGTGGTGACCGCGACCGGTTACGCGGCCACGGTAGATGCCTGAGCTGACCTACATCGAGGCCCTGCGGGAGGGCCTCTGGGAGGAGATGGAGCGCGACGAGCGCGTCCTCCTCCTGGGTGAGGACATCGGTTTGTACGGCGGCGCCTTCAAGCTCACCGCCGGCTTCCGCGACCGCTTCGGCGACGGGCGCGTCATCGACACGCCCATATCCGAGACGGCCGTGGTGGGAGCGGCAGCGGGCGCGGCGCACATGGGGCTGCTCCCGGTAGTCGAGATGCAGTTCATCGACTTCATCTCGTGCGCCTACGACATCCTCACCAACTACGTGGCGACGGCGCGCTACCGAGCCGGACTGGACTCGTCCATGGTGGTGCGGGGCCCGGCCGGCGGGTACGTGCGGGGCGGACCGTTCCACTCCCAGGTTCCCGAGGCCGCCTTTTTCCACACGCCGGGACTCAAGCTGGTGTGTCCGGCAACGGCGCGGGACGCGAAGGGGCTCATCAAGGCCGCGGTGCGCGATCCCGACCCGGTCATCTACTTCGAGCACAAGTACCTGTACCGCCGCGTGAAGGAGGAGCTGCCGGAAGGAGAGGACGTACTCACTCCCATCGGCAGCGCCCGGATCGCGCGTGAGGGAAGCGACCTGACCATCGTGAGCTGGTCGGCCACCGTGTGGAAGGCGCTCGAGGCCGCCGCGGTGCTCGAGGGCGAGGGCGCGTCGGTGGAGGTGATCGACCTCCGCACGCTGCTTCCGATGGACGACGCGGCGATCGTCGAATCGGTGCGCAAGACCAGCAGGCTGCTGGTAGCGCACGAGGACACCCGCACGGGAGGCGTGGCCGGGGAGATCGCGGCCCGCGTGAACGAGCAGGCCTTCGAGTGGCTGGACGGGCCGATCCTGCGCGTGACGGCAGAGGACACCCCGATCCCGTATGCCGCGCCACTCGAGGATTTCGTGCTGCCGCAGACCGACGACATCGTGCGGGCCGCACGGCAGCTGCTGGTGTACTAGGGTGATCCCGACGCACTCCCGCCGCCGCCCGGACCCGGCTATGTTGGTGGACCACGAACTGATGCAGGCAGGCAGGAGCTACGCATGGCGCGTGTAGATGTAATCATGCCGCAGATGGGAGAGTCGATCGCCGAGGGGACGGTCTCCCGCTGGCTGAAACAAGTGGGTGAAGAGGTCAAGCGGGACGAGGCGATCCTCGAGATCTCCACCGACAAGGTGGATGCCGAGATTCCCTCACCGGCCTCGGGTGTGCTCACCGAGATCAAGGTCGAAGAGGGGCAGACCGTAGAGGTGCAGACCGTGGTGGCCGTGATCGAGACCGAGAAGGGCGCAGCAGAGGCCGCGCCCCCACCGACCGCCGCCGCTGCTCCTGCGGCAACTGCTGCGCCGGCCGCGGCGCCGGCCCCGCAGGTCGAAGCGGCTCCGGCAGCAGCAGCTCCCGCCCCGCCTCCTGCGACACAGCCATCCGGCGACGGCAGGGGAGAGAGCGCGGACGAGCGGGTCAAGCGGCGCTCCACCCCCCTGGTGCGGCGCATCGCAGCAGAGCACGGGGTGGACATCGGCTCGGTGCAGGGCACGGGTCACGCCGGGCGGGTGACGAAGAAGGACATCATGGCCTTCATCGAGGGCGGGGCCGCGGCCGCCGCCCCGGCGGCACCGGCGGCACGCGCCGGCGCGGCCGCGCCTTCGGGAGACGTAGCGCACCCCACCGTGGAGGCGTGGCCCGGCGACGAGGTCCAGCCGATGAGCCGCATCCGCAAGCTCACCGCGGATCACATGGTCGTCTCGCGCCGCATCTCGGCGCACGTGACCAGCTTCTACGAGGTGGACTTCACTCCGATATCGCAGGTGCGGCGCCGGCTCAAGGCGGACTTCGCGGAGAAGGGCGCCAACCCCACGTACCTGTCGTTCATCATCGAGGTGGTGGCCGACAACCTGCGCCGGCATCGCGTGGTCAACTCGTCGGTGAGCGGCGACACGATCATCTACCGCAAGGACATCAACATCGGTATCGCGGTCGCGCTCGACTGGGGGCTCATCGTCCCCGTGCTGAAGCACGCCGACGAGCTGTCGCTGTTCGGCATCTCCAAGCGCGTGGCGGATCTGGCGGAGCGCGCCCGCACCAAGCGGCTGAACCCGGACGAGGTGCAGCAGGGCACGTTCACCATCACCAACCCCGGCGGGTTCGGGTCGTTCGCGGGCGCGCCGATCATCAACCAGCCCCAGGTTGCCATCATGGGCATCGGCGCCATCGAGAAGCGGCCCAAGGTGATGACGCTCGAAGACGGCCAGGACGTGATCGCGATCCGCACGATGGGGATGCTTTCGCTGTCGTACGATCACCGCATCGTGGACGGAGCCGACGCCGACCGGTTCATGGCGGACGTGAAGCGCGACCTCGAGGATTACACGGACGGGGTAGCCTGACGTGGCGCGCCGCACGATTGAGATCGACGGCGAGCACTGGCGCGTCTACCCCTCGGGCCGCGTGACCAGCTACCACAGGGATGAGTTCGGGCTGGTGTTCGAAAAGGGCACCGGCCCGGGCAGGGTGCGGCGCGTATCGCGGTTCTCGCCGCTGGGCGCGCGCCGCTGGGATGCCGCGCTCACCGAGCTCACCGACCGACAGCTCTCCGACCTGTTCCATCACTCACAGGCGGAGCGAACCAGTCCCGAAACGCGCTACGGTCGCACGGCCAAATAGTCGTGGGCTCGGTCGATCTGCACATGCACTCGACCGCGTCCGATGGGGACTGCGCGCCCGAGGAGGTCGTGCGGCGTGCGGCGGCCGCCGGCCTCACCACGATCGGACTCACGGACCACGATTCGCTGGCTGGATTGCCCGCGGCCGAGCAGGAGGGGCGCGCCGTGGGAGTGGACGTCGTCACCGGCTGCGAGTTCTCGGTCGCGGCCCCTTGGGGGGAGATGCATCTGCTGGCCTACTTCCTTCCCGCCGACGACGAGCGGCTCAACGCCTTCCTGCTGGACCAGCGGCTCAAGCGCCGCCGCCGCGCCGAGCGCATCGTGGAGCGGCTCAACAAGGCGGGGGCAGTGATAACGGTGGAGCAGGTGCTGCAGGCGTCCAGCGGCGAGGCGATCGGCCGGCCCCACGTGGCCCGCGCTCTGGTGGACGGCGGGCTGGTGCCCGACGTGGACACTGCGTTCCGCAGGTACCTGGGGTGGCGCCGTCCCGCATTCGTCCCCAAGGAGCTCCCGCCCGTCGCCGACGTGACCGCGCTGGTGCGTGAGGTGGGCGGCGTGACCTCGGCTGCACACTTGAGAGATCGCGCGACCCGGGGCATCCTACGGCAGCTGCGCGGCGCCGGACTGGACGGAGTGGAGGTCATGCACCCTGCGCATGACGAGGCTACCGTGCAGCGGGTGGAGCGGCTGGCCGCCGAGCTGGACCTGCTGCCGACCGGGGGCACCGACTGGCACGGTGACTGCGCCACTCCCCCGGAGCGCGCCGCTCTGGGGTCGATCACCATTCCGGAGGAGTGGCTCGAGCGGCTCCGGACGCTGCACCTACAGAGAACCGAACTACCGGAGGCAACGTGATGGATGACTTGATCGCGGTCGGCACCGCCGCACCGGACTTCGCGCTGGAGGCGTCCGACGGGACTCGCTACAGGCTGCGTGACGTGCTCGATGAGTCCCACGTGCTGCTCATCTTCTATCCCGGCAACAACACGCCTGGCTGAAACAAGCAACTCTCCGCCGTGCGCGATGAGATCGAGACCTACAGAGCAGCCAACGTCCGGCCCTTCGGAGTGAACTTCGCCGGGGTGGACAGCCACCTCAAGTACGCCAACAAACTAAAGCTGCCGTTCCCGCTGCTGAGCGACCCCACCCGGAACGCGATCGCGGCTTTCGGTGCGCTCAAGCCCGACGGGAAGAAGATCCAGCGCACCGTGGTGCTGGTGAAGCAGGACGGCACCGTAGAGTTCGCGGCGCGCGGGGCGCCGGGCCCCGACCAGAGCCTGGCGACACTGCGTTAGGTACTTTACGGGTGGGCGGCGTGCGGCGGGAACATCGGCGCCGTGCGCTTCGTTCTCGGGCTGGAGGCGAACGGGTGGCCGGGCAGGGTCCCGGCCCAGGATGAAGGACAACGGCACGCAGAGGAACCAGTGGCTGAGAAACAGCAGAGCCGAGTTCAGACATATGACGTGATCATCGTGGGCGGCGGCCCCGCAGGCCTTTGCGCAGCGATGTACTCGGGACGGGGAATGCTCAAGACGCTGCTGCTCGAGCGGGGAGCTCCCGGGGGCGAGATCCTGAATACGGAGCTCGTCGAGGACTACCCGGGGTTCGAGAGCATCAAGGGACCCGAGCTGGCACAGAAGATGACCGACCACGCGCTCAAGTTCGGTGCCGAGCTGGTGACCGACACCGTGCAGTCCATAGCGAAGCGCGAGGACGGCGAGTTCGACGTGGTCACCGAGAAGGGGGTCACGTACCGCGCCCCGGCCGTGATCCTCACCGCGGGAGGCACCCCGCGCAAGCTGGGGGTGCCCGGAGAGCAGGAGTACGCGGGACGCGGGGTGTCGTACTGTGCCGTGTGCGACGGCGCATTCTTCAAGGGCGAGGTTTTGGCCGTGGTGGGCGGCGGCGACGCGGCCGTCGAGGAGGCCGACTACCTGACGCGCTACGCGGAGAAGGTGTACATCGTGCACCGGCGCGACGAGCTGCGCGCCAAGCCCATCGTGCAGAAGCGGGCGCTCAACAACCCCAAGATCGAGGTCGTGTGGAACAAGGTCGTGGAGGAGGTCCACGGCGCGCCCAGGGGCGTCACGCACCTCGAGCTGAAGGACACGCAGACCGGCGAGACTTCACAGCTCGACGTGGGCGGCGTGTTCATCTTCATAGGCTTCACGCCCAACTCCGGCCTCATCAAGGGTCACTTCGAGCACGACTCCGGCGGGTACATCGTCACGGACAGCAATATGATGACGTCCATAGAGGGGCTGTTCGCCGCCGGTGACCTCAGGGTCCAGCTCGTCAGGCAGATCACGACGGCCGTGGGCGATGCGACCACCGCGGCAATCGCGGTCGAGAAGCACCTCACAGAGCGGCGCGACCAGGCCCGGGAGGCCAATGAGCAGGAGGCGCTTGCCTCGCCCTGAGGTCATCTGCCTCACCAACAGCGTGTTCCAGGAGAACTGCTTTCTCCTGGTCGACCGCGAAGCCGGCGACGCCGTCATCATCGATCCGGGTGAGGAGGCCGACCTCTTCTTGCGGCGCCTCGAAGCAGAGGGGCTGACGCCACGCGCCGTGTGGCTCACGCACGCCCACCTGGACCACATCCTGGGATTGAGTGAAGTCGTGGAGCGGACCGGCGTGCCGGTGCACCTGCACCCCGCCGACCGGCCACTGTACGACGGAGTCGAGGAGCAGGGCGCCTGGCTCGGCGTGCGGGCCAAGCAGCCCCCGCCCCCCGAGCACGAGCTGGCGCACGGTGACGTGATGACCGTGGGCGGGCTCTCCTTCGAGGTGCGCCACGTGCCAGGGCACAGCCCCGGCAGCGTGGCCTTCGTGGGACACGGCGTGGCCATCGTGGGTGACGCGGTGTTCGCCGGATCGGTGGGCCGCGTGGATTTGCCCGGCGGCAACGGGGCCACTCTGCTGGCCAGCATCCGCGATCAGCTCATGACGCTGCCGGACGAGACCGTGGTCTATTCAGGGCACGGGCCTGAGACCACGATTGGCGCGGAGCGCCGCATGAACCCGTTCGTTACGGGAGCCATTCCTCTTGACTGACGGGATGTGGCGCCGCGTGGCGGGGGATCCCCCCTCACGAACTGTGCAGTGGCCAACGTTCGCTCAGGGGGACCCCCGCCTTCGCGGCGCCACACATTCAGGCGCGCTTCATCTCTGCATCCGGTGTGGATTCGAGGTCACCCTGCGCGCGTCCGGCTGCAAGAACCCGTGCCGCAACTGCGGATTCGTGTATCCCCTCGGCGACTGCTCCGACTGAGGCCGAACTGTCATGACCGAGCCCCGCATCCGTCCGCGCACGCCCGACGAGGTGACACCCGAGACCCGCGGCATCTTCGACAAGTTCCTGCGCGAGCGCGGCAACATCCCGAACATGTTCCGCACGGTGGCCGTGCGGCCCAAGCACCTCAGCACGCTCATAGCGCACTTCGGCACCGTGATGACCGAGGGCGAGGTACCGCCCCTGCTCAAGGAGCTGATCTCGGTGCGGGTGTCGTCCATCAACCGGTGCCGCTACTGACTGGCTTCGCACACCGCCTTGGCGAGGCGGCTGGGAGCACGCGAGGAGTGGATCGCCGCGGTGCGCGCGGAGAGTCCCGAGGAGGCTTCCGATGTCGCGGGATCCCTCGTCGGCATGGAGCCGGGATGGCTCGCCGCCCTGCGCCACGCAGAGCTGGTGAACCAGAGCGGGCACGCGGTGAGCGAGGAGGCGTACGGCGAGCTGGCGGCTCACTGGGACGAAGGGGAGATCGTTGAGATCACGCTGGTGGCCGGCTTGTTCGCTTACTTCAATCGCTTCAACGACGCGCTGCGGGTGGAGGTGACGCGGTGAAGGCACGACTCGGTACCGCGGCGTGTTTCCCTTGATGCGATCCGGCCGTGACGGATTCCTGGCTCGATACCGACGCCGGATTGACCGAAGGCGGTGAGCACGTGAACGAGACTCGTTTGGAGCAGGATCCACTGGGCGAGCTGCCGGTGCCGGCGTGGGCGCTGTGGGGCATTCAGACGGAGCGTGCGCGGCACAACTTCCCAATCTCGGGTCTCATGCCGCTGCCCGTGTTCGTGGACGCGATGGTCTGGATCAAGCGCTCCGCGGCACTGGTGCACCGGGAGACCGGACGGCTCGACGCCGAGCTGGCCGACGCGATCGTGGCCGCCGCCGACGAGGTCCTCGCGGGGCAGCACCGCGACCAGTTCGTGGTGGACCCCTACCAAGCGGGAGCTGGCACCAGCCACAACATGAACGTCAACGAGGTGCTCGCGAACCGCGCCAATGAGCTGCTCGGCGGGAAGCGCGGAGAGTACGCGCCGGTTCATCCCAACGACCACGTGAACATGGCGCAGAGCACCAACGACACCATCCCCACGGCCATCAGGCTGGGAGCACTCGCGCTGCTGCCGGCGCTGGACGAGGCGCTGGCCCTGCTGGCCGAGGCGCTGCTCGAGCGCGGCAGTGCCTTCGACGGGCTTGTGAAGGCGGGCCGCACCCATCTGCAGGACGCGACTCCCATCCGGCTGGGCCAGGAGTTCACCGCGTACGGCCACACGGTGGAGCGCCACCGCGCGCGCGTTGCGGCCGCCGCCGCCGCGCTGCGCGAGCTCGGCATCGGCGGGTCGGCAGTGGGCACCGGGCTCAACGTGGAGCCTGAGTACCCGGCGCTCATCGTGCAGCAGCTCGCGGTGGTGAGCGGCCTGGAGCTGCGTGAGGGGCAGGACCGGGTGCAGCTGATGCAGTCCATGGGCGATCAGGTGGCGTTCAGCGGCGCGCTGCGCGCTTACGCTGTGGACCTGAGCAAGATCGCCAGCGACCTCCGGCTGCTGGCGTCGGGTCCCCGCACCGGACTGGCCGAGATCCGCCTGCCGGCGGTGCAGCCAGGCTCGAGCATCATGCCCGGGAAGGTCAACCCGGTGATCGCCGAGATGGTGAACATGGTCTGCTACCAGGTCATGGGTAACGACGCGACGGTGGCCGCCGCGGCGGAGGCGGGTCAGCTCGAGCTCAACGTGATGATGCCCGTGATCGCCCAGAACCTGTTCTTCGCCACGGAGATACTCACCAGCGCGAGCAGGGTCCTGGCCGAGCGCTGCGTCGCCGGGATCGAGCCCGACGAGGAGCAGACCGCCCGCTGGCTGGAGCTGAGCCCTGCCATCGTCACCGCCCTGGCCCCCCGCATCGGATACGCCGCGGCGGCGGCCCTGGCCAAGGAGGCCGTGGAGCGCGGTGTCACGGTGCGCGAGCTGGTGCGCGAGAAGGGCCTGCTCCCGGAAGCCGAGCTCGAGAGGATCCTGGATCTCCGGGCCATGACCGAGCCGGGAATCCCCGGCGAGGATTAGCCCCCCGGTACCCCCCTGCCCGGTACGGTCGTACCGGTTGCTTTCCGAACGTCAGTGTCGGATATTTGGGCGGGAGGTAGCCATGAGAGTCACGACTTGGGCCGAATACGGCTTGATCGTCTCACTCCATCTGGCGAAGCGGGGCAGGGATGCTCCCACGCCGGCACGCGATATGGCGAAGCGCGAGGGACTTCCCGCCGACTACGTCGAGCAGATCCTCTTGAAGCTCAGACGGGCGGGACTGGTCTCCAGCGTGCGGGGTGCGAAGGGTGGGTATTATCTAGCGCGGGATCCCGAATCCATCTCGGTCAAGGACGTCATTGAGGCCGCCGAGAACCGCACGTTCGAGGTGAACTGCGACGTGCACAAGGTGAGCACCGTGCGGTGCAGCGACGGGAACCCGTGCAGCATCCGCCCGGTGTGGCGGGAGCTGCAGCGCCGGATCGACGATCTGCTCGACTCCATTTCGCTCGGCGACCTGATGCTCGAGGAAGCCGACGTATTGGAGATGGTATCGGTCTGATATCGGTCGGCCGGTAGGGAAACAGGTGGGGTTCGGGTGCCGAAAGGGGGCTGTTGCCCCCTTTTGTACCTGCATAAAACCGAGTGAGTGTATCCCCTATAATGCAGGACCTTCCATGCGTTTCGGCCGCTCGCCAACTTCCACGGCGTGCCGCCGCGCCCCGCGGCAGCCCGGACGCCACCAAAGCACGGAGGCTCAGTGAAGCCCGAGCCCGATCTCCCGCAGCTCGACAACGAGGAGATCCTCCGCTACTCGCGGCACCTGATCCTGCCGGAAGTCGGGGTGGAAGGTCAGCGCCGGCTCAAGGCGGCCCGCGTGCTGGTGGTGGGCGCTGGGGGGCTGGGCTCGCCTGCCGCGCTCTATCTGGCTGCCGCCGGGGTGGGCACGCTGGGTCTGGTGGACTGCGACGTAGTGGAGCAGACCAACCTGCAGCGCCAGGTGCTGCACGGAACCGGATCGGTGGGCAGATCCAAGCTCGCATCCGCCGCGGCTCGCCTGTCCGACCTCAACCCGCACGTGCAAGTCGAGCGCTTCGAGACGCGGCTCAGCTCGCACAACGCGCTCGACGTGCTGCGCGGATTCCAGGTGGTGGTGGACGGAAGCGACAACTTCCCCACCCGCTACCTCGTGAACGACGCCTGCGTGCTGCTCGGCATTCCCGACGCGTACGGTGCGATCTTCCGGTTCTCGGGGCAGGCATCCGTGTTCGCGAGCGGTGGCGGACCGTGCTATCGCTGTCTGTTCCGGGACCCGCCGCCGCCCGGACTGATCCCCTCGTGCGACGAGGCAGGCGTGCTCGGCGTGCTGCCGGGAGTGATCGGCAGCATCCAGGCGCTCGAGGCGATCAAGCTGGTGCTGGGAGCGGGGGACACCCTGGCGGGGCGGCTGCTGCTGTTCGAGGCCCTCAAGTCGGAGTTCCGCGAGCTGCGGCTGCGGCGCGACCCCGAGTGCCCGGTCTGTGGCGAGAACCCGACCGTGCGCGAGCTGATCGACTACGACGCTTTCTGCGGGGTGACCGCGCAGCCGTGCCCGGCGACGGATGGGATGGAGGTTTCGGTGCTGGACGTGGCGCAGGCGCAGGCGGCCGGCACGGCCGGCTCCGTTCTCGTGGACGTGCGCCAGCCGGTCGAGTGGGACATCTGCCACATCGAGGGCTCGCAGCTGATCCCGCTGGATCAGCTCCCCGCGCGAATCGGGGAACTGGACCCGGGTGCCGAGATCGTGACCGTGTGCCGCACGGGCGTGCGCTCGCTGCGGGCGGTGGAGACGCTGCGGGAAGCCGGCTTCCTGCGCGCGCGCAGCATGCGGGGCGGGCTTCACGCGTGGTCGGATGAGGTGGACCACAGCATGCCCAAGTACTGACCGGCGCCGCTTGGCGCCCGCCGCGATACCGATTAGAATTCCCTCCGCCGCGGGTCGCCACCGGCCCGGCGAGCTGATGCCGAAGTGGTGGAACTGGTAGACGCGCTGCGTTCAGGGCGCAGTGGGCGCAAGCCCGTGCGGGTTCGAATCCCGCCTTCGGCACTGATCCAAACCCAATCACGAACGGTCCAGCCAAGCAGCGGGCGGAAGGTGCACCGAACCTTCCTGCCCGTTTGTTCGTTCCGGCAGCTGCCCCCGCCCCGGTGCCTTGTCGCCTTGCGTTTCGGAACCTATTGTCTATCTTGCACTTAGCCCGTGTCTAAGAAGAATCAGTCAGACGATGGAAAGGGCGGGGTAGTCGCCCGGAACCCCAAGGCCCGTCACGACTACCACATTCTAGAGACGTGGGAGGCAGGTCTCGTTCTGACGGGGAGCGAGATCAAGTCCGTCCGCGCCGGCAAAGTGAGCCTCAAGGGGGCGTTCGGTGTGGTGCGCCGGGGCGAAGTGTGGCTCGAGGGAATGAACATCTCCCCATATGAGTCCGGGGGGTACGCCAACCATGATCCGACGCGACCGCGTAAGCTGTTGCTGCACCGCCGCGAGATGCGCCGCCTCATCGGCGCCCTCGAGCAGAAGGGTCTGACGCTGGTGCCGCTCGACATGCATCTCTCCGAAGGCTGGGCCAAGGTGACGGTCGCCCTGGGGCGCGGTAAGAAAGCCTACGACAAGCGCGAGGATCTCAAGCGCCGCGACGCCGAGCGCGACGCCCAGCGTGCAATGGGGCGGCGCCGATGATCTCACTGCTGCTCGCCATCGCCGTAGCGGCACTCGCTGCCGGGCCGCGCGAGCCGGCTCCCGCCGTCGCGCCGGCGGCTGCGCCCAACGCCATCACCGTGGTCACCTCGCGCGGCGAGTCGATGATTCCGGTGGCCATCGAGCGGGGCCACCCCGCTCTGCCCGCGCCCCTGCTCAGCTCCCTGCTGCCGCTGGCGGACCGCCGGGTGGACGGGTGGGCCATGGTGGATTTCGCCGATCAGCCGTTTCAGTTCCTGCTGGGCGCTCCGGTTCTGCTGCATCGGGGGCGCGTGCTTCCGCTCGTGGGCGGGGCCTACGTGGCGCGCGACACCCTGTTCGTGCCGCTGCAGTGGCTCACCGAGCACATTCCCGCGCTGTTCAGCGAGGGCTACCGCTACGATGCCCGGACGGCGCGGTTCGCCGAGGCCCGCTTCGGGGGCATGGTGACGGCGAGCCTGCCTGCGGCGATCGAGCCGGCAGCTCCGCCGGTCGAGTTCGCCCCGCCGTCGGAGCGGGCCCGCAGCAACGGCTTCCGCATGGCTCACAGGGTGGTGCTGGATCCGGGCCACGGCGGCGTAGACGCCGGCAACCCGGGCCGCTACCTGCCGCGCGGGGTGCAGGAGAAGCACGTCAATCTCAGGATCGGGCTGCTGCTGCGCGACGAGCTGAGGGCTCGCGGTGTAGAGGTCGTCATGACCCGGAGCACCGACACCCTGATCGACCTGCGCCACCGCGCCACCATGTGCCGCGAGGAGTGCGACCTGTTCGTCAGCATCCACGTGAACAGCATGCCGCGGCGCAGCGGCTACGAGCGGGTCAACGGAGTGGAGACGTACTTCCTGGGGCAGGCGCTGACCGCCGAGGCGCGCCGCGTGGCGGACATGGAGAACGAGGCGCTGCGCTACGAGACCGGCGGAGCCGCCGAGCTGGACGAGGACCTGGAGTTCATCCTCAAGGACCTGCACACCAACGAGTATCTGCGTGAGTCCGCGCTGCTGGCCGATCTGGTGCAGTCGCGCGCCGCGCTGGTGCACCCCGGCGAGAACAGGGGAGTATCCCAGAACCGCTTCGTGGTTCTCGTCACCGCCACCCGGCCGGCCATCCTGCTCGAGACCGGCTTCGCGACAAACCGGCGCGACGGAGCATACCTCGCGTCCGACGCCGGACAGCGCGAGATAGCGGACGCGGTGGCCGAGGGCATAGCGGCCTACCTCAGGCGCTACGAAGAGAAAGTGATGCCGGAGCCGTGATGCGCCGGCTGCTGAGGAGCGCGGTCTGGGTGCTGCTGGCGGGGGGCGTGGCCTGCGCCTACTACAACGGCCTCTACAACGCCAACCGGCTGGCGGGCGATGCCCGCAAGGCCGAAGCCGAAGGACGCACCGGCGAGGCCCGCTCGCTGTGGAACCAGGCGGCGGTGAAGGCCGAGTCTGTGGCGACGCGCTACACCGACAGCAAGTGGCGCGACGACGCACTGCTGCTGTGGGGTGTGGGTTTGAAGCATTCGGGCTCGTGCCGGCGCGCGATGACGCCGCTCAGAATAGCCGTCGACTCGAGCGCGGATCCCGAGATGCGCAACCGTGCACGGGTCGAGCTGGGCGACTGCATGGTGAGCGAGGGCCAGCTGGACTCCGCGGTCGTGCACCTCACTCCCGCCGTGGCACAGGACGACGAGCGTCTCGCCATGCGGGCGCGCCTGCTGCGCGGCCGAGCGGAGCTGCGCCTGGGGAACTACGACGAGGCAATCGCCGACCTCGAGCGGGCCGAGCCCGACACGGCGGCGTTCGACCTGGCGAGCGCCTATCTGGCATCGGGCCGAACTGATCAAGCCATGAGGGTGCTCGAAGCCCGCGCGCCCGGACCCTACGACGAAGCGGGATGGCTCGCGGTGCTCGGCACGCTCGGCAGTGTCGACCGCCGGTCGGCGAGCGAACTGGTGGACCGGCTGGCCCCGCGGCAGGACCTCACGCCGGGGGAGCGTGCGCGCCTCTTCCTGGGAGACGCGCGCCGCATGGTGGCCGCCCAGGATCTGGAGACCGCCACCCAGCGGTTCGCACTCGCCCATGCGGCCGCCCCCGATTCGACCGCCGGAATAGCGGCGCAGGCCGAAATGGCCCTGGCCGATTTGATGCACAGCGCGGACGTGTCGCGGATGCCCGAGCTGGTGGCGCAGATGGAAACGGCGCAGCGGGGAGGCCCCGAGGCGTGGGGCGAGATTCAGCCATACCTGCGCCCGCTGCGGGTGGCTGCGGCGGTGGTGAGCCAGCCGCTGGTGGATCCCGGCGGCGCGCTGCTGTTCGGAGCGGCCGAGTTCGTGCGTGACTCCATGGTGTCGGCCCAACTGGCAGCGGCCATGTTCTGGCGGGTGTACGAGGACCATCCCGAGTCGTTCATTGCCCCCAAGGCGCTGCTGGCTGCCGCCGACGTCGACTGGGAGCGCGCCGACAGCGCCATGGTGCTGCTCGATGCGCTCTACGCGGACTCGCCCTACCGCCTGGTTCTCACCGGCGGCGGCGCGGCGGAGTTCCAGCTGGCGGAGGACTCGCTGCGCATCCTGATTGCGGCCGGTCTGATGACCGTGGAAACCCGCGGCGGAGTCATTCTGGAAGCGGACGAAGAGGAGCTGCGGCGTGACCGGCGCCAGTAGGCCGCCCATCGAGGTATTCGGCACCACATTCCAGAACCCCATCCTCCTTGCCGCCGGCACCGCGGGCTTCGGCCGCGAGGTGGCTGGAGTCATAGACCTCGAACGCCTCGGCGGCATAGTGACCAAGGCGGTGAGCCCGCTTCCGCGGGCAGGCAACTCCGCCCCCCGCGTGGCGGAGTTCGACGGGGGCATGCTCAACGCAGTGGGGCTCGCCAATCCCGGGCTGGAGCAGGTGGAGCGAAAGGAGCTGCCCTGGCTGGCCCAGCACGTGACGCGTGCGCGGGTACTGGTGAACGTGGTGGGCTTCGCCCTGGACGACTACCCGGCCGTGGTCGAGCGGCTGGCGGCCCAACCCGTGGTGGCCGCCTTCGAGCTCAACGTGTCGTGCCCCAACACCGACCGGGGCGGCGAGGAGTTCGGCGCCGACAGCGCGGTGCTCGCCGAGCTGGTGGCCCGCTGCCGGGCCGTGACCGAGAGGCCCCTGGTGGTGAAGCTCGCCCCTACGCTCCCCAACCTGGCCGCCACGGCCCAGGCTGCGGCCGACGCGGGCGCCGACGGGTTCAGTCTGGTCAACACGATCCCCGGCACCCTTTTCCGCATGGCGGGCGGCCGGTCGGCGGGGGCTCGGCTGGGCTACGGCAAGGGCGGTGTGAGCGGGCCGGCTCTGCTGCCGGTGGGGGTGCTGGCCACACGGCAGGTGGCGGGGCAGACCGGCCTGCCCGTGATCGGGACCGGGGGCGTGCGCACTCCTGCGGACGTGGAGCAGTACCTGGAGGCCGGTGCGGCGCTGGTCGCGGTGGGCACGGCGGCGATGGTCGATCCGCGGGTGCCCGAGCGGCTGGCGGCAGCCTGGAGCAAGCGTGGCTGAGGTAATCCTGGCACTGGACGTGGCGTCGCGGGACGAGGCGCTGGCCATGGTGGACCGGCTCCCGGGCCTCGCCTGGGCCAAGGTCGGGCCGGTGCTGTTCGTGCGCGAGGGGCCGGCGCTCGTCTCCGAGCTGCAGCAGCGCGGCGTGCGAGTCTTCCTGGACCTCAAGTGGCACGACATTCCCCACACCGTGGCCGAGGCGGCGCGCGGGGCGGCCGACCTGGGGGTGTCGCTGGCCACGGTGCACGCCCTGGGAGGGCGCGCCATGCTGGAGGCGGCGTGGGAGGCGAGCGGCTCCATGCGGCTGGCGGCGGTCACAGTGCTCACCTCTCACGCCCCCCCCGAGTTCTGGGAGACGGTGGGCCGCCCCGGCCCCGACGAGCTCAGTGGCGAGGTGGAGCGGCTGGCCCGCCTGGCGGTGGACGCGGGCGTGGGCGCGCTGGTATGCTCACCCCTGGAGGTGGAAACGCTCCGGGCGATGGCGGGGCCCGACCGCTGGATGGTGGTGCCGGGCATCCGCCCTGCCGGATCCCAGGCCGACGATCAGCGGCGCTCGGCGGATCCGGCAGCCGCGGTGCGCGCCGGGGCCACGCACCTGGTCGTGGGGCGCCCCATCCTGCGGGCCGAAGATCCGCGAGCGGTGTACGAGAGCATATGCGAGGCGGCACGGTGACCAAGCGATGGCACTCCCCGATCTGGCTGGGGCTCGCCGCGGCGGCGCTCGCCGCGGCCCCGGGCCAGGCCCGGGCCCAGAGCGAGCTGGCCCCCGAGGTGGAGCGGGCCCGCGCTGCTTGGCTGGCGCACGACGCCGGCGCGCTGGTCCAGCACAGCGACACGGTGCGCCTGCGGCTGCCCGGGATCGCCGAGTCGGCCTCGGTGCGGCCCGAGCAGGCGGCCCGGCTGCTGGGGCGCTACTTCGACCCTTGCGAGGAGCGCAGCTTCGAGCTGGTGGGGGTGCGCGAGCTGGCTGCCGACCACGCCTATGCGGAGGTCGCCCGGGTCTACGTGGTGCGGGGCACCGACGAGGAGATCGAGGAGACGGTCTTCATGGGATTCCGCCTGATCGAGGGCAATTGGAGCCTGCGCGAGGTCCGAATTACCCGCTAGCACGCTCCTTGCATCCCGACAACCCCCTTTCTATATTCCGAGGCTCGTTTCCAACTCATTGCAGGGAGCGACCTTGAAAGTCCGTTCGAGCGTCAAGCCGATCTGTGAGCACTGCAAGGTGATCCGCCGCAACGGCGTCACGCGGGTCATCTGCAAGCGCAACCCGAAGCACAAGCAGCGGCAGGGGTAAAACATGGCACGTATCGCCGGGGTGGACCTGCCCCGAGAGAAGCGCGTCGAAATCGCGCTGACATACATCTACGGCGTCGGCCGCACCACGGCCCGCCGGGTGCTGGACGACACCGCGGTGGACTCGAACACGCGCGTGCGTGACCTGAGCGACTCCGAGGTAGCGCGCTTGCGTCAGGCCATCGAGCGGTCGGTCAAGGTCGAAGGCGCTCTCCGCACCGAGATAGCAATGAACATCAAGCGCCTCATGGACATCGGCAGCTACCGCGGCCTGCGGCACCGGCGCGGCCTGCCCGTCCGGGGGCAGCGAACGCATACCAACGCGCGGACCAAGAAGGGGCCGCGGCGTCCGATCGCCGGTAAGAAGAAAGTGATGAAGAAGTAGCATATGGCCCAGGCATCATCTTCTAGCAAGCGCAAGAAAGTGGTCGAGGCGGAAGGGATCGCTCACATCACGGCCACGTTCAACAACACGCTGATCACGATCACCGACATGCAGGGGAACGCCATCGTGTGGGGCTCCGCCGGCAAGTCGGGATTCAAGGGTTCCAAGAAGTCCACGTCCTTTGCCGCCACCGTGGCGGCCGAGAATTGTGGGCGCGAGGCAGTGAACATGGGAGTCCGGCGCGTGCACGTGCGCGTGCAGGGCCCGGGTTCTGGGCGCGAGTCGGCGATTCAGGCGCTGGCGTCCGCGGGGCTGGAGGTCAAGTCGATCCGCGACGTGACGCCCATTCCGCACAACGGGTGCCGGCCGCCCAAGAAGAGGCGGGTGTAGCGATGTCGCGATACACCGGACCCGCCTGCAAGCTGTGCCGCCGTGAGGGCACCAAGCTGTTCCTCAAGGGGAGCCGCTGCCTCACCGAGAAGTGCGCCGTCGAGCGCCGCGCTTACCCGCCGGGCCAGCACGGCCAGGCCATGAGCCGGCGCCGCAAGCAGTCTGAGTACCGCAAGCAGCTGCGCGAGAAGCAGAAGGTGAAGCGGATCTACGGCCTCACCGAGAAGCAGTTCCGCAATACGTTCGACCGGGTGCGGCTCAAGCCGGGCGTGACGGGCGAGAACCTGCTCATCGCACTCGAGACGCGGCTGGACAACGTGGTGCACCGGATGGGCTTCGCGCCTAGCCGGCGCGCAGCCCGCCAGCTGGTGCGGCACCGGCACGTCGAGGTGAACGGCCGCCTGGTGGACATCCCGTCGTACGGCGTGAAGGCCAACGACACGGTGCAGGTGGCGGACAAGAGCCGCGACCTGGCGGTCGTGCGGCAGGCGCTCGAGGCGGTATCCCGCATCTCGCCGGTTTCGTGGATCACGGTGGACGCGGACAAAGCGGTTGGCAAGCTAACGGAGCTGCCGACGCGCGACGCCATTCCGGTGGCCGCGCAGGAGCAGCTCATCGTCGAGCTCTATTCCAAGTAAGCGATGATTGATTTGATCGGACTGGTTCGACCCCACCTGGTCGAGATGACCAAGCGGGAGGACATCCCGCACGCGGCCGAGTTCCGGCTGCAGCCGCTGGAGCGCGGCTACGGCTACACGCTGGGCAACGCACTGCGCCGCATGCTGCTTTCGTCACTGCGCGGCTCTGCAGTGTGGGCCTTCCGGCTCGAGGGAGTCGTGCACGAGCACCAGACGGTGCCCGGCGTCGTCGAGGACATCCACCAGATCATCCAGCGCCTCAAGGCCCTCACCATCGTGATGGCCGAGGAGGTGGACGAGGCGGTGCTGGAGATCAAGGCCGAGAAGGCCGGCCCCGTGCTGGCCCGCAACATCGTGCCGAACGCGGCCGTGCAGCTGGTGCATCCGGACCACGTGCTGTTCACGCTGCAGGAAGACCGGGACATCTCCGGCCAGCTGTACGTGAACAAGGGCCGCGGCTACGTCGAGGCCTCGCAGCACGAGGTCGACCGGTCGCTGCCGGTGGATCTAGTGCGCATCGACGCCGTCTACAATCCGGTGCGGCGCGCCAACTTCTCGGTGCACGAGACCCGGGTGGGGCAGCGCACCGACTTCGACAGCCTGACGCTGGCCGTCGAGACGAATGGCGCCATCAGCCCCGAGGACTCGGTTTCGTACGCCGCGGCGCTGATCCAGGAGCACCTGCGCTACTTCCTGGACTTCGGCCGCCTGCCCACGGTGAGCGGCGAGGAGCCGGCGCCGGGCGGCGAGAAGGACAGCGCCGAGCTGCGCGACCTGCTGGCCAAGCCGATCGACGACTGCGGCTTGTCGGTGCGGTCCATCAACTCGCTCAAGAACTCGGGCATCAGCACGCTGGCCGACCTGGTGCGCTACTCCGAGGACGAGCTGCTCAAGGTCAAGAACGTGGGCGAGAAGGCGCTCGGCGAGATCGCCGAGATGCTGGAGCGCGAGGAGCTGCACTTCGGCATGGCCCCGGGCGAGGGTGAGGGCGCGCTGGCAGCGGCGCCCGAGACTGCCCCGGCCGAGGAGCCGGCCGTGGAGCAGCCCCCTGCCGAGACTGCGGAGGGCGTCTAGCCATGCGGCACCGGCGCAAGGGACGGCAGCTCAGCCGGACGTCGACGCACCGCAAGGCGATGCTGCGCAACATGGCGACCTCGCTGTTCAAGCACGAGCGGGTCGAGACCACCGAGGCCAAGGCCAAGGAGCTGCGGCCGTACGCGGAGAAGCTCATCACCCTGGCGCGGCGCGGCGACCTGCACGCGCGGCGGCAGGTGGAGCGCGACATAAAGGACCGTGACGTGAGCGGCCGGCTGTTCAGCGAGATCGGCCCGCGGTTCGCGAGCCGCCCCGGAGGCTACACGCGCATTCTCAAGCTGGGACACCGCGTGGGCGACGGGGCCGAGCTGGCTCGGATCGAGCTGCTCGGTGAGTGAGTGGGACGGCTGCTCCGGAAACGACGACGGGGACCTGACGGTCCCCGTTTTCTTAGGTCTCAGGCAGCGCGGCCGCTCAGGAGGCCTGGGCGGCGGCTCCCCTCGGGGCCTTGGTGACGCGGCCGGACTTGATGCACTGGGTGCAGGCGCGGATCCGCTTGGTCTCCCCATTCACGAGAGCGCGCACCCGCTGCAAATTGGGGTACCAGCGCCGATTGGTCTTGTTGTTCGCGTGGCTGACGTTGTGACCGAAAGTCGGTCCCTTGCCACAGATATCGCACACACGGGCCATTGTGCCTACTCGCCAGATTCGAAAGACCCGGAAGTCTAACAACCTCCGTCGGCTCCGACAACCCCGGACCGACGGCGTAAACCCCTAGCCTGCGGGACGATACCATGGCGACCGCGCTCATCACGGGGATCACCGGACAGGACGGCTCATACCTGGCCGAGCTGCTGCTGGAGAAGGGCTACGAGGTCGTGGGGGTGGTGCGCCGCACGTCGCACGACTCCTACGAGCGGATCGGGCACCTGCTCGACCGGGCGCGCATCGTTCCGGCCGACCTGCTGGACCAGCACTCGCTCACCACGGTCATCCGCGACGTGGAGCCCGACGAGATCTACAACCTCGCTGCTCAGAGCTTCGTGCCCACCAGCTGGACCCAGCCGGTGCTCACCGGCGAGTTCACCGCTCTTGGGGTGACACGCATCCTGGAGGCCATCCGGCTGGCCAAGCCCGATGCCCGCTTCTACCAGGCCAGCTCCTCGGAGATGTTTGGCCAGGTGAGGGAGTCGCCTCAGAGGGAGGAGACTCCGTTCC
>JBDHJM010000096.1:0-6525 GCA_039586895.1 Gemmatimonadota bacterium | reverse complement strand
CTGAACAAGCCGATGCCGCCCACCATGAGGGTCACACCGGCGATGGTGAACAGCACCACGTTCCAGCCGCCCAGAATGTTGTCGGCCATCGCGAGGTCGTCGAGCACGTCGGCGGCCTCGTTCTCCATCTCGAAGTCCTCGACTCCCAGGTGCCGCTGCCGCAGCAGCACCTCTCCCGCGCGCATGACGGAGGGAAAGTCGGCATCGTCACGCACCTTCAGCAGCACGTTGTTCACGCGCCGGCCGCCCATGTGATAGAGCGTGATATAGGTGTAGGGGACGTACACCCTGCGCGCGAGGAACGAGAAGTTGGCCGGGATCAGCTCGAACTCGATCGGGGCGACGATGCCGATCACGCGGAACTCGATGCCATCGATCTTGATCGTCCGACCCATGGGATCGGCGGAGCCGAAGAAGGGCTCCACGATTTCCTCGCCGATGACGGCGACACGCTGTGCATTGATGATGTCCAGCGGTACGAATTCCCGTCCCCGAACCACGGGCCAGTTGCGCAGGTCGAGGTAACCGGCGTCGATACCGTCCACCGGAACGAGGCGCTGGTCTCGCTCAGAGCTGACCAGGCGGCGGCCGGCGAAGTTGCGGCCATACGCCGCCTCGATACCGCGCAGCCGGCGCAGCGCCTCGACGTCGGCGAGCTTGAGGCCGGGATGCCTGAGGTCGGCGGCGCGCACCGCATCCGAGCGCGGCCCGCGGTCGGAGAACTGGAAGCTGTTGGGCATGCCCAGCTCCTGCAGCTCCTTGTACGCCATGAACTTGACCCCGGCCGAGAGCGATGTCATGGAGACGACTGCGGCCGCTCCGAACACGATTCCGAAGAGCGTGAGCAGAGAGCGGAGCTTGTGCGCGCGGATCTCCCGCAGCGCGTCCCAGGCGAGCTCGCCCCACGTGGCCAGGGCTTCCCACGGCTGCGACCTGCTACCCATACCGCAGGGCCTCGACCGGTGAAAGCCGTGCGGCGCGCCAGGCGGGATAGAAGCCTGCCACGGCGCCCACACCGAGCGAAGTGCCCAGCGCGACCGCCGCCATTGGTCCGGTAACAGCTGCCGGCTGGCTCATGAAGTGCGCCACGGCTCCCGTGAGCGCCGTGCCGAGGCCGAGCCCCAGCAGCCCACCGAACACCGCGATCACGAAGACCTGGGCGATGACCTGCGTGAACACCTGGACGCCGGATGCTCCCAGGGCCATGCGAGTGCCGAACTCGCGCACGCGCTCCGCCACGGACGCGAGCAGGATGTTGGCGATCACCACGCCGCCGGCGAACAGCGAGACGACCCCCACGATGAGGAAGATGATGTTGAACATCATGAAGAACTGGGCGTCGTCGGCGTCCCGCTGTCCCAGGGGCCGGATGTCGAAGTCCTCCACTCCATGCATCAAGAGCATCATCTGGCGCACCTGCGCCTCGGCCGCCCGGCCGCCGGTGGGGGTGATGGCCTTGAGGGTGAGGAAATCGAGCCGGTCGTTCTCGCCGGTGTACTGCGAGAACGCGGTAGTGATCGGGATGTACGCGCGGCGGTTGCGGTACGCCAGCGCATTGCCGCTCCACGGCGCCCAGTAGAACTCTTCGCGCTCCATCACCCCGACCACGGTGTAGTTCTTGCCGCCCAGGTTGACGATCCTGCCGACCGCCCGGTCGGGCCGCCCCTTGAACAGCGAGTCGGCGTACGCCCATCCCAGCACCATCACGCGCGCCTGGCGCCGCACGTCCAGGTCGCTGATGTAGCGTCCGGCCATCGGGAAGATGGCGTTGATCATCGCGTAGTCCGGTGTCGTGCCGATGACGTCGCCCTCGAAGTCCACATTTCCGACGCGGTAGTCGTGCCGCCCGAAGTAGCCCGGTGCGACGCCCTTCAGCATCGTGGCGTGGTCCTTGAGATAAGCGGCGTCCCGGTAAGTGAGCCGGCGCGATGCCAGCTCCATCGGAGTGGGCTGCAGCGACTCCTCTCGGTCGTACACGATGATCGCGCCGAAGCCGCCCTGCTCGATGATGAAGTCCGTGGTCTGCTTGGTCTGGCCGCCGAACAGTGCGAGCACGGTAACGATGCTGCCGGTGCCCAGGATCAGGCCGAGCAGTGACAGCACGGTCTGCCCCAGGTGACGCCGGGCCTCGTTCAGGCCCACGAGCAGGGCCTCGAGGAAGTTCATGCGGCCACGCGCCCGTCCGTGATGTGCACGATGCGGTCGGCCTCTTCGGCGACATTGGGGTCGTGCGTTACCAGGACGATGGTATCGCCCGCCGCGTGCAGCTCGCGAAAAGTCGCGAGCACCTCGGCGCCGGCCTTCGAGTCCAAATTCCCGGTGGGCTCGTCCACCAGCAGTATGGCCGGCTCACCGACCAGAGCACGCGCGATGGCCACCCGCTGGCGCTCGCCGCCGGAGAGCTCTTCGGGTCTGTGTCCGACACGGTGCGACATACCCAGCCGCTCGAGCAGTGTTCGAGCGCGCCCGCGCCGCTCGCGCCGCGTGTAGCCGCCCCGGTACTGCAGGGGGAGGGCGACGTTCTCCTCAACCGTGAGACGGGGCATCAGGTTGAATGTCTGGAAGACGAATCCGACCTTCTGGTTCCTCACCTTCGCGAGCGCCCGGCCGCGCAGCGTACCCACGTCGGTTCCCCCCAGGTGGTAGCTGCCGCCCGTGGCCGAGTCCAGACAGCCGAGGATGTGCATGAGCGTGCTCTTCCCCGAGCCGGAAGGACCCATGATCGCCATGTACTCGCCCTGCTCTACGTCGAGATCCACCCCGCGCAGCGCTGGCACGTCCACCCGGCCGAGTCGGTAGACCTTCGTGATTCCGCGCGCTTCGAGCAGCGCCATGGCTCAGTTACCGGCCCGTGCGCGCCGGGCCGCTTCCCGGGGATCCTCCAGAGCCACCGAGTCCCCTTCCTCGAGGCCCTCGAGGATCTCGACGTAGGAGAGGTCGCTCAGGCCGAGCGTGACGGGTGTCCGCTCCGTGTCACCCGAAGCCACTTTGTACACGATCGGGCTCCCCTCGACGAAGAACACGGCCTCCACCGGGATGCGAATCACGTCGTCGCGCGAGGGGCCGGCGATCCGCACGTTGGCCGTCATGCCGGGGCGCAGGATTTGCGCTCCGGAGCGCACTTCGATCTCCACGTCGAACACCCGAATCCGCTCCTGCTGCCGTGCGGCGGGCGGAACCAGCCGCACCACGCCGGTGGCCGTGTCGTCGGGGAACGCGTCCACGGTGATGAGCACCGTGTCGCCCTGTTCCACCTTGCCGATGTCCACTTCGTTGACGGCGGCCTTCACGAGCAGCACGCGGAGGTCCGCGATGGTGAACAGCTCGGTGCCGCCGCCGAACACGCTGGTGCCGCCCATCACCGTCTCGCCCTCCTCGACGCCGCGCAGGATAACCACGCCCGGCGACGGCGCGGAAATGCGTGCGGACTGTACGTCTCCGGTGGTCTGCACGCCGCTCTCCTCCATCAGACGGAGCCGCTCGCGCGCGGTGCGCAGGTCGTTCTCCGCCTGCTCGAGCGCAACGCGCGCCGCCTCCACCTCGGAGTCCGAGATGAGCGAGCGCGTCGCCAGCTCCCGGGCGCGCTCGTGCTCGCGCCGCAGGTTTCCGACGGCGATCTCGCCGCCGCTGATCTCGGAGCGGAGCTGGGCCAGCGCGTTGGCCTGCGCTATGTCTGGAACTATCGTGGCCATGAGCTGGCCGGCCCGAACGGAGTCGCCCTCCCGCACGTGCAGCCGGCGCACCGTGCCCGAGATAGGAGACTTGACGACGATCTGCCGCTCGGGCTCCACCAGTCCGGTCTCCTCAATCGTGACGCGGATGGGGCCGCGCTCTACGGCGGCGATGCGGAAGGGGTACCCCGAGGTCTCTTCGCCGCCGCTGGCTGGTCTGCACGCGGGCAGACTGACTGCCAGCAGCGCGAGCAGGAGACTCCGGGTGGGGTGCACTCGCGGTGCCATGGGCTGAACCTCGGCCGAGGTTGGGAACTCCCTGTCCTGCCTCCTTTACGGCTGGGGGCGAGGTGCGGTTTCAGGCCCGGCCCCGTCCTCCGCCAGGGACTCGAGCGCCATCCATTCCGGCAGCTCCGCGGGCGGAGGGCGCCGGCCGTAGAGCAGGTCGTCGCCCCATATGGCGGCCCGGCGGAACAGCGCGGAGTTCCGCACGCCGCGGCGCACCAGACGGTGGAGCAGGGTATCGGGGTGCGAATAGGGGCACACCGAGACGCAGCGCGCGCAGTCGGTGCCGACGGCGCACCAGTAGGTGAAGCACGCCTCCTGATCGATCTGCCAGCGCAGCACCCCTCCCACGTCGCGAGTGCCGTGGAGGGGAATGGCGTTGGCGGGGCACGCGACGGCGCACTTGCGGCAATGGGTGCAGAAGTCGGTCATGGTGTGGTCACGGTGCCGCGGGCTTGGCACAAGGGGCAGGGTCGTGGTCACCACTCCGATGCGCACGCGCGGGCCCAGCTCGGGCGTCATCAGCAGGCCCATCCTGCCGATCTCGCCGAGCCCCGCGTCACGCGCTACGAGTGGGCACACCACTCGGTAGTTCCCGTCAATGTGCGCCCGGGCGGAATAGCCGAGGCGCCGCACGAAATCGGCGAGCTGCACCGCGATCACGCCGGCGGCCACGTACTGCTGTGCGGACTCCATCACCGTGGGGCCCTGTGGCGCTCGGTCCATCATCTCCTTGTCCATCTCCACCGTGAGCGCCACGGCGTAGTCGTGCTCGCGCCTGACCGGCTCGCCCCACTGCGGGCCGCGGCCCGCCGTGGTGTACAGGTGGTAGTCCCGCAGCTGGGTCACGCCGACCGAAACGGCTCCCAGCTTCAGCGCCCAGCGCTCGACGAACTCGGTGATCGCCGCCGGGTCGGTGATGGTCCGCTCCGGCACGGGGTCGCCGTCCACGTGCGCGCGGAGCCGCTCGATGGTCCAGAAGCTCGCGTCCGCTGCGGAGAACGTGTACGGGGAGTAGGCGGAGGCTCCCTTTGCCAGCAGCCCCGGCAGAGTGCGAAAGCGGTCGTCCAGCTCCCGCTTCCTGGGCCGGTCGCGGTAGTACTGCTCGAAGCGCTCGGTGCCCGGCTGCAGCAGGCGGCGCGAGAACATGATGTCTCGCTCGTCGATGCGCGTGCGCGGGGTGTCGTCCTCCCGGCCGCGGGGGCCGGGCGTCGGGGTGAGCAGCAGGATGAGTGCGAGGGCAGTGGCACCGGCCAGGAGCAGCGCGACGGATGTGCGGTATGGCTCCGGCAGCAGCCCGCCGGCCACATAGGGCAGGGGCACCAGCGCCGCAAGCGCGAGAGCACGGCGTGCCGCCCGGAACTCGCGCTCCCGCAGTGACGCAACCGCGGTCCAGGTCAGCAGCATGAAGAACGAGGCGGCCAGTGCGAAGGCGAGAAGCTGCACACGTACTCCGGTTCGGGGCCGAGGGACAATAGCGCTCGCGGTCGCCGCGGCGGAAGGCCCGTCCGGGTCCCGCGCCAGCGGACTGGCAAACGCGCCCCGGTTCCCGCATGGTTGGAACCTCAACTCACGCGTCCCGGTTACCAGTGCGCCCGGCGCGAGCAGTCGTTGGATAACACACCTCCTGAGGAGCGACGATGTCCCAACCGCAAGCCCAGAACTTCGCCAACCACCGGCGCCTCATCTTCCAGTACCACGGCCTGGCGTTCCTGCTGCTGGTCGCCAACGCGGGCTACGCCGCCTGGATGACCATCACGAGGTTCTCGGTCGGGAATCTGATGTACCTGCTGCTGGTGACCGCGGTGTTCCTCCTGTTCTGGTACGCACGCGTGTTCGCAACCGGGGTGCAGGACCGTGTCATCCGGCTCGAGGAGCGGATGCGCTTCGAGCGGCTGCTGCCCGAGGCGCTGAAGCCGCGTATCGGGGACTTCACCGTGGCCCAGCTCGTCGGCCTGCGCTTCGCCAGCGATGCGGAACTGCCCGCCCTGGCCCAGGAGGTGCTGGATCAGAACATCGACGACCGGGACGAGATCAAGAAGAGGGTGCGCCAGTGGCGCGCGGACCACTGCCGGGTGTGAGCGACGGTTCGCATCGGTGTGGAAAGGGCGAGGAAGCGCGGCGTGATTTGGTGGGAGTGCGGTGTGGACACGGTGTGAATCCGGTTTTGCACACTTCCACATGACGTGGAGAGAACGTGGAAACCCGTGCGGGAGACACATTTGAGAGTCCACAAAATTTCCCGGCAACAGTTCGCACAGCGAAGAAAAAACGGCGCTTGCGCGCCGTGTGCACCGTCATAGATTGACCTCCGCCTCACGGGGGAAGGCTCGAGACCTGGCTGTTTCGAGTACGCCTCGTGAGGACATGCCCCATCTGAGAATTCCGGGGAGAGCGCCGACGAAACTCAAGGGCTTCGGGCGTTCGGCGATCCGGGTGGACACCTCACTGGGGCAGGCGAGGCCAGTCGCGTGCCTCGTCCGCGTCGATGTGGCGCCTCGGCGTGCAGTGCGGGAGATCGGTCCGCGACTCGATTGACTCGCAGCGCTCGTGCTGGTGAACCTTGCGG
>JBDHJM010000129.1:0-2288 GCA_039586895.1 Gemmatimonadota bacterium | reverse complement strand
AGAGGCTGGAAGAGCTGGTTGCGTCCGAGAACATCCCGGACTTTCTGGGTTGAGAGGCAGGCGAGGGCCCACTGTCGTGTGTGACACCATCGTGGTCGTAGGCTCGGGCGGTCAGCCGACCTGGTTTGCCAAGAACAGCGACCGCGCAGTAGATGAGCCGCAGGTCCTGGAGCTGCGCCCCGGCGCGCGGCACGCGCCCGGGGAGAGGGTCGCTTGCGGCGCGCGGCGCATCCCACAGGCGCGCACGACCTGGGGGGGGCTGCTGAGTCGCCCGGTCTGGATGTGGGGCTGCGAGATGGGCGTGAACGAGCGCGGCGTGGCCATCGGCAACGAAGCTGTGTTCACCCGCCTCGACGTGCCGCGTGTCGGGCTCACCGGAATGGACCTCCAGCGGCTCGCGCTCGAGCGCGCGGCCAGTGCGGACGAGGCGGTCGAGGTGATCACCGAGCTGCTCGCACGCTACGACCAGGGCGGCGCCATGGGGTACCGGAAGCCGAGCTTTCGGTACCACAGCTCCTTTGCGATCGCCGACACTCGCCGGGCCTGGGTACTCGAGACCGCCGGGCCGTTCTGGGTGGCAGAGAGGGTGCGCGGCGCCCGCGCCATCTCCAACGCGCTCAGCATCGGCCGGGATTTCGACCGGATTCACCCGCGCGCATTCGAGTACGCGCGCAGCCGGGGTTGGTGCGCGCGAGCGAGCGAATTCGATTTCGCCCGCTNCTCTATCGAATTCGCGCGCAGCCGTGGGTGGGTCGCGCGAGCGAGCGAAGTCGATTTCGCCCGCTGTTTCGGCAGTCGGTTCTACCGCGTGATGGCCGGAGCCGAGCAGCGCAGCGCGTGCGTCAGCGCAGCGGTCGGCAGGGCGCTCGACCGGGCCTCGCCAGAGGCCTTTGCCGCGGCATTGCGCGACCACGGCGGGCGCGAGCCGCACGCCGGGATGCGCTCGGTGTCGCCCTGCGCCCACGCCTCCTGGTTGCCCACTCGCGTCATGACGCAGACCACGGGCTCGCTCATCGCGAGGCTCGGCCAGGAGACCTCGGTGTGGGCCATGGGCACCTCTGCGCCGTGCCTGAGCGTGTTCAAGCCGGTGCCCATGACCGCCGACATCTTGTCCCGCGTGCCGCGGGCCGGGCAGCGGCCCGACGCGGAGAGCCTGTGGTGGCGGCAGCACCGACTGCACAGCGCGGTCATCGGCGACTACGCGGCGCGGCGAGAGGTATTCGAACGCGAGCGAGAGGAGCTGCAGACACGCGCTTTTGCGGCCGCGGTGGCCGACGACGCCCAGTGCCTCTCGCTCTGGGAGGAGCACCGGGCGGCGATACCCACGTGGCTCGATCGCGCGAAGCGCTCAGGGAGGCCGGCGCGCCTCAGGCCGTTTCATCTCTACTGGCGCACGCAGGCCGCACGCGCAGAGCGCTAGACCGGCGCGCCTCTAGACCGGCGCGATTTCGACGAAGGCGTCGTGGTAGCAGGGCCCGCCGCCGATGTCGGTCAGCTCCTCGGGGATGAGTGCGTTTGCGGTGGCCCCGTTGGCGGTGTGGTGACTCCACAGGCCCTTGGGCAGCACAGCGACTCCTGGCCGGACGTCCTCGTCGAGCTGGGCCGAGCACCGCACCTCGCCGCGTTGGTTCCACACGCGCACAGCTGCTCCGTCCGCGATGCCGCGGGCGCCGGCGTCGTCGGGGTGCAGCGACACGGGTACCTGCGCGCGGTGCAGCTGCCCGAAGGTCGAGCTGATCCTCTTCGACCCGGCCGGTGAGATGAGCGTCAGGGGGTAGTCCTCGGTGGATGCCGCCGGAACGGGAGGGGCGTAGCGGTAGAGGCCGGCCGGCGCCTCGCGGTCGAGCGATTCGGGGAGCAGGTGGATCTTGCCGTCCTCGGTCGCGGGAAACACGTCCAGGAATTGCACTGGCGTGGCACCGCACGAGGCCACGGCCTGGCTCTCGGCCACGAGAGCTCGCCGGATGCGCACCGCGTCCTCGCTCGAATCGAGGATCGCCTCGGAGAGGGCCTCTTCACCGGTCGGGTCGTCGTCCCGAGCGATCCCCATGCGCTCGCAGAGCTCCGCGAAGACCACGCAGTTGGGCCGCGCCTCGCCCACCGGCCCCACCGCGGGGTGGGCGCTGCGCATGCGCAGTGAGCCATAGCCCACGTGCAGCTCGCGGTGCTCGAGGAAGGTCGTTGCCGGCAGCAGGAGATCTGCGTAGCGAGCGGTGTCGGTGAGCACCTGATCGTGGACCACCGTGTACAGGTCGCCGCGCTCGAGGCCGGCGATGACGCGTCGCTGG
>JBDHJM010000095.1:0-6686 GCA_039586895.1 Gemmatimonadota bacterium | reverse complement strand
GTGCTGCTGATGCAAGACCTGACGACCATCAACGTCACGTCCGATTACATCGTTGTGAGGCAAACCAGGGCCGACCTGCTCGCCTGGCCTGCGCCGCCGCCGGAGCTTCCGGAAGGAGCGGACCTGAGTACGGGCCCACCGAGCGAGGCGCAAAGACCGGCCTGGCTGACCGCAACGAGGCTTCCGCAGGAACCGTAGTCGTCGAACGCGGGCCGATCCGATCTTCGTCGGCCCGTAGTGTCAAAGTAGTGGAGCTACGCAGTCAAGGGTCAAGCCAGCTCCGAACCCAACTGTGGCTGATCGTGCTGGGTCGTTGACTGAGCGCGCCCCGACTTCATCTTCAATCCCTAGTGTCAGGAATAGTGACATATCGCGCGGGCGATCAGTTGTGACCGAGTTGTCACTGCTCTCCCTGTAGCTCGGTGGATGCGCTTGTGACCCAGCCTGGCGATTGTATCTGATCGTCATACATCCTAAACTTCTGTCCACGTCCGAACGGTCTGCCATAAACCGTCTTGTTGTGAGCGGCCAATGATCCTCCGGGCAACTGTCGGTCCCGCCTTTGGAACGTGAGAGAGGTGCGTGATGATCCAGAAGCTTCGCCTAGTTGGTCTGATACCCACTCTGGCCGTTGCCCTCTTGAGTTGTACAGGGGAGCAGAAAATCGAGAGGCAGCCGAATATCCTGCTGATCGTTGCGGACGACCTCGGGTATTCGGATATCGGTTCCTTCGGTGGCGAGATCGCGACACCGACCCTGGATCTGCTGGCGCAGGAAGGATTGCGCCTGTCCAACTTCCACGTGCTTCCCAGCTGCTCACCCACTCGCTCGGTGCTGCTATCTGGTACGGACAATCACGTGGCGGGGCTCGGGACGATGGGGGAATTCGTGACACCCGAGACGGAAGGGCAGCCCGGCTACGAGGGATATCTCAACTTCCAGGTCGCAGCCTTACCGGAAGTCCTTAAAGCAGGCGGCTACCACACGTACATGGCGGGCAAATGGCATCTCGGGTTTGAGGAAGAGACTAGCCCCCACGCGAGAGGCTTCGAGGAGACGTTCAGCCTTGTGCCCGGCGGAGGCAGTCATTGGAGTGACCGCAAACCGCTGTCGCCTCCGCAGACGATGATCTATCGCCGGAACGGTAAGCCAGTGGAAGAGCTGCCGGAAGACTTCTACTCGACCCAGTACTACACCGACATGCTGCTCCAATTTATTGACCAGAATCACGGTGACGGGGTGCCGTTCTTCGCCTACCTGTCCTATACCGCGCCTCACGACCCTCTGCACGCTCCCAAAGAGTACATCGACAAGTACAAGGGCAAGTACGACCAGGGCTGGGATGTGGTGCGTGAGGAGCGACTACGGGCTTTGAAGGATCTGGGCATCGTGCCCGAGGATGCCAGCCCCTTCCCACGCCTGCCGTCGGTCAAGGCTTGGGACGAGATGTCCCCCGAGGAGAGAATGGAAGCCGCGCGTGACATGGAAGTGTACGCGGCGATGATCGACTATATAGATGAGCAGATCGAGCGGATCTTCGACTACTTGAAGGAGATCGGCGAGTACGACAACACGATGATCCTATTCTTCTCGGACAACGGCGCGAACGGTGCACCACCAACGGCCTATCCCGAGCAGACCGAAGAGTACCTGAGCTCGTTCGACAACAGTCTGGAGAACCGTGGCCTGAGGAACTCCTACATCGAGCCGGGGCCGGGCTGGGCCCAGGCCAGCATGTCTCCCAGCCGCATGTTCAAGGGATTCACAGCTGAAGGCGGGATCCGATCGCCGTTCTTGGTCAAGCTCCCCGGAGAGATGCAGAATGCCGGCACGATGAATCACTCCTTCTTCCACGTTCGAGACATCATGCCGACGATTCTAGACCTAGTCGGGCTAGAGCATCCCCAAGAGATCGACGGTCGTCAGGTTGTTCCACCGCACGGGACGTCTGTGCTGGGTCTTTTCGCCGGACGAACCGAGACTCCGTACCCCGAAGCCAGCCAGGTTGGGTACGAGCTCTTCGGATTGAAAGCCTTCTTTGTCGGTGACTGGAAGATTCTGTGGATGCCACCTCCGTTCGGCCCTGGGGAGTGGGAGTTGTTCAGCCTGAGGGAAGACCCCGCCGAGATGAACGATCTCAGCGGAGAATACCCGGAGAAACTCGCCGAGATGATTGCCCTTTGGGAGCTTTACAAGGAGGACAACGGCGTACTTGACGTCGCTCTCGACTTGGCCGAGAAGGTCGAGTGATACGAACCTCCTCCAACCCGGGCCCTTAGTGCCAAAGTAGTGCCAACACAGTCAGTGCTGGTGTCCAATAGTCAGCGCATAATCGTCGAAATCAGCGCTGGTGAGCGCTGGGTTTCGGCTTTGGGAGCAGGAGGTCCCCGGTGGAGGCTCACACCGCGCGAATGACGCGCGGTGTTCGGTATGAAGGCGGCTGACGGCGCCTTCAACGCGAATCCGGGCGCCCCGACATAATCCCGCGCGGTCCTTCGGCCGATCGGCCGACCGGGCAGCCTCGCGACGTGACCTGCCGACGTGACCTTCGACCCAGGGAGCGACTTCGTTCCCGAAGTCGGTCTCCAGAGCCCGCTAGATATCGATCCCAATGCCGAAGTATATGCGAAAGTCATCTTTCTTCGGCACGTTGCCCTCGGCGTCGCGCCTGGGGTTCTCCACCCGATCCCAGGTGAGCGATGTGTCGAGGTCCAGGAACGACAGTAGCTCGTAACTCAGCAGCGCGAAGGTGTGATAGGTCGTACCGTCCGTATCCGGCACCGTGATCTGGGAACGGTGATTGAACGAGAGTTCGAGCGAGCCCGTGATATCGAGGTCGAACGATGTAGTTGGGATAACCGAGCCACTGCTCTCTTCTTCGGAATCGCCGGGTGCTACCGACACGAAGTGTGTGGACTGGTAGCCACCCCCGAGCTGCACCCACCACTCGAAACTGCTCCTGCGTGACAGAAACAGGCCGACGGCGGCGGCTACGGTCCAGCGTGGATTGATGTTCTGGAACTTGTCCACGAAGTACTCGCCGGCCAGCGGGGTGATGAAGAACTCCCGGGTAATGATGTAGTCCAGGGTAGCGGTAGCTCTGTGGGTCGAGGCGGTCAGCACGTCGTTCGTCTCGGACACGGTGCCATTGTAGTCTATGTTTAAGCGCGTTCGCGGCGCTTGACGGCGCAGCATGAGGACGGTGTTCAGGTCTTGTTGATCGGTATTGCCGGCCCGGCCGATGAACCCGAGGCTCAGCTTGACCGACCAGTAGTTCCATTCGCTCGGCGGGCCCTCGATGATCGTCAACAGGTCGGAACGCGGGTACTGCGCCTCCTGCTGCCCGTCCCGGATGACGATGATAGAGTCTCTCATGACGGCGGTACCTGTAGACACGCCGCGCCGCAGGAACGTGTAGGTCAGAACGCGGGGTGAACGAAGCTCCACCACGTCTGCCCAGTCGATTGACTGGACGCCGAGCACGTCGCTGTCGAACTCGAACACATCGCCGCGCAGGGTCTTGATCTCGCCGCGCAGCCATTCGTCCGAGTCTAGGCGAATCCAATCGTCCGAGCCCGCCGTCGGCTGGGGCGGCTCCCAATCGGGCTCCTGTGCGATGAGCGGTGAGGCGGCCAATAAAAGCCCAACGGCAATCGCAACGGCTCCGCCGCGGGTCGCTGCTACGAGCATCGAACACTCCTCCAAGCCTCTGGTGCTATAAGCAGAAGCCCGGTAACAGACTTGATAGCCATCGTCAGGACAGCCAGAGTTGTCACCGGGCTTGCACGAGGCCGATTACGATCCATATTCTGGCCGCCACGTTCATGTAGAGTGGCGCTACTTTGGGTGCAGGGTCAATGCACTGTCAACTTTGACGATAGACCAATGACAGCACTATGCCGCACCATAGAGGTCATCCCAAGACAACATCTAGTAGAGACGGATGTGCCAGACCCGTCGCAACCGATCGACGGGATCCTGACGTAGAGGAAAAACCATGCATACGAAAGGTAACGGAACCCGCGCCATCGCATTCGGCCTGACGCTGATCACTGTCGTTCTGACAGCGTGCGGGACTCAAGAGGTTGCGTCGAGGAACACGCTACGCACGCCAGAGTGCAGCCTGGAATCGCTGCCGACCCTGCCGGATGTGCGGATCACGTCCGTGACGCAGGTGTCGGTACCCGTCCCGCACTGCAAGGTGGCGGGCGTCATCGGCACCGAGACGAGCTTCGAGCTGCTGCTGCCCGAGGAGTGGAACGGCAAGTTCGTGATGGGTGGGGGAGGGGGCTTCGTGGGCTCGGTCGTCAACGTCGCGCTCGGCCTCGGTGCGCTTCAGAAGGGCTATGCCACGGTCGGTACGGACACGGGTCACCGCGGCAGCGCCCTCGACGCCAGCTGGGCCCTCAACAACCTCGAGCGGGTGGTGAGCTTCGGTCACCAGGCGGTGCACCGGACCGCGGTGACCGCGCAGGCGCTGATCGCCGCCTACTACGAGCGTGCCCCTTCGAGGAACTACTTCTTCGGGTGTTCGCGGGGTGGTGGCCAGGCGCTGATGGAAGCGCAGCGCTATCCGGACGATTTCGACGGTATAGTGGCGGGCGCGCCGGCCTACAACTGGACCGAAGAGCTGGGAGGCCGCAACACTTGGCTGAACCAGGTCATGTACCCCGACCCGAACGATCTTTCTGTCGCCACCATTACACCGGAAGCCCTGGATCTCATCGGGAATGCGGTGATGGAGCAGTGCGACTTGTTGGACGGGCTCGAAGACGGGGTTCTCAACAACCCGATGGCGTGCGACTTCGACGTGACCGGGCTCGCGTGCGAGGTCGGCGAGGCAGGAGCGTGCCTCACGCCCGCGCAACTCGAAGCGGCGCGGCGAGCCTACGCGGGACTGACCCTCGACGGTGAGCTGGTCATGCCGGGATACCCGGTCGGTGCCGAGCTTGGCTACGCTGGATGGACCTTGTGGATCGCTGGCGGATTGGCGGTGGGAGAGGTCGATGAATTCCAGCGAGGCATCGAGCCGGATCCGGATTACCCGGACCCCGAGACCCCAAGCGCGCAGTTCGCCTTCGGAAACGGGGTGATGAAGTATCTCGTCTTCCAAGACCCGGAGTGGGACTACTCGACCTACGACTTCTCGACTTTCAAATCCGACATTGCCTGGGTTTCCTCGACGCTGGACGCCACCGACCCGGATCTGGACGCCTTTCGCGAGCGCGGCGGCAAGCTCCTCATGTACAACGGGTGGCGTGATATGGCGCTGACACCGCTGGGCACGATCGAATACTACGAGGACGTCATCGAACGCGACGCCTCGGCAGCGGACGACGTCCGGCTGATGATGGTGCCCGGCATGGATCACTGCATCGGGGGGCCCGGCCCGTCGTTCGTCGACTGGCTCGACGAGATCGACCGTTGGGTCGAGACGGACGAGGCACCCGACCAGGTGACGGCGTACTGGATCGACGAGCAGATGCAGCCCAACGGCTCCCGGCTTGCCTGTGCCTATCCGAGCGTGCTCGAGTACGACGGGGCCGGTGATCCGAGGGATGCCGCGAATTTCAGCTGCGTCAATCCAAACTAGGAATCCAGGGAGGGGAATCGTGTTTCTCAGCAACAATCTCGTAGCTATGGGTTGCACGCTTAGTGTGTTCATGCTTGCCGCCTGCGGCGGTCCCGAGCGCGGCGGGTCGGCCGAGGAGGCGTCGACTGCTGCCGAAGGCCGCACCTGCAACTCCGAATCGTTGGGCGAGCTTCCCGATGTCAGACTTACATCGGTAACGGAAGAGGCCGTGCCGGTGCCGCATTGCATGGTGGCGGGGGTGATCGGTACGGAGACGAATTTCGAGCTGCTGCTGCCTGACGCCTGGAACGGCAAGTTTGTGATGGGTGGCGGCGGTGGGTTTGTTGGCTCTGTGATGAACACCTCACTCCTCTTCGGGTCCCTGCAAGCGGGCTACGCCACGGTGGGAACGGATGCCGGTCATCAAGGCCACCCGCTCGACGCGAGCTGGGCGCTCAATGACCTTGAGCGTCTTGTCAGCTTTGGTCACCAGGCCGTGCACCGAACCGCCGTCACGGCCAAAGCGCTGATCACCGACTACTACGACGAGGAAATCAGCCGGAGCTACTTCACCGGATGCTCGCGTGGCGGTGGTCACGGATTCATGGAGGCACAGCGGTACCCGGAGGATTTCGACGGTATTGTAGCCGGCTCGCCCGCGTACGACTGGACCGGGATCGCCGCGCTCGCATCGCAGATCAACGAGGCCATGTATCCCAATCCTTCCGATCTGCAGGAGGCGGTCGTCGGTCCCGCCGAACAGCGTCTGATCGAGTCGTCCTATCTCGGAATGTGTGATGCCCAGGATGGCATAGAAGACGGCATTCTCAACGATCCCCGGCAATGCCGATTCGACGTCGGCACCCTGTTGTGCGAAGGCGAGAAGACCGATCGTTGCCTGAGCGCCGAGCAACTCGCGGTCGTCCGGGTCGTCTATGGTGGCGCCACCGATTCCCGGGGGCGGTCCCTGTATCCCGGGTTCCCGTTCGGAGGCGAGACGTCCCCGGGAGGTTGGTCGCGCTGGCTGACCGGCGGACTGGCGTACTTGAGCGACCTCGAGGAGTTCCAGGGCGGCGTGGACGCGGGACCCTTCGAAGCGCCCGTCGAACCCAAC
>JBDHJM010000006.1:0-83945 GCA_039586895.1 Gemmatimonadota bacterium | reverse complement strand
TCAGGCCATGTGGTGGCAACGGGGAGAAGAACAGGGGAGTGAATCTCCTGGCTCCGGGTAGCCAGTACGCTGGGCGGCCTGCCACCTTCGGGTGAGCGGGTCGCCCTTTTTTTTGCGCTAGCCTCCGTCGTCGAGCGTTTCCACTTCGTGTCTATCCGTAGCTTCGTCGGTCCCGAGGCTGTCCACGAGCAGCTGGGTGAGGGCGTCGCGCTGCACGACGTCGAGTTCTCCCCTCTCGAAGTAATCCCACAAACGGTGCTCGAGGAACTCGTAGCGCTGTCCCGCCGTCGCGGCGTTGGGACGGGGTGCGACGGCTCTGATCTCCGCTGCGAGTGCCCGCATGAGGTTCTCTTTAGCCTCCTTGATTCGATGATCTATCAGGTCCCGCAGGTAGCGCCACCTCGTCTTGTCCAGCTCGCCGGGCCGCCACCACCGCCGCCGCACCCTGTCCCGGATCTCGCGCCGGACGTCCTGTAACCTCTGCACCGAGTCGGGTACGTTCTCATCGACCGGGATGGCGAGCACTCGCCTGGCGATTTCGTTGCCGACCCGGTCGCGCCGCAACCTGATGATTCCCTTGTACGCCCCGATCAGGATCACGAGGCTTGCCAGTGCCCGCCACGTCACCGCCAGCCAATCGACCGGGGGCTTCGAAGGGAGGAAGCCCGCCTGCTTGTAGTAGCCCTCGGCATCGGGATGCAACGGTAGTGAGGGCAAGTCCTCGGCCATGTTCTCCTGCACTCCCAGGAACGCTTCACCTTCGAACACGGCCCTGGTGATGGTCCCGACATCGAATGGCAGGTCCTCCGTGGTCACGAGCACTGCGCGTGTGCTCACCGTGTGGACCGCTGGTTCGTCCCTCTTCTGACTCGCGTACGTCCCGGGCTCAATCGAGGATGCCTCGAAGACGTTGCCAGTCATCGGTGCGCGTGCCCGCTGGCCCAGGGAGAGCAGCTTGACGCTGCCGTCGTTCAAGACGGTCTTCATCGCCTCGCCGGGTACGTAGCTGACGAAGAACGCGACATCGATTTCACCGCTATGCAGGCGGTTCACCATGTCGGGTACTGACAAGTAAGAGGGTATGACCCGGTCCGGATGGATGCCGTGGTGTTCGAGGATGACGCGCGAGACTATCTGCGTCGCGCTGTTGTCGGGGCCCATGCAGACCCTGAGCGTCCCAGCGATACGGGGCAGCGCCGCCTGAGCCTGTGCCAGCTCGGACAGCGTGGTAATCGGCCGGCCGCCGAGCCTCATCTCCAGCTCGACGAGCTTCTCGCGCCGAATGATCACGTGGAGCAGTTCCCGGTGGAGGGCAGCTATCCGTCGGATGTTCGGGACGGGGGAGATGCCGAAATCGTCACCCGAGCTTCCCTGGTAGACGAACCTCGGCTCGCCGAAACGCGAAGCCAACGCGGCATCGTATTGCATGATGGCGATCGTGGGTCGGCTGCTCAGCAGGACTGCGTTCTCGAGCGAACCATCCGACTGCACCACTCTTGCGGGAATCCCGCGTTGGCTCAGTAGCCGCTGGATCATCCTGCCCAGGTGGTAGTACTTGCCGTTGACCGCTCCCGTGGCAACCAGCAACGCTTCCCTCGTCTCGGCCTCGAACCGGAGTGCGCCCGGATGCAGCGGCAAAGTCGGTGGAATGTCGAATGCCCTGGTGAGCTTGATGTCTTGTGCTTTAGGGTGTGCCAGGAGGAGATCGCCGACGTTGTCGTACAGCGCCTCCAGGATCAGGAACGCAAGGTCGGTCGGAATCTCGCTTCGCGCAGCCAGGAAGACATCGGCCCCAACGGTCTGTACCGGTTCGGGCTGATTGTGATAGAAATTCGCCGGGATGCTCACCTCTACGAGTGCCAGCTCACCGTCGGTGGCCGTGAGCCGATCGCGTGCCTGCTCTTCGATGCTCACGAGCTCGCCCCTGCCGGATGCTAGAACACGCTGGACCGCTTCGGTGGGTGTACCGGCCGCGAAGAACGCGACATCCAGCCCGCCGCGGATCAGCCGGTCGGCTGCCTCTGCAAAGCTCGCAGCGTCGTCCGCCGTGTAGGATCCCTGAGCGAGCCCCAATGTCTCCAGCACCTGCGTCACGAGGAACCGCGTCCCGCTGGCCTGTGGCCCGACGAAGATCCTCCGTCCCCGGAGGTCGGCTACCATCCGGATCCGGCTACCGCTGCGCACGACGACCTGCACAACGTCGGTGTACAGGCGGGATAGGACGCGAATGCCGTGCTGCGCCTCTGGATCGCTCGCGATGGCACTGACGAGGGCTGGTCCCTGCACGAAGGCAATGTCGGCCTCGGAGCTCAGCAGACGCTGGATGTTCTCCTGAGATCCTGCAGACTGCTCGGCCGTGACCCGTTCGATGGGTTGCTCGGGCAGTCGGGCGAGAATGCGCGCCAGCTGGTCGCCCAGGCGGTAGTAAGTACCTCCGGGTGTGGCCGTCGCAATCGTCACCTGCCACGTTCGCTGCCTACCGGCAACAACGGTGATGGCGACGGCTACCGCGACGACGAGTGCGGTGATGACCGCTATGGCCGCAATGAGCCTCTTCGGCTGAGCCTGCCTCACTGGGATCGAGATCTCGGGGACGGTCTCACGGCTGGCGTATCAGCCGAAGCGCCTGCCCGGCGGGAGATGCTACATGGGGGAGGTCGACGCACGGTTCACACTCTGCGTTGGCGGACGGGAATGCCACGGAGAACATTCGGCCTTGACTGCTGAGTCGCAAGCCGAAAAGACGACCCCACAACTCGGGATTGGTGCCAAGCTGGCCCGGGTCCCGCAGTGAGTTCGAGTCCTTCGGACCGAGACCCCAGAGGCACGCTCTTCCTCACTCCGCTGCAACCGTTCTGTCACTTTCCGTTGTGTGAACCGACAAGCCAATCGGCCGGAACTCTCCCATCATGGGCTTGAGCCACAGTTGGGAGGTTTCCGATGTTCACCGAACTGGTCGAGTCTAGGTCCGACAGGAAACGTGTAAGGCGCGCCGTTCCGGGCACGATGATGTCAGTGATTGTCCACGTGGCACTGGTGTACGGGGTGGTGGCGATCACGATGCAGTCCGCTCCCACAATGCCGCCCACGATCGTGGGCACGATTCCGATCGAGTTTCCCAATCCGGCACGCCCAATTACACCGGCGAAGACCGCGCCGGCTCCCGTGACCGTACTCGAGCGGCCCAACATCGTCATTCCGCCGATCGAGATTCCCCGGGGCATTCCTCCGGTGGAAGGAGCGGCCGAGTTCCAAACTCAGGTGCCTGCGTGGGTGGAACAGTCTCGCGAACTCTCCTGGGGCGGGCTCGGAGAGGGATCGGGCACGAGCCTCAATCAGCTGTTCTATCAGGAGGTAGTGGACGACCCGCCGCGTCTGATCTCGGTACCGGCCATGCGCTACCCGGAAGCTCTCCGCACAGCCGGAGTCGAGGGCCGCGTTGTGATCGAGGTCGTCATCGACACGACGGGGCATCCTGAAGCGGAGTCGCTCAGGATAGTCGTGGGTGACCGCATGGTACCCTTTGACCACGCCTACGGGGACGAGCTTCACCACCTTCTTCCCGATGCCCGCGCCGTGGACCACGTCCACGACCTGCTTCACGTCCTTGTAGGCCTCGGGGATCTCCTCGTCCACGGTGCGGCGGCTGGCGGCGCGGATCAGGATGCCCTGGGCCTCCAGCTCCTTGGGGACGTTGCGCGACCGCGCGACCTTCTTGGCCTGGTGCCGGCTCATGCGGCGGCCGGCCCCGTGGCAGGTGGAGCCGAACGTCTCGCTGAAGGCGCCGGGCGTGCCCACCAGCACGAACGAGTAACGGCCCATGTCGCCGGGGATGAGCACCGGCTGGCCGATGTCGCGGAACCGGTCTGCCAGCTCGGGGTGCCCCGGCGGGAAAGCCCGCGTGGCACCCTTGCGGTGCACGCAAACGCGCCGCTTCTGCCCCTTTACCTCGTGGGTCTCGTACTTGGCGATGTTGTGCGCAACGTCGTACACGAGGTCGGTCTGCGCTGCTACGTCGTCGGAGAAGATCCGGGCCAGCGCTTTGCGCACGTAGTGCGCCATGAGCTGCCGGTTCGCGAAGGCGAAGTTGGCGGCCGCGTTCATGGCGCCGAAGTACGACTTGGCCTCGGAGCTCTGTAGCGGCGCGCAGCAGAGCTGCTTGTCGGGCAGCTCGATGCCGTACTTGGCCGCCGCCTGCACCATGGTGTCCAGGTAGTCGTCGCACACCTGGTAGCCCAGCCCGCGCGAGCCGGAGTGGATGAAGAACGTGACCGTGCCGGGTGAAAGTCCCAGCCGGTTGGCCGCCTGCTCGTCGAAGGTCTCGGCAACGTAGCCCACCTCGACGAAGTGGTTGCCGCTCCCCACGGTGCCGAGCTGCGCGGTGCCGCGCTTCTTGGCGCGCGCGCTCACTTTGTCGGGGTCGCCCGGCAGTGTGCCGTTCGCCTCGATGCACTCGAGGTCGCGCTCCGTCCCGTAGCCCTCGTCCACGGTCCACCTGGCACCGCGCGCGAGCACCCGGTCGAGCTGCTTGGGGGAGAGCTTCACGTCGGAGCGCGAGGAGCCCACGCCCGATGGGATCTCGCGGTACAGCGTGTCCATCAGCTTGGGGAGGTGGGGGCGTACGTCTTCCAGCTCGAGCGGGCTTCTCAGCAGGCGCACGCCGCAGTTGATGTCGTAGCCAACTCCGCCCGGCGAGACCACTCCTTCCTTCTCGTCGAACGCCGCGACGCCACCGATGGGGAAGCCGTAACCCCAGTGGATGTCGGGCATGGCGATGGACGGCCCCACGATGCCGGGCAGGTGCGCCACGTTCACGACCTGCTGCACGCACTGGTCGCCCTCCAGGTCGTGCATCAGCTCGGAGTCGGCGAAGATGAGGCCCTCGGTGCGCATCTTGCCGCTGCGTTTCACGCGCCAGCGGTATTCGTCGACGCGGTCAACTTCGATGCGGGAGGCTTGCATGTGTGAAAGATAGCATCCGTATCACGAGTAACACCCTCCCCTTTTCGGCTGGCCACGTGCTCTGGGCATCGCCTATGCCGGCCTCGGTCGCAAGGAAGATGCGATCCGCGAAGGGGAGTTGGCGGTTGAGTTACTTCCCATGAACCAGGATGTGTTGCGAGGTGCCTTAAGGGTGGAAGACCTGGCACGTATCTACACGATGGTCGGCGAGTACGACGCCGCCATGGGCCTTCTTGAAGACCTGCTGGCTGTTCCCTCACCGACCGGCGTCGGAATGCTCAGGATCGAGCCCACCTGGAATCCGCTGAGGGACCACCCGCGGTTTCAAGCGCTGCTGGAGGGTGAGAACTAGGCGAGCCTGGCGGTGAGGCCACCCGCCGGCACTACACGTCGAACACCACCTCCGCATACCACCGTCCGCCGCGGCTCTCCACGACGAAATCGTGCCGCGTCACCGCCTTCACCTCGGGCTGATGCTCGTGCCGTTCGGGGTCGATCTCCTCGCCCGCGATCCGAGCCACGAGCTCGGTCTCGCTCAGCCGCTCGAACGCCGCCGTGGACGGCAGCATGCTCTCGCCGGCGTACTCGTACAGCAGATCGCGTAGGTAGCCGAGAAACAGCTCGGCGGTGTCGGCGGCCGTGATGCGCACGGTGCGCTCGGTGCGCTGCTCCACCAAGGACGACCCCGCCAGGAGACCGCTCATCAGCGCCGTGCCGTCGGCGAACAGCTCCTCGAGAGTCTCCGCCTCGAAGGCGACCTTGATGTCGGCGGTGTGGGGGAGGAAACGGTAGGTCAGTTGGCTACCCAGCTCCCCAGTCACTCTGACCCCTGAACACCCTGCGCCGGTCCAGCTGCCATACGGTCGACGACACCAGTCCCTCGGGGAAGTTCTCGTCCTCCTTCAGGGCGTCTGACACGCTGGCCGTCTTGGCGCTGGCGTTGTCGGCCCAGTGCAGCACCTCGGCTTCCAGAGTCATCGGCGTGACAGGACTTCCAAACTCGAGGTGGCCGTGGTGCGAGAGGATGAGGTGCAGCAGAATGTCCCGCTCCAGCTCGGTGCAGGGCGGCTCGGCCTCTGCGTCGAGCCGCCGGTCCAGCATCAGCGCTCCCAGCACCACGTGGCCCAGCATGCGTCCCACGTCGGTGTACTCGAACACGCCGTCCCAGCGGTAGCTCTCCAGCTTGCCGATGTCGTGCAGCAGCACACCGGCCAGCACCAGCTCCTGGTCGGCGCCGCACGCCCGGGCGACGGTGCGGGCGATGGCCGCGACCTCGGTGGTGTGCTTGAGCAGTCCTCCGAGCGCGGCGTGATGTCCCTTGGGTGCCGCAGGACACTGTTCGTAGCGCAGGCGGAAGTCGTCCGCCTCGTAGAACAGGTCCACCACGGCCTTGAGCCTGGGCTTGGCCATCTCCCGGCGCCAGCCGTCGAGCGTCTCCCAGTAGCGACCCACCGGACCGACCGAGGGAAGCAGGGCAGCGAGGTCGGCGCTCTCCTTGGGAACGTGGCGCAGCGAGATCACCTTCAGCTGCTTGCGCTCGCGGTACTGGCCCACCTCGGCAGTGACTTGCACGACGTGCCCCGCCTTCAGACCGGCCACCTCTTGCTGCCGCTCCGACCAGAAGGGCTCCGTGCCCACCGTGCCGGTGCTGTTGCCCAGGGTGAGCACCGTGAACGGATCGCCGTCCGCCTTGGTGCGCACCGAGACCTCCCGCACGAGGAGTGTCTCCTCGATGCGCGCGCCGACCTGCAGTGAGGGAATGTCCAGGGGCATCGCTTCAAACTTATCCCGTGTGCACCGGGCCCGCGCGCGAGCCCTACTGCTTGCGCTTGGACCAGGTCTTTAGCCTGGGCAGGCTCTGGTCCGGCTCGTGTGCCGGGTGCATCACCGGCTGGAACTCCGCCGCCGGCAGCAGGTGCTTCACCGAGTTGGCGTAGTACTCCAGCAGGGGCCGCTGCCGCGGCAGGATCACGTAGTCCTTCCCCGCCCGCACCACCAGCCGCCGCATCGAAAGCGTGCGCCAGGCCCTGTCCAGAATCGCCTCGGGCTCGCGCTCGGGCTGGACCAGTTTGGCGCCCCGCTGGATCAGGACGTCGCGGTAGCGGTCGAGCCGCTCCAGCAGCTCGGTTTCCGTCACTGCGTCCTGCCGGAAAGAGAGCAGCGCCGCCGCCGTGAGCGGCACCGGGGTCACCGGGATGATGTCGGAGACGCGCTCCATGACCTCGTCGGCCAGCTCCTGCAGTTTGGGCAGGCGCTCCTGCTTCTCCAGGGCGAGCACGCCGGGCCGCCCGGCCAGCCACCCGCGCAACGAGACGGGCGTCCCGAAGTTGACGGCTACCCGTCCGTAGCGTTTGAGGTTGCCCGTTACGAGCCGCCCCAGGTTGATCAGGACGTAGTGCATCAGCCCCGCGAACTGGCGCAGCCTGCCAGGACGCTTTCCGCCCTCCACCAGCTCCGCGATGAGCGTACGGTCCTCCAGCACGCGGTCGTAGTTGAGTGCCACCGGCACGAGCCACACGTCCCGCTCGGGAGGCAGCTCGGAGAGGGTGCGTGCGACGTAGTCCAGCAGGCCGATCTTGGCGGGGCGGAACGCGCCGTCCCGGGTGAGCCCTCCCTCCAGGAAGATCCCCTGCGTGACGCCGTTGCGCGTGATCAACTGCACGTAGCGCTCCAGCACGGTGTGGTACAGCTCGTCGCGGAAGCCCCTTCTGATGAAGTACGCGCCGAACGACTTGAACACGTACTCCAGCGGCCACACCCGGGCCCACTCCCCAACCGCGTAGCTGATGCTCACGGCGCTGGCGAGCACGTATGCCACCACCACGTAGTCGGCGTTGGAGCGGTGGTTCATGAGGTAGACTACGATGTCCTTGCGCGGGATGGCGTTGAGCGCATCGCGGTCCTGGTACTCGGAGCTCACCCGGTACAGCAGGTTCACCAGCACGCGGGCGATGTTGTAGCCGAACTTGTAGTAGGAGAGGACGTTGAAGTACGGGACGATCTCGTCCACGTAGCGCTCCACACGCACGCGGCAGTCGAGCTCGTTCACACCGTCGGCGGCACACTGCCGTTCCATGGCCGCCAGCACGGCAGGATCGCGCAGCAGCTCCTCGCGGATCACGCGCTTGCTCTGCAGCTTGTAGCGGTCCAGCCGCACCTGGAACCGGTGCACCGCGCGCCGCGCCGCCCGCTCCAGCCAAGTGCGGATCGCGCGTCGGGTGCGCCGTATTGTCCACAGGGTGAGACCGCCCGCAAGCAGCGCCGCCACTGCGAGCAGCGCCCAGTCGGTCCACGTCAGCGTCAGATGATGGCCTCCGGGAGCTCTCCAGTCTTCTCGTACTGGTAGGCCATCCGCTTGAGCCGCGCAATGCGCACGGCCATTGGAGGGTGGGTGGCGAGGACGTTGGCGACGAAGCCCTCCTTGCTGGACAGGCGCCGCCCCAGCGGATCGGCTATGCACAGGTGGGCCGTGCCGCGCTTGATGGCCTTGGTGGGGGCTGCGGCGTCCTCGATCTTGCGCAGCGCAGCTGCAAGGGCGGTCGGGTTGCGGGTGAACTGCGCCGCGGTGGCGTCGGCCAGGAACTCCCGCTTGCGGCTCACGCCGAAGGCAAGCAGCCGCGAGATGAGCGGCGCAAGCAGCACGCTGACGAGCCACAGCACGAGGATGATGAGCGCCAGGGCGCCGGCGCCGCCCTTCTTGCCGCCGCCGCCGCCGCCACCGCCGCCACCGCCGCCCGAGCGGCGCGAGCCCCCGCCGAACCGCATGAAGCGCCAGGCGCCGTCCGAGATGAGCACCATCACGCCCACCAGGGCGGCCAGCAGGGTCATCAGCTTGACGTCGTGGTTCTGGATGTGCGCCATCTCGTGAGCCACGACCGCCTGGGTCTCATCCCGGTTGAGGGTGGTGAGCAGCCCCTCGGTAACGGCCACGTGCGCCATCCGCTCGTTTATGCCCGTTGCGAACGCGTTGGGGTCCTTGTCGGGCACGATCCAGATCTTGGGCCTGGGCAGGCCCGATGCGATGGCCATCTCCTCAACCACGTTCACGAGCTGCCGCTCCTCGTCGCTGGAGGGGTTGAGCAGCTCCCAGGCGCCGGTGGCCCACAGCACCTGCTTGGGGCCGCGCTGCCACGCGAACCAGGCCATGGACAGGCCCAGCACGGTGGCGGCGATGCCGAACCACGGGATGGTGTGGTGGTAGACGTCGGGGGGAGCTTCGAGCGTGTAGAGGTAGAACGCCAAATCGCCGCCGAACCCGATCCACGCGAAGAAGAGCACGAAGACTCCCACGAGGATCGCCGACCGGCGGCGATTCACTTTCTGCTGTGCAAAGAGGTTGGCGTCGCTCGTCACACCGACCTCGGGGTCCAGCCTATTCCTTCGGCTTCATGGACAGATCGACCTGCGGCACCTCGCGTTCCTTCTCGTCGGTGATCTCCCACAGCTCGACCTGCTCGCACCGCGCCATCCCGGCGATCATGTTCCACGGGAACTGCTGCTGCTTCACGTTGTACGTGGTGGCCATGTCGTTGTAGAGCTGCCGCGCGAAGGCCACGCGGTTCTCGGTGGAAGTCAGCTCTTCCTGCAGCTGGCCCACGTTGCCCGTAGCCTTGAGGTCGGGGTAGCGCTCGACCACGAGGTTGAAGCGGCCCAGAGCCGACGACAGAGCGGCCTCCGCCGCCGCGAGCTGTCCCACTCCTCCGGTCGGCGACGCGTCGGCCTGCACCTTCACCGCCTGGTTGCGCGCCTGGATCACGGCCTCGAGCGTGTCCCGCTCGAACTCCATGGCGCCCTTCACCGCTTCGACCAGGTTGGGAATGAGATCGTGGCGCCGTTTGAGCTGCACGTCGATCTGCTTCCAGGCGTTCAGCGTCTGACCCTTCAGGTTCACGAGGGTGTTGTAGGCGGAGATCACCCACAGCACCACCACGACCAGTACGATCAAGAAGATCCACGTTGACATACTTCAACTCCTCGCTGGTGCCATCGCGCGCGCGGCCGTCCCGCGGTTCACGCGTGCTGACTCGTCCGCTCGATGGACGCGGACGGTTTCGCTGCGCCGGGGATCGAGCCGAGCTGGGACAGGATGCGGCCGATCGCCAGACGTACCGCGTCGGTCGCCTGTCCCTGCAGCTCGGGATGCCGTGCCAGCAGATGATCCTGGCGCACGTGCAGCTCCACGCCATCGGCCACCTGCAGCCGCTGCCACGTCGCCGGCGTCCGGTCGTCGCCGTCGGACTCCGGGGCAGCAGGCGTCCACGCCCGCAGCGCCTGACCCGCACGGCCCCGCGGCTGGCCGTTCTCGCCCGTCAGGGGAAGCTGGCTCGGGGGCGGCAGGCCCGGTCCCAGCGCGGCCGCGACGCGCCGCTCCAGCACGTCGCCGGTCGTCTCGGCCAGCTCGGTCCCGATGTCGGCGAGCGTGCCCCCTTCCATCTGGCGCAGCTTGATGGCCAGCACCTGAAGCAGGTGGCGGTAGGAGTAAGTGGCGGCAGTGCCGCGCCCGTCGGGGGGCGTCACGAGGTTGCGCGTGACGTAGAAGCGGATGGTCCGCTCGGTCGGATGCGCGCTCGCTGCTGCGTTGATCGGGCGCACGCCCGAAGCGTCCAGGATCGCGCCGGCCGCTGCGGCCAGGTCACGCAGGTTCCACGGCGCCAAACGCCTGTACTCGCGCAGGTTGAACAGAGGATCGTCCACGCGCCCCCCCGGCGTCCCCATCCCTACTGCCCGTTGGCCTCGCGCCGTTCGCTGGCGGTGAGCCGGGTGACGAGATCGAGAAGCTGCTGGATTTCGAAAGGTTTGGTGAGGACCGGCAGGTCGTGCAGGCCGAGCCAGTCCTCGTGGTCCTGGGCCTCCGGATCGCCGCTCATGACGATGACGCGGTCCGCCAGGTGCGGCCACTGGGTGGCGATCATGTGGTACAGCGTCTGCCCCGACATGCTCGGCATGCGCAGGTCCATCAACACGAGGTCCACTTCGTTGTCGGAGAGGATCTCGCACGCCTCTTCGCCGCTCATAGCCGTCTGCACAGAGAGGCCCATGCGTCCCAGCGCGCGGGTTAGCACCTTGCGGATGCCGCCCTCGTCATCGACGACCAGGACCGAAAGGGGAGGCATCACGAGGCGCTCGCCAGCGAGCCCACGACCTTCGCCCCCTCGCGGCGGAAGAACCGCTCGCGCACCATGCGGATGCCGTCGTCCGGGGTGAGGGAGACGCGCAGCTCGCCCGGCGTCATCCCGAACACCTCCTTCACGTGCTGCGCGAAGGAGCGCGCTTTCGAGTAGCCCAGCTTGGCGGCCACGTCCTCGACGGTGTAGCCAGGGTCCTGCAGCAGCCGATGGGCGTAGACCACCCGGAAGACCATCAGCACTACGCTGGGCGGAGGCAGGTTGGCCTTGGTAAACCAGCGCGCACAGGTTCGCCGGTCCATGCGGGCCCGCTCGGCCAGGTCGCGCACCGTGTGGAACGCGGCCGGCTCGCGCACGATTGTCTCGATGGCCCACTTCAGCTGACCCGGGCAGTCCACCAGGAGATCGGCGATCTCCTCGATGAGCCTGCGGGACAGCCCGCGGGCGGCCTCGTGAACCAGCAGCTCGCCCAGCCGTTCCGGGTGATCGTCGTGGCCCGCCACCACCACCTCGCGCACGCCCACCCGCCCCAGCCGGAGCAGGGCCCCAACCACGCCGGGGCTGAGGTCGGTGTACACGATGAGCGGCAGGGAGGGGAAGAGAACCCGAATACGCTCGATCTCCTGGGTCCGCGGCACGCCCTCGAGGGCCGGGTCGACCACGGCCATCTCCAAGGGCTCCTTGAGGATGGACTCCACCGCCTCGGACCAGCTTCCTGCGGCCAGGAAGCGGAACCGATGCCCGGCAGCCCGCATCAGCTGCGTGGCAAAAGTCCTAGGAACGGCGGCGAGAACGAGCATAAATGTCCCAAAAAAGGCACACGAAGTCCCGAAAAGGGTCTATCCGACCCCCGCCCCCGCCCCGAATTTGGTGCAGACCACTACGTCTCCAGCCGCACCCAACCCAGGAGGGGTCTTATGTCCCGTCGTATCCGTCTGGCCGCCCTAGCCCTCGTCAGCGCCCTGGCTCTCAGCGCAGCAGCTTGTGCAAGTCCGACAGAGCCAGCCGGCTTTGCCGCTTGCGAGGACGGCACCAATCAGTCAGCGTGCCAGTTCAACGACACGGGAAGCTCAGGAAGCGGCTGGTAGACCTCTCCGACGCCTGGCTCAGCGACTGCCGGCCAGGGCGTTCAGTGAGTCTATCGTAGCCCGCAGCTCCGGAGCGGGTTGCTCCTCCGGAGGGAGCGCGGTGGGCGGCAACGCCGCCTGCCGGCTCTCCCTGATCTCCCGCAGCATCACTTCGGCCCGGAACAGTCGCTCGCCCAGGCCATACCGCTCGGCGAGGGCAACGGCTTGCTCCAGGCGCGCCTCGCCCTCTGCAGGGCGGTCGAAGGCCCACAGACCACGCCCCAACTTCATCTCGAACTCAACGCGCTCGTCCGGCGGGAGTACGTCGAGGGATTGGCTGATCTCGCGCCGTCCCCGCTCGAACAGCAGGCGGTCCTGCATCAGCGCGCCGAGGTCCATGAGCTCGACCAAGGCGCGAGTGCGATTCTCTGGCGGCGGATCGTATTCCAGGGTGAGCAGCAAGGCGCGCTTGGCAGCTGAGTAATGCCCCAGCTCCTTGAGCACCAAGCCGGTGTCGCTCAGCGCTCGCGTGCGATCGGAGCGTTGCTCGTACAGGTTGAACGCGCCGAACGTGAGCTGGATGGCGCTCGCGTGCCGTCCCATGAAGTAGTGCGTCTGGCCCAGGTCGTGAGTCGCGACGGCCTCCGCATAGGTGTCTCCGCTGCGCCGCGCATCTGTCAGGACCCCTTCCAGGATCCTCTCGCACTCTGCGAGGTTGCCCAGCTCCTGGGCCACGCGTGCGCGTCCCACGCGGCTGCGCATCTCGGAGTGCGTGTCGCCGCGCCGCGCCGCAAGCGCTCCACCGTTCTCGTACGCTTCCCGCGATTCCTCGTACCTGCCGGCCCGTCGCAGCACACGTCCGAGTTGGAGCAGCGCGGCGACGTCCTCCTCACCCACGTCCTCGCCCGAGAGGCGCCGGCCGCTTTCCAGTACGTCCATTGCCTCGTCGAGCCGCAGCTCGTTCTCGAGCCAGTAGCCAAACGCAAGCAGCGGCGGCCACAGCATGCGGACCTTCCCGGAGCCGCCGATGCCTTCGGCGACCCGTACGATCTGCAGCAGGTGGTTGCCCTCTATGGTGGGCGGGTGGAGTCCGGTCAGGAAGTCGCGGGTGGCGCGGATCTGGTACGTGAGTGCAGCTGAATGCGGGGGCTGCCGATCGGCTGCGAACTGGTCCACCAGTCGCATGGTGAGAAATGCCCCGAGCGCATGGCTGCTGGAGGTCTCCGCTTCGGCGTCTGCCGCACGTCGCAGGAACGGCTCGTGCAAGCCGTTCGCGCTGCCAATCAGCTCAGCGTTGGCGTTCAAGGGTGACACGTGCCTCGGATCCTCCGTCGCGACCGTGGAAGGGGTGTAGGGCCTGCCTAACATGCCGCCTGACACGAGGGGCGGCAAGAGTGCCTACTCGCCTCGCACGGTCTGGGTCTAGACCGGACAACTATGCCCCTGTGTACCTCGAGTGACCGTGATATGGGTTACGGTGTGCGAAGGGGTGCTACGATGGCAGAGGTGTTGATCGTGTTGGCGATCGTTTCGCTCGTTGCGACGCTTGCAGCGGCGCGCACGTTGGGTTGGAACGACAGGCTTGCGGTGCGCCGTGCAGCAGCCGAGGTGTGGTCGTTCTACGGCCGGGCCCGCTACGGCGCGGTGTTGGGTACTGCGCAGGTGCGTATCGAAGTGAGTGGTGACTCACTAAGGGCTGTTTACGAGGGTGCGGCGGACTCGGTGTTCCTCGCGCAGCCCGGTCCCTCGCGCCACGGGGTCGAGCTCACGGCAAGCAGGCCGGTGCTCAGGGTGGCCGCGAACGGGTTCGGCCGCGGGGCGTCCAACACGAAGCTGATCCTGAGGCGGGGAGAGGCAGCCGAGTCGCTCACGGTGTCCAGGCTGGGGCGGATGAAGCGGTGGCGCTGACTCAGTCGGCCCGCCACCGCATCACCGGGCTCTTGTGCCCGGGCCAGACGTCCACACCCCCGGCGCCGGGGGGGAGCATGGCCTGCGCGTCCGCCTCACCTCTTCGGAGCTCCAGCCGGTGCAGACTGGGCGCCTCTGAGCTGCCCCCCAGCACGTAGGCCCACTTCCCGTCGCTGCTGACGACCGGGTCTCGTGGCGCGGCCAACTCCACCCGGTGAGTCACCGCGCGCCGCCTGAAATCCACGATCAGCAGCTCGTCGTGGCCGGTTCGCGCGATCAGTCCCCGATCGCGCCCGGGCGTGAGGGCCAGGGCGGTTCCTCCCGAGCCCACCTCGACAGAGTCGAGCACGGTGAGGCGCACGCGGTCCAGGTACAGCAGCTGGCCGCTGGAGCGGCACAGCACGAACACCAGCGTGCCGTTGGCTGACAGCCCCACCGCGGTGGGGTCGCACCTGGCTTCCGCGGCCTCCTGCCCGGTGCCGGGCAGGTCCACCGTGCGCACGGCCACGCGCAGCTCGGTGTCCACTTCGGCTACAGCGTCGCCCGCGCAGACCACGTAGAGCTCGTGCAGTACGTCGAACGGGACCGTGCCACGCAGCTCCCCGGGGCACACCGGCACGCGGGCTCCCCGAGCAGTCCCGTCCACGGGCACGAACTGGAGCAGATCCGCGGTGAGCGAATCCCGCTCCATCGTGGCCGCCACCAGCACTTCCCTCCCGGTGGGGAGCACGGCCAGGGCCCGTGGTGTGCCGCTGGTGAGGAGCTCTCGCTGAGCGGAGCCACCGCCCGCTCTGGGGACGCGCAGGAGGGCGCCGCCGCCTAAGGCTCCGTCGGCGTGCGAGAGCAGCACGAACAGGCTGTTGCCGTCTGCAGCGAAGCCGTGATCCAGTACCAGCTCGCCGGGCCTGAGCTCGCCGTGCAGAGGAATCGTATCGGTGCGAGAAAGGTCGGGAGAGAACAGCAGCAGGGCAGCCCCGTCGCCTCCGGCTACCGCGACCCACTGCGGCGCCGGCGAGCAGCCGGCGAGCAGGCACAGGGCGGCCAGGAGGGTGCCGCCGCTACGCAACGAAGGTGACCGGGACCCGGGAGGGTATGATCCCCGCGTCCGCCGCACGCTCCAGCAGCAGCTCCACCGCACGACGGCCCGTGTCTCCGTAGTCGACGGTGTAGTCGTTGACGTACATGCCGACGAACTCGTCGGCCTTGGTTCGATCGAGCCCCCGCGCGTACTGCATCGCGTGGTCGAGCGCCTCCTGCCTGTGCTCGAGCCCGTAGACGATGCTCGCTCGCAGGTCCTGCGACACAGCGCCGATGAGCTGCTCGCCCAGGTCGCGCCGCACCGCATTGCCGCCCAGAGGGAGCGGCAGGCCGGTTTCCTCGTGCCACCACTTGCCCATGTCGGCCCAGAGGTGCAGCCCCGAGTCGGCGTAGGTGAGCTGCCCCTCGTGGATCAGCAGCCCGGCATCGACGGAGCCCGATGCGACGACGTCCTCGATCTCATCGAACGGCACAACCTGCGTCTCGATGTCGGGCTGGTACAGCTGCAGCACGAGGGCCGCGGTGGTGAGTGTGCCCGGAATCGCAACGCGCTTTCCGGCCAGCGCCGCCCTGGGATTGGCCGGCGGCGGCTCGGTGGCGACGAGGCGCGGTCCGTACCGGTCCCCGATGGAAGCGCCGTGCGGCAGCAGCGCGTACGAGTCGGCCAGGTACGCGTAGGCGTGGATCGATACCGCCGTGACGTCCAGCTCGCCTGCCAGGGCGCGCTGGTTGAGCGTCTCGATGTCCTGCAGCTCGTGCTCGTAGCTCCGCTCGCCGGTGGGGACTTTCCCTGCGGCGAGGGCGTAGAACATGAACGCGTCGTCGGAGTCGGGACTGTGCGCCAGGCGGATCGTGGGCATCAGCCGCCGCTCGCCACCCCGAGGTCCAGCTCGGCCTGCGTCTTGTACGTGTCTATGGCGCGCTGGTGGTCGAGGTATTCCTGCCGGCCGCTGGCCATCTGGGCGTCATAGTTGTCGAGGAAGCGGCGCTCGAGCTGCTGCTCGGTGGGCGCGTCGCCCGCGAGCCGCGCTACCGAAGTGCGCAGCATGATGGCCAGCAGATGGTTGGGCACGGCGGCTTCGATCGAGTCGGCCCGCGCGGCGGCCGAGTCCGTACTCCCCGAGATCGAGTGGATCAGCCCTACGTGATAGTGAGCGTCGGGATCGAGCGGGCCCATGACGTCGTACGCCTGCAGCGCCATCGGCTTGAACAGGTTGATCTCTTCTACGTTGCCGTTCTGGTGCGCGGTCATGACCCGGTTGAAGAGCCGGTCGGCCTGCTCGCGCGGCGACATCGAGGCGAGGTCGGGCATGGCGCCCCCCGGTGCGCCAGCGCTGGGCGGTGCGCCGCCGGCGGTCGGGGCCTGACCCGCGCGCTGCCCGGCCGAGTAGGCGATTGCAACGAGGACCACGACGACCACGAAGCCGCCGATGATCCACAGGAAGTTGGGGCCGCGCCGCTGCTGCGTGGCCGCGGGCTGTCCGCACGCGTGGCAGAACTTGGCCTGCGCGGAGAGCGATGCGCCGCAGTTGGCGCAGGAATTTCCGGTTGTCGTGCTCATATTAGGAAACCGTTCCTTGCTGCGAGGTCCTGAGTGTCGTTTGGAACCGGGTAATATAGCAGCGCGCGGGTGACACGGCTCCTAGCGCCCCCGCCAGGAGGGCATTACTGTAGCGCGCATGAGCGCGGACTCCGAGGATCAACAGAAATCCACGCGCTTCGATCCGCCGTGGAATCAGATCAAGGCCCGCCAGATGGGGGAGCTGGAGCGCGGTGACAGCCGGTGGGACGTGCTGCTCGAGACCGTGCCCGACCCCGAGGTGGGAGCGATCCGCGGCCGCATCCACTTCATAGGCGGCAACCTGCACCGGCTTTCCGGCTGGATCTTCCTCGAGTGGGACGAGAAGGACATCGAGGCCCGCTTTGCGGAGTTCTCAGCGCAGGAGCTGTGGACCCTGCTGGGCTCGCTGGACGGCTGAATCGGGAAAAATCCGCACGACATAGCCGTTCTCATATAACCACCAAATCTGCACGATTCCCAGAGCACTGCGCTCGAATTTTCCACAATCCCGACAATGCGCACCCTGTTTCGGGCGAATTTTACCCGTTTTTCTTGACACATCGCACTGTCTCTACTAAGATTGTCCGTCCCGTCGCGCCCGGTGCGGGACCAGCCGCCACCAGCCACGCTGCAGAGAGAAGGAGCGACCGTGTCCTCACAGAACAGCATCATCGTGCCGACCCGTACCGACAAACCATCCCTGCGCGACAACAACATCGACACCACGGACGCGAGCGCGGCCGACATCCTGCAGCTATGCGATCAGATGCAGGTCGACTTCCTGCGGCTCCAGTTCACCGACATCACCGGGATAAACAAGAACGTCGAGGTGCCGCGCAGTCAGTTCCAGAAGGCGCTGGACGGCGAGATCATGTTCGACGGCTCCTCGATCGAGGGCTTCGTGCGGATCGAGGAGAGCGACATGATCCTCAAGCCCGATCTCGGGACCTTCAAGATCTTCCCATATGATGACGAAGGCGGGAGAGTAGCGCGGCTGATTTGCGACATCTACGAGCCTGACGAGACGCCCTTCCCCGGCTGTCCCCGCGGCGCGCTCAAGCGCCAGATCGAGGATGCCAAGAAGCTGGGCTACGAGATGATGGCAGGCGTGGAAGCGGAGTTCTTCATCTTCCACATGGACGAGCGCGGCTACCCGATGCTGGAGACGCACGACGAGGGCGGCTATTTCGACCTGGCGCCGGCTGACCGGGCGGAGCCGATCCGCCGCCTGATCATCGACGACCTGGTGAACCTGGGCTTCGAGGTCGAGGCGGGGCACCACGAGGTGGCCGAGGGCCAGCACGAGGTTGACTTCCGCTATGCCGACGCGCTGACGACCGCCGACAACCTGGCGACCTTCCGCTTCATCGTGCGGAACGTGGCATACCGGCACGGATTCGCGGCCACGTTCATGCCCAAGCCGATCTTCGGGCAGAACGGCTCCGGCATGCACACACACCAGTCGCTGTTCCGCGACGGCGACAACGCGTTCTTCGACGCGGACGGCAAGCACCAGCTCTCACCGGTGGCGCTCGCCTACATAGCGGGCCTGCTCAAGCACGCGCGCGGCTTCTGCGCCATCACCAACCCGCTGGTGAACAGCTACAAGCGGCTGGTGCCGGGATACGAGGCTCCGGTGAACGTGGCGTGGAGCATGCGGAACCGCTCGCCCCTGGTGCGGATCCCGGAGCGGCGCGGGCACGGCACCAGGTGTGAGCTGAGGATGCCGGATCCGTCCGCGAACCCGTATCTTGGTCTCACCGTGCAGCTGGCAGCCGGCATGGACGGCGTCAAGAACGAGCTCACACCGCCGGAGCCGGTCAACAAGAATATCTTCACGATGAGCCATCGCGAACGGCGCCGCTTCCGCATAGACGAGCTGCCGCGCGATCTGCACGAGGCGCTGGACTATTTGGAGAAGGACAAGGTGGTCCGGGATGCCCTGGGCGACCACATCTATCAGATGTTCCTGGAGGCGAAGCGGGAAGAGTGGCGGGCCTACACGGCACAGGTGAGTCAGTGGGAGGTCGACCGGTACCTCGGGAAGTACTAGGCGAGGCCGTTGCTGCCTTACTCTTTGATTTAGACGGAACCCTCTACACCGAAGCGGGTGCGATCCCCGGCGCCGTCGACGCGATCGACGATCTCAGGCGCCGGGGCGTTCCTTTGCGCTTCGTCACCAACACCACCCGGCGGCCCCGGAGCCAGCTCGTCGAGCGGCTGCGGGGCTACGGCTTCGCGGTCGAGGACCACGAGGTGTTCGGCGCTGTCCTGGCCACCGCCGCGTATCTGCGGCAGCTGGGGATCGGAACGGTGGCGCCGTTCGTCTCCAAACCGGCCCTGGAGGACCTGGCCGAATTCGAGCTGGCCGGCGGACTCGCGGGCGGAGTGCCGGATGCAGCACCGGACGCTGTTCTGGTCGGCGATCTCGGCAGCGAGTGGACCCCGCAGCTCCTCAACGAGGCGTTCCGCTACGTGATGGACGGAGCGCAGCTCATCGCGCTGCAGAAGGGCCGCTATTGGCTCGCGGCGGACGGCATCGAGCTGGACGCGGGGCCCTGGGTGGCGGCGCTCGAGTACGCGACGGACCGCAAGGCAGTTGTGTGCGGCAAGCCCAACCCGGCCTTCTTCCACGGTGTGCTCTCGTCGGTCGAAGGCGCAGGCGCAGGCGCAGGCGCAGGCACTCCGTGCGCCATGGTGGGCGACGACCTGTGGAACGACGTCCGGGGCGGCCAGCAGGCCGGGCTGCGCGGGTGGCTCGTGCGTACGGGCAAGTACCGGGAGGATGCGCTCGAGACGAGCGGCGTCACTCCCGACAAGGTGATCGAATCGGTGGCTGAACTCAGCGGCGCAGGGTGATGCTGCTGAGGCGGGGGGTGGTGCTCGGCATGCTGATGCTCGCGCCCGCGCCGGTGCGCGGGCAGGAGGCGCCTGCCGGACCCATTATCGACACGGTCATCGTCATCACCCACGACATCTACAGCCCGGAGGAAGCGGCGCGCAGCTGGCTGTACCGGCTCACCAACGGGCTGCATGTGACGACGCGTCAGTCGGTGGTGCGCGCCGAGCTGCTGTTCGCGGCCGGCGAGCCGTACGACCCTCTCAAGATCGCGGAGACGACGCGCAACCTGCGCGCCCGCGGCCTGTTCCGCGCGGTGGAGATCGACACCCTGCGCATCGACGACAAGCTCGCGGTGCGCGTGCTCACCTCCGACGGCTGGACCACCTCGATCAACCTCAACGCCAACTTCTCGGCGGGGCAGTTCGTGTGGGCCGTGGGCGCCGAGGAGCGCAACCTCCTGGGCACCGGCGCCAGGGGCGGCGTCTCGTACCGCAAGGAGGTAGACCGGTCGGCGTTCCGGCTGAGTGGCGGAATGGAACGCATCGGCGGCACTCGGGCCGGAGTGGACGGCTTCTACGACGCGCTGAGCGACGGCAAGTTCGGTGTGTGGAACGTGGGCGTGCCGTTCCGCTCCAACTCGGACCGGTGGGGCCTCGAGCTGCCGGGCAACGCCGGGAACCAGCGCATCCTGCAGTTCCGCAGCGACTCGGCCGAGGGATTCGAGGCCAATGGCGACGTTTACTCGCGCGAATTCCAGCGGCGAACGACGCGGCAGTTCGCAGTGGGCGGAGTGGCGACCAGCGCGTCGCCAGCGGGCTTCCTGCGCTTCGGCGTGGCTGCGCAGATCAAGCGCGAGGAGTACATACAGTGCAACGTCAGCGCGGACACGGCATCCACGGCTCCGCTGTGCGACGACATCAGTCCCACCGTTCCCGATACCGTGCAGTTTTCCCTCGGGGGATGGATGAACTTCAGGGACCCCCGCTACAAGGTGGTGACCCACTACAACGGGTTCGCGCGGGAGGTGGACGTGGACCTCTCCACAGACGTGATCCTGGGCGTCTGGTTCGCCCCCGACGACTTCGGCTTCCGCGAGAACGGCATCGGGCCGGTGCTGGTGGCACGCACGGGCGGCTCTCTGGGGAAGCTGTTCGGGTGGGTGGATGTTGCGGCGACCGGTCTCATAACCTCCGCCGGCCTCGATTCGGGCACGGTCGTCGCGACCGGCACCCTGGTGGGCCAGTTCATCAGGAAGAACTCCACGGTGCTGCACATCGAGGGGGGAGCGCGCCGGGGCACGCCGCCGGGGTTGGAGTTCGACCTCGGACTCCTGTTCGGCCCTCGTGCGTTCCCGGCGCACTCGTTCACCGGCGACCGAATGATCTGGGGCACGCTGGAGCAGCGCGCCTTCCTGATCGACGAGCTGTTCGGTTTCATGGGGCTGGGCTTCGCAGCGTTCGTGGACTACGGAGGAGCTTGGTACTCGGAAACCGAGGATGACGTTGCGGGAAGGGACCCGCCGCTCGGTCAGGATGCGCGCTTCGGGGGCAACGTGGGCTTCGGCCTGCGCTTCGGTGCCACGCGCGGCACTGGACCCAACGTAGGGCGGCTCGACCTGGCGTACCGCTTCGGGGAGGGGTGGTCCGGCAGCCGCTGGGCGATCAGCTTCGGACGTGCGTTCCCGTTCTAGCCTGCACGGGCGCGGCGTTCAGGCGGGCGCCCCAGTGTCGCCCTACGGAGGCGTGAGCAGGTCCGGCTGCTGGTCCAGCGGGCGCACGCACTCCGGACCTTCGTTCTCCGGCTTGTTCACGTAGGTGCTCACCGGGTAGGCGCTCATCCGCTCCGGCGGGTAGGGGGCGAGAAGGTCCGACAGCGACGCTGCGTCGCGGTTCTCCGGATCGAGCCACCGGTCGTAGTCGTCGGGGGCGATGATCACGGGCATGCGGTTGTGGATCGGCTCCAGGAGGGTGTTGGGCTCGGTCGTCACGATCGTGAACGTCTCGCGCTGCGCGCCGCTCGCCCTGTCCCACCAGCGCTCCCACAGCCCGGCGAATGCGAACACCTGGCCGCCCCCCACACGGACGTAGTGGGGCTGCTTGCGGTGCCGCATCTTCTCCCACTCATAGAAGCCGTCGGCCGGCACCAGACAGCGACGCTCCGCGAACGCCTCCCTGAACGCCGGCTTTTCGGCGAGCGTTTCGGCACGGGCGTTGATCATGCGGTTGCCGATGGCGGAATCCTTCGCCCAGGAGGGGATCAGCCCCCAGCGCAGCGGCACCAGCTCCCGCTCCCTGGTGCGGCCGACCCGGACGACGGCGGCATCCTGAGTCGGGGCGACGTTGTAGCGCGGCTCGAGCCGGGGTACTGAGAGCAGCTCGAACACCTCGCGGTCCAGCTCCGCGATCTGAGCCTGTGAGAAGCGGCCGCACATGCCTCCAAGCTACATCCCGATGCCGCGGCCGGTCACCTTCCGGCCGCCCACTTTGCGCGCCAGATTCGACCCTCCGGCATCACCCTCGGAGGACCTCATGCGTGCCCGATCCGTGTTCGTCTTGGCCGCACTCGCTGGCGTGTGCTGCGCCGACCTCGCAGCCCAGGATACAGTTCGCTTCGAGCCCACCGTGCAGCAGCCCACGTTCGCGGTGCGGGAGCCGGTGCTCACCATCCGGCCCGGCACAGTGCTCATCTCCCGCACCAACTTCGACGCGTACTACACGGAGGAGGGCGGAGCATTCCCGGGTGAGGTCGGCCCGATCTACGTGGAAGGGGCCACGACCAACGACGTTCTCGTGGTGCGCATAGTGAAGCTCGAACTGAACCACGACATCGCGGCGTCGCGCATCTACTCGACGTTCGGCGGACTGGCCACCGACAACAGGGTGCGGCTGCTCAACGACCCGATCCCGGAGCGGCGCTACGTGTGGCACATCGACCGGGAGCGGATGACTGCCACCACCAGGCTGCACGACAGCGAGATCGATGAGATCGAGATCGAGCTGGCGCCCATGCTGGGGCGGGTGGCGGTGGCCCCCCGCGGTGAGGAGGCCTTCGGCGGCCTGTGGCCCGGCGACTTCGGCGGCAACATGGACGCGCCCGAGGTGCGCGAGGGCACCACGGTGTACCTGCCGATCTTCCACGACGGAGCGTACTTCTACTTCGGTGACATCCACGCCAAGCAGGGCTACGGCGAGATCTCGGGCACTGGTCTGGAGACGTCGGCGGATGTGGTGCTCGAGATAGACCTCATCAAGGGAAAGACCATCGATTGGCCCCGACTGGAGGACGACGAGCACATCATGGTGGCCGGCAGCGCGCGGCCCCTGATAGACGCCTTCCGGCTTGCGCACGTGGAGCTGGTGGAGTGGCTGCAGGAGTACGGCTTCAGCCGCTGGGACGCCTACCAGGTGTTGAGCCAGCTGGCCGAGAGCTCGGTGGCGAACATAGTGGACCCGGCCTACACCGTGGTGGCGAAGTTCCCCAAACGCTATCTCCCTGACTGAGACGAAATGGGGACATACGCCATCCGATTTTCCTGCGGCTGATCGGCTGCAGGCACGCAGTGTTTCCGGGCGCTCTCCGGTGCCGCCCGAGAGACTGTGTCAGCGGCCGCCGACGGTGAGGGCGCTCACATCCTCCCCGGCCGCAGGGGGTAACAGTAACCGGGGCGATTCTGCCCGGTTCCAAGGGGCCCGATGAGCGATCCCGCACGACCCACAGCGCCGACTCCGGAAAACCCGGCCGAGGAGCGCACCCGCAAGGCCGACTGGGCGGCGAACCGCGCCGATCCCAGGGCGGTCCTGGCGGAGCTGCGCGCGCGGCTCGAGGTCGAGGGACAGGCGCGGGCCCACGCCGAAGCGAGCATGCGGCAGTTGCGCAAAGCGCTCGAGACCATGCAGCTCGGCGTCACGATCACCGACGTCCAGGGCAAGATCGTCTACACCAACTCCGCGGACGCGGGGATGCACGGCTACACGATGGACGAGCTGATCGGGAAGGATGTGGCCCTGTTCTGTCCCGACGGCGCCCGGCGCCCGCTCACGCGCGACCAGCTGCGCGTGCTCTCGAGCTGGCAGCGGGAGAGCACCAACCGCCGCAAGGACGGCACCGAGTTCCCCGTCTGGCTGATGTCCGACATCGTGATCAACAAGGACGATGAACCGGTGGCGATCATCACCACCTGCGAGGACATCAGCGAGCGCAAGAAGGCCGAGGGCGAGCTGCGCAGAGCCTACGACGACCTCGACCGGCGCGTCGCCGAGCGCACGGCAGAGCTGTCGGATGCCAACGAACGCCTCAAGGCGGAGATCGCCGAGCGGGAGCGCACCGAGGAAGAGCGCATCAAGCTCGAGAGCCAGCTGCGCCAGTCGCAGAAGATGGAGGCGCTGGGACGGCTGGCGGGCGGTATCGCCCACGACTTCAACAACCTGCTCACGGTGATTCTGGCCAACGCCGAGCTCGTCTCGCGCTCCCTGCCGACGGAGTCGGACCTAGCCGCAACCGACCTGGAGGAACTCCAGGGGGCGGGGATCAAGGCGCGCGACCTCGTCAGAAAGCTCCTTGGCTTCGGTCGCCAGCAGGAGCTCTCCATCAAGTCGGTGGACATCGCGCGGATCGTGACCGACCTCCAGGGCATGCTGCGGCGATTGATACCCGAGAGCATCCGCATCGAGGTGCACATATCGGATGACGTGGGAAGGGTGAGGGCCGATCCGATTGCGGTAGAGCAGATCCTCATGAACCTGGCCACGAACTCGCGCGACGCGATGCCCGAGGGCGGGTTGCTGCGGCTGGGAGTCCTGCCGGTCGACGTGGACGCGAGCTACTGCCTGTCGCATCCGGACGCCGTGCTGGGCCAGTACATGTGCGTCACCGTGAGCGACACTGGGGCCGGGATGGACGAGGACACCAAGGAAAGGGTGTTCGAGCCCTTCTTCACGACAAAGCCGCCGGGTATGGGAACCGGCCTGGGAATGGCGGTCATCTACGGCCTCATGACCCAGCAGGGCGGGTTCGTGGAGGTCGAGAGCTTCGCGGGGCAGGGCACCACGGTGAAGCTGTTCTTCCCCGTGGGCCGAGTCTCGTCACCGGGCGTGGCCGCTCCCGAGATCACCGAGGAAACGCTGCCGCGCGGGACCGAGCGAATCCTGCTGGTCGAGGACGAGGCACAGCTCCGCACTACCGGGAAACGCATCCTGGAGCGCCTGGGCTACGAGGTGATGCTGGCCGCCGACGGGCGTGAAGCCTTGGAGGTGCTGAAGGCGGCCGAAGCCCCCGCAGACCTCGTTGTGTCTGACATCGTGATGCCCCACATGAACGGCTACCAGCTGCACGACGCGCTGCAGCGAGACCGCGACCCCGTGAAGTTCCTGTTCACCACGGGGTACGCCGGCGAAGAAGCCAAGAGCAGCGACGAGCCCTATGCGAAGGTCCCCCTCCTCAAGAAACCCTGGACGCTCACCGAGCTGGCCCGGGGCGTTCGCGCGGTGCTGGACGGGCGCTAGATTCTCCGCGGGACTCCCATCGGAGGAACACAATGGTCCGCCTTCGCCATGGGGCTGTTCGCGGGCCCGCGATGGTGACTATTGGGAACGCCGCCAGGAGTGCGGCCGAAGGGCAGCCGCTGGCCTAGTGTGATCGGCGCAGGTCCCGGGCGGCCGCTTGAGAAAGGAGCCGCCCGGGGTGATTTTTCAGGTTCGACCGGCGCCGTAGCCAAGTGGTAAGGCAGAGGTCTGCAAAACCTCTATTCGGCGGTTCGAATCCGCCCGGCGCCTCTAGCGGGCTCGCGTGAGCGAGCCCGCTCTTCTTTAGCCGTCAGCGTTTCTGCTCCTAACTGCATCGACAGGAAGGCGTCCACGTGCCAAGGCCATTCGTTTCCACCGTTATCGCAACGGCCGCCGCGGCGGTCGCCGGACCTGCGGCCGCCCAGGAGACGTGCTGCGAGCTGGTGGGCCGCTCCGTCGCCGAACAGTACAGGGCTGAGGGCATCGACGAGCGGCGGTTCACTCACGAGGATCTTTGGGCTGTGCTGGCACCGTACTCCGGCCGCGGTGGCGTGCGCGTGCGTGCCGTCACGCAGTCGGTGCAAGGGCGGGCCGTTCGTGCCGTCACTTTCGGAACTGGCCCGACTACAGTTCTGCTGTGGTCCCAGATGCACGGGGACGAATCCACCGCGACGATGGCGCTCACGGACATCATCCGGTTCTTCGCCGAAGGCGGCGACGATCCCCTGCGGCTGCTGATTCGCGACGGCCTCACGGTCACGATGGTGCCGATGCTCAACCCGGACGGAGCCCAGCGGTTCCAGAGGCACAACGCCGCCGGCGTGGACATCAACCGCGACGCACGCAGGCTCGCTACGCCGGAAGGGAAGGCGCTCAAGCACCTGCGCGACAGCATACAGGCCGACTTCGGCTTCAACCTGCACGATCAGTCGGCGCGCAACACCGCCGGAGAAAACGGCGAGCAGGTCGCCATAGCGCTGCTGGCGCCGGCCGCAGACTCGGCCCGATCATGGGGACCGGTGCGCACACGGGCCCGCCGGCTCGCGGCGGTCCTGGCGAGCTCGGTCTCGGCCGAGATCCCCGGCCGCGTGGCCAAGTACGACGACACGTTCACGCCCCGCGCGTTCGGTGACCTGATGCAGCACTGGGGCACCAGCACCGTGCTGATCGAGAGCGGCGCGCTGCCGGACGATCCGCAGAAACAGGAACTGCGGCGTGTGAACGTGCTGCTGCTGCTGACCGCGCTCGAAGCGATAGCCACGCGCCGGTATGCAGGCGCCGATACCGCCGCGTACGATGACCTTCCTTTCAATAGGGGTCTTCCGGCAGACATCCTGATGCGGGGCGGACGGGTGGTGACGCCGGGCGGCGAGCCGCTGCGCCTCGACCTGGCGCTCACTTACGACGATCCGGTTGCCCGCACCGGACTTTCGCTCGACGAGGCCGGCGATCTGGACGACGCGGCGGCGCTCGACACGCTCGACGTCACCGGCCTCTTCCTGCACGTGTCTGCTCCCTCGGCGCTCGACCCCCACGACTGGTGGCTGGTGCGCGGTGAGCGGGTGGCCGTGGTGGTGCGGCGGGGCCCCGAGGCGGACAGCGAGATGGTGCGGCGCCTGCCGCAGTGAGTTGCGACGCTCACGGCACCGATCCGGCCAGCGGGTGTAGATTGTCGCGTACCGGCGCCCTCTGAAGGAGCGCCTCAGGAGATTCTCGTATGATGCGATTCCTTGGCGCAGCAGCACTGGTGCCGCTGGCACTGCTGCCGCTCGCCTCCACCGTCCGCGCCCAACAGCCCAGCGATCCGGTGGGCAGCGCGCTGTCGTTCGCCAGCCCCGAGCGGCTGGCTCGGCTGTCCCAAGAGCTGGATCTGACTCCGGATCAGGAAGTGCGCATCGCGGCCCTGTCGGAGGCGTTCCAGCGGGAGCACGGCGCTGCGTTGGTGCAGGGCCAGGCGCTGGTCGAGGAGCTGCAGGCCATCTACGCCAGGGATGGGGAAGTCCAGCCCGAAGCAATGCTCGCCCTGAGCCAGAAGTACTCGGCAGCGCTGGCAGAGCTGCTGCCGGCCACGCAGGTGTTCCTGCGTGACGTCAACGCGATGCTCACGCCGGAGCAGCGCACCAAGTTCCAGCGGATCATCGGCCCTGCGGCAATGTTCGGCCTGGGCGGCGAGTCGCTCGACTCCGACGTGCCGTAGCTCCCACCTTGCAGAACTCCTTCTCCCTCAAGGTCGTCACGTTCAACGCATGGGCGCTGCCGATCAGGCTTCCGTCACAGCAGAAGCGGCGGCGTCTGAAGCGGCTGCCCACGGCGCTCGCGGCGCTGGACGTCGACGTGATCGTGCTGCAGGAGATGTTCGACGTGCGGGGACGCCGCAGCCTCCTGCGGGAGCTGTGCCCGCCATATGTGACCACTGACGATGCGACGCGGTCGCGCCGCATCCTGGGTCTCGTCCCCATAGACACGACGGGCGGACTGCTCGTTCTGTCGCGGCTGCCGATCAGGAGCAGCCGTTTCGTGCCCCATCCTGATCTGGGCGCCAAGCCCGACGAGCGAGTCGGACGCAAGGGGACGATGATCGTGCAGCTTGAGACGCCGCTCGGGATCGTCACGCTGGTGACGACGCATCTCTACGCGGGAACGAAGTCGAAGGATGCGCGCGTTCGCAGCGTTCAGTTGGAACGATTGCTCGAAGCCACGAACGCCGACGCCGACGGCGGACCTGTGGTGCTGGCGGGGGACATAAACGCGTCACCTACAGCACGGTATCCGGAGCCGCCGGGGACGGAGAACGCCATGGCGCCTGAGTATGCGGCGCTGATGGGAGCGGGCTTTGCGGATCCCCTGCCGCCCAATCCGACGCCGGTCGAGCAGTCGGCGACGTGGGTCCCGAGCCGCAATCGCTACGCCGCGCTCCCCTACCAGGAAACCAAGACGGATCAGCGCTACGACTACGTGCTGGTTCGCCCCGGCTCTGGGCACGAATGGATCGTGAACGACGCCCGCACGGCACTGGACGACCTATCGGATCACGTCGGCGTGCAGGCTGAGCTGGTTCTGGCCGGGAGGTGACCGTGACCACCGACCTCGAAGCCAAATCGCTTCGCCGCAGGCAGTTCAAGCCGGAGGACCTCGTCCAACTGGCGGTGGGAGCATGTGTGCTGGCGATCCCGATCGCCTACACCGAGGAAGTCTGGAATCTTGGTGCTTCGCTGCCGCCCGGACGCATCCTGCTCATCGTCCTCGTGTCGCTCACCACGCTCGCTGGGTTCGTGCGCGTTCTGGTCTACCGTGACGGCATCGCCGGCCACTGGCGTGACTTCACGCTACGAGTAGCCGCGGCATACGTCATGACGCTCGCGATCTCGCTTATGATGCTGGTCTTGATAGACAAGGGGCCTGCGGATGGCTTGGGATTGGCGCTGAGGCGGGCCGTGCTCATCGCGTACCCCGCCAGCTTCGCGGCAACGGCGGTGGACTACTTCAAGTAGGAAGGCCCGCTACAGACTCTGCGCCGGTATCGAGAGCTCGCACAACAGGAAAGTCCCGGAAGACTGGCAGTCGTCGCCCACGTCGACCGTGGTGGAATCGGTCGTCGTGCGGGTGGCGGTGACCCGGATCCGGGCGGAACCGGTCGTTACCCGGGCAGTACCGACCATGGCCACCTGGTCCCCGCCTTGCATTGGGAGTTCGACGGTGAACGGCAGGGTCGGGTTGAACACGATGACCTGCACCCCCTCGGCATTCAGATAGCGCAGCTCGTCGAACTCCCCGTCACCGCCCGCGCTCGCCGAGTACACGACCCTGTACTGGGTGGTGATACCGCCGGCCCCCGGGGTGCCACCGCCGCTCGAGAGACTGGCCTCGAAGCAGGCAGTACCAACCAGCAGGGCACCGAGCACTGCCGCAGCCGCTGTCCAGAATCGTCGGTTGGTCATGCCACAATGGTAAGCCGCTCGGCCAGACTGGCAAGAGCCCGCTCCAGCGGGGGCGCGATGAGCAGGGTCACCACCAGCGCGAACACCACGCCGGCCAGCGAATCGATCGCGAAGTGGCCCTGCGTGTACACGGTCGAGAGGACTACCCCAAGTGCGCCAAGCACGAACAGCACGGCCCAGGTCCTCGAGAAAAACCGCACCGCGAGCGCGGCCACTGCCACGGCTCCCACCACGTGCGAGCTGGGAAATGCGGTGCCCATCGAGTCGGCCGCGTGGGTTCCGGACATCACTAGCTGGTAGAAGAAGCCTTCGGTGTGCGGGCCGACGAACCGCTCCATCGTGTGGCTCGGGCCGTCGACGGGCAGGAGCGCGTACCAGACGTAGCACGCGACGTAGGCGAGCGTAATCGCGTAGATGACGTACTCGGCCTCGGGCCGCTTGCGGAGCGCGAGTACGAGCGGCGTCAGGAACACCATCGGGTAATAGACCCAATAAGCCGCGAACATCACCTCGCTGAACCACACCTGGGGCATTGCCGGGAGCCAGATTTCCTGGAGGTGGCGGCCGAACAGCCACAGATCGGCCGCCGCGACGGGTGCGTCGAAAGTGCGCGAGTGGAAGCCGTGGCGGATGAGCCCCATTTCCAGCCAGTAGAGTGAGATGAGCACGATGGGGTAGATGTCCCGCACCACCTCGCCGAAGCGGGATCTGGATGCTCCGGGCCGGGCGGTCATCAGGGAGAGTGCCACGGCACCGCCGTGCGCCAGCACCATCCAGAACGCCGCCGGATTGCGCCCCAGCGCCGTGAGCCAGAGGACTCCGAAGGCTGCGTTGAACCCGATCAGCAGCAGGTCGACGGGGCGGAGCGCGCCCCACCTGCCGCTCACGGTGCGGACCAGATGTTGTCGCTCTTGTCCGCGTCCGGTATGTGCGGAGCACCGAGTGCTATGCTGCTGACGATTCTCTCCGTCCCAACGGTCACCACGTGCTCTCGCCTTCCGTCCTGCCAGACCGCAGCGGTCTCGTGCACCCTCTGTACCGTACCGTCCTCATACGTGACCTGCAGGTGTACCGGCACGGGGTTGGCGCCCACACGTTCGACCGTGATCTCGTAGCCGGCGCCGTCTCGTGACACGTCCCGGATCGCAACGTCGGCGTAGCCGAATTCGAAGAACCATGGCCGGTAGAGCCAGCTCAGGTCCTGCCCCGTCACATGGTTGAACGTGAAGAAGAAATCGTAGGGCGTGGGATGCCTGCCGTTCCAGCGGCGCATGTACTCGTGCAGTGCCTCCATGAAGAGGTCGGTGCCGAGCAGATCGCGGAGCATCAGGTAGAAGAACGCGGGCTTGGGGTACGAGGCATAGAAGTAGGCCGGCCGCTTCGAGTAGAACGAGGCGGCGAACATGGGAATGTCGACTTCGTCGCCGACCACTTCCTGATACATGTCCATCCCGAAGATGTTGGTCGGATCGTCGGTGTGGAGCCGGTTGGTGATGTTGAAGTCGCCGAAGACGGCCCAGCCCTCGTCCATCCAGGCGTACTTGGTCTCGTTGATCCCCATGTAGAACGGGAAGTACGAATGGAAGACCTCGTGCGATGTGAGCCAGACCGTCTCGTGCCGGTTGTCGCGGAAGGAGTGGTCGTTCACCATCATGGGGTATTCCATCTCACCCAACCCGTTGAACACCGTCATGTTGGGGAACGGAAACGGCACGGCAGGGATCTCGAACGACATCATCTCGATCGCGGCACGGGCGATTGCAGCGACCTCGTGGAAGTCGGCGGAGCTGTCGGCGAACGCGGCCTCGACGAGGACCCGCCTGCCCGTGCTGGAGTCCACCACCAGGCTCGCCGCATCCCACAGGTAGTGGTCGCTCACCGCGAAGGCGACGTCGGAGACGTACTCGGCCGTGAAGCGCCATGGGTTGGCGTCGGCTGCCGCAGTTATGCCGCCGCCGGCAACATCGGCGGCCGTTACGACATGCACGATCGTGTCGGTCGTGGCCGCACTGCGATACCGGCCGGCAAAGGGCTCCGCCAAGACCTCGTCGGCATTCTGGAGCAGTCCCGTGGCCCAGACCACGGTGCCCTGCGGCACCGTAACCGTCAGGTCGAAGTCGCCGAAGTCGTTGTAGAACTCGAGATTCCCCGAGTACGGCATTGTGTCCCAGCCGTCCACGTCGTCGTAGACGGCCAAGCGGGGGAAGAAGTACGCGACGAAGTACGTCGTGCTGTCCACGCGGCCGGTCCGCATATGCGAGCCGGGATTGACGACGTAGTGCCACGAGACCTCGAGTTCGGCTGCGGCACCCGGAGCGAGCGCGGCGCGAATCACGGAGAACATGCCGTTGTGCATGTAGTGGAACTCGGGGCCCGCCCCCGACACGTCGATACTCACGCCGTCCATGGCCAGGGCGTCGATGGTGACGCCCTCACCCAGGTCCTGCGCAGCATGCGGCCAGTCACGCGCCGTCCCCACCCGGTAGTAATTGGCATGGAGGTCGAGGACCAGCGCCCGGAGAGTGTCGGGGCTGTTGTTCCTGTAGGTGATCGTCTCGCTCCCCCTCAGCAGTCCGCTGTGCGGATCGAAGTCGACCCTGATGACGTAGTCGGCTCCGTTCTGCCAGTAGGAGAGCCCCGGAGCACCGTCCAGGGACCGGGTTCCGTTGTCATAGGCCTGCTGGATGTTTCTCGGGACGTAGATGTCTGCCTGCTGGGCGAGCGCAGGTGAGCCGGCTGCGAGAGCAGCGCCAAGAGCGACGGCTGAGATCCTAAGAGTCATGGATGGGCTCACTCCGCTGCAGGTGTGCAGGCCAGCTCGCCGGTGTTGCTGCTGCCCATCCAGCGGCCCCCGACGCCCTCCCCATCCGGCGAGAGCCACAGGTTGAGCACGTTACCGCCCCCACCGACCAGAATCAGATGGAGCTCGTCCGGGCCGCCCGCGACCATCACGATCTCACGAACGTCCTGTCCCTCTTCCTCCTCAAACGCAATGCGTCCCCAGTAGTCCCCGGGCCCGCCCTCGAGCATCAGCTCGCCGGCGGCCACCTGCTCTCCGCCGCGGCTGATCGAGCAATCGAAGGTGCCTGCGACGCTCGGCTGCGCCGTGGGGGCGACGCCTGGCTCGGTGAGGAAGAACTGCGCGAGCGTCCATGCGAGCCCGGCGCTCGTCGCGGCGCGGGCGTTCGCCACCATTGCAACCACGATGTCTCGTTCCGGCATCAGCATCAGCATGGTTGTGCCGCCGATCGAGCCACCGCCGTGCTGCACGACCCGGGCTCCGTTGGGATCCACATCGAAGAACCAACCGATGCCGTTCTCGGTCTCTTCGCCCTCGTTCGTGCGCTGCGACGTCCACAGCTCGTCTATGGTGCCGCGCCGCATCAGCTCTTCACCGAAGTGCGCCATCCCGAACTGCACCAGGTCGGACGGAGTGGAGAGAAATCCCCCGCCCGCCCACTTGTAGCTGTTGTCCACGAACGGTGCGTTGAGAACTCCGTCGGGCGTCGTCATGTAGAAGCGCGAGCGGTTGGGGACGATGCTGTCGGTGTGGTCGGCCACCGTGTTCTCCATTTCCAGCGGTCCGAACACGTGATCCTGCATGTAGCTGAGGAATTTCTCGCCCGAAGCCCCCTCCACGACCGCGCTGACGAGATTCCACGCGTAGCTCGAGTAGGAGAACCGGGTGCCGGGCTGGAACAGCAGCGTGTCGTCCTGGAAGATCTCGAGTCCTGCCTGCACTGTCTCGAATCGCTCTGCGCTCATGAACTCGTCGCCGTCGTAGTGCCGGATCCCGGCCAGGTGTCCCGCGGCAGTCCGGGTGGTGACCGGCCAGCGCTTCTCGGGGAACGACGGCACGTAGCGCTGCACCGGGGCGTCCAGGTCGAGCCTGCCCTGCTCGATCAGCTGCCCGACGGCCGCGGCGGTCAGCGGCTTGGACACGCTCCCGATGCGGAACCGTGTGAGGGTCGAGACCGGAACGCCCAGCTCGAGGTCTGCGAAGCCGTAGCCCTCGGCCCACACGACTTCCCCACCGTGTCCGACCGCGACGGACCAACCGGGCGCCCCGCTGCGGCTCTTGACCTCGCGCATCAGCATGCGTGCCTGCTCGATCGCCGCGCCGTAGCGCTCGAGGTTGGGATTGCCGGCGATCGCCGGGGTCCCCTGCGCAGCCAGCGGCGCAGGCAGCGCGAGGAGCAGAGTCAGAGATCCGAGCGCCGCCGCTGCCCGCCGTATTCTCTCGTTCATCACCTTGTTTCCCATCACCTCGTCTCCTGTATCCGTCTCAGATCTCGGGCTGCGCCGCTGCTTTGGCGCTCCCCAGCTTGGCTCCGAGCAGCACACCCACGACTCCGACTACGATGTTGGCGAAGTTGATCCAGTTGGGCGTGCGGGAGTACTGCATCGCGTCGAAAATCCCTACTGCCGTGTCACGCACCGTGGGTGCGTCGGCGTCGGGCCCGCCCAAATACATGAACGCCGTCACGAGGCCCAGCACGAACACTACGGCGGCGAGAATCTGGGGGCCGCGCAGTGACTTGGCTATGAGGAGACAGATCCATCCACCCAGGACCGCTCCGAGCAGGCCGAGCACCAGGCTCACCGCCATCCACAGGCCCGACACTTCGTAAGTTCCCGGCTGATAGGCCCTGTCGGCTCCCATCGCCACGTAAACGAGCGAGAAGCTGAGAAAGATGAACAGCGCCATTGCTATGTAACCCACTACCACGCTGCCGGCGGTTCTCCACATGGGACGGCTCCGTTGGGGTTCCCGTAGAATGGAGAGAGGCCCCGGCGTCTGCCAGGGCCTCTGCGGTGAGAAGCGGTCTTCGAGGTGCTCTGTCCGCGCTGGGACCGGCACTTTCGTTATTAACCTGCTCACCTATGCCGCGCTCTGCCCGACCTGGTGCACGTGCATGTCGCGCTGGGGGAACGGGATCGAGAAACCGGCTGCCTCCAGCTGTTCCTTGAGCGCCCTCGTCAGGTCGCAGCGCAGCGACCAGAAGTCCTCCCGCTTGCACCAGGGTCGCACCACCAGGTTCACCGACGAGTCGGCGAGCTCACTCACTGCCACGAATGGAGCCGGGTCGTCCAGCACCCGCGTTTCGGCCTGCAGCAAACCGCTTACAGTCTCGATCGCCCGTCCGATGTCGTCGCCGTAGGAGATGCCCACTACCAGGTCGACGCGCCGCGTCGGGTTCGCCGCGAAGTTCCTGATCGTGCTGCCCCACACGCTCGAATTGGGGACCGTAATTCCGACGTTGTCGGGTGTGTTCAGCCGCGTAGAGAAGATTCCTATTGCCACCACCGATCCAGCGGTGCCGCCGACTTCGACGTAGTCGCCCACCTGAAACGGCCGGAATATCAACAGCATCACGCCGGCCGCAAAGTTCGAGAGCGTACCCTGGAGTGCCAGCGCGAGCGCGAGTCCCGCGGCGCCAAGAAGGGCCACCAAGGAGGCAGTCGGTATGCCCAGGGTCCCGAGCACGGCGACGACGACGAAGGCCACTGCGAGGTAGTAGACCATCGACGAAAGGAACGGCACCAGCGTTGGATCCATCTTGCCGCGTTCCAGTCCGTTCCGAATCCACTTCCTCATCCATCGTGCTACCCACTGCCCCACCACGAACAGGGCGATGGCCGCCACGACCTTGACACCCCAGGTGGTCACGAGAGTGGCCGCGAGGTTCAGAAAGGCACTGAAGTCCAGATTAGAGAGATCCATGTCTGCTCCTGGTGGGCATTTCTGTGGATTGAGTTGCGTACAGACTACCTGGCGACGCCGGTCTTCACGACGGGCCTACCGCTTGTAGGCGACCGCTATGAGACGCTTTGCGTCCTCGTCGTACGGCACGCCGTCCAGGCTGCCGTAGAGGGATACCTCACTGAAGCCCGCCGCGCGCAGCATCTCCTTCAGCTCCTGCCCCGAGTAGATCCACAGCTGCAGATCGAACTTGCGGGCGTGTCCGGACTCGATGATGTGCCAGTCCACCTCGATCCGGTCCCAGCCTGCGGCGATCTTGCGGCGCTGCACGATCATGCCGCCGTCGAACTGCTCTGCGTCGGTGGCCCGAAACGTACGCGCGATCACCTCCTTGCCCAGCACGTCCAGCACGAAGGCTCCATTCGGTGCGAGGCTCACGAATACGTTGTCGAGCACGGCAAGGTTGTCCGCGAGCTCGTCGAAGAAGCCGAACGAGGTGAACATGCTGAGTGCGATGTCGAAGGCCCCCGGCCGGCGGAACCGGCGCATGTCCTCGAGCTGCCATTCGATCTCCGCGTCCTGTTCCGCGCCGTAGGATCGGGCTTTGTCGAGCAGGAACGGCGTGTTGTCCACACCGGTGACGGCGAATCCCCGTTTGGCGAAAGCAACGGCGTGACGGCCTGGCCCGCAGCTCAGATCCAGGACGGATCCGGCCTTGCAGCCGGTCAGCTCGATGATCTTGCCGACCTCTCCGGTCGCCGCCGCGAGCCGGCTCGCCGGGAACATGAACGGAAATGACGCCGACCAAAACTCGTCGTTCTCGTGCCACATCTTCTTGGATTGTGTCACGGGGTGCCGTCTCCCGCGGCTGACGGGATCATCGCCACACGCCTCCGCCGGCCGGTTTCTCCAGTATCCAGATCATGTGCGGGCTCTCGTCCGGTAGGAACTCGGCCCGCGCGTAGTCGCCGTAGAGCTGGTCTACCCTGAAGCCGGCAGCGCGTGCCATGCCCTCGAACTCCGGGCGCTCGATGAGTGCGAACCGGACCTTCTGCACGCGTTCCGATGCCATCTCCCCGCCGGAATCCAGAATACGGTAGGTCTGCACCGATTCCGCAATGCGGGTGACAGCGTCGAGGGATGCTTCCACGTACAGCTCCAGTACGGCTCCCCCGGACGGCAAATCGAACGTGCCCCGCAGCTCACGAATACCCGTGAGCGAGCGGGTCCTGACCCGCGGATTGTGAAGCGTGCAGATGCACCGGCCCCCGGGCAGGAGCACACGGTGAATCTCCGCCAGTGCGCGGCGCTGATCGGCACCGTCGGTCAGCTCGGCGAACGAGTGAAACGGGATCACTACCAAGGCGAAGCGGGTGGGCAGCGGCAGGTCGCACACGTCGGCGCAGATCGCACGCGCACTTCCTTCCCAGCCGGGAGCCTTGCGCCACAGGACCTGCAGCATCTCGCGCGAGAGATCGACGCACGTGAAGTCCCAGCCGGCACCGGCGAGACGCTCCGACACCCGGCCGGTACCGGCCATGAGTTCGAGCACCGGCCCTTCGGCGTGCTCCGCCTCGGCGGCGAAGAAGTCGAGGTCGAACTCGGCCCGGACGTACGCGTCGTAGATGTCGGCGACCGGGTCGTAGTCGTTGCTGTCGAGGGTGGATCTCGAGGGCGTCAGCTGCTGCCTCTATTCCTTCCCATTGATGCCGAGCCACTCCTCCGCCGCGTTGCGTGCAGCTCATCGAGCGCGACCATGCGGCCGATTCCTTCGGGAGTGACCTCCAGTTGGTCAACACCGCGCACGTCTGACAGCTCCTTCATGCCCGGTGTGAATCGGGGATCCTCGACCAGGCGCCGCTTGTGGTCCAGCAGCTCGTCGTCGGTGAGGATTCCGTCAGCGGTGGTGAGCACTATGCCGCGGGGAGCATCGATCTCGTACCTGATGGCCATGCTGGTTCCGCAGTTGGGGTTCTAGGGCTTCGAACCCTAGAAAAAATGACCCCGGGCGGGGCCTCGTCAATGCCTGTGTCACGAGGGTTAGACAGCCGCAGGGTGCCTGCGGCTGACGCGCCCTACGGGTTGCGGTGGCCGGCGTAGCGGCGCCACACGACCGCTGCCGCGCCGCCGGCCCCACCCATCAGCGCAGCATTGAGCGGCGCTGCCACGTGGAGCGGCAGTCCACTGTTCAACAGCCACCAGGCAGCCGCTCCCAGCGCAATCACGAGCAGCACTACTGCGGTGCTCCTCTTGTGACCGGGTGCCATGAAAACACCGAGCATCACGCCTAGCGCACCAGTCGCGAAGTTCCCGATCGTCTTCCCCACAACCCACAGTGGGCTGAGCACGGCCACACCCCATCGGTTCATCAGGCCGGCAACCACTTCGTCTACCAGCGGCACCGTGATCGAGGCCATTGGGAGCACGAAGAGCCAGCGGAGCGCTGCATCGTGGGGGAATAGCATGGGAGTGCGCCGCCTGTAATCGATGTACGGCTCGCCCAAGCGGCGCTCGAGCTCCGGTTCCTCGACCTGCTTGATCCAGGTTGCGTGCAGCAGCGTGAACACCGGGGTCGTGACGAAGACGATCCCGGGAGAACCCAGCAGCAGTCCGATCCCGAACATCGCGACCAACAGACCGGTGATCATCGGATTGCGCGCAAAGGCGTACGGCCCCGAAACGACGAGGCTAGGCGGAGGGTTCACGGGCACCGGCGTGCCGCGCATGGCGCGAAAGGCCCTCACGGACCATGCGGAGAGCCCAACACCCAGGGCGCTCAGTGCCAGGCCGAGCCCCAGGCTGAACGGACGAGCGGGGAGCGAGGGAAGTGACAGCAATTGGTCGAGTGCGACCCCACCCGCGAGGAACCCGAATATGAGGACGAAGAAAAGGCTTCCCACGACCGGCGTGAGCCGCCGCTTCAGCTCCGCGCTTCCCGTGGCAAGCCGATGAAGCGTGTCCGTGAGCGAATCGAACGGCTTCACAGCCATCCCGCCCGTCGCGCCCACTCTTCGATCTCATGCTGGCGCGCCGCGTAGTCCTCCGGCGCCGCCGCGCCGTCCGCTGCGGCCTGGGCCCGGGCGAACTCTACCGCGTCCTCGAGCCTGGGCAGACCCGCCGCTTCGCGACGCTCGCTCACCGACTCGGGCTCCTCTATGGGCCACGGGTTCAATGCTCCGTGCTCGTCCCAGTCGAGCAGGGTGCCGAAGAGCTGCGGCCGGCGCTCGTTGAATCGGATGCGGTCGGTGAGATACGCCTCCTGCCACACGGGAGCTTCTCCCTCCGCAACCGCCTCCCGGATGAGATCGAGACAGCGGCGCTGCACGTCGGGCAGGCCGATGGCGTGCTGAGCCACGAGCCACGCCGCCGCCGCGCCATCCTCGCCGGCGAGGCTCACGCCGGGCCATCCGGCCTCGTCCACGATCGCCATCAGCTGCCGGGCATTGCGGGTGTGCACCTGCTCCATCTCGGCGGCGTACCCGTCGAACAGGCTCCGGTTCTCCAGGAGCCTGGCGCGCGTCTCCTCGTCCGCGTGCTGCAGCGCCAAAAGTCGCTGCCTCAGATCGTCGTCCACGGGTCTCTCACCGCGGCCACAGCCAGACGAAGACTCCGCCGGTCACGAGGCCCAGAATGAACGCGTCCAACAGCTGCTTGGCGACAGCGCGCCAGGGCCGGCCGAACCAGACTGCGTCGGGGACGCCAGCGAGGCCGTACGCCATCCAACCCACGGTGCCGGTCACCTGGAAGATGAGATAGCCAGGCGTCCCTGCCGCCAGCGTGCGGCTCGCCACGTAGGCGACCGTGGCGCCCACGAGCAGGTAGTACACGAAGATGAGAATCAGCTGCCGCCTGACCGGTGGCACCCGGTTTGGCATGAGTGTGACGAATCCGACGGGCCCCTCCTCGAACTTGCGCTTGCCCTCGGGGGTGTCGAGCTCTTTACGCGACGCTACGTTGGGGATGTTGTACTGGCCCGGCTTCAGGTCCTGGCCATTCAGCGCACCACGCACCGCATCTTCGTCGGGGAAGGCGCGGTAGTCGGATCTGCGGTACGGCATCAGCATCCAGATCATCATGCTAGCGATCCATGCGAGCACCGCCGACACCAGGATCGGGAGCCAGAAAGCAGGTACAGGCATCATGGGGTTTCCTCCTCCCACACCTCGCACTCGAAGCCGTACAGCTCGGCATCTGCAAAGCGCCACGCGTTGTCGGGTAGTCCGGCCTTCTGGCACAGCGCTGCGAGGAACTGATCACGGTTCCACCCATAGGGAAGCGGCACCTGCGGAAGCAGCAGCCCTGAGTTCGCTCCCTTACGGATGAGCAGCCCGTGCCGGCCGACCTCGATCTCCTCCGGTGCGATTGGGCTCATCGGCGTGAGCGCGCTGATCTCGATGTGCAGGTAAGGCACCTCATCCGGTGTCACCGGGGAGAACCGTGGATCGTCCGTGGCTGACGCGACGGCCATGTGCATCACGGACTCGACCAACGGCTGCCGTGCAACTGTCTCACCGCGGCAGCCGCGCAGCTCCTCGGAAGCGCGGTCCCGCAGTGTCACGAAAGTCGCACGAGGCTGCAGCATGGCGGGCGTCCCATCCGCGGCAGGGTAGCGCTCTTCACTCAGGTAGAGCTCCAGCGCTTCGCGCGCGAGCCGCAGCAGTGCTGCTTTGTCGTCAGCGGAGAGGCCGTCCGGGGGCACGGCTACAGACCTCCGGGCAGCTTGATGTTCCAGCTCACGCCTATTCCCAGGAGGGCGGGGTTGCCGCCGATGAGCGGGAAGTCGCCGTCCGTAACATCGCTCAGGCTCTGCCAGTCCAGCGCGACGTATCCGCCGAGGCCGATCGAGAAGCCGAAGTTGATTCCGCCCGACAGCCCGAAACCAGTCTGTGTCTCGGAGCTGGCTCCCACCGTGACTCTCCTGTACGAGATCCGCGGCGCGCCCCACAGCTCGAGAGTGACTCCGGGGACCGGAGCACTCAGTGAAAAACCCACACCTACAGGCACGTTCACCTCTGCTATGCTGTCGCTCGCCAGTCTGCCGTAGCCCGCCTGGATGTTGACGGCAGCCGGAACGGGGCCGCCTCCGAAGAGGCGGAACGCGGCCACACCCATCCACTGAAAGTTGTTCTGGTCGTCGCTTAGTCCGGGAATCGACGCGTTGACCGTGCCCACGCCCACCCCGAGCGTGATGGCCGATACTCCCAGCACCGCGCGGGCTCCGAACGCCGTGTTCTTGCCGGACTCCTCGTTGAGCCCCTTGCCGAAGTCCCCGTACAGCGTGAACCCCGTACCGCCTTTCGGGGAGTAGTGCACTGGCATGCTGTTGAGCTGGGCGTTGAGCGGGGTGGCGACCAGCGGAATCAGCAGTGCGGCCGCGGTCGTTGCCTTGCGGTGGAGTCGGTGTACCGGTAGACTCTGCGAGTTCAAGATCCCGACCTCCCTGGTGCAACGCACGATCTCACTCCGGCTCGGCGCGCTGGTGCTCGCTTGCGGCTTTCTGTTTGCCGCAGCCGCGGAAGCGTTGTGTCTGGTGCGCTGTCCCCACCATTCGTTGGTTCACGAGGCCGCAGCTCACGAAGGTGCCGCTCAGCAGGCGGTCCACGCCGCCGCGCCGGCCGGCTCGCACGCGCCGGGTGAGGAGAGGGCACCGGCTCAGGACGGGCACCACGCCGACCCATGCCGCTGCCTCAGCCGCTGCCAGACCGGGTGCTTTGCCGATGCGCTGTCACCCGTTGCGGGCGCGGTCGTACCTACGGAAACTAGCTCTCCGCGGCTGGCATTCCAGCCTGCGCTTCCCGAGCTGCCTCCCGCGAGCTACATCCTGCCGTTCGCCACGGCGCCGCCCGCGCCGGCCTGATCTTCCGAGACGAAGTCGGCACAAGCAGAGCCGCTCACCCCATCCCGTTGAGGTGCAGCGGCTGCTGCCGGTGTACCAGAAGCTGGATGGGCCGCAGCTCGAGGTGGATTTCACGCTGATCGCCGGCGTCCAGTACTCGACGCACCTCTACTAGGGCATTCTCAGGGTGTGCTGGCGGGCGCTCAGGCGTCCGCCAGCATCCATTCCACGGCCGCCGCAGCGTGAATCGCGGTCGTGTCGAACAGCGGCACCTCCGAGTCTTCGGCTCCCACGAGCAGGGATATCTCGGTGCAGCCGAGGATGATCGCACTTGCGCCGCGCTCGACCAGCCCATGCATGATGCCGCGGTAGTCACTGCGTGAAGAATCCAGGACCCGACCCACACAAAGCTCATCGAAGATCACCCGGTCGACGACTTCCCGTTCGGGCTCCGTCGGGACCAGCACATCCAGGTCGTAGCGCTCGGTGAGGCGGCCCCGGTAGAAGTCCTCTGCCATCGTGAACCGGGTGCCCAGCAGTCCGACAGTTGCGTGCCCAGCGGTCGTTACTGCCTCACCAGTAGCGTTGGCGATGTGCAGCAGCGGGATGCCGATTGCCGCCTCGACGGCGGACGCCACCTTGTGCATCGTGTTGGTGCAGAGGACCAGTCCCCCGACGCCGGCGGCTTCGAGGCTGCGTGCGGCGTCCGCCAACCTCTGCCCCGCCTCGTCCCAGCGGCCTGCGCTCTGCAGCCGCTCGATCGGCTCGAAGTCGACGCTGTATAGCACTAGTTCCGCGGAGTGCAGTCCGCCCAGGCGGTCGCGCACCCCCTCGTTGATGAGACGGTAGTAGATGTGGGTGGATTCCCAGCTCATTCCGCCGAGCAGGCCGAGTGTCCTCACATCTTCCTCCGGAGCGAGGGCCGCTTGATTGGAGGCGCGCCTCCCAGGGAATATCTTAGCCCATGCCCCGGCGACTCAAGGACATCGATGCCGCCGAGCGCGCCCTTCGCCTGAAGGCTCTCGTGTGGGCGCTCTGCGTGGGATTCGGTGGCGGGGTCCCTATCGGGATGGCGCTGTCCCAGCTGCTCGGCATGCCGGCTCTGCTGAGTCAGGTGCTCAGCATCGGTGTGGGCTTCGCCGGCACGTATTACATGAGCCTGTTCATCACGCACAGAGCCGGGCGCGCGGCGCAGACGATCTACCACCCCTCCGGTGAGTCCACCCCCCGCCGTCGCGAGTACTCGCGGGCCGCGGCCCTGGCGGCGCAGGGCAAGTACGAGGACGCCGCGGTGGCATACGAGGCCCACGTCACCGAGCACCCCAGCGATCCCGATCCGTACTTCACGCTCGCACGGCTGTGTCTCGACCACCTGGATCGGCCCGAGGAGGCGATCCACTGGTACAGTCGTGTGCGGGACGAGGCCCGCGTGACGGAGCCCCAGGCGCTCATTGCGACTCAGGAGATCGCAAACATTTATCTGCGGCGGCTGCGCACTCCGAGGAAGGCCATTCCCGAGCTGGCACGGCTGTGCGAGCGCTTCTCGCACACACCTGCCGCGGAGCATGCCCGGCGCGAGCTGGACGAAATGCGCCGCCTGCTCGCCCGCGAGCGCGAGGACGGCATCGACTTTGACGCAGAGTTCCTGAAGCGGTTCGACGGCGAAGCCGAAGAAAGAGCCTAGCTCACCGGCTCCAATCGCGCCGTGAAATGCCGCAGCACCGGGGCCTCGTGCGTGATTCTCAGGCCCGATAGGGATTCTCTGTCGCGGTACAGCTTGGCGCACACGTCCACGACGTGCTCGAGGTGGCTCTTCGTGTAGACGCGCCGGGGCACCGCCAGGCGCACCAGCTCCAGTTCGGGCCAGTTTCCGTCGGCGGCGAACATGAGACCGCCGATCTCCACGCCGCGGATTCCGCCCTCCAGATAGAGAGCACACGTGAGCGCCTGCGCCGGGAACTGCTCCTGCGGGATGTGCGGCAAGAAGCGCCGGGCGTCGAGATAGACGGCGTGGCCACCCACCGGCAGCACGATGGGGACTCCGGCGTCACACAGGGCGCGTCCGAAATCCTGCACCTGCCCGATGCGGTGTGCCAGGTAGCGCTCCTCCAGTACTTCCTCCAGACCCTGGGCGATCGCTTCCAGGTCCCGGCCGGCGAGGCCGCCGTAGGTGGGGAAGCCCTCGATGAGGATCAGCATGTTGGTGATCCTCTCTGAGAGCTCGTCGTCGTTGAGCGCGAGCCACCCACCCATGTTCACGAGCGCGTCCTTCTTGGCCGACATGGTGCAGCCGTCGGCCAAGTCGAAAAACTCCCGTACGATCTCGGGTATGTCCCGGTCGAGACCGCTGCGCGCCTTGTTGAAGTACGCGTTTTCGGCGAAGCGGCAGGCGTCGTAGATGAACGGGATGCCGTGCTTGCGGCACCACTCGGACACGTCGCGTGCGTTGTCGAGGCTGACCGGCTGACCGCCGCCTGAGTTGTTCGTAATGGTGAGCAGAACCAAAGGGATCCGGTCGCGGCCCACTTCGGCGAGCACCTTGTCCAGCTTGGCGATGTCCATGTTGCCCTTGTAGGGCACTTCCTTGACGGGATCGTACGCGTCGTCGATGACGCAGTTCACCGCCACACCGCCGTTGTGCTCGATGTTGGCCTGAGTGGTGTCGAAGTGGATGTTGTTTGGAACGTGGTCGCCCTGCTTGACGATCGTGGTGAACAGCAGGTTCTCGGCTACGCGCCCCTGGTGGGTCGGGATGATGTGCCGGTATCCGGTGATGCGCCGGACCGTCTCCTCGAACCTGAAGTAGTTGCGGCTCCCCGCATACGACTCGTCGCCCATCATCAACGCGGCCCACTGATGGTCCGACATCGCCGAGGTTCCGGAGTCGGTCAGCAGGTCGATCGTGATCAGTTGAGAGGGGATGCTGAAGACGTTGTAGCCGGATTCCAGGAGCGCCGCCTCGCGCTCGGCCCGGGTCGTGAACGGGATCGACTCGACCGTCTTGATTCTGTAGGGCTCCACTATTCCTCCGCCGCCGTTGCCCGTAGGAAGATACGGCCGGGGCGGACCGACGGGCAGGCGGGCCGGCCGGTTTTGCAGCCAGGGGTTGCAAGATTCGGCCATCCTAATAATATTATTCGGCAGCACTAATACGGAGGAGCTGGTGGATGTCCCATCGGCCGCCGCCCGCCTCTTGGGGCGGGTGCGGCTGCAGTTGTTCGTCCTCTCTGGGCTCGCGATTGCCGCGGTGCCGGAAAGCGCTGCAGGTCAACAGCAGCCGCCCCTGGTCAGCGACCGACCCGACGAGACGGAATCCGCTTTGAGCGTGGCTCCGGGCTACGTGCAATTCGAGTTGGGGTACTCGTACGTGCAGCTCGACGGCCGGGTGGAGCAGCACCAGGCTCCAGAGGCGTTGGCGCGCATCGGGGTCGTGGCCGGCTGGGAAGCGCGGTTCGGGTTCAAGGGTTGGCGCAGCCGAGAGGTCTTGGATCCCGCGGGTGGGACTCAGACCATCACGGGGGTTGGCCCGCTGGCGGCGGGCGTAAAGTGGCAGTTCAGGAGTGGTGAGGGCTTTTCGCCCGATCTGGCACTGCTGGGCGAGCTGAACCTCCCGACCGCCACGGAGGGTCTCGGCCCCGAGCGGGTCGACCCATCGATCCGGCTCGCGGCGGGTCACGAGCTGAGCGAGGCGATCGGGATGAGCTACAATCTCGGGGTCCGCTGGCTCAGCGAGCAGAGCCCGGAAGCGCCCAGGCTGACAAGGACGCAGCTCCTGTATTCGCTGGCGTTCGGGTTCGCCCTCGCGCAGCGTGCGGGAATCTTCGCCGAGGCGTTCGGCACACTGCCGCTGACCGAGGAGGGGCTCTCGGAGCATCTGATCGACGGGGGGCTCACCTACCTGCTCCTGAGCAACCTGCAGTTGGATGTGAAGGCCGGGATCGGGCTCGTAGATGCCGCAGACGACTGGCTGTTCGGCGCCGGGCTCGTATGGCGAGTACCCAGGTGAACGGGGCTGAGTGGAGACGATGGCAGATCCTGTAGTCGCGCTCTCGGTGTTCGCGCTGATAGTGCTGGTCCTGGCGGTGGTCTTCTGGCCGCGCCGGGGGGTAGCGGCCTGGCTGATGCGTCTGGTGCGCCTCACGGAGCGGGCCCGTATCGAGGACGCGCTCAAGCGGATGTACGATGCCGAGTACGCGGGACGGCCCAGCACGCTCGAGGGCGTGGCGGGAATGCTCCACATGAAGCGCGCCCGTGCGATGCAGCTCGTGGCCCGCCTGGAAGTGCTCGGCCTGGTGCGCACCGAGGACGACCGTCTCGTTCTCACCGACGTGGGCCGGGCCGAAGCCCTCCGCGTGCTGCGCAGTCACCGGCTGTGGGAGCGCTATCTCGCGGACCGCACCGGCGTGCCGGCCGGCGCATGGCACGAAGAGGCAGAGCACAGGGAGCACACGCTGACGCCGGAAGTGGTGGAGCAGCTCTCATCCTCCATGGGTCACCCGCGCTACGATCCCCACGGCGATCCGATCCCAACTGCCGACGGCGAGCTCCCGCCCCACGCCGGAGTGGCGCTGTCGGCTCTCGTGCCGGGCCAGAGCGCATCGGTGGTGCACCTGGAGGACGAGCCGCGCGAGGTTTATGAGAAGCTGCTCGCAACGGGACTCGCACCGGGTGCGCTCGTCGAGGTGCGGGAGGCTACACGCGAGCGGATCCGCTTTGCCGCCGACGGTGTGGAGCACACCATCGAGCCGGTGATGGCGATGAACGTGACCGTCGTGCTGCCGCGGGAAGCCGCGGGGAGCGCGGGGCCATACGAAGCACTCAGCGCGCTGCAGCACGGCGATTCGGCCACGGTGATCGGGATTGCGCCCGCGTGCCAGGGACCGCAGCGCCGCCGCCTGCTCGACCTGGGCCTCGTGCCGGGTACCGTCGTAACAGCCGAGCTGCAGGGCGCGCTCAAGGACCCTGTCGCTTACAGCATACGTGGCGCTCTGATCGCGCTGCGCCAGGAGCAGGCCGAATTCGTGCGCGTGGACCGGCGGGTGCCGGCGGAGGCCGGCTGAGATGACGGGAGCCGCCACGGCAGGATGCGCCGGGTGCGCAGCGCACCGAGCCGAAACCCTGGTTCAGCTCGGCATCAAGCTCGATCGCTGGGATTACCTCGTCGCACTCGCGGGGAATCCTAACACCGGGAAGAGCACGGTATTCAACGCGCTCACCGGACTACGGCAGCATACAGGGAACTGGCCGGGCAAGACGGTTGCGCGGGCCGAGGGCGGATTCACGCTCGAAGGCGACCGGGTAAAGCTCGTGGACCTACCGGGCACCTACAGCCTGCAGGCTGGGAGCGTGGACGAGGAGGTGGCGCGCGACTTCGTCCTGTTCGGACAGCCCGACGTGACTGTGGTGGTGGTGGACGCCACCCGGCTGGAGCGCAACCTCAATCTCGTGCTCCAGGTTCTGGAAATCACCGACCGCGTGGTTGTGTGCCTGAACCTGATGGACGAGGCGCGGCGTCACGGGATCGGGATCGACGTAAAGCAGCTGGAGCGGGAGCTCGGCGTGCCCGTCGTGCCTACGGTGGCGCGCCGCGGTGACGGGATCCCGGACCTGCTCGAGGCGATACACGGGGTTGCCGCCGGCGAGACCGAGACCGCGCCGCTGCGGATCCAGAGCCACCCCCCGGAGGTGAGCGCGGCGGTGAGTGCGCTCGAGGAGCCGATCCGGCGCGCCTACCCGGAGCTCCCCAATGCACGCTGGGTCGCGCTGCGGCTGCTGAATGCGGACGAGCGAGTGGAAGCGGCGGTGCACTCGGGCGACCTCGGCAACTTGGCGGATGGTACACTGGCCGCCGAGGACGATGGCGGCAGCGTCGCGACTGCGGTCGCTGCCAACGGGCGAGAGATTCTCGACACGGCATCCCGGCTCCGGTGGACGCTCTCACCCCAGTTCCACGATCGCCTGACCGAGAGCCTCTATAGTGAGGCGCGGCGCATCGCCGAGACGAGCCAGGCGCGCGGCCTCTCGCGCGCCAAGTTCGATCTGGACCGCACGCTCGACCGCCTGCTGACCAGCCGCTGGCTCGGGTTCCCGCTGATGCTGCTCGTGCTCACTGTGGTCTTCTGGCTCACCATCGCGGGCGCCAATTACCCGTCGCGGTTCCTGGCATGGCTGCTCATCGACATGCTGCACCCCGTGCTGAACGGTTTCGGCGCGAGCATCGGCATGCCGTGGTGGCTGAGCGGATTCCTGTTCGACGGCGTGTACCTCGCGACCGCTTGGGTGGTGAGCGTGATGCTGCCGCCCATGGCGATCTTCTTCCCGATGTTCACGCTGCTGGAGGACTTCGGCTATCTGCCAAGGGTGGCCTTCAACCTGGACGCCCTATTCCGTAAGGCGGGAGCGCATGGCAAACAGGCACTCACCATGTGCATGGGGTTCGGCTGCAACGCGGCGGGGGTGGTGGCGACCCGCGTAATCGACAGCCCGCGGGAGCGCCTGATCGCGATCATCACCAACAACTTCTCGCTGTGCAACGGGCGCTGGCCCACACAGATCCTGATTGCGTCCATCTTCGTCGGCGCACTGGCGCCGGCCCACCTGGCCGGGCTGGTGTCGGCCTCGGCCGTCGTGGCGGTGGCCCTGCTGGGCATCGGGGCGATGTTCTTTGCCTCGTGGCTGCTCTCGCGCACGGTGCTCGCCGGTGAGGCAACGACGTTTTCGCTGGAGCTGCCCCCGTACCGGCCGCCGCGGATCCTGCAGACGCTCTACACGTCGGTCATCGACCGGACGCTGATCGTGCTGTGGCGCGCGGTGCTGTTCGCCGTGCCGGCAGGTGCAGCGATCTGGCTGATATCGAACATCAACGTGGCCGGTGCCAGCCTGGCCGACCACGCCATGGCCGGGCTCGATCCCTTCGGGCTGCTGCTCGGGCTGAACGGTGTGATTCTGCTGGCATACGTGGTGGCGATCCCCGCCAACGAGATCGTCATCCCCACGGTGCTGATGCTCACAGTACTGACGCTGGGAGCGTCAGGGATGGGCGAGGGCGCGGGCGTGATGTTCGAGCTCGATTCAATGGGCACTACCGGCGATCTGCTGCGCGCTGGAGGCTGGACCCTGCTCACGGCGGTCAACCTCATGCTGTTCAGCCTGCTGCACAATCCGTGTTCGACGACGATCTACACGATCTACAAGGAGACCAGGAGCGCCAGGTGGACGACCGTTGCCACCCTCCTGCCGCTCCTGATGGGATTCGTGGTGTGCTTCCTCGTGGCGCAGGTGTGGAGGCTGCTGGCGAGCTAGGGAGCGCCGGCAGCTTCCAGCGCTCGCTCCAGAACGACGTCACGCCCCCGCCGCAGGTCGTCCTGGGTCGGCACCACTCGTATGTCGGGCGCAACACCCACGCCCTCGAACCGGGACCCGTCCGGGAAGTACTCTCTCTTGGCCCCGATCGCGAAGCCCATCCTGTCTCCGATGTTCGCGTAGAACGGCTGCCCCGTGCTGCCGGCCGTTGCCACGCCCACGAGCGTGGCGCGTCCGTTGTGCTTGAACGGCATCACGAAGTCCTCGCAGGCGGAATGACAGCCCTCGTCGACCAGGATCACGATTCTCCCCGTGAACGTGGAGTCTCCCTCCTGGACCGTCGCGGACCAGGCCATATGCGGCCGCGCGAAGTCGCCGAAGCCGGAGCGGCCGCGCTCCGCGTAGTACGAGAACAGCGCAAAGCGCATCGGCGTGGACTCGGCCCACCAGTGCCACGGACGCTCCATGAGTGCGCTGATGAAGCCGACCGGCGTGCTGCCGCCGCCGTTACTGCGAACGTCCACCACCAGCGCCTCGGCAGAGGCGAACTCCTCGAGCAGCTCCAGCGCACGCTCCTGGAATTGACTGCCGTTCCAGGAAGGGACACGGATGTACGCGACGCGGTCCTCCTCCAACCAGCGGCCCTCGGTGGTCAGCTCGTCTGAGTCGGCCGTGCCGCTCCGGTCCACTGCGACCTCGCGCCCGTCGGCGAGCGTGACCGTGTACTGCAGCGGGAACAGGAAGCGCCACCACCGGTCGAACAGCCGCCATCTGCGGTGACGCTCGGTCGAAGCGGAAATGTAGCGCTTCACTTCGCCGTAGAAGTCCTCCAGCGGCTGCCCGTCGATGGCTCTAATGACGTCCCCAGGACTGATGCCCTCGCGAGCGCTCCGGGTCACCACCCATTCTCCGTTCAAGTGACGGACCGAGAAGCCGTGCAGCGTGCCGGCGCCGTCGAACAGGGCTCCGTCACGGAAGCCGGTGTGGGAGTTGCCCAGCTGCACGAGCAGGGCGAGTGACGCCAGCGAGAAGCCCCTCCGGTCGGGGGCTGACATTGCCTCCTCGACGTAGCCGGCGAACGCGGCATCGAAGTCCAGCTCGGGCACGTCGTCCCAGTGGGCGAAGTAGAGCTGCACTGCGGCGTAGAGCCGGGCTGCGACCAGCGTGCGTCGTGCAGCGCTCAGCGTGTCGGGAGTTCCGGACGTCATCGCGACGAAGGAGCCCGCAGCGGAGAGGCCAAGCGTTGGTGCAGTCGAAAGCACCGTCAGCAGTGCGACAGCCGAGAGGATTCGCATTTCGTGATTCCTGTGAATGAGGTCATGAAAGGGACACGGACGTTAGACAGCCGCGCCCGGCATATGGTTGACGGCCCAGCGCCGCCCCCGGCGGCTATCTTAGTCCGCATGAGAACGATCTTGCTGCCGGCGACAGTGCTGGCCCTTGGCGCCTGCTGGGCCGAAACCGCGGACCGGCGGCCGGAGGGACTCAGGGGAGAGTACCCCAACGTCCTGAATGCCTACGGAGCGCCGTCGGAGCCCGCCGACGGACCGGTCACGGTGCTCGCCGATTTGGGAGCGTGGCACGGATTTGGACTTCCCGCAACCGCCGATGCGGATCTGACCGGCGGCTTCACCGGCCCGTTCCTGATGACGCGGAGCAACGGTACGTGGCTGGGGCAGAGTCTCGCAGTGTTGACGCTTGCCGATGAGGATGGCGCCATTGCTCTCGGCGCAGAGGAGGTGTCCAACGCAGACTACTACCCGGGAATGCTGCGGCAGCGGCTGAGCGCAGCCGGTCTCACTGTTCGTCTCGACTTGATCTTCGTGACCGAACGCACCGCAGTGATCAGGGCGGTCGTGCAGAACCAGCGTGAGACTCCTGCGCGGTTGAGCCTCGGCTGGAAGGGAAGCGTCTTCGCGGACGCGGCGAGGATCGAGACTGACGGATCAGGCATCGTGGTTCGGTTCGAGGACGCCGCCGACTTCGTCGCCGTGCGTCCGCTCTCGGGAAGCGGAGCACAGCCGACGGTCGCGGACGACGGCAGGAGTCACCGGCTGTTTCTGGAAGACGAGCTCGCGCTCGAGCCGGGACAGCTACGGGCGGTGTACCTCGTGCTGTCGGCGTATTTCGATGCCGGAGAGCGCAGCCGGGACGAAGCGGCTCTCAGCAGCGTGCTGGAGAATCCCGACGATGCGTTCGTGGCGAATCGGGAGCGCTGGAACAGCTACCTCGCATCGGTGCTGAACAAAGAGGATGCACAGCTGCAGAACGCGGCCCACCGAAGGATAGCCGTCAAGGCGATTCAGACGCTGATCGGCAACTGGAGGAGCCCGGCCGGCGATCTGCACTTCAACGGGCTGTTTCCGTCCTATGCGTACCGCTGGTTCCACGGCGTCTGGTCGTGGGACTCCTGGAAGCACGCGGTTGCGCTGGCGCTGTTCGCGCCGGAGCTGGCCGAGGATCAGCTGCGAGTGATGTTCGACTATCAGGACGCCGCCGGCATGGTGGCGGATGTGATATACCGCGACAGCACGGAGAACAACTGGCGGGATACGAAGCCGCCGCTGTCCGGTTGGGCGGTGTGGAGCATCTACGAGCAGACCGGCGACGAGTCGTTCGTCGAGGAGATCTTCCCACGGCTGATGCAATACCACCGCTGGTGGTATGCCTACCGCGACCACGACGGCAACGGCTTGTGCGAGTACGGGTCGACCGACGGATCGCGCATCGCGGCCGCCTGGGAGAGCGGCATGGACAACGCAGTCAGATTCGACGAGACCGACATAGTGCGAAACCGGCCGGGAGCGTGGTCGTTCACGCAGGAGTCGGTGGACCTGAACTCCTATCTCTTTGCGGAGAAGGGATACCTCGCTTCGATGGCCGATCTGCTCGGTGAAACGGAGCTGGCTCTGCAGCTGCGGCAAGAGGCGCGCGAGCTGCAGGGACTGATCCGGAACACGATGTTCGACGAAGAGACCGGTTACTTCTACGACGTGCGCCTGGATGACCGCTCGTTCGTGCGGGTACAGGGTCCGGAGGGATGGATACCGCTGTGGACCGGGGTGGCTACGCCCGAACAGGCGGCGCGCGTCGCGCTGGTGATGACGGACTCCGAGAAGTTCGCGACCTACGTTCCGTTCCCAACGCTGGCAGCCGACCACGCGGAGTTTACGCCCCAGGAGGGCTACTGGCGCGGACCGGTTTGGCTGGACCAGGCCTACTTCGGAGTGGCCGGGCTTGAGCGGTACGGGTTCCCGGGTGAGGCAGCCGAGTTGGGACGCCGCCTGCTGGAGCGGCCGGAGGGTCTGATGACGGCCGACGGCCCGATCTTCGAGAATTACGACCCGCTCACCGGGAAGGGGCTCAACTCACCGCACTTCAGCTGGTCGGCTGCGCACTACCTCATGCTGCTCACACGAGGCGACTGACACAGGGAGGCTGCTTCAGCGCGGCCGCTTCAGTGCGGCTGACTCACTTCACCACGAAGCCGTCCTGCTGGGCCCAGGGTCGCAGCTCGACGTAGCGGTCACGCGGCTGGCAGGTGAGCCAGTTGATGCCGTGCTTGCGGCACCACCACACGTGACCAGCGATTCCCAGCAGAGGATGCCCGACGATCCAGATCAGCGACCAGTGACCCACCCAGGCCGATAGGCCGGCAGCCATCGCCAGATAGAAGACGAGCTTCCCGCCCAGCTTCCAGCGCGGCGCGATGAAACGGCCGAACAATGCGAATCCCGCGAGCCACAGCGCGAGTGCCGCGGTCAGGTCGATCAGCACGGAAGCTCACGCAACGGCACAGCATTGCTCCGGTTCGTTGAACCCGGCCTCCGACAGAGCAGCCCGGATTTCTGCGCGCGCGTCCGCCGAGCCCACGGCCGCCAGCACGTATGCACTGCGGTACTCACCGATCGCCGATGGGGCGATCACCGGTGCGCCGTGGATCTCCTGCCCGATCTTGCGCGGGTCCAGCTCGACGAACGCAGCCACCTCATGTCCCTCCTCCTGGAGTGCGCGTGCGAATGCCTTGCCGACCGGACCCGCACCCCACACCACTACCGGGCGACCGGCTATGCGCGCGCTCAGGTAATGGACCTTGCAGCGCCGGAATGCATCCTCGCTGTAGCGCGGGTCGGTGCGGGAGAGACGATCTGGCCGCTCGCGCCACTCGAGCAGCACGTCGGCGACCTTGCCCATGCGCAATCCGGCCTCCCACAGCCGCAGCACGAAGTCGTAGTCCTCGGGCCATCCCATGTCGCGGTAGCCTCCCACCCGCTCCAGGGCGTCTCCCCGCACCATCAGGGTGGGGTGCGGGATCGGGCACTCGACGAACAGGTCGCGCTCAATCTCCCGCGGCTCGACGACACCGTTGATCCACTGCTCGTAGCGGCGGGCACCGTCCCGCACCAGGTGATCCGGGATGTAGCGAACTCCGGTGCCGCACGCTGCCAGAGCGGCCTGACCGTCGAGCAGCGCGACCTGCCGCTCCAAGCGCTCAGGCAGCGCGACGTCGTCAGCATCCATGCGGGCCAGGAGCTTGCCCCGCGCGCTCTCCGCGGAGGTGCGCAGCGCAGCCACGATACCGCTCGGCTTGGTGCTTGTGATTCGGATCCGGTCATCCCGCGACGCCCACTCCCGCAGCAGATGCGGGGTTTCGTCCACGGACCCGTCGTCGACCGCGACGACCTCGAAGTCCCGGTACGTCTGCGCGCGGAGGGACGAAAGAGCCTCCCCCAGCGTGGCCGCCGCATCGCGGCACGGTAGCAGGACCGAGACTCGAGGAAATGGCAATGGAGGCTTACCCGCTGCCCGGCGCCTCCAGCACCTCGTGGTGGAACACCGGCTCGCGCTCGAGAAGGAAGTCGTCGTCCTCGGGGAAGTACACCGCTATCTCGTAGTCGTCACCCGCGAACTGCCTGATAGCGTCCGTGGACTCCCACAGGGTGATCATGGTGAAGTGTGCGACTTCTCCCTCGATGCGCCGCAGCACGTACACACCCAGGTTACCGGGCGTCCCGCCGGTGGCAGCGACGCCGGTCTTGCTGAGGTACTCGTGATACTCGTCCGCACGCTGCGCCGGAACGCGTCCGTGCCATGTGCGTGCTATCATAGGGCCGCCCAGATGCAAGAGGTTCCGAGCGCAACGCCGGACGCGGCCATCATGACTAAAGAGCCTGCAACGATGAGTGCACCGATTACGACCACGAACATGGACATGGGGAGAGCTCCGCGCGGTTTACAGAGCAAGCTAATGAGGAAGCGCGGCGATCGCTCGCTCCCACTCCACTCGTGAGCTGTCGTCCAGCGTAGCAAGGTACTCGTGTAGGACCTCGTCGGAGAGACGCCTGGCCGCGTGGGGTCGGCACAATATGGCCGGCGATCCAGGCCGCGGGTTGAGCACCGTGAACGTGAGGGTGTCACGGTGAACGTAGCGCCGAAACGTGGACGCTTCTCGCAGCGTCGCCGATCCGAGCAGCGTGTATTCGACGTAGACGAACACCGTGTCCCGGCGGTCCCGGTGGCCGATCACTTGCGCACCTGCGATGACTTCGATGGTATCGCTAACCTCCCCGCCGGCCCCACCTGCGGCGGCACCGGGCGCCCGCGCGCAGCGGGGGACGTCGGCGCTCTCACCGGTGCGTCCCTGGCTCTCCCAGTGGATGAAGTGGTTCACGACCGCGAGCGCTTCCCGGGTGGCGTGGCGCTCGCCGCCGCATCCCATGCACAGTGCCGCCGCTAGGATTGCAGCAGCACGCGGCGTGGCAGGGTACCTGCAGGCTCCCAACAGGCCGATTGGGCGCACGATCCTGAAGCTCCAGGACGTTGAACAGCAGCCAAAGTGGGCTGCCGGGAGCGGGATGGAAAGGGCCCGGTGGGGGCACGATCTGCCCGAATCGGGACATCCATGCCTACCCGCGGTGGCGGAACACCCTCCAGCCGGCTAGCGCGGGCAGCGCCGCCCAGGCGGCCAGGGAAACTGCCGCGAGAGCCATCGTGCCACCCGCCCCGAACCGGCTGACGACGCCGGCCCCCACCGGGCCGAGCAGCGAGAGGTCGGCATCGAGCGCGCTGACCACCCCCAGGCGGAACGCCTCGACTGGATTGACGAAGCTCCACCACACCAGCAAGGATTCGGGGAGACCCCAGCGCACGAACGCCACCATCACTCCGAGAGTCCCGAGGGCCGCCATCGCGAGCCACACGAGAATGCCCAGCGTCATTGCCCTGGCGCGCGATGCAGTGATCGTGGAGAAGCAGAGGCCGAGTGCAACGAAGACCAGGGCAAGCAGCACTACGTATCCGTAGAGCGTGACCAGCAGTAACGGCGGCACTCCGCGCAGCACCGCTACCGCGCCCGCCACGCCGAAGCCGACTGTGAGCGACAGCAGAATGGCGACACTGACACCGCCCAGCTTGCCCGCATACACCTCCCCAAACGTCACCGGCTGCGCGAGCATGTATTCCAGTGCACCGCTCTCCCTGTCCTCGGCGACGGAAGCCGCCGCTGGGAAGAGCGCGAGTAGCGGCACGAACAGCAGAGACAGGTGCACGAGTCCGGTGAAGGCCTTGGCGAATCCGCGGAAGCCGTAGATCGTCAGGTCGCCCATCCCGAACACCGCAAACAGCAGCCCTCCGGCCAGGAACACCGCCGAGTATGCGAGGAACCAGCGCGCCCTGAGACTGCCGGCCAGCTCCCGCTGAACGAACAGGCCTGCACGGGCGATCACGACTCCTCCTCCGGTGCCTCTAGACCGAGCACCCCCTCGAGCAGCTCGTTGAGCGATGGCGTCTCGGTCCAGAAGTCCACGACCGAAATCCCGCCCCCGCGCAGCGCCACCAGCACGTCGGCGCGCGCGGTGTGCTGGACGTGGACTCCCAGTGAGGCCCCGTTGGCGCGGACGGAATCGAGCTGGACGCTCTGCTGAAGCAGTTTTGTGGCTTCGTCACGCTGGGATGGTGGCACCTTCACCCAGAGCGTCACCGCGTCGCCCACTCTCTCCCGCAGCTCACCGACCCTGCCGTCGAAAGCGATGCGGCCTCCGTGCAGCACAAGCAGCCGCTCCGCGACCGCCTCCACGTCGGCGAAGCGGTGTGAGGCGAGGAGGATCGTCGTGTTACCGTCCACCTGCTGCAGCGACCGCAGGAACTCGCGGCGCGCCTTGTGGTCCAGGTTGGCAGTCGGCTCGTCCAGGAGCAGCAAGGGGACGTCGGCGCCGAGCGCGAGCGCCAGCAGGGCCTTCTGGAGCATCCCGCCCGAGAGCGCACGCACCGGTTTAATACCGTGCTCCTCGAGGGACAGTCCCAGATTCTCCAGGCGCGAACTGACCAGGCCGGGGTCGGCTCCACGCAGTCGTGTGAAGAAGTCCACTACCTCGGCGAGTGTGCCGTCGAAGTGGGGTGCACGCTGCGGCACGTAACCGAGTCGGCCGCGGGCCTCGCGGCCCCGCCCCCGGACGTCGAGCCCGTCGATCGAGAGGCTGCCGTCGAACGGAATGAGTCCGAGCAGGCAGCGGATTAGGGTCGTCTTGCCGGCGCCGTTGAGGCCCAGCAGCGCGACTCGTTCGCCGCGCCGCACGTGCAGGTCGAGCCCATCCAGGACGACGTGCGGTCCGTAGTGTTTGACTAGACCGGATGCCCGGATCACGATGCTTTCCTTGCCCGCCGCAGCCGCGGGACGAGCATTGCAGCCAGTGCAGCGGTGGCCAGGAAGCCCGCCGCGGCCAGCGGCCGCCCCCCGCCACCTGCCGTGCCGGCGGGCAGCGGGCGCGCCGTGTGCGGCACCGAATCGATCACGATCGGTTCGGGACGCAGCAGCGGGAAGACCCGGCTCAGCATGTTGAGCGCCGTAACGCCCAGGCTGAGGTTGAAGACCTGCAGGTCTTCGTGCTTCGCAAGCAGATCGTCGGACAGGCGCTCGAACACGAAGGGGGTGTCGCCCAGGCCGTCCGCGTCGGCGTCGAAGCCGGCGTATTCGGACCAGTAGTTCCCCAGCCAGGAGTTGCGCAGCGCCGTCCCGCCGCCCGACACTCCCACCGGGACCACGTTGTCCACGAACTGATTCTCCTCGAACCGGTTCGAGTGCACCGAGGGCAGCATCCACACGCCCACGTCGTTGTAGGCGATCACGTTCCTGCGGAACAGGTTCTCCACGTTCTCCGAGGTCGGCGAGTTGTCGATGGATATGCCGACCGCGTTCTTGACCATCACGTTGTTCTGGGCCGTGATGGCGTCGGCGTCCTTGAAGCCGAGCCCGCGGCCGGTGGTGCCGCGCGCGTTGGCGAACACGTTGCCGTGAAACGCGATGTCGTTGGAGTACATGATGAAAGCGCCCACGTCGTTGCCGATGAAGCGGTTCCCCTGGAACCGGTTGTGGTCGCTGTACATGTAGTGCAGCCCGTAGCGGGAGTCGCGCACCACGTTGTCGCGCACTTCGGTGTTGTTGGAAAACCAGATCACCAGGTCGCGTACACGATCCAGCTCGTTGCCGGCGATGGTCCCGTTGTGGCTGTACCAGAGGCGGATTCCGTCGCCCCTGAGCGGCATCGTGAGGTTCTTGCCCTGTATGACGTTGTTCCGGATGACCGCGCGGTGGCTCTGCTTGAGGTAGATCCCGAACAGCACGTCCTCGAAGCGGCAGTTCTCGATGATCAGCCCGGGCGCCTTCTCGGCGAGGATGCCCGAGTCCTCGCGCGACTGGTCCGACCCGGAACCGCGCAGGGTGAAGCCCCGGATCACCGCCGGGGCACGGACCGTGATGATGGTCCCGCGACCGTCGCCGACGATCACCGCACCGGCTTCTCCCAGCAGCACGACCGTGCGGTCGACGACCGCGTGTTCGTGATAGACGCCGGCCGCCACACGCACGGTGTCGCCGGGGCGCGCCGCTGCCAGCGCGTCCCGGATGGAGCGAAACTCGCCCTCGGGCCCCACGCTGAGCTGGGCCGCCTGCAGGACGAGGAGCAGCGCGGGACCGGGAATCACGCCGTTCCGGCTCGCTGCGAACGCCGCCACTCGAGGTACACGACGACCGGCCCGGCCGCACCCGCAATGCCCATGATGATCGCGCCCAGCGCCGGCCAACTGGACACGGTAAACTGTCCAACTGTGGTCGGGCCGATGAAGTGGGGCGTGAATGGGGCGATATTGAGCGGCGCCTCGGGCGACAGGTCGTGGCCGTACTGGAATAACCAGTGCTGCAGCGTGTAGAGCATCACGGTGCCGAACACGAAGAAGTCGATCCAACCGATGGCGGCGATTGCCATGCTGCCGACCAGCGCGGTGAGCATGGCGAACATCAGGAACCGCAGGATGAAGAAGGGAATAAAGCGAAACTCGGGGAACTCGTCGGCCTCGATCTCGTGCATCCCGATGTAGTGGTTGAGGATGTTCACCTCGCCTACGTCCCCGGCCACCGTATGCGGGTAAATCCTGAGTTGGAGCCCGTCGGGATACTGCGGAGCCTTGAGCCCGATAGTCCACGTCGGGAGGAAGATGCAGGGCACCAGGGCCAGCGCAGTGACGACCATGAGCACGCGGCTCCTGCGTGACAGGTCACCCTGAAAGAAGGCTGTTACTCGGTCCATGAGAGTCTCGATGGGCTGGCGTTTGCGAGCCTCGGGGCATTCCCTCCGCCCGCTCGAGAAAGCGGACGAAGGGAGTGCCAGTGCATCAGGAACCTAGCTGCGAGGCTCGACCAGGAGATAGCCCATCATCTCCAGGTGGAGCGCGGAGCAGAACTCGGTGCAGTAGAACGGGAAGACTCCCGCCTGGTCGGCCACGAACTCGATGGTCTGGGCCTCGCCCGGCTCGATGCTCACGTTGATGTTGTGCTTGGCGATGCCGAGGCCGTGCGTGGCGTCGTGTGCCTGCTCGATGTTGGTGATGTGGATGATGACGCGGTCGCCCTCACGCACCCTGATGTACTCGGGCGTGAAGTGGCTGCGCACCGCCGTCATCTGCACGGTCACGGTGTTTCCCCTGCGGCTTACGCCCTCCTGGCCCGCGAGCACTGCGTCGTCCGAGACAGACATCGTGCCCGGGCTCCAGCCCACTTCGGGGTAAACCCGGAACGGCTCGAGCTTGTCGGCCTTGATCATCTGCGCGTAGTGCGGCTCGCCGATGCCGATCGGCATGTCGTAGATGAGCTGCATCTCGTCGCCGTCGATGTCGAGGAGCTGGAAGTTCTGGGGCAGCAGCGGGCCGACGTCGTTGAATCGGTCCAGGGCCCACTTGTTCATCGCGACCAAGTACTTGCCGTCCGGCGACTTCGTGTCGCCTTCGGCCGCCGCCAGGTGGCCCACGTTGTAGTGGACGCCGATGTCGTCGACCACCTCGAGCGGGTCGAGGCACCACTTGGTGACCTTGGTGTCCAGGAATATCGACGTGTAGGCGCAGCCCTCGTCGTCGAACTGGGTGTGCAGGGGTCCGAGGCCGACCTCCAGCTGGCCGTCGATCACCGAGGCGAAGTCGAGGATCGGCACTCCGTACGTATCGTTCCCGGCGAACTCCCCGGCGTCGATCGCAGCCTTCATCTTCTCCCACGAGTACAGCGTCACGTGGGGATCCAGCTTGCCGGAGACGACGACGGTTCCGCCGTCCGGCGTCACGTCGGCTCCATGCGGGCTCTTGGGCTCGGGCACCAGGTAGAGGATGCCCTGCTCGACCGCCACGTCGATCGGGATGATGCGGTGACCGTTGCGCGTGCGGGTCATGCCGCGGGTGGCGGCTACCTCGGCGGCTTTCTCCCAGTTGAGGATGTGCATGTAATCCATGTCGTTGTGGGAGGCGCCGTTCTCGAATGGCGGGTTGCCGTCTTCCACTCCGCCTGTGGCCATCTCGCTGTTGAACGAGTTGAGGAAGGCCCAGCCGAACGACGGACCCTTGCCGGCGTCAGAGAGGTCGTGCCAGTAGGGCGGCAGCTCGATCGAGAAGCTCTGGGACTCGTCGATCCTGCCCGCGGCACGGTCGAACTTCCACAGAGTCACGAGCCCGCGGTAGTCCTCCTCGTAGCGGTCGGAGTCGGCGTAATCGGTCCACAGCGGCACCGAGTACTGCGCTGCCTCGATCACATACTCAGTGTTGGGAGTGACGAAGGCTCCGCCGTGGTTGGTGCCCATGTTCTCGTTCGTCACGATCTGCTTGGTCTCGAAATCTCGCAGGTCGATGACGGCGATGCGCGGGTTGGCCTTGTCGTTGATGAACAGGAACTGACCGTCGTAGTCCCCGTCCGTCTCTGACAGGGCAGGGTGGTGGCTGTCGCCCCAGGAGAGGTCATTGCCTGCCATGCCGGCTCCCGCCAGCAGCTCCCGGTGCTCCCGGGACCCGTACCCGAAGCCCTGCCACGGCTCCGGCGTGAACGCCGCGATGACTTTGAGCAGCCGCATCGACGGCACTCCGATGACCAGGACCTGCCCGGAGTGGCCACCTGAGCCGAACAGGATGTATTCGTCGAACTGCCCGGTCGGTTGGAACGTCTTGACTGCGGCGATGACGTCGGCCTCGGTGAGGCCGCGCTCGCGCGCGATGGCGCCCACGTCGGCGCTCCCACCGGGGCCAGCGCAGGACCCGAGTCCCACGACCGCGACTACCGCAACCACCGCAGTGAGCCCGATGGCCCAGAGGTAGCGTTTGGATCGCATGTTTCGATTCCCCCCTAAGGACTGGTAAATGGTTGTGGCTGTTAGTGTTATGTCTAATGCGGGCCGCCGTGGGGCCGCCCCTGCAAGCTGGGCGCCCCCCCGGGTCCGCTGTGCTTGTCCAACAAGGAATACGATATTATCATAAAGATGTCATGAATATACTTCTAGGTCTGGGGCCTGCAAGCCCCGCCCTCCGAGGACCGGCCGATGCTCTCGGGAACAGCTGAGTACGCGCTGCGGGCTGTAGTCTGCCTGGCCCGGCAGCCGGAGCAGAAGCCGGTGCGCGCCAGCGATCTGGCGAGCTCGATCGACGTACCGCGCAACTACCTGGGCAAGATCCTGCACGACCTGGTGCGGGCTGGGATACTCAAGTCCACGCGGGGCAAGCACGGCGGATTCCAGCTTGCCTTGCCGCCCGCGCAGCTGCCTCTGCTCCAGGTCGTGTCGCTGTACGATCAGATCGGCGAGCAGCGGCGCTGTCTGTTGGGCCGGCCCGAGTGCTCCGATCGTGATCCGTGTCCCGTGCACTCGCGCTGGAAGGCGTGCGCGGAGGAGGTGGCGCGTTTCTTCCGGGATACCACCGTCGGAGACGTGCTGGCCGGAGGGAGATTGGGATCGGGCCCGGTGGATCTGGGACCCTGCGGCTAGTCTACAGGCCGCCAGCAAACACGGACGGGCAGGGGGGGGCGCAGCGGCACCCCCTGCCCGTCCGTTCGTCAGTCCTGCCGAGCTCGGTTACTGGCGCAGGTACTCGTAGATCGCCCGCGCTTCCTCCTGGGTGACGCCCATGTTCACCATCGGAGTCATGTACTCCTGCAGCAGCTCCTTGGCGGCGGCGTCGTTCTGCAGCATCGAGTCGGGCTGGACGATCATCGCCATGATCCAGCTGAACTCACGCCGGTCGGTCACCCCCTCCAAATCGGGGCCGGTCAGCCGGCCGCCGCCGAGCGTGTGGCAGCCCACGCAGCCCTTGGACTGGAACAGGCCCTCGCCCTGGCCCACGAGCGCGGCATCCACCTCGCCGGTCGGGGCCTCCATCGAAACGGCCGGGGCCGCTTCGGCCATGGCGGCCTCGCTGGTCCCTTCTGTCTGTGCCTGCTCGCCGCCGGCGCATGCAGCCGCCATCGCCAACAGCAGCAGGAAAGCGCTGTGCTTGACCTTCATCTGTGTGCCTCGCTCCTCTATGGTGTCCGGTAGTCGCTGGCAATTGAGCGCCGCGCGCCGAGCTGCGTCGCACGCCCGGTGGCGCGACAGGCTACAAACTACAGAGGGGGACCGGGAGAAGGGAGGGGGTCGGAGTTGGAATTCCGACCCCCTTCATCGGTTGCTGGGCGGCGCCGACGCGGGCCGCGGCAAGCGGCCGCCGGAGGCCCTGCCCTAACCGTTGCTCAGGCTCCACACGTAGGCGGCCACCGCCTCCACCTGCTCGTCCGACAGGCTGCCGCCTCCCTTGGGAGGCATCACGCTGCCTGTGGACGACTTGTCGGCCGCGACGCCCTTCAGAATCGTCTCCGCGATGCCGGTCCAGGAGCCGTCGCTGTGCAGCCACTCGTCGTCGCTGAGATCGGCTCCCAGGTTGGGGACTCCCTTACCCTCGGGCCCGTGGCAGGCCGCGCAAATCCCCGCTCCCCCAAACAGCGACCGGCCCTCGGCGATCATCTCCTGCGTCATTCCCTCCGGCAGCGCTTCCTGCGCCTGCGCCGGTGGGACGGCCAGCGTGACGACCACGAGTGTCAAAGCCGAGAATGCGGCTGCCTTGCGCATGTTGCTTCCTCGGTGTGGTAGGTATCTGCGACTGCGAGCCGGAAATTTCGCTCGGGCGGCCAACTGGCGCCAGCGGGCCGCGGGTCCGCGTCGGCCTTCTAGTGCCGCTACGGGTGAGACCGGCCGGGGCGGGTGGTGTGCCTGAAGATCTCGTAGAGCGGGCAGTGCCGCATGATCGCAGTGGCACCTAACACGAGCGCTGCGAGAGCGGCCAGCAGCGAGAAGACGACCTGTTCGATGAGCACAAGGGCAACGATCAGGAAAGCGACCGCCAGCGATCCCCGAACCCACCCATCCAGCTTCCCGACGTTGTGATGCACGATTCCACCGCCTGCTTCATCCGCCCCTGAGAAGATCGGGGCAGGTGCATGAAGCAAGACAAAACCGCGGGTTAAGGAGATGTGGAGCTAGTGTGAAGACGCCTCAGCGGCGCGGCAGTTGCAGAATGACCTCGAGCCCTCCCAGGGAGCTGCGCCCCGCCCGGACCTCACCCGAATGGGCCTCCGTGATTGCGGCCACTACCGTCAGGCCCAGACCGGCCGCACCGCTCCGGGTGCGCGCCTCGTCACTCTGATAGAAACGCTCAAATAACCGGGGCAGAGCCTCGGGCGGCAGGCCGGGGCCGCTGTCACCGACGGACACGCTGATGGTCTTGGGCTCGGCCTCGACGGCCACGCGGACCTCGGTTCCCTCCGGGGTGTGCTCCAGAGCGTTGTCGATGAGGTGGTCCACTGCGACGGTGAGCATCTTGGCGTCCACCGAGGCGGTCGCACCCCGCTGCGGCGCCGCGAATGTGATGTTCCGGCCGTTCGCCCTCGCCTCCGCCTTGCGCGCGCAGCGGCCGACGAGCTCCGCCACGTCCCGGGCGATTCGCTCGGGCTTGAGTGTGCCTGCGTCGAGCCGGGCGAGCAGGACCAGCGATTCGCTGATCGAGATCAAGTGATCCACGTCTTCCAGAACGCTTGCCATGACCGCTTTGTACTCGGGTATCTCTCGCTCACCGCGCAGCGCGATCTCGATCTGTCCGCGCATTGCAGTGAGTGGAGTGCGCAGGTCGTGACCCGCGTCGGCGATCATGCGGCGCTGTGTCTGGAAGGCGTGGTCGAGCCGCTCCAGCATGCCGTTGAGCACGCGCACCAGACCCGCGAACTCGTTCACGTCGGCGTGCTCGGTTATGCGCTGGCCCACGGCACCCGGCTGGATCCTGCGCGCCTGTTCGGTGATCTCATCTACTGGCGTGACGCTCGACGATGCGAGCCATCCGGCTCCGAGCGCGGATGCCGCCGTCCCCAGCAGCACCGTTCCCAGCAGCAGGAACAGCACTTCCCGGTTCGCGTGCTCGAGCGGTCCGAGGGAGGCCGCGACCTGCACTACGACCTGGCCCCTGCCGCGGCTGAGATCGACGGAGCCGTAGTAGGAACGCACCCGGTGCTCGCCCCAGTCGTCCGTTCTCCAGACCTGCCTGCCGCCCCTGGCGTCGTCGAAGCTGCGTGCGTCCATGGGCAGGTCGCGGGCGAGTGAGGTGTTGAGGGCCAGCACGCTGGTGTCCGCGTCACGCACCACCACGAACCGGTTCACGACCTCGACGAATCCGTCGAAGTCCGCGGGCTCGGCGTGCAGCGCGATCGGGAATCCGGCGCCGATCACCGCGAACTCGAGCTGCGCAACGGCCGCCAGACTGCGGTCGAGCTCCTCGCGCAGTATCCGCTGTGCGCCGAGGTACGCCCACAGCGCGATGAAGAGGAGAGCGATGAAGATGGTGAAAGAGAACCGCACGGCTAACGTGCGGCGCAGGGAGAGCATCAGCCCTTGTCGCTATTGAGCTTCAGGCAGAAGCCGACGCCACGCACGGTCTGAATGAGGCCGTCGAACTCGGCCTCACGCAGCTTGCGCCTCAGGTTCCCGACGTGCACGTCGACGACGTTGCTCTCGGGATCGAAGTGCATGTCCCACACCTTCTCGAGCAGCTCGGTGCGCCGCACCACGTCTTCCGGGTGCAGCATGAAGTGCTCGAGCAGCTGGAACTCACGGGGCGTGAGGTCGAGCAGGATCTCGCCCGCCCATGCCTTGTGCTTGAGCCGGTCCAGCTCCAACGGGCCGTAGGACAGCCGATCCAAGCGCGCCGCTCCTCCACGGCGCACCAGGGCGCGCAGCCGCGCCAACAACTCGTCGAACTTGAACGGCTTGGTGAGGTAGTCGTCGGCCCCCGCATCGAGGCCCCGCACCACGTCCTCCGTGGCATCGCGCGCGGTGAGCATCAGGATCGGGGTGTTGCGGCCCTCGCGCCTGAGCTCTGCGGCCACCTGGAGCCCGTTCTTCTTGGGCAGCATGAGGTCCAGCAGGATCGCGTCGTAGTCGTTGATATGCGCGAACACGGTGGCCTCTTCGCCGTCCTTGGCGACGTCCACCGCATAGCCCTCCTCGCGGAGGCCCATCTCGATAAAACCGGCAACCTTGCGGTCGTCTTCGACTACGAGGATCCGCATGTGGATAACCCTATTAAAGGGGGGTAATCCATTGTTTAATCGAAGGTTAACGCCTCTTTATGATGCCTCGGCGCGCCGCGGAAGCCGCAAGACGAAGCGGGCACCCTTACCGATCTGGCTTTCTACGTTGAGGTCGCCCCCCAGGAGCCGGGCCAGCTTGCGCGACAGCGCCAACCCCAGTCCGGTGCCCCGCTCGGTCTTCCGCCCCGCCTGCTCGAACGCCTCGAAGATCACAGCCTGCTGCTCGGGCGCGATGCCCTCACCGCGGTCCACGACGTCGAACCGGAGCTGGCCGTCGGCAACGTGCAGCTCGACACCGATCACGTCGTCGACCGGGCTGTGCCGCACCGCGTTGGTGAGCAGGTTTATGAGTATCTGCCGCACCCGCTGTGGATCGGTGCTGCACACGATCTCCTCGTCCGGCCCCGACAGCTGGATCTCGATGCCGCGACGCTGTGCGGCGGGCTCCACCGTGGCCACCGACTCGCGAACGATCGTCCACGCGTCCGCGTCCTTGATGAGCGGCTCCAGCTTGTCCGCGTCGAGGCGCGAGAGATCCAGCAGGTCCTCGAGTAGCGTGAGTGCGCGCTCCGCCGACTCCTGCACTTCGAGAGCCGAGCGGGGAGTGTTGGGTGACGTCTTACGGATCCACAGCTCGGTCCAGCCGTGCACAGCCGTGAGCGCGTTGCGCAGCTCGTGGTTGGTCATGGCGAAGAACCGCTCGCGGGAGTGGTGCAGCTGGCGCAGCTGTGCCAGCAGCTCCTCGCGCTCGCCAAAGGTGCGCGCGTTCTCCACTGCCACCGCAGCGTGAGCGGCCAACCGCACCGCGAACCGCTCGTCCTCGTCGGTAAACTCCGGGCCGTCTTCCTTTTCCGACAGATACAGATTGCCGATGGTCTCGTTCCTTCCCACTACGGGCACGCCCAGGAAGGACTTCATCATCGGATGGTGCTCGGGGAAGCCGAAGGCGCGGGGGTCGCGCGTGACGTCGCGGACGCGCACCGGCTTGGGTTCGCGGATCACCGCACCCAGCACGCCTTTCCCTTTGGGCGGCGCGCCGATTCGTTCGTGAGCCTCACGCGGCATCCCGCTCGTGACGAAAGTCTCGAGCTCGGTTCCGGTGGGGTCGAGGATTCCCAGTGCGGCGTACTTCGCGCCGATTACGAAGCGGCCGGAATCGACCACTTCCTGCAGCACGCGGTCCAGATCGTGCTCGGAGGTGATGCGGATGGCAGCCTGCGAGAGGCGCTCTACGCGCTGCCAGATCTCCTGCTCGTCCGCCCGGGAGGATTGCGGCATACGGGAACAAGCTATGCGGGGACGGGCTCCGGTGGAAGGGCCGCGCGGGGGTGTCGCCGGCGTCCACCGAGCGGTAATGTCTCCGTACCTCGATCCGGGTGACCGCCGTGGATCCGACGCTCACCGTACTGCTCTATTCCTCGCTCGCCGCGGCGTCCGCCGGGCTGGGTGTGGTGCCGCTGCTGGTGCGCCAGCGCCTGCCGCAGGCGTGGATCGGCTGGGCCAACGCACTCGCCGCGGGCCTCATGCTCGGGGCGGCGTACGCCATCCTCGTCGTTGGGCTAGAGACGGCCGGGATCGAGCGTGTACCGCTGTCCGGCGCGGTGGGGGCGCTCCTCGGCATCGCGTTCGTATACTGGACGCACTGGGTGTCTGGCACGGCCGAGCTCGACCTCAACCGGCTGCAGGAAACGGCCTCCGAGTACGGCTACCAGGTCATCCTGATCAACGCGCACCACGCCGCCGCCGAGGGCATCGCCATCGGCGTGGCCTTCCTGGTGAGCGTCCCCTTCGGGGTCTTCATGGCGCTGGCCATCGCCGTGCACAACATCCCGGAGGCCACGGTGCTCAGCGCGATCCTCACCGGCCGCGGCGCACGACTGCGCGATGCAGTGGGCCTCTCGATAGGCACCAACGTGTCCCAGGTGCTGCTGTCGATCGTCACGTTCGCGCTCGTGGCCGCGGCGCCCGGGCTGTTCCCGTGGGCGGTCGGGTTCGCCGTGGGAGCGCTGGTTTACCTGGTAATGGCGGAGCTGCTGCCTGAGTGCTACCGCCAGGCCGGTCCGACGAGCATCGGCCTGGTGACCATCGTTGCGATGGGCATCGTGGTGCTGCTGAGCAGCCAGGGTATGTAGATGCCGGCCGCCCTCGATCCCGTCGTCACCGTCTTCCTGTACGGGCTCCTCACCGCACTGGCCACGGGCCTCGGCGCGATCCCGTTTGCGTTCGTACGGGCCGTCTCGCCTCGGACCGTAGCCTACTCTAATGCAATCGCCTCGGGCCTCATGCTGGGAGCCAGCTTCGGGCTGGTAGCCGAGGGAACGGCGTACGGTGCGTGGCAGACGCTCATTGGCGCCGTGCTCGGCGTCGTGTTCATCGTCGCCACGCAGCGCTATTTGCAAGCGCGCGAGCTGGAGTTCGGCGTCGTGCGCGGTGGCGGCGCGCGCAAGATGGCACTGATCCTGGTCGTCATGACCGTGCACTCGTTCGCAGAGGGTGTGGCGGTGGGTGTCGCCTTCGCGGGGGGGATGACGTTTGCCGTCGCGATCGTCGTAGCCATCGCCGTACACAACATCCCCGAGGGACTGGCGATCTCGGCCGTGCTGCGGCCCCGCGGAGTGTCCATCACGGGATGTGCGGGGTGGAGCATCGTATCGTCGCTGCCGCAGCCGCTCATGGCCGTGCCGGCGTTCCTTCTGGTCGGTGCTTTCTCCCGGCTGCTGCCCTACGGAATCGGATTCGCGGCGGGGGCGATGGTATTCATGGTTCTGGTGGAGCTGCTGCCGGAGGCTTTCGGGGAAGGCAGGAGACCGCGCGTGGCACTGCTGGTGTCGGCGACGCTGGTCGCGATGGTGGTGTTCCAGCAGTACCTCTGAGAAGAGGGGGTGTCTCGCGACACCCCCTCTCACTCGAGCACCCACCCGAAGACTAGAACGGCTTGAAGCCCGGACTCCCGAACGTCTCCATCCCGAGATGACTGCCCAGGGGATAGAGGTAGGCGATCGCCACGAGAACGACCGCCACCACGACCCACGCCGCTACGCGGTCGAACACGATGGGACGGGCCGGCAGCCCCTCGATCGGCTCTGCGAACTCGAGGCTCTCCTGCTCCCGCTTCCGTCCGGCCACTACGGTGCCGAACATGCACAGCAGGAAGAACGAGGCGCTCACGAACAGCAGAATGCCACCGATTGCGGACACCAGCGTGAGGCCCTGCCACTGTGCCGCGACCGCACTGCCGCCGTATGACGCCTCATAGACGCGGCGTGGCATGCCCATCATGCCGGTGATGTGGTTCGAGATCGAAAACAGCAGCATGCCCACGAACCACAGGTAAGGCTGCCACTTGGCGAGAAGGCTCAGCTCCAAGTCGCGCCCGACCAGTTTGGGCACGAGCCAATAGGCGGTCCCCATGAAGGTCAGGGCGGTTGCCGTCCCGACCGTCAGGTGGAAGTGACCCTGGATCCAGGCCGTGTTGTGCACGACCGCGTTCATTCCGAAGGCCGCGTTGATGGCGCCCCCGAAGCCGCCCACCGCGAACAGGATCATGCTCAGCAGGACCGACGCTACCAGCGGGTTGTTCCACGGCAGCTTCGTGATCCAGTCGAACAGGCCGCGGGCTCCGCGCATGCGGCCGGCCACCTCGAAGGATGCCGTCACGGTGAAGGCGGTGACGAAGCTCGGGAAAAGGATGGCGAACGTGGCAATGGTGTGCGCCATCTTCCAGCCTGCCGATATCCCCGGGTCCATGAACTGATGGTGGAACCCGACCGGGGTGGACAGGATGATGAACAGCGCGAACACCATCCGAGCGAGAGGATCTGAGAACAGCTTGCCCCCGGCCTCGCGCGGCGCGACCGAATACCACACCACGTACGCCGGAATGAGCCAGAAATACACCAGCGGGTGGCCGAAAAACCAGAACAGCATGCGGGCGAGGAGCGGATCTACCGTTTCCTTCAGCCCGAGCGACCACGGAATGAGCTGAAACAGCATCTCCGAGGCGACGCCGATCGTCGCCAGGTACCAAACGATGATCGTCGCCAGCATGCCGTGTACGGCGAGCGGCACCGGCCTGCCCGGATTGTCCTTCTTCCACGCGAGGTAGGTGGCCACGATCACCGCTCCCCATAGCCACGAACCCACCACCAGCAAGGTGGCTCCGATGTAGAACGCCCAGTGCGCCTGCATCGGCGGGTAGAACGTGTAGAGAACCGTGGCCTTCCCCCACAGGATGGCCCATGCCGCCATTGCCGTGCCGACCGCCGCGATCCAGAACCCCGCCCATCCCACCTTGGACCACTTGAGCTCGCGCCCGAGCGCGCGGGTGGTGAATGCCACCCCCAAGCCCATGATGAAGAAAGTGGTGAACACGATCGCCATCAGCACGCCGTGGCCGGTAACCGACAGGTAGTACATCTTGGCCGAGCGCCACGGGAGGTCGAGGCTCGCACGCGACAGCGCCTGCATCAGCGCCATGAACGTCGCGATGCCGAAGGCACCTATCGCCACGCCCACGTTCGCGGTGGCAAGTCGTCGATTGTAGATCATGTGCCCTCCTCGACGATCAGCGTGGCGAACATGTTGTGGTGCCCAAGACCGCAGTACTCGTTGCAGGTGATGAGGTACTCACCCGGTGTGTCGAACGTCGTCGTGAACTGGCTGACGTAGCCGGGCACGACCATCGTGTTGCCGTTGGTGCCCACGATCTGGAAGCCGTGGACCACATCGGCGCTGGCCAGCCGGAAGGTCACGGGCGCGTTGACGGGCACACGGATCTCGTTGGGCTGGAAGGCGAACATCATGGCGATCATCGTCACCGCGACGCTGCCGTCGGGATTCACCGTCACACCGCGGTTGGCGAACCGCTCGTCCGCGAACGTGGTGCGCGGGTCTATCGTCTCGACGTGACTGGGCGGGAGCCGCCCTTGGGAGATCGTGGCAAAGGCGATGGTTCCGAGAAACAGCACGATGATGCCGCCGGCGCCCCACAGCCAGATCCGCTCATAGAGATCGACTTGCATGGGGCATCACCTCGTCACTGCGCCACGGGGGAGGTAAATGAGCAGGAAGATGGCCAGCCACCCAATGACGAACACCAGGCCATAGAGCCCGACGAGCGCCAGTGTGCCGCGCGGGTGCTTGCCGATGTCGGGATGCTGATCGCTCATGCACAGCTCCTGCGAGAGGGAAAGGGAACCAAGGGAGGATCAGAGCTTTCCGGTAGCTAGCGCTCGCACGATGTCGCTTTGCGCGATGACGCCTACCAGCTCGCGGTCTTTCTCTACAAACAGCCTGTGCACGTCCAGCTCGAGCATGAGCTGCGCGGCGTTCTTGATGTCTTCATCAGGGCCGAGGGTCTGCGGCGGGGTCGTCATGATGTCGCGCACCAGCATCTGATCGAAGCGGCGCGCGCCCTCGCTCTCGGCTGCCGTCTGCAGGATGTCGCTGGAGGAGAGGACTCCCACGATTCGCTCGCGCCGGTCCAACACGGGAACACCGTGCACGTGCGCATCGGCCAGCTCGACGATCGCCTCGGCGACCGAGGCATCCTCGTTCACGACGGCCAGCTCCGTCTTCATTAGATCCGATACCCTCATCTCATCCTCCGGGCGCGCCCGGAGGCACGCCGCGCTTCCCCATTTTGCCGCGGTCCAAAGGCACCAAAACAGGGCCCTGGCTCCTGTGGCGCAAGTACCTGCCACCGATACGCTAGTTGATCTCGTTAACGGGCTGACTCGCGGCCCGCGCGGTCCCCGCCAACCGGGACGACCAAAACCGAAATCGGCAGCCGGTTGAGGAGCCGTTCGGCCGTGCTGCCCAGCAGCACACGGTCGACCCATCCCTTGCCGTGTGATCCGACGACTACCAGGTCGGCGTCCCACCCAGCCGCTTCGTCGCAAATGGTGCGGCTCGGTGTGCCGCAGCGCACGATGTGCTGTGCGGCGTATCCTGCCGCTCCGCCGCCGACCACCTGGGCGAACTCCTGCTCCGCACTGCGGATGTGCTCCTGCTCGTCGAGCTGCACGGCTACGTCGGGAATCGGGGGAAACGGCTCCACGACGTGCAGTGCGCGCAGCTCCGCACCGAACAGACCGGCGAACCGGGCGGCGGCAGCGAGCGTCGGGCCGGCCGCGTCGGACAGGTCCGCCGCTGCCAGCACCCGACCGATGGAGCCGCTGTAGTCTGCGGCCACCAGCACCGGCACGTCGATCGTGCGCACCGCGTGATGCACAGTCGAGCTGCTGAACCAGCGCACCGGGGCGGCGTGATGCTTGCCGCCGAGAACGAGCAGCTCCGCGCCGTACTCCCTGACGGCGGCGCCGAGCACCCATGCCGTGTTCCCGGTGCGGACCTCGATGCGCTCCAGTGCCTCGGGGGGCGCCGAACCGCCCAGCGCCGCAGCCACCATCTTGCGCGCGGCCGCTGCCGCCTTTGACTGTGCCTCGTCGCGGTCGAACTCCGCGGGCACGCTGGCCAGCTCCCGGGCCACGTGGATTGGGCGGCAGGCCGCCTCGGCCTGTCGGGCCACGTTCCATGCCAATGCCAGGGCTGACCCGCTCTCGGTGGAGTCGTCGACTCCCACCACGACCGGCTTCCAACTCATGGGCGGAACTCCGTTGTGAAACCCGCCTCCGGGCGAGGCCGCGCTGGCTCGGAGGGCCCCAGAGGCGCGGACGAGTCTACAGCCCGACGCCGGTGCCCGTCAAGAACCCGAAACCCCAGCCGTGAAGCCCGATTCAGGACGATTTCACCGCTCCTTCATACCATCTCGGCTAGTCTTGCGCCGGTCGCCTCCGGGCGACCACTGCGGGATTGCCCCCTGGAGGGAGGGGCCGGCGGTCTAGACGCCGCCGAGGTTTTGAGGGGTTCGTGCATCGGCCGCGGGCAAGACGAACGGGATCGTCGAGCATGTAATCCGATGCGCTTTTCGGCGAATCCTGCGCCATCTCCGAAAGGTGGTGCTGGTACCGAAACCTCGGAGGGAAATCCCCCACCCCCGGTGCACGGGAGGGCGCCGGGGGTTTTTTTATCCGGGAACCTCATCCAGACACACGCACGGTCTCGCCGTCCCGGGCCGGCCGCGCCTGCCATCCCAGCTCCTGCTCGATCGCGGCGCCGAGCGCCGCCGCCGCCTCCGGCTCGCCGTGCACCAGATAAACGGCCGTCGGGGGCCGCTCGAACCCGCCCAGCCAGCGCAGAATCTCCGGCTGGTCCGCGTGGGCCGAGAGGCCGTGGAGGGTGCGAACGGTAGCCCGTACCCGCCACTCCTGGCCGTGGATGCGAATCTCCTCGGCACCTTCCTGCAGCCGGCGCCCCCGCGTGCCGGCGGCCTGGAACCCGACCAGGAGCACGGTGGTGCGGCGCTCGGGGAGCCGCAGCTTGAGGTGGTGCAGGATGCGCCCGCCGGTGGCCATTCCGCTCGCCGAGATGATGACCACGGGCCCGCGCACGTCGTTCAGCGCCATCGACTCCTCCCGCGAGCGCGCCAGGTGGAACTGGCGCGGCCACAGCGGGTCGTCGCCCGAATCGATCAACCTCCGCATGTCGATGTCGTGCTCTTCCCCATGCCGCAGGTAGAGGTCGGTCACATTGATCGCCATCGGGCTGTCCACGTAGACCGGCAGCCGGGGAATGCGGTCGTCGTCCTCCAGCTGGCGCAGCCTCCACAGGATCTCCTGCGTGCGCCCCACGGCGAAGGCGGGGATGATCAGCGCGTGGCCCTGCTCGGCGCAGTCCCGCACGATGCGGGCGAGATCTTCGTCAGGGTCCTCTTCGTGCTCGCGGCCTCCGTAGGTGGACTCCAGGATCAGGTGATCGGCCTGCGGCACGGGTGCCGGGTCGTGCAGGATGGGGCGGTTCCACCGTCCCAGGTCGCCCGAGTAGACGAGGGATGAGGGACTGCCGCCGTCGAAGCTGCACTCCACCGTTGCCGAGCCGAGGATGTGCCCCGCCGGTCTCAGCTGCACCGTCATGCCGTCGGTTGCGTCGAACGGGGTGCCGTGCGCGCGCGCCTGGACCAGCTCCAGCACGGCCTGTGCGTCGTCCCGGTCGAACAGCGGCAGAGCGGGGCGGTGCCGTGTGTAGCCCTTTCGGTTGGCGTGCTCTGCCTGCTCCTCCTGGAGGTAGGCCGCATCCGGCAGCAGGACCTCCAGCAGCGAAGCGGTCGCGGGCGTGCAGTAGATGGGTCCGCTGAAACCGCGCCGCACCAGCACCGGCAGGTAGCCCGAGTGGTCGATGTGAGCGTGGCTCAGCACCACACTTGCCAGCTCCTCCGGGTCGTAGCGCGGATCGTTCCAGTTGCGCAGCCGCAGCTCTTTGTGGCCCTGGAACATGCCGCAGTCCAGCAGCACGGCGCGCCCGCCCAGCGTGACCAGGTGCTTGGACCCGGTCACCGTACCGGCCGCTCCGAGGAAACGAACGCTCGGCGGTCCCTTGATCATGCTTCCTGGCCCGCCGTCCGCTCTACGGCACCACCTTGCGTGCGCCGAGGTTGTCGATCAGGAATGCCCACTTGTCGGCCTGCTCTTCGATGATCATTGCCGTCGGCTTGCCGCCGCCGTGACCGGCCTTGGTCTGAATCCGGATGAGCACCGGCTTGTCGCCCGTGTTCATGGCCTGCAGGCGAGCGGCGTACTTGAATGAGTGGCCCGGCACGACGCGGTCGTCGTGATCGGCGGTCGTGATCATCACCGCCGGGTAGGCCTGCCGGCTGATGTTGTGGTACGGCGAATACGCATGCAGGTGCGGGAACATCTCCGGATCGTCCGGCGAGCCGTAGTCGGACACCCAGGCCCACCCGATCGTGAACTTGTGGAACCGCAGCATGTCCATCACTCCGACCGCCGGCAGCGCCGCGCCGAACAGCCCGGGGCGTTGATTGAGCACGGCACCCACCAAGAGCCCGCCGTTCGAGCCGCCGCCGATGGCCAGCTTATCGCTGGACGTGTAGCCCTCGGCGATCAGGTACTCGGCCGCCGCGATGAAGTCGTCGAACACGTTCTGCTTGCTCTCCAGCATTCCGGCGCGGTGCCACTCCTCGCCGTACTCGCCGCCGCCGCGCAGGTTGGCGGAGGCGTACACTCCGCCCCGCTCCAGCCACGCTAGGTTGCTGATGGAAAAGCGCGGCGTCATGCTGATGTTGAAGCCTCCATAGGCGTAGAGGTAGGTCGGGTTTGACCCGTCCAGCGCGATCCCCCGCTTGTGCGTGATGAACATCGGGATGCGCGTGCCGTCCTTGCTCTGGTAGAAGACCTGCTTGGTATCGTAGCCGCTCGGGTCGAAGTCGATCTCAGGTGACTTGAACACCGAGGTCTCGCCGCTCAGGAAGTCGTAGCGGAAGATCGTCGTCGGATAGAGAAACGACGTGAAGGCGTAGAACATCTCGTCGTCCTCGCGCTCTCCGCTTACTCCACCCACGCTGCCGATTGCCGGCAGCTCGAGGTCGCCGATCGGCGCGCCGTCCATCTGATACAGTGCGACGCGCGTATGGGCATCGTGCAGGTAGTTGGCCACGAACGTGTTGTGCACGATCTGCACGAAGCGCATCACATCGTCGCCTTCGGCGATGATCTCCCTCCAGTGCTCCCTCTCGGGCTGCGTTATGTCAATGGCGATGAGCCGCCTGCGGGGCGCGTCGAGGTCCGTGTAGAAGTAGAACACCGAACCGTCGTTGCCCACGAAGCTGTAGCTGGCATCGAAATCGTCCAGCAGCCGCACGATCGCTCCGTCCACCCGTGGGGCATCGGGATCCTGCAGGTCCATGTAGTGGACGCGGTTTCTCCGATCGGTGCCGTGCCACACGTTCACTATGAGGTAGCGCCCGTCGTCGGTGACGCTGCCGCCGAACCCGTACTCAGGCTGGTCGGGCCGCTCGTAGACCAGCACGTCTTCCTGCTGGTCGGTGCCGACGCGGTGGTAGTAGAGCTTCTGGTTCAGGTTGGTGGAAGTCAGCGTGTCCGAGCTCTCCGGAGTCGGGTAACGGCTGTAGAAGAAACCCGCGTTGTCGTGAGACCACGACGCTCCCGAGAACTTGATCCAGCGCAGGTGGTCGGGATGGTCCTCTCCCGTCGCCACGCTGCGCACGAAGAACTCGCGCCAGTCGGAGCCGCTCACTGCCTTGCCGTACACCGCGGTCTCGCCGTCGTCCGAGAACGCGAGCGTAGCCAGGGCGACAGTACCGTCTGCGGAGAACGTGTTGGGGTCGATCAGCACCTCGGCCTCGGCGTCCAGCGCGTCCTGCTTGTACAGGACGGACTGGTTCTGCAGGCCGTCGTTCTTGAAGAAGAAATACCGCCCGCCCTCCTTGAACGGCACTCCGAAGCGGGGATAGTTCCACAGCTCCGTGAGCCGCTGCTCGAGGGCTTCTCGCTCGGGGATCGACTCGAGGTAGCCGAACGTAACGCAGTTCTCCGCGTCTATCCACTCTCGGGTGTCCGGGGCGTCGGGATCCTCCAGCCACCGATACGGATCGGGGACGCTGGTTCCGTGGTAGTCGTCCGCAACGTCCACTGTGTGGGCGACGGGGATGGTGCACTGTTCCTGTGCGCCTGCGAACGGTGCGGCGAGAGCGGTGAGCAGTGCGAGAACGAGAGTGCTTCGTGCGGGCTTCATCGATCCTCCGGCGGCGTCAGATATCGGCTGCGGAACCTCGCTGAGGTTGGAATCTGTATCCCCGTCCCGCAGATGGGGAGCCCCGCAGCACACCGTGGGGTGGCGGCACGGGGCGGCCCACGCCTATCTTCGCGACGGTGTGAAGGGAGCCACATAGTGACCGAGCCGAACGAACGGCACAGCCGCGCTTCCCTGCTCGCATGGGCACCGGGCGAGCAGACGCGCGAGATGGCGGCGGCTCAGAGAGTCGAGGAGGAACTCGACGCCGAGCTGAGCCGCCAGTTGGTTGCCGAGAGCCCGGTTGCCGGCATCGCGCATGTGGGGCTGGTGGCGGTGGTGGCCGCGCTCGCCTGGGGCGCGGTCCCGCTGGAGGTCCTGCTGCCGTGGTGCGGCGCCGTGGCCGCCGCGGGAGCCGCACGGCCCGTTGTGGCTCGCCGCATGCTGGCAATCGACTCGAGCTCCGCATTCACGATCCGCACCATCCGCCGCACCGTCCTGGTTGCGGGCCTCGCATGGGCTTCGGCTACCGTGGTGATCGCACCGTCCCTCCCGCCGCGCGGCCTCGCACTGCTGATGGTGGTGTTCGCCGGTCTCGTGGCGGGCGCAACGTTCACTCTGATCGGTGATGCCAAGAGCTTCCACGGGTTCACGGCGATTCTCGTGATCCCGCTGGCCGTGGCGGTCCTCGCGAGCGGACAGAGTCGGTTCCATCTGGTGGCGGCCGTGCTGCTGGGCGTCTTCACGGCCACGATGGTCGCGCTCTACCGCCGTGCCCACGCCGCGCTGCGCCTCCACGTGGATGCGGCCAAGCGGCTCGAGCTGCGGGAGCAGGAAGCCGAGCGGGACCGCAGCTTCCTCGACGCGCTCCTGACGAGCGCCCCCGACGCGATCGCTGCGGTGAGCCACGAAGGCCGGGTGCTCGGGCTAAACCCGGCCTTCGAGAGCCTGTTCGGCTACACCACCGACGACGTGCTCGGGGAGTTCCTGTCGGATCTGATCGTGCCGGAGTCCGAGCAGGAGGCGGCCCGCGAGCTCGACCAGGCGGTGCGCTCGGGGCGGCCCATGGTGGTGGAGGTGGAGCGGCGGCACCGCGACGGCCGCTCGATTCCGGTGCGGATCTCGGCGGCCGCGGCCGGTGAGGAGGCCGGGAACGCTGTGTTCCTGGTGTACGACGATCTCACCGCCGGCAAGCAGATCGAGCGGGCACTGCGCGACGCGGAGGAGCAGTACCGGGAGCTGGTAGAGTCTGCTTCCGACCTCGTGTGGCAGGTGGACAAGGAGGGACGCTGGACCTTCCTGAACCATGCGTCGCAGAGCATCTACGGCGCCCCACCGCAGGATCTTCTGGGTCACACCTTCGCGGACCAGGCGGACCCGTCGCACCGAGCACAGGACGCCGCTGCGTTCCGGGCTCTGCTCGACGGAGTCAGCTCCCAGGACTACGAGACCGTGCACCGGGACAGGCAGGGCCGGGAGAGGGCTCTCAGCGTGGCAGCGCGTCCGGTGCGGGATCCGAGCGGAGCGATTGTCGGCGCACGGGGAATCGCGCGCGACGTGTCCGAACGGGTGGCCACCCGCCGCGCGCTGGAGCAGGCTCGCGAGGCCGCAGAGCGCACGGCTCAAGCGCAGAGCGCGTTCCTCGCCGCTACGAGCCATGAGATACGCACACCGATGAACGGCGTGCTCGGCATGCTCGAGCTGCTGCTGGACAGCGACCTGGATTTGGAGGAGCGGCGCCTGGCGGAGCTGGCGCGCACGTCGGCCGAGGGGCTGCTGACGGTGATCAACGACGTGCTGGACTACTCCCGCATCGAGGCCGGCCGGGTCGAGCTGGAGCAGATCCCGTTCGAGCTCCCCAAGGTCGTCAACTCGGTGGTCCGCCTCCTGGCGGTCGGGGCCGGCGGGAAGGGCCTCGAGGTGGCATGTGACATACATCCCGATGTGCCGCGCTTGGTGCGCGGCGATCCCGCGCGGCTGCGCCAGGTGCTGACCAACCTGATCGGCAATGCCGTCAAATTCACGGCGCAGGGCGACGTCGTTGTGTCGGCCGCAGTGGAGAAGAGGAGCGGAACTACGGCCGCCATACGGTTCGCCGTGCGGGACACCGGGATCGGTATCCCCCCTGAGAAGCTCGAGTTCGTGTTCCAGGACTTCGCGCAGGCCGATCCCAGTACGTCGCGCCAATTCGGCGGCACCGGCTTGGGGCTGCCCATCAGCAGGAGGCTGGTGCGTCTCATGGGAGGGGAGCTGGAGATCGCGAGTGTCGAGGGACAGGGCAGCGAGTTCGCGTTCACGCTCGAGTACCAGGTCGAGCCCGCATCGACCGCGGGCGACGGACCGGCTGGACTGGAACGTCTGAAGGGCGCCCGGGTGCTGATCGCCGACGACAATCCCACCCACCGACGCATCGCGCGTCGGATGCTCGGCACGGCGGGCATGTCGGTGGACGAGGTGGATGGCGGTGCGGCGGCGCTGGCGGCCCTGCGGCAGGCGCAGCAGGGGGGGCGGCCGTACGCGCTGGCGGTGTTGGATGCCTACATGCCCGGGCAGGACGGCTTCCAGGTGGCGGCCGCAGTCAGGGCCGACGAGAAGCTCTCCGGCACAAGACTGATGATGCTCACCTCCGCCGGTCAGAGAGGCGACGCCCAGCGCTGCCGCGAGCTCGGCATCGAAGCGTATCTGCCGAAGCCGCCCGCGCGGGCGGAGCTGCTGGAGGCCACAGCCGCCCTCCTGGGCGGCACGCCTCCGGCTCCCGGCAGGGTGTTCACTCGTTATTCGATCGAGGAGACGGGCAAGCGCCTGCACGTGCTGGTGGCCGAGGACAACCGGGTGAACCAGGAGGTGGCCGCCGCGATGCTGTCGCGCCGCGGACACACCGTGGACGTGGTTGCGGACGGCAGGGAGGCGGTGGATGCGGTGCGCCGCGGCGGTGTGGACGTGATCCTGATGGACATCGAGATGCCCGGTATGGACGGCGTAGAGGCCACCGCAGAAATCCGGCGCGACCCGGAGTACGGTGACGTTCCCATAGTGGCGCTGACCGCACACGCCACCGACGCCGAGCGGGAACGAGCGCTGGCGGCCGGGATGGACCGCTACGTAGTGAAGCCGTTCAAGCCACACGAACTGCTGGAGGCCGTCGAAGGCTGGGGCCTCACGGAGAAGGAGCCGGAGGCGGCAGTCGAAGCGGGGCCGCCGCTGGACGTGGACGCTCTGCGTTCAATGATGCGCGAAGCGGGCGCGGAGGACGCGGTCGAGCGCATGCTCGAGGTGTATGGCGAGGACGCGCCTGTTCGGATGGCGGCCCTGGAGCGGGCGGTAAGCGAGGGAGAAGCTCACGGCATCCGTCAGGCCGCTCATGCGTTCAAGTCTGCGGCGGGGACGATCAGGGCGACCGCGCTGGCCTCCCTGCTGGAGCGAGTCGAGCTTGCCGCGAAACAGGGCGATGCCGACGAGGCAGCACGGCATCTCCCCGACGTGAAGCGGGCGCACGAGGCCGCACTGGCGCACCTGAAGTCGATCTAGTCGCGCACGATCTCAGTGTCGGGCTTGAAGGCCGCCCACGCGAACCAGAAGTGATTGCCGTGGGGGATCGGCTCCAGGCGGGTCCCCTTCAGTTCGCCCCGCACCGCCTCGCCGAGGATGTTCCAGGTGGTTCCCGTTTCCCTGTCGCGGAACAGCGCGTCGCCCGCGGGCTCGAAGCTGAGCACGCGCGAGCCGACCCGGCGGCTGAACACTCCGCTGGAGCCGACGTCGCGGCCTTCGGCGATGTTGCGCGAGTCCACCGAGCTGGCCATTCCGGGCGTCCAGAGAACGACGAGCTCGGTGTTTGCCACATCGTGGTTGATGACCCTCTTCTCCTCGAGCGCCGAGAACGGGTACGCTACTGTGGCGTTGCCCAGGGTGAGAGCGACCACGCGCTCCATTGCCGGCAGGCGGTCGTCGGGGTCGGGTCGGAAGAAGCGCTTCCACGGCGATCCGCTGGGCCGGTCGTAGCGCTGGTACGGGTTCTCGCCGTAGGGCCGGTCGAACCCCGTCTCGCGGGACAGCACACGGCCTTCCGGATGCGACTCCTTGAACGTCTCCCAGGAAACGAGCGGCGCGCTCACGAAGGTGAGCTGCTCGCCGGCGTAGCGTCCCACGATGCCTTCGCCGGTGGCCTGCTGCCACCATGTCTCCGTTTGCCGGTCGTACATCACCAGGTCCGAGTGCCTGAGCCGGCCGGTCGTTCCGAAGTCGAGCACACGGCCGTCGAACCGCCGGTCGAACGCGAGCGTCGTGTTGCACAAAGGGCAATAGGTCACCGACACCGGGAGCCCACCCACCTCGTCGTTCACGATCTCGTGCCAGATGAGGATCTGCAGGGGGTAGGCACGCGCCTCGCCCCCGACGGCGATGACGGCAACCGGCTCGCGGTCCTCGAGCCATCGGTCGGCTTCGGCGACCGACACGAGGGACGGCCGGTCGATGGCCGGAATCCCGTCCTTGGGCGGGCCGCCCGAGACTATCTCGTCGAGCGGGACGGTGTGCTTCGAGAAGTCGGTTTCCCAGCCGTCTCCAAACTGCGCGAATGCAGCCGGCGCAAGGGCGAGAATGAGGCCGGCTGAAACGGAAAGCGGCCGGAGAGCTGTAGCGAGCATCGTGCACCTGGCCCTGCGGGAGGTTTGTGGCTTCGGGTCAGATGGGTAACGACGTCCCGGAGTGTGGTGTTCCCCGCGGCTGAGGCCGGCGTGCTACTGTTCGCCCGCGTCGACGATGCTGATGACCGTCTGACCCGGTTTCGGCTTTGCTGGACTCACTGCGGTCATGACCGTCACGAGGCCAGACTCACTGAGAATGAACATCGGGATGGCCGACTCGCCGTAGTGGGCGAGGAACGCATCGAAGTCGAACTCGTCGGTAAGTGGTGTCTTCTTGATCACGGCTCCCGCACGAATCCGTGAGTTGAGGTACTCGTGCGTCGCGTCCGCACGAAACAGGAAGCGGCCGCGCAGGTGCTTGGGAATCTCGCTCTCGCTCCGATCGGCTTCGCTGCCCCGCGGTGGCAGCTGATAGATCTGCGACCGGTCGAAGACATCGCCGAAGTGAAGCGTCGCGAGGGCGTTCACCTCGTCATTGGGCGTTACCGCGAGCAGACGGCCCACCCCGTCCAGCTCCAGCTCCAGCTGCTCCCGTGCGCGGTCCGTGAGCACGTTTGCATTCCGTGCCAGCAGCCCAGCGCGCCGCGCGGCAGCTACGTTGCCCCAGTTGGAGTCTGCCAGGATCACCCGTACCCCCCCCTGATCGAGCAGCTTGGCCAGTTCCCGTACCCAGGGCGACGCGCCCACGAAGAGCATTCCCTGCGGGTTGGGGGTCGCGACCTTGAGCCAGCGGGCGAGCAGCGGCGTCACTATGCCGTAGAATCCGACCGTGCCCACGATGACGAGGAACATGAGCGGCACCAGGCGCGCGGCCTCCGGACTGCCGTGTTCCACCAGGTCGATCGCGAACACTGAAGCCACGGCCGCTGCGACGATTCCGCGGGGGGCGATGAAGGCAAGGAAGATGCGCTCGCGCCAGTCGAACTTGGAGCGCCAGGTGGAGAGCGCGATCGCAACAGGCCGCACCACGAAGATGAGGGCCGCCAGGAAAGCGAGGCTGCCGAAGCTCGCGTAGTCGGGGTCGCGCAGCGGCAGGCGTGCGGCCAGGATGATGAACAGGATCGAAATCAGGAGCACCCGGAGGTTCTCCTTGAACTCCACGATCTGCCGCACCGGCACGAAGTTCTGGCTCGCCAGTGCCGCTCCCATCACAGTGACCGCCAGCAGGCCGGACTCCGCCTGGAAGTGGTTCGAAGCGGTGAAGACTGCAATCACCACCGTGAGCGCCACCGGGCTCTGCAGGTAGTCGGGAATCCAGTAGCGCTTGAGCAGCACCACAACCACGGCTGCTCCGGCGAACCCAAGTCCGCCTCCGATCAATGCGGCCTTGAGCGCGCCCAGCGCGCCCGTTGCCACTCCCTGCTCGAAGCCGCCGGCGACGATGGCCTCGAACACGAGCACGGCGAGGATGGCTCCGATAGGATCGTTCACGATCCCTTCCCACTTCACCGCCGATCCCACCCGCACGTTGGGCCTGATGTGGCGCAGCAGCGGGATTATGACAGTCGGTCCGGTGACGACCAGAATGGCCCCGAACAGAATCGCGAGCTCAAGGTCGAGGCCCGGCAGGAAATAGGCGAATCCGACAGCCAGCACCCACGTCACCGGGATGCCGACCACCATGAGGTTGCGGAACACGCGGCCGATGTCGCGCAGCTCGGCTATGTCGAGGGAGAGGCCGCCCTCGAACAGGATCACGGCCACCGAGAGGGACACGATGGGCAGCAGGATGTCACCCAGTAGCGCGTCCGGGTCGAGGAAGCCCGCTACCGGCCCGGCCAGGAATCCTACGAGCAGCAACAGCAGGATGGCGGGCAGGCGGAGCCGCCACGCCAGCCACTGGGCGCCGACGCCGAGCACGAGAATGCTTGCGAGTCCTATGAGGAGCTGCTCCACCGCTATCCCTCGGGTTGCCGGTTCTGTCGCGAATGCGCCGCGGTCAGAATGCGGGCGGCGCCGGCATGTCGCCGCCGCGCACCGACACCATGCCGTCGCAGCGGGCGCATACCTTGCCCCGCTCGTCCTTCAGCTCGGCCGCCGCGAATATGATAGTCTTTCCCGAGCGCACCACCCTGCCCTCGGCCGTGAACCGGTCGCCGGTCATGGGACGGAGGTACTGCATCGAGAGCTGAGCCACGCCGACGCGCGCCCCTCCGGTGTGCACGTAGCCCGAGAACCCGATGACGAGATCGAACACGCCCGCCATCACGGCTCCATTCACCGCATCGGTTCCCATCCCGCCGCGGTGGAACTCCCTGATTGGGTCCACCACCGCGCGCACCACCCCCGGAGTCGAGAAGTCCATGCGCACCCCCATGTGGCGCATGCCGGGGTGCGAGTTCCACTCCTGCTCGAACTGCGCGAGCTGGCCTTCGCTGAGTGTCGGGAGGTCGGGCATCGAGTCCATTGCAGTTCCGCGGTTTAGGTCTTGGCGAGGGAGCTTCCCCCATCTACCACGAAGATCGCACCGGTGATCCATCTTCCGGCCGGGCTCGCGAGATAGACGGCGAGGTTGGCGATGTCCTCGGGCTCTCCCCACCGGCCCAGCGGGATGAAGCGGCGCATCTTCTCGTCGATGGCGGCAGTATCGGCGCCGCCCATCGCGAACGCGGCGCTCGCTCCCTCGGTGGGGATGGGACCCGGTGCGATCGCGTTCACGGTGATTCCGTCCCCTGCCCACTCGAGCGCCAGGGTGCGGGTGAGTGCGTCGACTCCGGCCTTTGCGGCAGTCGCGTGCGCCATCTGCGGCCACCCGCGGTAGTGCAGCGTCATGGAGATCGAGATGATGCGGCCCTCGCCGCTTTCCTTCAGGGCCGGATAGGCGGCCTGCGAGCAGAAGAACGTACCGTACAGGTCGGTTTCGACGACGGCGCGCCACCCGTTGGGCGACAGCTCCGCCGACGGCGCGTAGAAGTTGCCTGCAGCATTGTTCACGAGCACGTCGAGCCGGCCCAACTCTCCCACGGTGCGCTCGATCATCGCGCCGACCGTTTCGGGGTCGCGCACGTTGGCCTCCACGGCCATCGCACTGGCACCGTCCCCGCGCAGCTTCTCCAGGGCGGGCTCGAGGTGCTCCGGCTTGCGGCTGGCGATTGCGACTGCCGCTCCGCATCGGGCAAGCCCCGACGCGATGGCGAAGCCGATGCCGGTTCCGCCGCCGGTGACGAGGGCGACGCGCCCGTCGAGCAGGCCGTCTCGGAAGATCACGATTGCCCCTTCGCTGGGTCATGGAAGCCAGGTGGATTCCCTAATTAACGCGTGCGCACGCGGCGGGCAAAGGCCGACGGGTATATTGTGGTGAGTGAGGAGGCGAGCATGGCGATCGAGTCCATCAATCCCACGACCGGCGAGCGGATCGCCGCTTACGAGGAGACTTCCCCCACCGAAGTGAAGGCCATCCTCGAGCGCGCCGACGGCGCGTTCCGGGAATGGCGCGGGGTGGGCTTCGACGACCGCGCCTCACTCATGTACCGAGCTGCCGCGGTGCTGAGAGAGCGGTCCAAGCCGTACGCCATTCTCATGGCGCAGGAGATGGGAAAGCCACTTGCGCAGGGCCGCGCCGAGGTGGAGAAGTGCGCTTGGGTGTGCGACTACTACGCGGACAACGCGGCCGCCTTTCTCGCCTCCGAAGAGATCGCCACCGACGCCGCAAGGAGCTTTGTGGCGTACCGGCCCCTGGGACTCGTACTGGCCGTGATGCCGTGGAACTTCCCGCTGTGGCAGGTATTTCGTTTCGCAGCGCCGGCACTCATGGCAGGCAACGCGGGCGTTCTGAAGCACTCATCAAACGTCATGGGCTGCGCGCTGGCCATCGAGTCCGTATTCCATGACGCGGGCGTCCCGCCGGACCTGTTCCGCACGCTCGTGATCGGCTCGTCACGGGTGGGAGAGGTCATCGCGGCACCCGAAGTGAAGGCGGTGACGCTCACGGGCAGCGGGCCTGCCGGAAGGTCGGTGGCGGCGGCCGCGGGCGCGGCGCTGAAGAAGACCGTTCTGGAGCTCGGCGGCAGCGACCCTTACGTGGTGCTGGAGGACGCCGACCTCGAGCTGGCGGCCGAGACCTGCGTCAACTCGCGGCTCATCAACAGTGGCCAGAGCTGCATCGCGGCCAAGCGGTTCATCGTCGTTGAGCCCGTGCAGGAGGAGTTCGAACGGCTCTACGTGGAGAAGATGCGCGGCAGGACGATGGGCGATCCCATGGTGGAGGGCGTAGATGTGGGGCCGCAGGCGCGGGAGGATCTGCGGGACGAGCTGCACCAGCAGGTGGCGGGCTCGATCGAGCGCGGCGCCAGGCTGCTGCTCGGCGGAGAGACGCCGGCCGGTCCCGGGGCCTTCTACCCGCCCACGGTGCTGGCCGACGTGAAGCCGGGGATGCCCGCCTACGACGAGGAGATGTTCGGTCCCGTGGCCGCCCTCATCCCGGCACGCGACGAAGCCGACGCCGTGCGGATCGCAAACGACAGCATCTTCGGGCTCGGGGCCGCGGTGTTCACGGGAGACCCGAGCCGGGGCGAGCGTATTGCCGCCGATGAGCTGGAGGCCGGCGCCTGCTTCGTGAACGGGTTCGTGAAGTCCGACCCGAGGCTGCCGTTCGGCGGGATCAAGGAATCCGGCTACGGCCGCGAGCTGGCTGCGTTCGGGATCCGGGAGTTCGTGAACATCAAGACGGTCTGGGTCGCCTGACCGCCTGCGCGCAGATCTAGGGGTTGGTTGGGCGGATATCCAGCTCGGACACCAGCGCGCGGTCCGGCAGCTCGAGAGCCGCCACGACAGTGGCTGCCACGTCCTCCGCCTGCAGCTTCCGCTCGGGATTCCGAATCTCGGCGCCAGATTTGTCGAAGAACGGCGTCACGACCGATCCGGGGCAGATCGCCACGACGCGGATCCCCTGCTTGCGCACCTCACCGAACAGGGACTTGGAGAAGCCGAGCACGGCGTGCTTGGAAGCTGCGTAGGCCGCGCCGCCCGGGACCGGGTTGCGCCCGGCGAGGCTGGAGATGTTG
>JBDHJM010000094.1:0-6969 GCA_039586895.1 Gemmatimonadota bacterium | reverse complement strand
ATCGTGTTCTTCGAGTACGGGACGGAAGCAGGAGCCGGCTCCTACCATATCCCTCGCTTTGGGGGGGCGGCCAGGGCGACCGGCACACGACGCGTGTGGGCGATGCGCGGCGACCGCGTTGTCTACACAAGCCGCGACAGCCTGCTCATACGATACGTCGAGGGGGGTGAGGAGACCTTCGTCGCGTCGGTCCAACCCGGCTACACACACTCTGTCGCCTGGTCGCCCGATGGCACGAAGCTGGCCTACGTTCAGGGAAACATCCGCTGGATCAACCCGGCGGGTCTTGGCAACGTCGCTCCCGCCTCCATTTGGCTGGTCGGCGTGGACGGTGGCGAGCCCGTGCAGGTGACCGCCGATCGGAACCTGAATGTGAGCCCAGCCTGGATGCCGGACGGACGGCATCTGCTGTTCATCTCCAACCGTGATGGCACGCGGGACATCTACGCGGTACAGGTGGACGCCTCCGGGCGGACCCGGGGCCAGCCCGCGCGGGTGACCACGGGCCTGGATGCCCACTCCATCTCTGTGTCGCCTGACGGATCAACGGTGGCCTACTCGCAGTTCAGCTACCGCCAGAACATCTGGGAGATTGCGATCCCCGAGACCGGCAGCGTCTCGACCTCGGATGCGATGCCGGTGACCGTCGAGAACCAGGTCGTCGAGCTGCACGGGCTGTCAGGGGACGGTCGCTGGCTGGCGTTCGACTCCAACCGGGAGGGCAACCAGGACGTCTACGTGATGCCGGCGGAGGGAGGAGAGCCGAGGCGGGTGACCAGCGATCCCGGAGACGACTTCCACCCGGACTTCTCACCCGACGGGAGCGAGATCGTCTTCTACTCGACCCGCCACGGCAGCCGCGATGTGTTCCTCATCTCTGTGGACGGAACTGACGAACTCCGGTTGACTGACGGCCCGGGGGAGGACCGCGATCCGTCATTCTCGCCCGACGGGCTGCGAATCGCGTTCACTACAGACGGTGTCGCCCAGACAGGTGTATACGTGATGAGCCGGGACTCGCTGGGTGGAGAGTGGACCGCACCGGAGTTGCTCACCCGTAACGCACGCGCCGGATTCGTACCTCGCTGGTCTCCGGACGGCGACCAGATCGTGTACGACGTCGGCAACGAGATTTGGATCGTCTCGCCGCCGGATCGGGAACGGCTCTTGTTCGACGGGACAGCGGCGGGGCTCGACGGGACCGGTTTGCCTGACTGGTCTGCGGACGGCCGCTTCATCTACTTCACCTCCATGGACTCCACCGGCACTGCCGGGATATACGTGATCCCGGCAGCGGGCGGGATCCCCCGGAAGGTTGTCCGCTCCGACGACCCGACGCAGGCGAGGGTTCTGTTTACACTGGGCGATGACAAGGTGTACTTCTCGGTGGGGGAGAAGGAGAGTGACATCTGGGTGATGGATTTGGAGTGGTGAGGGCTGGGGAACCCTGACGCGACGTTTTGCCTACCTTTCAGGCTTGGCGTACCTTCATCGTAGACACCGGTTCAGCCTTCAGAGGCCCCCATGCCGGTGACTGCCAAGCTGTCGCGGAAGTTCTACGAGACTTTCGGTGACGAGCTCGCCAACGAACTCGTGGAGTGGTTCAACCAGGTGGACGCCACGTACCGGGCCGACCTTCGAGAGCTGAACGAGCTCAACTTCGCGCGCTTCGACGCCAAGCTGGAGCAGCGAGTGGCGGAGCTCGACGCGAAGCTGGAGCAGCGAGTGGCGGAGCTGCGGGGCGAGTTCCGAAATGAGCTGCGGGATCTCAAAGCCGAGCTGATCAAGTGGATGTTCGTCTTCGTGGCCGGCGGTACCCTGACAGTGCTGAGCGTCATGATCGCGGTGCTGAAGCTGTAGGTAGTCTCCTAGATCGCCCCCCTACAACTCCACTAACCTCGCCCTCGGCGGAATCCCCGGCTCCAGCTCCATTATCCCCACCGACGGCCGCGCGTTGAACCGGGCGGGGCCTGCCGAGCCCGGGTTCATCACTGTCACCACCTTGTTCACCAGCTCGAGCATCGGCTTGTGGGTGTGGCCGTACACGATGATCTCTGCGGTGGGGAACGCCTTGCACAGCACCCGTGGATTGGGCGAGCCGAACTGATCGCCGTGGGTGACGGTGATCAGGAAGCCGTCCAGCTCGATCTCGGCCACCTTGGGCAGCCGGTCGCGCAGGGCGAAGCTGTCGGTGTTGCCGAACACGGCCGTGACCGGCGCGAGCGCTTCCAGCTCGGTGAGGATGTCGGGCGGCCCCACGTCGCCGCCGTGCAGTATGTAGTCCACCTCGGAGAAGACTTCGAACACCTCGGGGCGGAGCCTGCCGTGCGTATCGGAGATTATTCCGAGGCGCACTAACCCTCCCAGCGGGGAGCCAGGTCCACGTCCACCCCCATGTGGTCCAGCACGCGCTGCACTATGAAGTCCACCAAATCACCCACCTGCTGCGGCTTGTGGTAGAAGCCGGGCGCCGCGGCTATCACGGTGCCGCCGGCCTCGGTCACCGCGGTCATGTTGCGCAGGTGAATCAGGGAGAACGGCGTCTCGCGCGGCACCAGTATCAGCGGGCGCCGCTCCTTGAGCGTCACGTCTGCGGCGCGCTCCACCAGCGAGCGGCTGCTGCCCTGCGCGATGGCCGACATGGTGCCCATAGAGCAGGGACACACCACCATGCCGGCGCTGGGGGCGGAGCCGGACGCCGGCAGTGCGCCGCGGTCGCCGTTGTCGTACACGGTGATGCTGGACCAGTCGCCGCCGGTGGCCTGCTGCAGCTCCTCCAGCGACGAGAGCCCCGCCTCGTGCTCCAGCAGGCGCCAGCCGTGGCTCGACACGATGAGCATGAGCGGCACGTGCTTGCGCGCCAGCGTCTCGATCAGTCGCACGGCGTACGGTGCGCCCGATGCTCCCGTGATGCCCAGCACCCAGGGTGCGCTCACTGACCCCTCCGGTTGGGCGTGGGCGTCTTGTGCGGATGGCGCAGCGGACCCGGCGGGGGCGGGGCCTTCTGCGGGCCCGGGACATGCGAGCCCTTCTTCGCGTCGCCCGCCCTGCCCCGACGCAGGTCGCGGCGCGGCCGCTGGCGCCCTTTGCCATGACTTCCTCGATCGCCGCTCATAGCAGCCTGTCTCCCAGTGCGAACCCGAACACAACGATGCTCATGATTCCGTTCATGCGGAAGAAGGCGGCGTCGAGCCGGGACAGGTCGCCCGGCTTCACGAGCTGGTGCTCCCAGGCCAGGATGAGCGCGGCAACGAACACCCCCACGTAGTACACCGTCCCGAAGGGCGTGCCCATACCGAACACGACGAGCATCGCGATCGTGACGCCGTGGAGCAGTTTGGCAAGCAGGATGCTGTTCCGCTGTCCCAGCAGCACCACGGCGCTCTTGAGTCCGTGCTCTTTGTCGAACGACTCGTCCGGCAGCGCGTAGAAGATGTCGAAGCCCCCCACCCAGCTCATCACGGCCACCGATGCCACGGGCAGCGTCCACCATGGATCGCTCCAGGCGCCGGTGACCGCCAGGTAGCCGGCGGCGGGCGCGATGCCGAGACCGGCCCCCAGCCACAGGTGGCTCCACGGCGTGACGCGCTTGGTGTAGCTGTAGAGCAGGATCCAGCCGAGGGCGATCGGACTCAGCAGCAGGCAGAGCTGGTTGAGCAGACCGGCCGCGGCCACGAACGCGGCCGACGCCACGGTCACGGCCACGACGGCCTGCACCAGAGTGAGCTTGCCTGCCGGCAGCTCGCGGTAGCGCGTGCGCGGGTTGAGGGCGTCGTAGTGTCGGTCGGCAATCCGGTTGAACCCCATTGCCGCGAAGCGGGCCGCCGTGAACGCCACCAGCACGAGAACCCCCTGGCGCAGCGTCACCGGCGCATAGAACGCCGCGTACACCACGCCCAGGAAGGCAAACGGCAGCGCGAACACGGTGTGCGGCAGCTTGACGAAGTTGACGTAGCGCAGCAGCAGAGACTCGCCCGCGAACGTCTGGCCCTCGAGCGGCGGGCTGCTCACGGCGTACGGCGGGGCTTCAGGCTTATCCCCAGTTCCTCCCACATCGCGTCCACCCGCGCCCTGGTGCCGGCGTCCATCTCGATGCGCCCCGGCCACTCCCGCTCGAAGCCCTCTTCCTTCCACTTGGTGGTGGCGTCGATTCCCATCTTCGAGCCGTACGTGAAGGCGCGCGATGCGTGATCCAGCACGTCCACCGGCCCCATGGTGAAGCGCACGTCGCGCTCGGGGTCGATGTTGTTGAGCGCCACCCACCAGGCTTCCTCCGGGTCCTGCACGTTCACGTCCTTGTCGAGCACCACGATCAGCTTGGCGAGCGACATGAGCCCCAGCCCCCACAGGCCGTTGATCACCTTCCACGCCTGGCCCGGATACTGCTTGTCGATGCTCACGAACACGAGGTTGTGGAAGATCCCCTCGGCGGGCATGTGGTAGTCCACTACCTCGGGTATGTTGAGCCGGAGGAGCGGCAGGAAGATCCGCTCGGTGGCGTGCCCCAGGTAGTAGTCCTCCATGGGCGGCCGGCCCACGATGGTAGTGGGGTATATCGCCTCGCGCCGCATCGTCACCGCGGTCACGTGGATTGCCGGGTAGTAGTCGGCCAGCGAGTAGAACCCGGTGTGGTCTCCGAAGGGGCCCTCCTCCACCAGCGGCTCGGCCGGGTCTATGTAGCCCTCGATCACCACGTCCGCCTCGGCCGGCACCACCAGGTCGTTGCTCACCGCCCGCGCCAGCTGCACGGGCTTGCGGCGCAGGAAGCCCGCGAAGATGTACTCGTCGATGTTGGGCGGCAGCGGAGCCGAGGCGCTGTAGATCGAAGGCGGATCGCCGCCCAGCGCGATCGCCACGGGCATCTTCTCGCCGCGCGCCGCCATCTCGCGCCAGTGCGCGGCACCCACCTTGTGCCGCTGCCAGTGCATCGCGAGCAGGTTGCGCTCCAGCACCTGCACGCGGTACATGCCCACGTTGCGCACGCCCGACTTGGGGTCGCGCGTGATGACCTGCGGCAGCGTGACGTAGGGTCCGCCGTCATCGGGCCAGCAGGTGTTTATGGGCAGCCTTGCCAGGTCCACCTCGCCCTCGCGCCACACCACCTCCTGACACGGCGGCAGGCCCGACTGGGTACGCGGCGGGTACTTGGCGATCTCGGCGATCTTGGGCAACATGGCGAGCTTCTCGCGCCACCCGTCGGGCACCTTGAGCTTGATCAGCTCCTCTATGCGCGCGCCGATCTCGTCGAGGTCGTCCACGCCCAGCGCCATGGCCATGCGGCGCATGGAGCCGAACAGGTTGATGGCCACCGGCATGTCGCTGGTGCTGCCGTCGGCCAGCACCGGCCTCTCGAACAGCAGCGCCGGCCCTCCGCCCGCGCTCTTGGAGCAGCGGTCGGCGATCTCGGTGATCTCGAGGTTCACCGAAACCGGGCGCGTTATCCGCACCAGCTCGCCCGCCTCGTCCAGCGCCGCCACGAACTGCCGCAGGTTTTCGATCGTCATGATTTCGTCCCCCACGACACCCATGCGATGCCGAACGTCTGCCGCTCGCCTCCGGTGTCCGAGAAGCCGGCGTCGCGCATGCGCAGAGCCAGGGCCTCGGGCTCGGGGAACTCCTCTACGGATGCTGGCAGGTAGGTATAGGCACTCTTATGTTTCGAAACGAATCGCCCGATCTGCGGCAGCACTCGCCTGAAATACCACAGGTAAAGTGGACGGATCGGCCACGCAGTGGGGGTCGCGAATTCCAGTATCACAAGGCGGGCTCCCGGCTTGAGTACCCTGGCCATCTCCGACAGTCCCGCGTCGATGTCAGTAAGGTTGCGGATGCCGAATCCAATCGTGAGGCCGTCGAACGATGCGTCTCCGAACGGCAGGTCGAGCGCGTCCGCACCCACGGCCCGCAGGTCCCTGCCCTTGGCCCTGCCCAGGCTGAGCATCGGCAGCACGAAATCGGCGCCGACCACCCGGCCCCGGAAGCCGGAGCGGCCTTCCAGCTCCACGGCGAGATCCAGCGTCCCCGCACAGAGGTCCAGGTAGGTGCCCTCGGGCGCGCGCTCCCAGCCCAGACGGTCGATCGCGCGGCGGCGCCAGTGCCGGTCCACGTTGAGGCTCAGCACGTGGTTCAGCAGGTCGTACCGGGGCGCGATCGCCGTGAACATGTCGCGCACGTATGAGCGCTTGGCGTGGGCGTCCGGGGCGGTCTCGACCTCGGGAGGCGTCAGGGTCATAGGCGCGAAAGGTACTGGCACGCTTGAACTTGCCGCAAGAACGGTTCAATATGAAACCGTTTTCGACCCTCAGGCGTAGATATAGCAAATGCACGCCCCCCCGGATCTCGCCAGCGTCAGCGACCAGGAGGTGGTGCAGCGCGCCAGCGCCGGGGCCGAGAGCGCCTACCGGGAGCTGGTGCGCCGCTACCAGCGTCCGGTCTTCTCGCTCATCTACCGCATGGTGCGGGACCGGGAGCTGGCGGAGGACCTCACCCAGGAAACGTTCGTCAAGGTCCTGAACGCGATCGACCGCTACAGGCCCGAGTACAAGTTCTCCTCCTGGATCTTCAAGATCGCCAACAACGCCGCGATCGATCACCTGCGGCGGCGCGAGCTCGACACCCTCTCCCTGGAGGGCGGGCCCGACGCCGTCACCGCCGATCAAATCCAGGCGACGTCGCTCCAGCTGGGCGACCGCACCGAGTCGCCGCTGGAGGAGCTGGAGGCGAGGGAGCTGGGGACGCAGATCGAAACGGCCATCGGCCGGCTCAGGCCCGAATACAGGTCATGTATCATGATGCGACATGTCGAGGGCCGCACTTACGACGAAATAGCGGAGATCCTCGACCTGCCGCTTGGCACCGTGAAGACGTACATCCACCGCGCCAGGGCGGAGCTGCGGGAGCTGCTGGAGCCCCTCAAGGAGTGAAACCCGATGACCCGCACTCCGTATGGGATGGTGAGATGAGCGACCT
>JBDHJM010000093.1:0-10026 GCA_039586895.1 Gemmatimonadota bacterium | reverse complement strand
AAGGCCGGCCTCACGTTCGCCGCCGCACTGCGGTCCATTCTGCGGCAGGACCCCGACGTGGTGCTGGTTGGTGAGATTCGCGACCGCGAGACGGCGCAGATCGCGACGCAGGCGTCGCTCACCGGGCACCTCGTGCTCTCCACGTTGCACACCAACGATGCTCCCAACGCCGTGACGCGGCTGGTGGACATCGGGATGGAGCCGTACAAGATCGCCAGCGCGCTGAGAGGAGTGGTTGCGCAGCGCCTGATGCGGCGGCTCTGCTCCACCTGCAAGGAGGTGTGGGTGGAGGCGATCCCGCTCAAGCTGCAGCGCTGGATTCCCTCCGACACGCCCGTGTTCCGGGCCGTTGGCTGCCCCGAGTGCGCGATGACCGGCTACCGGGGCCGCTTCTCCATCATGGAGATCCTGCGGATCACGCCTGAGATCGAGCGGGTGATCGGCGCCAATGAGAACGCGGAGCGGATCGCCGAGACCGCCCGCCGCGAGGGGATGAAGTCCCTGTGGGATAGCGGGCTGTCACACGTGCTGCGCGGCGAGACCACGATCGACGAGCTGCTGCGCGTTGTGGACGTCCCCTATGATGAGGAGGCGGCCGCGGCAGATGCCAAGAAGCGGCGTGGCTCCGGGCCCCGCGCGCGCGCGCTGGCCAAGGATGGGGCGGCCGTGCTCGAGATGCCCACGCTGCCCGAAACTGATCCTCCCCCTCCGCCCGACGCCCTTGCGGGCGCGTTCGACCTGATCGACGAGATCCGGTCGCAGCAGGCACAGCGGCGGTCCAGCGCCAGCGTGCTGCTGGTGGACGACGAGGACCAGCTCCGCAAGGTGATGCGCGACCTGCTGGAGCGGGACGGATACAGCGTGTCGGAGGCGGCGGACGGCGTCGAGGCGCTGGATCAGGTGGACCGGCACGCGCCCGACATCATCGTGCTCGACCTCAACCTCCCCGGCCTCGACGGCTACGGGGTGCTGAGCCACCTGCGCTCGCGCCAGGCCACCGAAGACATTCCCGTGGTGGTGCTCACGGCGCGCGGCGACGAGGATGCTGAGGTGCGGGTGTTCGAGCTGGGCGCCGACGATTTCCTGTCAAAGCCCTTCCGGGCCCGGGCCCTCTCGGCGCGGCTGCAGGCCGTGCTGGCACGCGCCCGCGGCATCTCGCCGCGACGGGAGACCTAGCGGAGTATCTCCGCGGCTGCCGCGCGCAGCTCCCTCACGTTGAACGGTTTCCTGAAGTAGCGGCACCCCAATCCGCGCAGCCACTCCTCCGTCTCGGACCGCACGTCTGCGGTGAGCAGGATCGTGCGTCCCGCCAGCTCCGGAAACCGCGCATTGACCACCTCCGCGAAGCCCTCTCCCGCCGAGACGGCGGCGCGGGCGTCGGCGATGACGAGGTCGTAGCGGTTGCGGCCCAGCAGGTCCACGGCGTGGTTCGCATCGGTGGCCGCCTCCACGTCCTGCCCGTCCTGCGCGAACAGCACCCCGATCATGCGGCGCACGGCGGGGTCGTCGTCCACCAACAGTATGCGGCGGCCTTCGGGCGGTGTAGTCGTCACCACCCCTTCCTCATCGATCGCCGGCGCCGGGGACGGCGTGGGCCGTCCCACTGGGAGTGCGACCGTGAAGAGCGCCCCGCCCTTGGGGCGGTTCTCCACTGTTATGCGCCCCCCGTGGTCCTCCACTATGCGGTAGGTGATGGAGAGCCCCAGGCCGGTTCCCTTGCCCGACGCTTTGCTGGTCACGAAGGGATCGAAGATCCGGGGCAGCAGCTCGTCGGAGATTCCCGGTCCCGTGTCGGCCACGCGCAGCACGGCCTGCTTGCGCTCCAATGCGGTGCTCACGTGTAGCTCGCGCGGCAGGTCGGCGTCCAGTTCCGACATGGCCTGAGCGGCGTTCGTGATCAGGTTCACCACGACCTGCTGGATCTGGTGGCGGTCGCCGCGGATCGGCGCCAGCCCTTCGGCGAACTCGGTAGACAGTTCCACTGCCCGCAGGCGCAGCTCGTAGCCGATGAGTGAGAGCGCGCGCTGCGTGACATCGTTGATGTCCACGTCGCCGACGTCGGAGGGACCCTTGCGCGCGAAGGCGAGCAGGTCGCGCACGATCTTGGCTGCGCGCTCGGCCTGCTCGTGGATCACGCGCACGTGGTCGCGGTCGTGCTCTCCGGGCTCGGGGTGCTGCAGCAGGAACTCCGACAGCCCTGCTATGGAGGTGAGCGGGTTGTTCAGCTCGTGCGCCACGCCGGAAACCAGCTGTCCGACCGCCGCCAGCTTCTCCGACTGGATGAGCTGGGCTTCGAGCGCCTTCTGATCGGTCACATCCTCGATGAGCGCCGCCACCCATCCGGGAGCCACCTCCGGGCTGATCAGGGACGGGCTGACGCGGAGGATCCGGTTCAGGGCAGTGGAGCGGAACGTGAGGGGCGGCTGACGGGTCTTCGAGCGGGCGGCCGTGAACAGATCCGACAGCTCGCCGGTGCCCGGGGCCAGGGCGGCACTCAGGTCGAGTCCGATGATGTCGGGCAGCTTCATCCCCATCATCTCCGCCAGCGCCCGGTTGGCGCGCCGCACCCGGCCCGCTTCGTCAACCACCGCCACGCCGTCCGCGAGGGCATCGAAGGTGGTCTCCCACTGGAGCTTGCCGGAGTGCACCAGGGAGAAGAACCGCGCGTTGGCGAGCGCCATGGCTGCGTGCGTGGCGACGGTTGAGAGGAGCCGCAGGTCTTCCTGGGTGTAGGCCTTGGGCTCCTGCTTCACGACTGCGATTGCGCCGAGCGTGAGCCCGTGCGCCCGCAGCGGTACGGCGGCCGCCTGGGGCGCGTGCGTGTCGCCGATGACGAGCGGCGTCTCGTCCCCCTCGACGGTGAGCAGCTGCTCCTCCGCCATGGCGAGCGCCAGCAATCCGGAATCCCTGCCGCCGGCTACCTCGGTGCCCTGGAGCTTCTTGAGCGATCCGCCTGCCGCCAGTACGCGCAGCCGGTCGGGGGGGTCGTCGCCCAGCACGACGGCAGCGCCGTCGCACGGGATGAAGCGCTCCACGTAGTGGGTCACCTGTTCGGCGATGCGGTCCAGCTGGATCGAATCCGACAGGACGTAAGTGAGCTCCTGCAGTGAGAACAGCTCGTTGAGGCGCCGCGTGAGCTCCGAGCGAGCCTCGGTGAGGGCGGGCTCGGTGCTGCTTGCAGCGCGGCGCCGCGCGACCCACAGGCCGAACCACCACGCCGTAGCGAGGGCCGCGACGGCGCTGCCGATCCAGACGAACGTCACGGATCGGCCCCCGTTATTTCAGGCGGCGCGTTGGGCTTCACGCGCACCGGCTTGGCCGGCACACCGAGGTACAGGTGCCACGGCTTGGCGTCCTTGGTCAGCACCGCGCCGGCACCCACTATCGCCTGCTCTCCCACGTGCACGCCGGCCAGCACCGTTGCGTGGTACGTGATGCGCACCCCGTCCTCCAGCACTACCTGCGCGTTGGTCACGTCCTCCTGGTCGGCGAGCGCGTGGGTGTGGCTGTAGACGTTGGCGTAGTCGGCCACGGAGACCCGGTTGCCCAGCACGATCCCGCCCCGGTCGTCCAGCAGCACGTGCCGATGGATCACTACGTTGTCTCCCACCTCAATGTTGTAGCCGAACGAGAACTCCACGTACTGGAAGCACTTGAAGTTCTTGCCGCAGCGTCCGAAGACGTGCTGCGCCAGGAGCCGCCGGAACCGTATTGCCAGGTCCACGTTGCCGCCGCCCAGGGGCGATCGGTCGAAGCTCTGCCACAGCCACAGCAGCGGCTTCACGCGGGCGTACCGCTCCGCGTCGATCTCGTCGTAGTACTCGGGCTCCATCGTGATGTTGTGCGGGTCGAGCGCCGCCAGCGCGGCCCTGGTGCCCGCGGGGAGCTGCGGATCGGCCACCAGGTTCTCGTACGTTCCCAGCCCCGGGTAGAGGAGGTCGAACAGGACCTCCCGGCACAGCAGGTAGCGGTCGCAACCAGGGTCCCCGAGGCGCTCCTCCAGCTCCGCCAGCCACCGGTCGTACAGCCCGGCGGCCGGGTCCGTGAGCATCAGCTTGCGGAGCGGGCGGTGCACCATGGGCGCCTGCCTTGTCTGGAATCCGTTGCCCTGTTTAAATACCAGCGGCGCGCTCGGGTATAGTGCCCCGCCGCAACGCCGGGGACAACGGGTGGCGCTGGAAACGGTCAAGCTCACCGGTGGTCCGGGAGGCCCGATTCGTCACAATCCTAATGCCTGCGGGGCCGGCTGTCTGCCCGGAGGCTCAGTCGCCGCGCCGCGGGGGCGGGGATGAGCCGCCCGCATCTCGTCTGGGCCGCCGCGGCTGTCATCCCCGTGCTGCTGGGCGCTGCGGCGCTGCCCGGGCCGGGTCGGGATGTCGTGTGGGTGGAGCGGGAGGCGTTCGTGATGGGCACCCGCCTGCGCATCAGGCTGGCCGCTGCCGAGCGGGAGGCCGGGTTCGCGGGCGCCGAGGCGGCGCTGGAGCGGATCCGGGCTGTGGAGGACCTCCTCAGCACCTGGCGGCACGACACCGAGCTGGCGCGCCTGAACGCAGCGCCGCCGGCCGCGTGGGTGGGGCTCTCCCCCCGGCTGAGCTCGCTCCTCGCCGAGGTGCGCGGCTGGCATGCGGCCACCGATGGCGCGTTCGACCCCGCGGTCGGAGCGCTCATCGACGCCTGGGGCCTCAGGGGAGAGGGGCGTCTCCCCTCGGAGGCAGAGCTCGCTGCAGCGCGCGGGGCAACCGGCCTGGACCGGTTCATGTTCGACGACGCCGGCGGGGCGGCGGCGCGGTCCAGCTCACGGGCTTGGATCGACGCCGGCGGGTTCGGCAAGGGAGCCGGGCTGCGCCAGGCGTTGAGCCAGCTCGAGGCCATGGGAATTGGCGACGCGCTGCTGGATTTCGGGGGCCAGCTCGCGGTGCGCGGCTCCGGGCCGGACGGTCGAGGCTGGCCTGTTGCGGTGGCGCATCCGGCGCGGCGAGGGGAGGTGGCCGCCCGGCTCCTGGTGTCGGACCGCTCGGTGGCCACCACGAGCCAGTCCGAGCGCTACGTCGAAGCCGACGGGAAGCGATACGGGCACGTGATGGACCCGCGCACCGGGACGCCGGTGGCGCCCTGGGGCAGCGTGACGGTGGTGGCTCGCGATCCGCTCGACGCCGACGCGCTCTCGACGGCGCTGTTCGTGATGGGGCCGGAGGCCGGACTGCGGTGGGTGCGGGACCGGGATGATCTCGGCGCTCTCTTCCTCATCCAGAGCGAGGGGCGCCTGGAGGCCCGCTGGAACCGGGCCATGGACACGTACCTGACAGGTGAGGATTGAGTTGATGCGCTACTCGTGGTCGGCTGCGGTGCTCGTAGCCACGCTGCTGCCGTTTGCTCCTGCCGCGGCGCAGGAGCCTGACAGCGCCCGCATCGAAGATCTGGAGGAGCAGATCGAGGCGATCACCAGGGAGCTGGAAGAGCTCAAGCTCGGTCGGGAGGTGGTGGCGCAGGCGGATACAGCCATGTACGGCCTCGGGCCGGCGGCCTCCAAGGTGTACCGGGTGCGCCGCGGTGTCTCGATCGGCGGCTACGGCGAGTTCCTGTACGAGAACTTCCGCACCACCCGGGAGGACGGCACGCCGTCCGGCAAGACGGACCAGCTCGACGCCCTGCGCGGCGTGGTGTACGTGGGCTACAAGTTCTCCGACCGCATCCTGTTCAACTCCGAGATCGAGGTGGAGCACAGCGCCACCGCGCAGGCCGGGTCGGTGTCGCTGGAGTTCGCGTACCTGGACTACCGCCTCACCGATCCCGTGGGCGCCCGGGCCGGCCTGCTGCTGCTGCCGATGGGGCTGGTGAACGAGCAGCACGAGCCGACCACGTTCCTGCCCACCGAGCGATCGGAAACGGAGCGCCGCATCCTGCCGACCACCTGGCGGGAGGTCGGGATCGGGGTGTTCGGGGCGGTGGGCGGGTTCGGCTACCGCGCATACGTGGTGAGCGGGCTGGACGCGGTCGGGGGCGGGTCGTCGAAAGCCAGCGGGTTCGACGCCAGCGGTGTGCGTGGGGGGCGCCAGAAGGGCTCCAAAGCCGTGGCCCAGGATTTCGCCGGCGTGGCGCGGCTCGACTACACCGGCACCCTCGGCGTGATGATTGGCGGGTCGGCCTACCTGGGGCAGTCCGGCCAGGACACCCCGGCTGTTTCCGATCCGGGCAGCACGATCGACGCCCTGACGTTCATCTGGGAGGCCCACGCCCAGTACCGCGCCCACGGGTTCGACGTGCGCGGTCTGTTCTCGATGGCGTTCGTCGACGATGTGGACCTGCTCAACGAAGCGAAGGGTCTGACCGGCGCGGCCTCGATCGGAGAGCGGATGGTGGGATGGTACGTGGAGGGAGGCTACGATGTGCTCCGCTCGGCGCGGACGCGACACCAGCTGACCCCCTTCGTGCGCTACGAGCAAATCGATACGCAGAGCCGGGTTCCGGCGGGCTTCGCCGCCAATCCGGCTACGGACGAGGACATCGCCACCTTCGGCGCGGCCTGGAAGCCCATACCCAACCTCGTCGTCAAGGGCGACTATCAGGTGCGGCGCAACGCTGCCGACACGGGTGTGAATCAGTGGAACCTGGCGATCGGGTATGTCTTCTGATTGCGGCTCGGCCCGGCGCTGGCACGTCACCGCGACCGTGGCGGGCGGGGTCCTGGCGGGCGTCGTGATGCTGGCGGCCCCGCTGGGAGCTCAGGTCCGGCTCACGCAGGAGGAGGCGCTGCAGCTGGCGTTCCCGGACGCCGCCGTGGAGCGCCGCACGGCCTTTCTCGACGACTCCGCGCTGGAGGCTGCCCGCGCCCTGGCCGGCGGCGGGGCGGAGGTCACCAGCAGGGTGGTGACGTATTACGTCGGTATGCGTGGCGACACCGCGCTCGGCGTGGCCTACTTCGACAGTCACGTAGTGCGGACGCTGCGCGAGGTGCTCATGATCGTCGTGGCGCCCGAGGGGCNGTTCGACGAACCGCCGGAGTACGAGGTGCCCGACAATTGGATTGCCCAGCTCGAGGGGAGGCGGCTGGACGATGATCTCTCTCTCAAGGGTGCCGTCGTGAACATGACGGGCGCCACACTCACGTCGGAAGCGGTCGTGGCTGCGGCTCGGCGTGCGCTGGCCGTACACGAAGTGATCCGGCCCCTCGAATCCGGGGGCGGCCAGTCGTGAACAGGTTCGAGCGATGGGCCATCTGGGTCAGCTCGCTTGCGACGGCTCTCACCGGCCTCGTGCTGCTCGTGATGAAGTACTTCCTGGAGCCGGCGGACCAGTGGTCGGTCATCAACCACCCGCTGCAGCCGCTCGTGCTCAAGCTGCACATCCTGGCGGGGCCGCTGCTGGTGTTCGCCCTCGGCATCATCACCATGCGCCACGTGTGGGAGCAGCTGGGCCTGCGGGTCCGGCGCGGGTTCGGCTCGGGTTTGACGGCGGCGGCCATGGCGGGCGCGATGATCCTGACCGGCTACCTGATCCAGGTCGTGACTCACGAGTGGTGGCTGCGGCTGGTGGCACTCGCCCACATCGCCGCCGGAGTGATCTACGTCGTGGGGCTGGTCGCCCACCGGCTGGTTCTCGGCCGGCAGGAGTCGAATGGGGCGAACGGCGCCGTCGGCGGTCCGCCTGTCAGGCGGGGTCTCCCTATTGCCGGTCCCGCGCCGCGCGCGCCTGAACAGCGTTCCACTCGCTATCCAGCACGCGGATGATGGCCGCCCAGGCACGCGTCGCGAACCGGTCGTAGGACAGCTCAATCGCGTCCTGCAGCCGGATCCCGTCCGGGTACATGTAGACGGCCGTCTGGGTCTCGCGCTGGCTCACCTGGTTCTGATTCCACTGCGGTGAGAGCGGAAAGATCTGCACGGGCCGGAACACCCGGTTCTGGCTGGTGACCAATAGGATGTCCGGCTGGAACCGTGCCTCCCGCTGCCTGCCGAAGAAGGTCACCAGGAGCAGCGTGGGAGCACGCACCCCCCATCGATCCGCCGCCCGCTGGATCTCATCCTCTTTCCTGACCATCAGGCTGTGGAACGAGTTGTACGTGTCGGGTTTGAGGAGGCGGAGGACGCCTTCCTGCAGCGGGAGGGCGCGGATCTCGAACAGTTCGGTCTGCAACCGCATCGACACGTCGCCCTGGCTCAGGTTGCCGTATCCCATGGGCGTGAGGGAGTCGATCATCCAGCGGGAGCCCTCGCCCTGGGCTGAGAGCGGTGCCGCGAGCCCCAGCCAGACTGCGCCGAGGGCTACTGCGAGCCGAACAGCCCGTCGATGGTGTCCCGCAGCTCCTCGATTCCGTCCCGCGTTCGCGAACTGGTCACGATGCATTGGTCCTCCTCTAACCCTAGGGCGCCCGAGATGGCCCGTGCCTGCTCGGCGCGCCGGGCGCGCCCCAGCTTGTCACCCTTGGTGATGGCCACCAGCACCGGCACGCCGCGCTCCACCAGGAGCTCCGCCATCTCGCGGTCCTCGGCCGACGGGTCGCGCCGCACGTCGAGCAGCCAGACGACGCCGGCCAGGGCCTTCCTGGCGGAAAGATACTCCCGCAGCAGGACCCCGAAACCACGGCGCTCCTTCTTGGACGCCCGGGCGTAGCCGTACCCCGGCAGGTCCACGAGGTAGAACCGCTCCTCGACGTTATACACGTTTGCGGCCCGGGTTTTCCCGGGCTGCTTGCTGGTGCGGGCCAGGGTGCGCCGGCCCACGAGGGCGTTGATGAGCGAGGACTTTCCGACGTTGGAGCGGCCCAGAAAGGCGATCTCGGGTCGGATGGGGGAGAGGCGGAAATCGGCAGCCGGAAAGCTGCCGACGAACTCGACGGTGCTCAGGCCTCTTTCTTGACCCGCGCCCGCTCAGTGACGATGAGCGGTGGCCGGCCTTCCGTGATGCTTTCCTTGGTGATGACGACTTCCTGTACGTCGTCGCGCCCCGGCAGGTCGAACATGATGTCCGTCATCACGTTCTCCAGGATCGATCGAAGCCCGCGGGCGCCGGTGCCGCGTTTGACGGCGTGCTGCGCCACCGCACGCAGGGCTTCGGGCTCGAACGTGAGTCCCACGTTCTCCAGCTCGAACAGCTTCTTGTACTGCTTGCTGAGAGCGTTCTTGGGCTGGAGCAGGATTTGCACCAGGGCCTCTTCGTCCAGCGAATCGAGCGCCACGGTGACGGGGAGGCGGCCCACCAACTCCGGGATGAGGCCGTAACGCAGCAGGTCGTCGGGCTCGACCTCCAGGTACGGGTTCCTTTCGAGCGCCTCCGCTCTGCCCGCCTCCATCTCCTCCTTGCTGAAGCCGATCTGCCGCCGGCCGGTGCGGGCCTCGATGATCTTTTCCAGTCCGTCGAAGGCGCCGCCGCAGATGAACAGGATGTTGCGGGTGTTGATCTGGATGTATTCCTGCTGCGGGTGCTTGCGGCCGCCCTGGGGCGGAACCGACGCCACCGTGCCCTCGAGGATCTTCAGCAGCGCCTGCTGCACGCCCTCGCCCGACACGTCACGCGTGATGCTCGGGTTCTCGCTCTTGCGGGCGACCTTGTCGAGCTCGTCGATGTAGACGATGCCGTGCTCGCACTCGTTGACGTTGAAGTCGCCTGCCTGCAGCAGCCGCACCAGGATGTTCTCTACGTCCTCGCCCACGTAGCCTGCCTCGGTGAGCGTGGTCGCGTCGGCGATCGTGAAGGGCACGTCCAGGATGCGAGCGAGCGTCTGGGCCAGCAGCGTCTTCCCGACGCCAGTCGGTCCCAGCAGCAGGATGTTGGACTTCTCCAGCTCCACGTCGTTGCTGCGGATGGACTCGGAATTGATGCGCTTGTAGTGGGAGTAGACCGCGACGGACAGCACCTTCTTCGACTCTTCCTGCCCGATCACGTACTCGTCCAGCACCTCCTTGATCTCGACAGGGGTGGGCACCTGCGTGATCGCCTCATGAACCTCACGCTCCTCGTCTTCGGCGAGGATCTCGTTGCAGAGGGCGATGCACTCGTTGCAGATGTACACCGACGGACCGGAGATGA
>JBDHJM010000092.1:0-7576 GCA_039586895.1 Gemmatimonadota bacterium | reverse complement strand
CGACGAGATCATGGCCTGCTTCGCGCGGCACGACGTGCCGCGCTTCTTCGTGCAGGTCCATCCGGACGCAGAGCCGGCCGCCCTGCTCCGGTGGCTCGCGCAACGCGGCTTCACGCATCACAACAACTGGGTGCGGCTGTACCGCGACGTGTCGCAGTTCAGCGTGGAGCGGGCGTTGCCCGTGGTGCGGCGCATCGGTCCCGAGGATGCCGAGACCTTCGCGCGCATTCTCACGCGCGCCTTCGAGTGGAGCGACGCGCTGCTGCCGCTGGTGGCCGGGCTGGTGGGGCACCCCGGCTGGTTCCACTACCTGGCCTATGAGGGTGAGACGCCGATCGGTACGGCCGCGTTCTATGCCGAGGGCGAGGTGGCGTGGTTCGACTTCGCGAGCACGGTGGCCGAGTTCCGCGGCCGCGGCGCCCAGACGGCGTTGATCGCACGGCGCATCGGGGTCGCGCGTGAGGCGGGCTGCAAGCACCTCATCGTGGAAACGGCCGAGCAGACGCTATACGTCCGCCAGCCAATAGCCGCGTGACTCGGGCCATCGGTGCGATGGTCCGGTGACGCCATCCCCCGATTCGGGCAGCATCGTGGGGCCCGAATCACCCAACCCCTTGTCTTGTATCACTTTGCCTGTAGATTCCATAATGGTTCCATTAACAAACCATCGAGTGGCGATGCGCACCTTCACGCTCAAGGGCATCCCGGACGAGCTGTACGAACGCCTCAAGCGAAGTGCCGAGGCGCACCGCCGGAGCGTGAACAGCGAGCTGCTGGTGTTGCTCGAGCGGGTGCTGGTGGGTCGGCGGCGCGATCCGGAGGAGACGCTGGCGCGGGTCGATGCGCTGCGGGCGCGGCTTCGGGTTACCCGCCTCACGGACGAGGTGCTCGAACGGGCGAGGCGCGAGGGTCGCCCGTGATCGTGGTGGATACGAACGTGGTGGCCTACCTGCTGCTACCGGGTAGCCGGACCGAGGCGGCGCGCAGTGCCCTGCTTGCCGATCCCGATTGGGCTGCTCCCTTCCTGTGGCGCAGCGAGTTTCGCAGCGTGCTTGCGGCCTACCTGAACCGGCGTGAGTTGAGTGTGGCCGATGCCATGGAGTTGTACTCCGCGGCGGTCGGTGTCTTGGGTGGAGCCGAGTTCGAGCCGGACCCGTCCGGGGTGCTTCGCCTCGCGGTCGACTCTAACTGCTCGGCGTACGACTGCGAGTTCGTGACGTTGGCTCAGGAGCTCGGGGTATCCATGGTGACGGTCGACAGGCGGATTCTCAGGGAGTTTCCCGAAACGGCTGTGGCGCTCGAGCAGTTCGGGTGACCTAATCCAGCCGCTCCCCCCGCGCGATCACGAACTCACCGGGAATCTCGTAGCGCTTGCCGCTGCGGTACGGCTCGATGGAGGCGAGGTACTCGGCGTGCGCTTCCTCTCGCGTGGCGTCGTCGAAGCGCGAGTAGGCGAGCGCTACCGGACCTCCCACGAACGCCGCGCCCAGCGCGTCGTCCGCGCTGTCGTAGTGCAATACGGTGGAGATGCGCGCGACCTCTATCTTCGCCAGGCCCGACGCCTCGAAGGCGTACTGCATCGCGTCGCCCGTGCCGAGCTGGAAGAACAGCGGACACACCTCGGTGCTCACCCGTGAGTCCACGATGGGGAAGATCTCAGCCCAGCCGCAGCGGTCGCGGTGGCCCCACACGGCCGCCACCGCGCGTCCCCGGGGTTTGAGCACCCGCCGCATCTGCCGCAGCGACTCGACCGGGTCGGGGAAGTACATGAGGCCCAGCCCGCAGAGCGCCGCGTCGAACTTCTCATTCTCCAGGCTCAGGTCCTCGCCGCCCATGCGCTCGGAGGTGACGTGCGCCAGGCCGCGCTCTCGGGCAGCGCTGCGCAGCGCCTCGACCATTGCGTCGGAGATGTCGGTGCCCAGTACGTGCCCCTCCGCACCCACCGCCTCGGCCGCAGGGAAAGTGACCAGCCCCGTGCCGCACGCCACGTCGAGCACGTGCTCACCGGGCTGGAGCGCCGCCATCTCGAGCATGCACCGCTGCGCCGGCTTTAACTGGCTGGCCCAGTAGCCCTCGTAGTGGTCGGCAGCGCGGTCCCAGCCGTAGCGCTGCACGCGCCGCTGCAGCTTCTCGTCCATGCCTACTCTCCCGCCCGAGCCACGAGCTTCACCTCGCGCTTGAGGTCCACCGCCCGGCGGAACACGTCGTGGTAGGAGCTGTAGCGGTCGGCGTCGTCGAGCATGCGCATCACGTCGGCCTCCGGCGCGTCGCTCTCGACGGTCACCACGTAGCGAATCTCGGAGTAGCCGGGGTACACGTCGTCCGACACGCCGTTCTCACCGCGCGCGTCGTAGTCGGCGTGCACCTCCACCTCGAGCGCGGTGAGCGGCAGGTCGCGCAGCGCCGCCCACCGCGCGTAGCAAATGGCCAGGCACGAGGCCAGCGCGCCGCGGCCCAGGATGCCGGGGTTGGGTCCGGCATTCGCGCCTCCGGCCTTCTCGCTCATGTCCACCACGAGCTTCCACTGCCCCTCCTCCACATCGCAGGTGAGGCCGTCGCGCAGCCGTGCCCGCGTGACCGCTGTGCCCTGGCCCAGGAAGGGACGGCTCTCCAGGGCCTTGATGCTGCGCTCGAAGGCCTGCTTGATGCGTGCCTGGTGACTCATCGTGGCGCTCCCGCCGAAGTGGGAGGGCATATGTTGCAGATTCTTGGCGGCAGGGGCAAGGGCAGGAACCTGGGTTCCGGACGGTGTATGGAATGGTGAGGTTTCAGCAGGAGGCGCCCATGCGCATGAACGTCAGCATCTCGGCTCGGGCCGCATGGCTCGCCTGTCTCTCCGCGGCCCTGGTGCTCGCCACCGCAGGCTTCTCGTGTTCGACCGGCCCGCAGGGTCCCGGCCAGGACCCGCCGATCGACGATCCAGACGCGTTCTGGGTGAACGCCACCGTCCAGTTCACTCCGCTGGAGGGCGGCTGCTGGACGCTCGCCGTCGAGGAGAAGACATACGAGCCCATCAACCTGACGGAGGAGTTCCGGGAGGACGGTCTCCAGGTGCGTGCTGCGCTCAAACCGCGTGTGGACATGGCGAGCGTCTGCCAGGTAGGGCAGATAGTGGAAGTGCTGTCAATCAGGAGGCGCTGAGGCCGGGAAACCCGAGTCAGACTGCCCTTGATGGCAGGGAGCACTGAGCGAGGTTCTTCCTCGGACCCCAGAGGGAGGCAGTCCCGTGCGCATGCCCACCGTGACTCTCGCCGCCGCATTTCTTCTCGTAGGCTGCCAACCACAGATGAGCGAGATCGAGGCACAGAAGACACTAGTGCTGGACGTCTTCGCCGCCATCGACGCGCAGGACTTCGACAGGCTGCGGGAGCTGTGGCCCGAAGACGCACCGTGCTACATGGTCGGTGCCCCGGGTCCGCTCGACCGAGAGACTGTGTTCGGCATGATCCAGCAGTTCTACGCATCGTTCCCCGACAACACGCACGAGCTCGGCGTGCTGGTCGCGGAGGGAAACAAGGTGGTCGTGCAGGTGACGAACAACGGCACCCACCAGGGCGAGTTCGAGGGTCTCCCGCCGACCGGAGCGGAGATCCGCTACGAGGCCGTGCACATCATCACGTTCGAGGACGGCCAGATCGCCGAGTGGTGGGCCCTCGAGGACAACCTGGGGTTCATGCAACAGATGGGGATGATTCCCGCGGGCGGGTAGAAGAGGAGTCACACCATGCGAACACGTTACACGCTCCTGTGCGCCCTACTCTGCGGCGCCGCGCTGTTCGCCGGCGCCTGCAGCGATTCGGTTGGCATCGAGGACGTTCCAGGCAGATGGAATCTCACGTCGGTGAACGACGCGGGTGTGCCGGGCACCGTAACGGTGTATATCGGGTCGCATACCTGGACCGCCGACGTCGACTACGACCATTTCACATTCTCCGACGGCGGTACTTGTGAGTGGTCCTACAGTTGGGATGACTCGCCGGAGACAGCGCTCGAGTGTGACTGGGTCTTCACGGAGGAAACGGCGGTTATCACGATCGAGGCTAGCCCGGCGGCCACCCTGTCCGGTCCTGTGAGCGGTGCACGAATGACACTCGAGTATGTGCTGTCAGGCGGCGCGCCGAACGTCCTGGTGTACGTGAAGCAGTAGTGGGGCCCGGCTAGCTGCAGACGACCTCGAAGGTGGTCTCCACCGGAGACGCCTGAAACTCCTCGATGGTCGTCCTCGGGATCGTGACCGTCCGGGGATTCGCTCCCTGCACCACACAGTTCGTCGGGACGTCCGACAGCTCGACGAGATGGTCGGCTTCCCCAGGAGGGTTGCCGCCCCACACGTAGATCCAGGACTTGTTCGGCGAGATGAACCAGCCGGCCCCCCCGACATCGTTCCTGACATTCAGCTTGTACAGCACTGTGGAATGGAGGGGAGACCCGGTGGTCACGGTGGTGACGCGCAGTCTCCTCATCCGACCGGGTGCGACAATGTTCGCACCGTTATCGTCTTTGCAGGGGTATATGAGATCGACGCAGATGGAGTTGGTCGACTTGCTCCCTCCGCCTCCGCTCTCTGTGGGCAGCTCGCAGCCGACCGACGCGGTTACACCGCCGAGCGCCAGAACAGCGAGCCAGCTTCTGCCGCGCATGTGACACCTCTCATCTCGGGGCCGCGAGATGAGGGTGTCGTAGCCACGTCAAGCGGGCGTCAAGTAGACTCGGGTACTAACCCTCCCCCCTTACCATCCTGAACCGCACGATGCTGGGCACGTCCAGCTCGTCGCGCACCACCGCCCACACGGTGTCGCCGCGGGCGAGCGGCTCCGGATCGGTGCGCAGCGACGCCGGAGCGCGCACGAAACCGAGATAGCGCCCGTCGGCGTCGAACACGTCGAACGCCGCCGGCTCCCGGAAGCGCAACGGCACGCGGCCGCTGAGCCGCTCCTCCTCGCGCGCCTCCTCCTCGGTCATCGTGGCCACTGCCTCCTGCGAGAGCACGACCCAGATGCGCCCGTCGAAGTCCGCGAACATGTCGCTGTAAGGCGGCTTGGTGTCGGGGATGTCGGGCCCGTTCCAGCGCCACGATCCGAACTGGCGGCGGAACCGCTCCGTCATGCGCTCGCGGCGCTCTTCCGCCTCCGCCGACTTCACCGCCACGGGTGTCCACTCCCGCTCGATGCGCAGGTGCGGCGCGTCGGGGCGGAACAGGTCCACCCGGTAGTCTGTCGAGAGCCCGCCGACGAAATAGCCGTGCGGGCTGAAGGTCCACGACACATCGGCGGTGAACGGAACCTGGCTGCTGCTGCTGCTGCCTTCGCGACTGCCCGTCACCTGCGCGATCTCGTAGTCCCAGGTTGGAGCCGCCAGAGTGTCGAGCAGCTCGCCGGAGGGAGAGGTGCGGGACAGCCCGTAGAGCCAGTCCCAGGGAGCGGTGCCCATGTTGAGCAGGATCATGGGGTAGCTGTAGCCGGCGCTGTCGACGTAGTACCGCCGGCTCGTGTTGAAGCCGCCCCCATGGCTCCAGTTCTCGAGGTACTCGCCCTCGGGTGAGAACACTGCGACACGGGCATTGCCGGGGTCCTTCACGATCACGCGGCCGTCGGGCAGCGTGGCCATCGCGTCGGGGCTCTCGTACTCGCCGGGGCCGCCGCCGGAGCGGCCGATGTCGTACAGGTGCGTGCCGTCCGGGCCGTAGGCCCGCACCACGGGCACCTGCCGGTCGAGCAGGTAGATCACGCCATCGTTGCCCACGGCGATCGAGCGCGGGTCGCCGATGATGTACTCGTCGGCGCCGTCCATCGTGCCGATGCGCACCTCCTCCACCAGCCTCGTGGTCTCGCCCCACACGCTGCCGGCCGTGGTGCGCACGGTGATCGTGTCGCCCGTGGTGTCAGCCACCGCCGTCCAGCTGCCGGCCCCCGCTCCCTCCGAGCCGGAGCAGGCGGCGAAGACGGTGGCCAGTGCCGCCGCTACCCCAATGATGGTGCCAACTCGCATGCGTGCCATTCCCGAACCACCCTGTCGCAGAGTCACCGATTAGACAATCTGGAGGGGATGGGGGTTGCCCCGCTTGACACCACCCACATCCCGACTACAATCCCCCCCTTCAGAGCCAAGATACAACGAGAACCAGAGAGGATTGACATATGGAGAAGGGCATTGACGTGATCCTGGTGACCGGTGCGACCGGCCAGCAGGGCGGTGCCGTGGCGCGGGAGCTATTGGCCGCGGGCCACAAGGTGCGGGCCATGACCCGCAAGCCCGAGGGCGAGGCAGCCCAGGCGCTGGCCGCGCTCGGGGCGGAGGTAGTGCGCGGCGACCTCGACGATCACGCCTCGGTCGAGGCGGCGCTCGAGGGTGCCTGGGGAGTGTTCGCGGTGCAGAACAGCTGGGAGGCCGGCATAGACGGCGAGGAGCGGCAGGGCAAGGACATTGCCAAGCTCGCCAAGCAGGCCGGCGTGCAGCACTTCGTGTACACCTCGGTGGGATCGGCCGACAAGAACACAGGAATTCCCCACTTCGACAACAAGTCCCGCGTCGAGGAGACGATTCGGGGCCTCGGTTTCCCGTCCTACACCATCCTCAGGCCGGTCTTCTTCATGGACAATCTGCTTTCGCCGTGGTTCAAGCCGGCTATCGATGAGGGCAACCTGGCGATAGGCGTCAAGCCGGACACCAGACTGCAGATGATCGCGGTGAGCGACATCGGCAAGTACGGCTGCATGGCGTTCGAGCGTCATGCCGAGATGAACGGCAAGGCGATAGACCTGGCCGGCGACGAGATGACGATGCCCGAGGCCGCGGAAGTCATCGCGAAGGCCAAGGGCAAGCCGGTGCAGTTCTTCTCGGTGCCGATCGAGGAGGTGCGCAAGTTCAGCGACGACTTCGCACTCATGCTGGAGTGGTTCGACAATGTGGGCTACAGCGTGGACATCGCCGGCACGGCCGCGGAGTACGGCGTGGGACCGACGTCGTTCGAGGAGTGGGTAGCCGCTACGTCGTGGAACTGAGCGCAGCAGCAGTGAGTAGAATGAGCGCCCGGCCATGTGCCGGGCGCTCTTGTTTGCTACACCGGAGTCGCCGCCTCGGGCCTCTTGCGCGCCAGCAACCGCTCTCCGAAGTCGAGCCGCTCGTGGTAATCCTCCAGGCGCTCGTTCTGCTGGGATAGCGCGTCGAGCACCTGATCGAACCGCTCCTCGAGCTCTTCCATCCTGTCCTCGAAGCGGCGGAAACGCCCCCGGGGCAGGTCCCAAAGGATGTACCTTGCGCCACCTACCATGCCCAGCACCATGAGCAGGCCGGCGCCGAGTTCGATCATCTTGATCATGTCGGGATGCATGCCGCCTACCTTGCTTACTCTTACTACCTGACGACTGGGACGGCCCCGCGGTTTCGCCGCAACCGTCCCACGCCCCCAATCGTCATGCAAGGGCAGTAGCGCGCCGGCCCCGCGGGGTGCCGGTTCAACCGATACGTGGAGAGAGCGAGCATGCAGCGATCCCTGACCGTATGGACGATGGTGGCCGCGGCGTTGGCCCTCTGCGCCACGCCGATCTCCGCCCAGTATCCCATCGAGTACGACTTC
>JBDHJM010000128.1:0-2657 GCA_039586895.1 Gemmatimonadota bacterium | reverse complement strand
TCCGACTCGCGCCGTCCGCCCTTGGCCCGGACCACATCGGCCAAAGCACGCCGGTTGTCTGCGCTCCACCGTGCCACCCCCGGGAGTGCCATGATCAGCGGGCTCCAGCGCTCCCACCAGAGCTGCTGTCCCACAGAGAAGCGGCGGAAGGAGCGCACCCCCAGCAACCGCGCCGCCTCCTCCGCACACGTCGCCACCCCCCGCTCGCGCTCCGCACCGAACCGGTCGCCGAGGTAGCGGGAGATCCGGGAACCGATGTTCCCCAGCGAGATACGGCCGCGCACATCGGCGCGCGGCTTCGCCAGGTAGAGGTACATGTTCACCGAGGAGAGCTCGTTGAGCGTTGCTATGCTGGAACGATGCCGCGGCTTCCGCTTCATGCGGGCGAGCTCCTTGCGCAGCAGCCGCCGTACGGCGGTGTCGTGCGGGCGGAAGCCCAGCTTGTAGTAGAACCACCATGCACCGGACTCGAGTCCCTCGAGATTCTCGTGGCCCAGTTGATAGGGTGGAACAGTGATCGTATCGACGCCGAACAGGTCGCGCGTCGCCGCCAGCACCCGCCCGTAGATGTACGCCGACTCCCCGCCCCGGTAGGTCTCGAACACGTTGTACGCCACTTCGGCCGAGTTGAACAGCGCGCTGATGAGCACGTAGCCGATGGGCACGCCGTTCTTCAGCGTGAGGAACCCGTACACAGCGTCGAGCATCAACCGCCGCTCCGGGACGGCTCCGAAGCAGGCGAACTGCAGGCCCTCACCGCAATCGATGAGCCGGGCGTCCCGCTTGTCGGCATGTACGAAGATGTCGAGGTCGCGGCTGCGCGTGACCATCGCCTCCCGTGCCAAATCGATGAGCTCCTGCCCGCGGCGCAGGCTCAGGGCACGCATCGCCAACGGCGGGCGCAGCATCTCCCGCCGCAGGTCGGGCCGGCCACTCCACGACACCGGCACGCGCGCATACTTCGCGTGCGTGCGCGACGGTGTGTCGTCCCCAGGCGCAATGCGGAGCGGCACGTCGAGCGCCTCGAAGCTCTCCTCCCGGCCGAAGGCATCGCTCTTCAGCGCGGCGAAGCGGCGAATCAGAAAGTCCGCGTCGGTCTCGTTGGGTCCCTTGAGCTGCTGGAGCCACTCGGCGGGCTCGTAGTCGATCTCGGCCACGGCGAGGGTCTCAGTGTAGGGGAGCACGAGGTGGATCAGCTCTGGAAGCCGCTCGGCGTTCTCGAATGCCTGCCAATCGATGGAGAGCTGACCGGGCCACCGCCGCGCGAGCCACTCGGCCGTGAACCAGTAGAACGCGTAGTTGATGGCCGTGCCGGCGATCCCAGAATCCTCGAGCTCCGCGCGGGAGCGCCTCAGATCACCGCGGGAGGCAAACCCCGCCAGCATCCGCTCGATCTGCGCCAGCACCTCCGAATCATCGGGGTACGCGCGGGCGAGACACAGTACCTCATGCAACCGGGATACGGCCTGCGCACTGCCGAGCCGCCGCCGGTCCAGCTCCCGCAGCAGCTCGAGCCGCCGCTCCGGGACGTTGCCACCGAATGTGTCCTTGAGCCGCTCGAGTTGTCTGAGCAGTGCCATCGCGCGGTTTGCCATCTGTTCGTCCCTTCCCCACCGGGCTTCGTGTGGAGGCCTGGGCGGTGCAGCGAAGATAGGGCGCTGCCCCACCCCATTCCAGACAGCGGCGAGCCATGCGGCCTTGCGCCCGGTCGCGGCCGGACCGAGAATTGCCGTTCCACCGAATCGGTCGAGGTCGCGATGCGGGTGCTGGCTGGGACGAGTGGCTACTCCTACAAGGAATGGAAGGGGAGCTTCTATCCCGAGAAGCTCGCCAACGACCAGATGCTGCGCTTCTACGGCGAGCAGTTCGAGACGGTGGAGATCAACAGCACCTTCTACCGCCTACCGTCTGAGAAGATGTTGGTGCAGTGGGCGGAGCAGGTCCCGGACGGCTTCCGCTTCGTCCTCAAGGCCTCACGCCGCATCACACATCAGCACCGGCTCAAGGACGCGGGCGACCCGCTCGCGTATCTGCTGCGGAACGCCTCGGTGCTGGGCGATAGGCTGGGACCCACCCTGTTCCAGCTGCCGCCCAACCTCAAGAAGGACCTCGATCGACTGCAGGCGTTCCTCGCGCTCCTGCCGAACCGCTGGCCGGCGGTGTTCGAGTTCCGCAACGATTCGTGGTTCGACGACGAGGTATACGAGGCGCTACGCCAGCGCGACGCGGCCCTGTGCGTGGCGGACACGGACGACGGCGAGACGCCCTTCGTCACCACCGGCTCGCGGGGGTACCTCCGCCTACGGAGGGAAGCCTACGATGACAAGGAGCTGGCGAGCTGGGCCGAGCGCATTGCGGCGCAGCCGTGGGAGGAGGCCTTCGTCTTCTTCAAGCACGAAGACGCGGGCGCCGGCCCGGCGCTGGCCCGGCGGTTTCTGAAGGCGGTACCGACGACGGGCTAGCGGGCCGCCAACTGCAGCATTCGCTTCCACTGCGCCTGGGTCGCCGGCACCACCGAGAGCCGCGGCATGCGCACCAACGCCAGCTCGGCCAGGGCCTTGTCGGCCTTGATCTCCCTCAGGGTCACCGGCCGTGGCAGGGCACCCGCCGCTTGGATGTCGACGACGACCAGCTTGGGATCGCCCGCTTCCGGATCG
>JBDHJM010000091.1:0-7368 GCA_039586895.1 Gemmatimonadota bacterium | reverse complement strand
CAAGGGGTGCGCGCAGTCGTAGATGGCGGTATCGCAGGAGTGCTCGAACGCGCCGGCAGCGAGGGGCGTGGCGTCCTGACGGACGCAGAGGGCTTCACCCTGGCGGGGGCCCTCGGCCTCGCGGTACCAGTGCACCGTTTCGTGACGGGCGTCGACGAGGCAGCGGCGCTCGACCTAAGTGCTTTCCCCGGCGACCGGCTGGTCGTGAAGGTCGCCGATCCCGATATCCTGCACCGAACCGACCTGGGTGGCGTGGTCGTGGTCCCCCACGACCGCTCGGCCGTTATCGCGGCAATCGAGAACATCGAGCGGCGCCTGGGAGACCGAGCTGTAGCGGGCTTCACGGTCAACGAGTTCGTGCTGTACGACGACTCACTGGGCGGAGAGCTGCTACTGGGCTTCCGCAACACCGCCGATTTCGGCCCGGTGGTCAGCTACGGGCCGGGTGGTGTGCACGCCGAGTTCCTGGCGCAGCACCTGGCACCGGGGGCCGGAGTGGTGGTCCTGGCGCCGGATCTGACCGAGCCGGAGAAGGTCCGGGAGCTCCTCGCGGCCAGTGCAGTGACCCCCCTCGCCACGGGAGAGGCGCGCGGCGGCCGCAGGCGGCTGGAGGGAGAGGAGCTCGCCCAACTGGTGCGGCGCTTCATGGAGTTCGCGGCCCGGCCGGAATGCGGAGCCATCGCGGAGTTCGAGATCAGCCCGATCGCGCTCACGGAGCGCGGCCCGGTGGCACTCGACGTATTGGTCAAGCTGCGAGAGCGCGGACCGCGAGCTGCAGCCGAGCGGCCGCTCGACAAGCTCCCGGCCCTGCTCGCCCCCCGTTCGATGGCAATCCTGGGCGTATCGGCCCGGGGGAACCCCGGCCGCACCATCCTCGAGAACGTGCTGCGGGAAGGCTTCCCCCCGGAGCGGCTCGCGGTGGTCAAGCCGGGCCACGACACCCTGCTCGGCGTGCGATGCTACCCCGACATCGCCTCGCTCCCGGAGCCGGTGGACCTCATGGTGCTGAGCGTAGCCGCAGCGGACGCGGCCACGGCCCTCGAAGAGGTGATCGCCGGCAGGCGGGCCGAGGCCGTCCTGCTCATTCCGGGCGGGCTAGGAGAACTCCACACCACGCAGCGGCTCGAGGACCGCGTGCGCGATGCGCTGGAGGCGGCGCGTGGCACCGAGTGGCGCGGGCCGCTGGTCAACGGAGGCAACTCGCTGGGTGTGCGCTCGGTCCCGGGGCGCCTGGACACGATGTTCGTGCCGGCTCACAAGCTGCCGGCCCGGTCCGGCCCCCCCGACCCGGTCGCGATCGTGTCGCAGAGCGGCGCCTTCGCGGCCGCGCGCTCTAGCAAGCTCGCGCGCCTCAACCCCAGTTACCTGATCTCGGTGGGAAACCAGACCGACCTCACCGCCGGCGACTACCTGACCTACCTCAAGGACGACAGCGAGATCGAGCTGTTCGCCTGCTACGTCGAGGGCTTCCGCCCGCTGGACGGCAGGCGCTGGCTCGCAGCCGCGCGTGAGATCACGGCCAGCGGACGCACCGTTCTGCTGTACCGCGGCGGCCGCACTCAGGCCGGAGCTGCCGCCACTGCATCGCACACGGCGGTTCTCGCCGGGGATTACGAGGTGACCCGCCGGCTGGCCGAGGCCGCGGGGGTCGTGGTGGCGGAGTCGCTGGCGGATTTCGAGGATTTCATCCGCCTCGCCGGCCTCCTGCGCGGCAAGCGGGTGGACGGGTGGCGGCTGGGCGCCGTCTCCAACGCGGGCTTCGAGTGCGTCGCCATCGCCGACGCGCTGGGCCGGTTCGAGCTTGCGTCGTTCACTGACGACACCCGCGAGAACCTCGGAGCCGTGCTGCGCCGCAGCCGGCTGGACGAGATCGTCGCCGTCGCCAACCCGATAGACCTCACACCCACCATGGGCGACGCCGATTACGAACAGGTGATCCGCACGGTGCTGGACGACGCGAACGTGGACGTCGGCATCGTGGGGTGCGTGCCGCCCACCGGTGCGCTCAACACGCTTGCGGATGACGGCCATGGCGAGGACGTGCGGGCCGCCGGTTCGGTCGCATCCCGGATGGGGCGACTCATGCAGGCGCACGCCAAGGCGTGGGTGGCCGTGGTCGATGCGGGATCGCAGTACGACCCGATGGTCGAGGTACTGGACGGGCACGGTGTACCGACGTTCCGCACCGCCGATCGGGCCGTGCGCATGCTCGAGACTTACTGCAGCAGCAGGCTGCGTCCGGAGATGAGCGCCCCCCGGACGCCAGACCGGGAATAGACCATATGGTAACTGCCAAGACGAAGAGTCGACCGAAGCCGTTCTTGTTTCCGCAGCTGTGCAAGGCGTGCGGGAGGTGCATCGAGGCCTGCCCCAAGCACTGCATCCAGCTGGGAACGGAGATCGACCCGACCACCGGGTTCACGCCGATCGAAGTGAACCTGGAGGCCTGCAACGGATGCGGGCTGTGCTGGGACGCGTGTCCGGAGCCGTACGGCCTGATGCCGACGCCCCCCGAGGCCGAGGGGATCGACATCGTGGTGAGCGATCCGTTCAGCTTCTTCGGTCCCAGAGCCACCACGGCCACCACACCCGAGCCGATACCGGACCGGCGGGTGCCGCTGCCCCGGCTCGAGCCCCTGGTGCTCAAGGGCAACCACGCGGCGGCGGTGGGAGCCATGCTGGCCGGGTGCCGCCACTTCTTCGGCTACCCCATCACCCCCTCGACGGAGGGGGCGGAGCTGATGGCGCGGCTGCTGCCCCAGCTGCACGGCGTCTTCGTTCAGGCAGTGAGCGAGGTGGCCACGGTCAACATGATGTACGGCTGCGGCGGCGCCGGTCTGCGCTGCATGACGTTCACCTCGTCGCCCGGCTTCAGCCTCATGCTTGAGGGCATCTCGTATATGATAGGCGCGGAGATTCCCGGCGTCTTCGTGAACGTCATGCGGGGCGGCCCCGGGCTCGGCAACATCGGACCCGAACAGGGCGACATCAAGCTCGCATGCCGCGGGCTGGGCCACGGGAACACCCACGCTGTAGTGCTCGCCCCGTCCAACCCGCAGGAGATGCTCGACCTGGCAATGCTGGCGTTCGACCTGGCGTTTCAGTACCGCAATCCGGTCGTAATCGCGGGTGACGGATACCTCGGGCAGGTCACGGGGCGCGTCACGTTGCCGGAGCACCTCGTGCACCCGGGCATGCCGGAGTGGGCCGTGTACGGCGATGCGGCACACCGGGGCAACCTGCACACCTCCATCTACCTGAACGAGCCCGAGCTCGAGAGCCACAACGTCATGCTGAACGACAAGTACCGGCGCATGATCGAGAACGAGCAGCGGGCCGAGTGCTTCCATTGCGAGGACGCCGACTGGATCGTCATCGCGTGCAATACGCCGGCGCGCATGTCCAAGGGCGCAGTGCAGGAGCTGCGCGCACGGGGAGTGAAGGTCGGGCTGTTCCGGCCCATCACGCTGTGGCCGTTTCCCGTCGACGCGCTGAAGCCGCTGCTCGAAGGGAAGCGCGGAATCGTCGTGGTCGAAGCGGGCCCCGGCCAACTGGAGGACGAGGCGCGTTTGGCCCTGAGCCACGCGGGCGTCACGGCAGTGCCACCGATCCACCGGATCCAGCACTTCGGCGGCGTGCTGCCGCAGTTGGAGGAGATCGTGGACCAGATCGCCGCTTTGGCAGGGGGCCACAATGGATAGCGCGTTCTACGGGCGCTTCGAGCGCCACGCCAAGGAGGGCCTCAAGGGCCTGACGACACACTACTGCCCGGGATGCGGCCACGGGCTGATACACAAGTACCTGGCCGAGTCCATCGACGAGTTGGAGATCCGGGATCGCACCGTCGCGATCTCGCCCGTCGGGTGCAGCGTTTTCATGTACTACTACCTGGACGTCGGCAACTCGCAGGCGGCGCACGGTCGGGCGCCTGCCGTGGCGCTGGGCCACAAGGTGGCCAACCCCGACTCGGTGGTGGTCAGCTACCAGGGTGATGGGGACCTGGCCTCCATCGGCCTCGCCGAGATCATGCAGGCCACGTCGATGGGCCTGCCGATGACGTTCATCTTCGTCAACAATGCCATCTACGGCATGACTGGCGGGCAGATGGCCCCCACCAGCCTGATGGAGCAACGCACCACCACGACGCCGGCCGGACGGGACCGCCTCACCGGGGTCCCGGTCAAGATGGCCGAGACGGTGGCCCAGATGGACGCACCTATCTACGTGGAGCGGGTTGCCCTGTTCGACAACAAGCAGCGCACGAGGGCGAAGCGGGCGATCAAGAAGGCACTGCGCCTGCAAGTCGAGAACAAAGGACTCGCATTCGTCGAGGTGCTCTCCGAGTGCCCCATTCACTGGCGAGTGACGCCGCTCGAAGCCGAGAAGTGGGTCAAGGAGCGGATGCTCCCGATCTACCCCTTGGGCGTGAAGAAGGACGAGGACGTGGAACCGTGGTTCGACCTGGGCACTCCGAGCTTCGAGCCCGCCGTGGTGACACGGGCCATCGGGGGCACAGCCGAGCCGCCGCAGCGTTTCGGAGATTCGTTCCCGACCCACCTCGACCAGGAGGACGTGGCGATCAAGTTTGCCGGCGCGGGCGGAGACGGTGCGCAGACCATAGCCGTGCTGACCGCACGCACGGGCATCAACGAGGGATTCGACGCGACCCACATCCCGAGCTACGGACCCGAGTCGCGGGGCGGCACATCGTACGCCGACGTGCACGTCGCCACACAGGAGGTGCTCTCACCGGCGTCGCCCAACCCGCGGGTGCTGGTGGCCTTCAACCCGCCGAGTCTCGAGAAGTTCGGACCGCGGGTGCAGCCGGGCGGAATCGTGATCTACGACAGCTCGATCATCCCACAACCGCCCGAGCTCGACTCGAGCGTTCAGATGGTCGGCATACCTTGCACGCAGATAGCGTCCGAACTCGGCAAGTCGATGGTGAAGAACGTGGTCGCGCTGGGCGCCATGCAGGCCGCCACCAAGCTGTTCCCGAAGGAAAGCTTCTTAACAACCATGCGCGACGCATTGCAGAAGGACTGCGCCCTGCTGGAGCTCAACGAGGTGGCGTTCGCGCAGGGAATCAGCGCGTACGAGGAGGCCGTAACGGCCGCTTAAGGCTGGAGCAGGACCTTGACCGCGCCGCTAGTGCGGTGGTGGCGTGCCGCAGCGAGCGCGTCTCGATATTGGGACAGGGGGTAGGTGTGGGTCACGAGGTCGGCTACCGGAGCGCCGGTGGCGGACAGCAAGCGCTGCACGACTTCGAAGGTGTGAAGGGACTCCCCCTCCCACCGTTCCGTTCCGTATCCCAGCGATCCCAGCACGGACAGCTCCCGCGCCCACACCAGCGTGAGGTCCAGCCGCCGCAGCACGGCTGCGCACCCCAGCATAACGATGCGGCCACGCCCTGCGGCGAACCGCAGCGCCTGGTCCAGGCTGGCACGGCTCGCTACGCAGTCGAACACGAGCGGGTAGCCGCCTCCGGCGAACACCTCCGGACCGACCGGCGGCTTGTACGCTCGCGCGCCGGTTGCGAGAAGAGCGTCCCGAGCGGGCCCACCTGGCGCGACCGCCTCGCCGGCGCCGAGCCGCCGGGCGAGCTCGGCCTCCTGCGGCCGCTTCGTCTGTGCTACCAGCTCTCCGTCGTGGCCCAACGCGCGCAGCGCCCACACCGTGGCGAGGGCGATGGAGCCGCTCCCGATCACGAGCACGCGCTCACCGGCAGCCGGCGGGTTGCGCAGCACCGCGTGCGTCGCCACCGCCAGGGGCTCGATCAGCGCCGCGGTGCGATCGTCGATCGCGTCGGACACCGGGTAGATTTGACTCTCGTGGGCGATGAGCCGCTCGCCCCAGCCGCCGGGAAGGTCGCGGTGGTAGCCCACGGAGATTCCGGCGCCCATGGGACGGCCGCCTACGGTGAGCCGCCCTTTTTCGGCGCCGCGGGCACACGCGCCGGGATACCCTCCGGTGCACGCGGGGCACATGTCGGCGGCACCGTAGCCGCGCACGGCGCAGGAGACGATCGGGTCGACCGCAACGCGCTGGCCCGGCCGCACACGGGTGACAGCCGGGCCCACGTCGACCACACGGGCGAGTATCTCGTGCCCCATTACTGCGGGAAACGAGGCGAAGGGCTCGAGGATGGGACTGGCCGCATAAACCAGGTTGCCGATGTCGGTGCCGCAGATGCCGCCGGCTATCATCTCCAGACTCACCCAGCTCTCGTCCGGGAGCTCGGGTTGGGCGAGATCGGCGAGGGAGACAGCGCTGGGTGCACCGAACACGACGGCGTCGCTCAGCCCACCAAGGGCTTTGCCCAGCAGGTACTTCGGAATCGAGAATGTGAACGTGACGGCTCGCATGGCGCCCTGAACATCTGGCGTAGGGCCTGGCGGGTCAAGCGAGACACGGAGGACAGATGATCATCGGCGTTCCTCGGGAAACGCACCGCCACGAGCACCGGGTGGGACTCACCCCGTACGGGGTCGCCCGGCTCACGCGCAAAGGTCACGGAGTCGTAGTCGAGAAGGACGCCGGGCTCGAAGCTCGCTTCACGGACGGCGAGTACGAGGCCGCCGGGGCACAGGTGGTTTACAGCAGCGAGGAGGCGTACAAGCGCGCCGACCTCGTGTGTCGGGTGGGCATGCTTTCGGGCGACGAGCTCGACCTCGTCAAGCCGGGATCCGTCATCTGCGCATTCCACCATCTCGCCGTCGCACCGCGCACGCTGGTGGAGGGGCTGTGCCAGCTCGAGGCCACGGTGATCGGCTACGAACTGGTGCAGAACGGCGATGGCGAGCGCGTCATCCTGCTGCCGTTCAGCGAAATGGCGGGACAGATGGCCGTCTACATCGCCGCCCACTACCTGCAGAACGAGATGGCCGGACGGGGCATCCTGCTCGGAACCGTGCCCGGAATCGCACCGCCTACCGTGCTCATCCTCGGCGCCGGGACCGTGGGGCGCACGGCGGCGCGGCGCGCCGCCGCCATCGGCGCCCACGTGATCGTGCTCGACGACAACCTGGAGAAGCTACGGGCGCTGAACCGGGAGCTGCCGAGCGTCGTGACACAGGTTCCGACACCCGAGCGGCTCATCCAGTACACGGCCATCGCGGACGTCGTCATCGGAGCCATTCTGATCCCGGGGGCCCGCGCGCCATGGCTCATCACGGAGGACATGGTCCGCACTATGCGGGCCGGCAGCGTGATCCTGGATCTCTCGATCGACCAGGGCGGGTGTGTTGAGACCAGCCGCCCCACCACCCTCGACAACCCCACGTACGTGGTGCACGAGGTCGTCCACTACTGCGTGCCCAACATGACGGCGAACGTCGCGCGCACCGCCTCGAGGGCCCTGTCGGACGC
>JBDHJM010000090.1:0-11740 GCA_039586895.1 Gemmatimonadota bacterium | reverse complement strand
GCCTCGATGCCGCCGTCCATGCCGCGCCACGACATAACCGTGGCTTCCGGAGCCAGCCCGCCGTCGAGGACCTCGTCCCACCCAATGAGTCTGCGCCCGCTTGCCAGCAGCAAGCGCTCTATCCGCCGGATGAAGTAGCTCTGCAGCTCGTGTTCGTCTGCCAGCCCCTCGCGGCGCATCACCTCCTGGGCCAGCTCGCTCTCCTCCCAACGCGCCTTGGGCGCCTCGTCGCCGCCGATGTGGATGTAGCGGGAGGGGAACAGCTCCATCACCTCGGTCAGTACGTCCTCGAGGAAGGCGAACGTCTCCTCGCTGGGGCAGTAGATGTCCTGCTTCACTCCCCACACGGTGGCCACTTCGAACGGCCCCTCCGTGCACGCCAGCTCCGGGTATGCGGCCAGGGCGGCCACCGAGTGGCCCGGCATCTCGATTTCCGGGATGACGGTCACGTAGCGGGCCCTGGCGTACTCGACCACTTCGCGGATCTCGTCCTGCGTGTAGTAGGCGCAGTACGGGACGCCGTCGCCGACGTACGGGTCGAAGTTCTTCTCCAGCATGGTCTCGGCGCGGCAGCCCCCGACGGCGGTGAGGCGCGGGTACTTGCGAATCTCGATGCGCCACCCCTGGTCCTCGGTGAGGTGCCAGTGGAACGTGTTGAACTTGTACGCAGCGAGGATGTCGATGTAGCGCTTGACGAAGGCCACCGGGAAGTGGTGGCGTCCGACGTCGAGGTGCATCCCTCTGTAGCTGAATCGCGGCCGGTCCTCGATCTCCACGGAGGGGATCGCGAGAGAGCCGAGCGGAGCGGGCAGGTTGGGCCCGGCGGCCGGCAGGAGCTGCCGCAGGGTCTGCAGCCCGTAGAACAGGCCCGCGTGCGTGGCCGCGACCAGCTGGATGCGGGCAGGCCCGACGGCAAGGCGATACCCCTCGGCTCCCAGGTTCATCCCCGCCGCTCCCAGCAGCAGCACCACCGCCCCGCTGGTCTCGTGCGTGGCCGGAGACTCGACAACGTCGAGCTCCGAGCCCAGCGCGGCGCCTAGGTAGCGGGCGGCGCGGGCACCCAGCGCACGCAGCTCCGCATCGTTCGGGTCTGAAAGGGCGACCGGGGTGCGCGGTGTGAGCGGGAAGGACCCGGTGTGCGGTGCTATCCGCTGCGGCGTTGGTATGAGAGGCAGCACCGCGGACGGCGCAGTCTCGGCGGTGAGCACCTCGGCGGGCGGCGCCGGGGCCGAAGCGCAGGCGGCCGCGCCGAGGAGCGCGGCCGCGAAGAGGGTCAGCCGGATCGCTAGCCCCCGTGCTTCTCTGCCAGCTCCTGCGCGTTCCGCACGCAGCGCTCGAGCTTGGAGTGGAACTGTCCCAGGGGTCCGATTGCCTCGTCTAGCAGCCGCTGACACCGGCTGTGCAGCTCCGCCGGTTCGATGGGCGGATCGGTCGCCATCGAGTCGCGCCACAGGTGCTCGGCGTCGTCGTGGAACCGGATGACGGTTTCCATCTCGTCTTCCTTGAAGCGCTTGTGCACGGCCTGCTCGCGCACGTCGTGCACGATGCTGCCCAGCACGACCTCGATGGCTTCGCGCGGACCGAATCCCACGGTCGAGAGGCGCTTGAGGAAATCCGACTGACGGCTGCTGCCCATTCGATCCTCCCTGAGGCGCGGAGCCTACTTCGCGCTGGCCAGCCGCTTCGGTCCGGCCGCCACTACCTCGGGCGGACACCCGTCAGCGAACAGCTTGAAGTTCTCGATGTAACGCGCGGCCAGCGCATCGTACTTCTTCCAGTACTCGTCCTTGTCGCTCCATGAGGCGGCGGGGTCGAGTACCTCTTCGGGCACGTCCGGGCACTTTGTCGGCACCTCGAACCCGAACAGCTTGTCCTTGCGGTACTTCACCTTGTCCAGCTTGCCGTCGAGGGCGGCGTTCAGCAGGGCGCGCGTGTGACGGATGCTGATCCGCTTGCCGACGCCGAAGCGCCCTCCGGTCCAACCCGTGTTCACGAGCCAGCAGTTGGCTCCGTGCTTGTCCAGCTTCTGGCTCAGCAGGCTGGCGTACTTGAAGGGGTGGTGTACCATGAACGGCGCCCCGAAGCATGCGCTGAACGTGATCTGCGGCTCGATGCCGAGCCCGATCTCGGTGCCGGCGATTTTGGACGTGTACCCGCTGATGAAGTGGTACTGCGCCTGCTCGGGCGTCAGGCGGGAGATCGGCGGCAGCACGCCTGACGCGTCGCAGGTCAAGAATATGACGTTCTTCGGATGGGAGCGCGCCATGCGCTCCGACACCGTGTTGGGGATGAACTCGAGCGGGTAGGAGGCCCGCGTGTTCTCCGTTATCGAATCCTCGTCCAGGTCCACGTGCCTGGTCGTGGGGTCGTAGACCACGTTCTCGAGAATAGTGCCGAACCTACGCGTGGCAGCGTAGATCTCCGGCTCGTTGTCCGCCGAGAGGCGGATCACCTTGGCGTAGCATCCGCCTTCGAAGTTGAACACGCCGTCGTCGCTCCAGCCGTGTTCGTCGTCTCCGATGAGCTGCCGGTTGGGATCAGCGGACAGCGTTGTCTTGCCCGTGCCGCTGAGGCCGAAGAAGAGCGCCACGTCGCCGCTGCTGCCGACGTTCGCGGAGCAATGCATCGCGAGCACGTTCTCGCGCGGCAGCAGGAAGTTGAGCACGGTGAAGATGCTCTTCTTGATCTCACCGCCGTAGCCCGAGTTGCAGATGATGGCCATCCGCTGGGCGAAGTTCAGAATGATGGCGGTCTCAGTTCGCGTGCCGTCAACACGGGGGTCCGCCTTGAAGGACGGCGCCTGGATGATCGTGAAGTCGGGCACGTGCTTCTTGTAGGCGTCCTGATTCTCCAGGCCGATGAACATGTTGCGGGCGAACAGGTTGTGCCACGCCTTCTCTGTGATGATGCGGATCGGCATCCGGTAGTCCGGGTCCGCCCCAGCGTAGCAGTCCTGCACGAACAGCTCCTCACCCTGGAGGAACGCCTGCAGCCGCGCCAGCAGCGCGTTGAACTTCTCGGGCGCGAAGGGCCGGTTGTACTGGCCCCACCATACCTCGCTGTCGGTGGAGTCCTCCTGGACCACGAACTTGTCCGCGGCGGCACGTGCGGTGTGCGGCCTAGTGTCCACGAGGAACGGGCCGCCCTTCGACATGTGGCCCTCGCCGCGGAAGATGGCCTCCTCGTAGAGCGCCGGCGTCGGGAGATTCCAGAACACGCGGTCCAGCGCAACGAACCCGTGGTTCTTGAGTCCGTAGTCGCTCTTGAGGTCCTTTGCCTGCTTGAGCGCGGGCGTGGTGAACTTGAGGTACTTCGCCATGCGTCTATTCCTCTGTGAGCAGGGGCCGCGTCCCGGAGCCGGTCCGCGCGCCGCTGTCCGTGTTACATCCAGTCTCGCACGAGCTTACGGTCGCCGATGTAGAGCTCGTTGGGCGCGTTGGGATCGAGCGCCCATTTCATGCGCTCGATGCCCTCGGTGATGTCCTTGATCGAGCCGCACGTGGAGAGGCGCAGGTAACCCTCCATGCCGAACTCCACACCGGGCACGGTCACGACGCGCACCTTGTCAACCAGGAACTCGGCGAGCTTGGTGGAGTCCTTCTCGTAGGTGCTGAAATCCGCGAAGCAGTAGAACGTGCCGTCCGGCTTGGTGGCCTTCACCCCGTCGAACGCGTCCAGCTCGGCCATCATCACGTTGCGGTTGTTCTCCAGCGTCATCCGCAGGCCCTCGACGCTGGACTGCACGCCGTTGATCGCAGCAACCGCAGCGTGCTGCAGCAGCGATGAGGGGCCCGAGGTCTGATGGCCCTGGATGTTGGTCATCGCCTCGATGAGCTTCTTGTTGGCTACCGCCCATCCGATCCGGAAGCCGGTCATGGCGTACTGCTTGGACACGCCGTTGATCACGACCAGCTTGGAGTTTTCGGACAGGTCCTCGGCGTAGTCGTAGCAGCTGATCGGCTTGCGGCCGTCGAAGATCAGCCGGTGGTAGATGTCGTCCATGATGAGGTACAGCCCCCGCTGCTCGCAGAAGCGGACCACACCGGCGATGAAATCCTCCGAGTACATGGCGCCCGAAGGGTTGTTGGGGCTGTTGATGATCACGGCCTTCGTGTAGGACGTGACGTTCCGCTCGATCTCCTCCAGGCGCGGCTGGAACGAGCCGTCGTCCGGCCGTACCGGTACGGACCGGGAAGATGACCTCGTCCTGCGGGTTGAGAATCGCCTGCAGCGCCACCATGATGGCCTGCTTGGCGCCTCCCGAGGCCATCACGTTCTCCGGTTCCACTTTGCGGTGGTAAAACTCCTCGGTGTAGCGGATGACGGCCTGCTTTAGGGCTGGGATCCCGTCGGCGGGTGTGTAGCGTACCTCGCCGGAGCTGAGCAGCCCTGCGGCCGCGACGAGAGCGTCGATCGGCGGCTTAGTCTTGGGCTCGCCGCCGCCCAGGTGAATGACCGGCTCCCCCTTGGCGCGGAGGATCGCTGCGGTCTCGTTGAGCTTGAGAGTCGCCGACTCGCCGATCGACTTGCCAATCAGACTGATACTCATGTTGGACTACCTCTGAACGCGCTTTCTGAGCGGCCGGGTCATCCGGTCGGGGGGGCAGAAGTGCCGGCATCCGCCCGAGACCACCCACCGCATCCGCACCGGCATGAAGAACCGAAAGCTACTCGGAATCCCGGGGCAATTCCATGTGGCCCGGCCACTTCGCCGCCGGGCCGAGCCGGCTCTGGCCTACCAGCCGATCTCGTGCAGGAACTCGCGGATCAGGCCGGCCGTCTGCTCGGGTCGCTCCAGCGGGGACATGTGGCCGGTGGCTCCCAGGGTCACCAGGCGGGCGCTTGGGAGCCGCTCCGCCATGACTTCCGATTCCCGGGGCGGAGTGGTCTGATCCTCGTCTCCCACGATGACCAGGGCCGGAGCGGCGATGGTGGGCAGCCGGCTCACCACCGATCCCCGCTTCACGATCGGGCGCAGCGTGCGCGCGATGATCCTGGGGTCGTAGTCGGACATCCCGGACATCCACTGCTCGACCCGCTCCGGGTGATGGCGCCGGAAGGTGGCCCCGTACATCACCTTGGAAGCCTCCTTCAGGAGCCAGGGCCGGATGCCGAAGGCCCGGGCCAGGAGCGACAGCATCCGGTAGCGGGTCCGGCGCACCAGTGTCTCGCCGCCGGCGCTGGTGTCTATCAGGCCGAGCCCGCGCACCCTCCGAGGGTGACGCAGCGCCATGCGCAGCGCCGCCATCCCGCCCATGCTCAGCCCGACCACCACCGCCTGGTCGATGCCCAGGGCGTCCATCACGCGCACGTAGTCGTCACCCTGGTCCTCCATGGTCCAGTGCCCGTCCGGCAGGCCGCTGCTCCCGTGGCCGCGGGCATCGAACGCGACCACCCGGTGGTCGGGCGCCAGCATCTCCATGGGCTCTTGCCACATGCGCCAGTCGTACAGGAACCCGTGCCCGAAGATCACTGGGCGCCCTTGGCCGTCGTCCCTCGCGTGCAGGGCGAAGCCGTCGACCTCGATCCGGTGACTCGTGGGCATGGTCATCCTCCGCGGTGACCCGGCTCCGGAACACTCGCTGCCGGGGCGGTGTTCGACAACCGGTTGCAGCGGGGTAATTTATGGCCAAACGCCGGACTCCGGAGCCACCCATGGCGAAGCGATTCATCCTCGCGTTCCTCCCACTCTGCGCGCTGCTCATCCCGCCGGCCTTGGCGGCACAGGAGGGTCCCGCCCCGCCGCTGGGCCGCTACGACTTCCAAAGCTCCACGGTCGAGGGGGATCCCTTCACGGGCACGATCCACATCACGGCGCTGGACGAGGACGTGAAGGGGCTGATGTACACCTCGATTCGGCCGGCGATGCCGATCACCCAGGTCGAGCTGGTCGGGACCAGCCTCACGGTGACCGCCAGCCTCCCGGGTGCGGACTCGGTCGTGTTCTTCGGCGAGCTGGACGGCGACCGGTTCAGCGGCAGCTGGGCCATGCTCGACCGGGTCGAGCCGTTCGAGGGGAGCAGGGTCCCGACCGACGCAGACAACAACCTGGAGCCGGTGACCTGCGAGGTACGCGGGATCGACGAGTTGGTGCGCTGCGCCAGGTATCACGTGCCCGAGGACCGCGGGGCCGCCGGGTCGCGCATGATCAGCCTCAACATCGTGATCCTCGCGGCGCGCTCGTCGCAAGCTGCGCCCGAACCGCTGCTCACGCTGGCTGGGGGCCCGGGACAGGCCGCCACGGACGGAGCCGCCGGCAACGCAAACCGCTTCGCCCGGATCCTGCGAGAGCGCGACATCGTGATGATTGATCAGCGGGGCACCGGGAGGTCGAACGGGCTGCCGTGCGAGTTCGATACCCCTCAGGACCAGGCCCTGATGCTGTTGGGCTGGGTGTTCCCGCCCGAGGCGGCGCGGGCATGCCGCGCGGAGCTCGAGTGGCATGCCGACCTGCGCTTCTACACCACGACCGAGGCCGCTGCCGACATCGAGGAAGTGCGCGCCTGGCTGGGTTACGAACAGCTCAATCTCTACGGAGGCTCCTACGGGACGCGTGCCGCGCTCGAGTACCTGCGGCGGCACCCCGAGCGCGTGCGCACGGCGACCCTGCGCGGCGTGCTGGCTCCGAGCGGGAACCTCGCCGCCGACAATCCACGGGACGCGCAGGCATCGTTCCAGCGTCTGGTCGACGACTGCGAGGCCGACGACCGGTGCGGGGGGGCCTACGAGCAGCTGGGGCGCAAGCTCAACTCCGTGCTGCTGCGGCTCGAGTCCGACCCGGTCACGGTGCCGGTCTATGACGGCGGCATCGGGGACACCGTGAGCATCGAGATCACACGCGACGTGTTCGCCGGCGGTGTGCGGCGCCTGCTGATGGACGCGCGCTCGCAGCGCTTCCTGCCCATGGTTGTCCAGCGCGCGTTCGACGGCGACTTCGGGGCCTTCCGGCCGGCTGTCACCGCCACGCTGGCCGTGGCGCGCAGTCTGTACTTCGGAATGGGGCTGTCCGTGTTCTGTGCCGAAGACTACGACGCGCTCCGGGAACGCGACATCGCGCGGGACACCGAGGGCACGTTTCTGGGTATGACCGCTAGCAACACTCTGGTGGCCGCGTGCGAGGAGTGGGATCGCGGGGAGAGCCCTGCGGACTTCCACGAGCCGGTATCGGCCGATGCGCCCGTGCTGCTCCTCTCCGGGGCGCTCGACCCGACCACGCCGCCGCGCTGGGGTGACGAAGTGGCGGCCGCACTGCCCAACAGCCTGCACCTGGTGATGGAGGGAACGGCGCACTCGCCGTTCCCCCGCTGCGCTCAGGGCATCATGGCCGACTTCGTGGCGGCCGGCACCACAGAGGGGCTCGACACCGGATGCCTGGACCGGCTCGAGCGGCTGCCGTTCGCGGTGAGCAGCGGCGGGAGTTGAGTCAGGCGCTCCCCATCGCCAGCAGTTCCTGCTCGATCAGGCCGCGGAACAGCGGCAGCTTGTAGCCGTTGCGGCTGAGAGGCTGCGCGTTCCGCATGGCGGCATTCGCGGCGTTCGCGCAGGTGCCGGCGTCGAGTGACGTCCCGCTGATCACGCTCTCGATTTCGTGCGAGCGCCACGGAATCGGCGCCGCGCCGCTCAGCACGGCGCGCGCGAACCGCACGCGGTTGCCGTCGAACTGCACTCCCAGCGCCACACCGGCCAGGGCAAAGTCCCATGCACCGCGGCCCCGCACTTTGCGGTAGGAGCTGCGGTATCCCCTGGCAGGTCGCGGCAGGACGATCTCCGTCACGATCTCGCCGGGCTCGAGCACGTTCTCCCGCTGCACGTTCGATCCGGGCAGCACGAAGAACTCGTCCAGCGGGACGGTACGGGTTCCGTCGGGACCGGCGATGTGGGCCGTCGCGGCGAGCGCGACCAGCGCCGCTGAAGTGTCGGAAGGGTGCACGATGTAGCAGCGCTCGCCTCCGAGCACGCAGTGGAATTGGTTCTCTCCCACCAGTGCGTAACAGGTGCCGCCGCCCTTGCGCAGGCAGTGGAACTCCCCGCGGAAGTACCAGCAGCGCGGCCGCTGGCAGATGTTGCCTCCGATGGTCCCCTGATTGCGCAGCTGTGGGCTCGCTACGGCCGCGGCCGCCTGGGCCAGTGCGGTGTAGCGCTCCGTGACGAGCGGGTTGGCGGCCACCTCGGCGACGCTCGTGAGCGCGCCGATGGCTATGCCTCCGCTGCGAACCTGCCGGATGCCGCGGAGCTCGTCGAGGGCCGACAGGCTCACGACCTTGTGAGCTTCGAACACGCCATCGCGCAGGCATCCCAGGAGGTCCGAGCCGCCTGCGTGGGGGACGGCGCCATCGCCCGACAGCTGGGCTAGCGCGTCGTCGAGCGAGTTCGGCCGTGTGTAGCTGAATTGCGGCAGCATACTCACTCTCCCCTCTGCGCCGCGAGCGCCTCGACGAGTTTGGCCGGGTCAATCGGTGTGTCGGCCATGCGGACCCCGGTTGCCTGGTACACGGCATTGGCTATCGCCGCAGCCGTCGGGATCGTGGCCGGCTCGCCGATGCCCTTCGAGCCGGTGTTGTTGGCCTCGCGGTCCTCCGGATCGACCGGGACGCAGACCATGTCGGATGGCACGTCCAGCGCCGTGGGGAGCTTGTAGTCGTGCCAGTTCTTGTTCACCATCTTGCCCGTCTGAGCGCCGTCCAGCACGCGGGCCTCGGTCATTCCGAAGCCGATGCCCATCGCGATGCCGCCGAACACCTGGTTCCGGTATGTGAGCAGGTTCATCACGCGTCCGCTGTCGTGCGCGGCCACGAATCGCAGCACCCTGACTTCGCCGGTCCGGGTGTTCACCTCAACCTCGCAGAATTGCGCGGCAAATGGGTTGACCACCTTGCCCTCCGGGTTCGGGGCGCGGTGCCCGACGCCGGTGATCATGCGGCGGCGCCTGAGGCCACGGAGGCTGGCGGGCTCCCGCTCCAGGCTTGCGTCGGCGCTGGAGTAGATCTTGCCGTCCCTGATGTACAGGGTGGAGGCGGCTACTCCCAGCTCGTCCGCTGCGAGCTCGAACAGCTGCCGCTTAACGTCGATCGCTGCCGAGCGCACCGTGGGTGCCTGGGTCGGCACGGTCATGCTGCCCCCGCTCGCGGCGGCGAACTGCGTGGTGCCGGTGTCGGCGTGCTCTATCTGCACTCCGTCCGGGTCGACTCCGAGCTCCTCCGCAACGACCATCGCCAGCACCGTCTTGGTGCCGGTGCCGATGTCGGCAGCGCCTGTGTTGAGGTTCACCGTGCCGTCGGAGTTGAGCTTGACGATGGCTGTCGCCGGAGGTGCACCCATGCCATAGGGCCACAGGCACGCGGCCACGCCCACGCCCCGGCGCACTGGACCGTCGGCCGAGCCGCCGGCTGTCTGCGAGCGCGCGCCCGACCAGCCGAACGACTCCGCCCCGTCCTCCAGACACTGCCTGAGGCCGGTGGTGGTGTAGGGCGGATTCCCCTCCCGCGCCTGGCTGTACGTGGGGATGTTCTTGAGGCGCAGCTCGACCGGGTCCATGCCGATCTCGGCCGCAAGCGCGTCCATCATCTGCTCCAGCGCCCAGGCTCCCTGAGGGTGCCCGGGAGCCCTGAACGGCCGTGCGGGCCCGGCGTTGATGTAGATGTCGGTGGTCTCGGTCTTCACGTTGGGGCAGGTGTAGAGATCGCGCACCACCCAGTCCAGCAGGGAAGTGCCGCCGGCCCGGTAGGCGCCTCCGCTGCCCGTGCCCCAGAACTGCATGGCCGTCAGCGTTCCGTCGCGCTTCACCCCCGCCTTGAGGCGCATGTTGCTGGGCGGCCTGTTCCCCACCGCGAGGAACGTCTCCTCGCGCGTGAGCACGCACTTCACGGGCCTGGCCGTCTTCTTTGCCAGCAGCACGGCGATGACCGTGTATTTGCCCGACCGCAGCTTGCTGCCGAAGCCTCCGCCCATGTAGTGACCGATTACACGCACCTTGGAGTACGGCACTCCCAGGGCGCCTGCCACGCTGGACTGCACGTTGAAGACGCCCTGCGTCGACTCCCAAACCGTGAGCTGGTCGCCGTCCCACCTGGCGACCGCTCCGTGCGGCTCCATCGGCGTATGGACCTCGCACTCCGAGCGGTATTCCTGCTCCAGCACTGCGTCGGCAGCGGCGAATCCCGCCACCACGTCGCCCCGCTCGTACGTGCTGGGTGCGGCGACGCGGTTCCCCTCGTCATGCACCAGCGGCGCATCCGGTTCGAGCGCCCGGCGCTCGTCAGAAACGAACGGCAGCCTCTCAAAATCCACCTCGATGGCCCGCACCGCGTCCCAGGCCTGGTAAGGCGTCTCGGCGGCCACGGCCGCGACCGTCTCGCCCTCAAAGCGGCAGTGCGGATTGAACAGCCGCTCGCGAATGAACTCACTGTGCGGCCTGGTGGCCGCGTCCTCCGGCGTGAAGGCGCTGAGCACCGCCCTGACCCCCGGCATGCTCTCTGCGCGGCTGGTGTCCACGCCTTTCACTTCCGCATGCGCGTAGGGGCAGCGCAGTATGGCCGCGTACAGCATGCGCGGCAGAACGACATCCGCGGGGTACACGGCCGAGCCGCTGACCCGCTCGTACGCGTCCACGCGCGGCCGCGGCTTACCGACCACCTTGGTCTCGTCCCACGGCTCCTCGTCCCCATCCTGTGGAGGCGCATCGGGGAGGTCGATTCCCTCGAGCCAGTAGGGGCGCTCGCGATCGACGGTCATGAGGCACCCCCTTCCCGCTTCAACTCCGCAGCCCGCATCGCGGCGGCGAAGATGTGTGCGTAAGCGCCGCAGCGGCACAGGTTGCCCGACACGCCGCTGCGGACCTCATCGAGCGAAGGATCGCTTTTGGACCGGAGCATTCCCTCCACGGCCATGATTTGGCCGCTGGTGCAGTACCCGCACTGGAACGCGTCCTTCTCGACGAAGGCCTGCTGCGTGTGGCCCAGCTCCTCACCGCTCATGAGGCCTTCGATGGTCTCGATTCGTGCTCCTTCGGCCTCGACCGCCAGCGTCAAGCAGGCGTAGCGCGGCACATCGTTCACCAGCACTGTGCAGGAGCCGCACTCACCGCGGTCGCAGCCCAGCTTGGTGCCAGTGAGCCCGAGCTCCTCACGCAGTACGTGGGCCAGCGACCAGCGCGGCTCCACGAGCAGCTGCCGGGTGCGGCCGTTGAGCGTGAGGGTCACCTTGGACAACTCGGCGCCCTCCAGCACTTCGGTGCCAGAGGGGGGCTCTGCCTTCACCTGATTGGCGGCGACCGCGGAGAGCGCGCCGGTGCCCACCGACGCAATGAAACCCCGGCGCGATACTCCTTTGCGGTCGGGGTTCTTGGGGTCCTTAGCCATGGGGGTCCTCCAGGAGGTACGTACGATTCCCCCCTTGTAGGCCCGCGGTGATTAAGGACGGATGAAGGCGGCGTGAAGCGGTTCTAGAGTTCCCTGATGGCCTCGATGGGGTCGAGCCTGGAGGCCCGCTTGGCCGGATACCACCCGAATACGAGACCGACCAGCAGCGCGAATCCGACGGCCATCACGACGCCGGGGAGGTGGAGCGGGATGAAGAACTCGCTGCCGAACTGCTGTGCCACCGTCTTGGTGAGGAGAATGAGACCGACCCCGCCGCCGACCCCGAGTGTGGCACCCAGCAGGGCCAGAGTGAGAGACTCGGCGAGGAACAGCCGCCTGATGTCACTATCGTCGGCGCCCAGCGCCTTGCGGATACCGATCTC
>JBDHJM010000089.1:0-7700 GCA_039586895.1 Gemmatimonadota bacterium | reverse complement strand
CGCCGTGCCACTGCCTCCGCCGTGTCGAGCCGCACCCGCGCCTCCTCGACCTCCGCCTCGCGCCGAGCCAGCTCTGCCTCGCGCCGCTCCAGTTCCGCGAGCGTCGCCTCCACCGAGCGCGCGTGCTCGGGAGTCAACTCGTCGGCCAGAGCCAGCACCGGATCGGGCAGACCCATGCGGCGCGCGATGGCGAGGCCGTAGGAGCGGCCCGGCTTGCCCATGCGCAGGCGGTAGGTGGGCGTCAGGTTCTCGGCGTCGAAGTCGAGGCTCGCGTTCACGAGCCCGTCGGTGGCTGCCGCCAGCTCCTTGAGCTGGCTCAGATGGGTGGTGGCGATGGTGACCGGCCGCCGGCCGTGCAGCGAGAGCAGCACCGCACCGGCCAGCGACGCGCCCTCTACCGGATCGGTTCCTCCACCCAGCTCGTCCAGCAACACCAGGCCGCCGTCGTCTGCGTCGATCAGGATTGCCTTGAGTGCTGCCACGTGCGCGCTAAACGTGGACAGGCTGGCGTCGATCGACTGATGGTCTCCGATGTCCGAGAAAATGCGCCGGAACACGGGGAGCACGGTCCCCGCACCCACCGGCGGCAGGACCCCGGCCTGCGCCAGCGCACTGGTGAGCCCCACCGCCTTGAGCAGCACGGTCTTGCCGCCCGCGTTCGGCCCGCTCACCATGACCGTGCGCTCGTCCCGCGCGAGCACCAGGTCGAACGGAACCGCCGAGCCCGATTCGGCCACCAGCAGCGGGTGCCGGCCGCCGCGGATGGCTAGCGCCGCCGGGGGTGCCTCCAGCTCCGGCAGGTGCGCCTCGCAGGCCAGGGCAAACCGGGCCCGGGCGTAGAGGTCGTCGGCCGCCACGCACATCTCCCAGCCGGATTCGATCAACCCGGAGTCGGGACGCGCCTGGTCGGTGAGCCCGCGCAGCACCGCGAGAGTCTCACGCGCATCTTCTGCCTCGCACTGCGCCAGCGCGTTGCCCAGCTCCACCGCCTCGCTCGGCTCCACGAACAGCGTGGCACCCGAGCTCGACTCCCCGTGCACGATCCCCTTCACGCGGCTGCGCGCCTCGCGCCGCACCGGGATCACGTAGCGTCCGCCCTTGAGCGTCACGTCGGCATCGCGGCCGGCCTCGTGCGACGCGAGGCCCCGCAGCATGCCCTCGAGATCCGCCACCAGCCGCTCGCGCGTCTCGCGCAGGCGGCGGCGCGCGCGCTTGAGGGCCGGCGACGCGTCGTCCTTCACACGGCCGTCCGGCTCGATCGCCCTGTCGATGGCACGCTCCAGCTTCTGCGGCGGCACCTCCACCGCCAGAGCGGCCACACGCGGCGCGTCGTCGGCCAGCGCCCACAGCTGCGCGGCCACCTCGCGCATCGCCACCAGGGCGGCCCACAGCTCGCGCAGCTGCTCGCCGTCGAGCACGCTCCCCGGCGTTTCCAGAGCCCTCAGCACCTCGCCTATGTCGGGAACCGCACGCGGCTCGAATCCCCCGCGCTCATCGAGCTCCGTCGCCAGCTCGGCGACGGTCACCAGCTCTGCGCCGACCGCGTCGGCGTCGGCCTGCGGCAGCCGCGCCCGCACCGCGGCCGCCCCAAGATCGGACACCGCGTGCCGAGCGACCGCAGCGAGTGCGCGGTCGAATTCCAGCTCGGCGAGGGTCTGTGGGGCCGCTACCGGCGAAAACGAGGAAGGGGTGCGGGCGACCTTCGTCACCTACACCCCTTGCCGAACGGACCGGAGCCTCCGCGGATCATACACCGCGCGGAGGCTCCTTCGTGAGTGCATCCATTTTGATGACGCGCACTAACTCGGTGTCTTCATCTAGCTTAGAGCCTTCGGCCGCCGCTCGCGCTCGAAGTGCTCTTCCTCTCTGATTACCACCTCTGCCAGGTACCGCCTCCCGGCGCAATCCTGAGTGCCAGGGACTGGAAAAGCTAGTGAGCCCCATGAGGCATGGCAAGCGGACCAGGGACTAGCCCGGCGGCCAGCGCAGCGGCCTTCCGCCCAGCACGTGCGCGTGGATGTGGAACACCGTCTGCCCCGCCCCCGCGTTGGTGTTGACCACCACGCGGTAGCCGTCCTCCGCCAGACCCTCATCGGCCGCCACGTCGCGCGCGAACAGCACCAGCCCGCCCAGCAGCTCGGCGTCGTCGGCCTCGTTCAGCGTCGCCACATGCCGCCTGGGAATGGCCAGCACGTGGGTGGGCGCCTGGGGATTGATGTCGCGGAACGCCAGGTAGTATTCGTTTTCCCTCACGACGTTCGCCGGGATCTCTCCCGCCACGATCTTGCAGAACAGGCAGTCGCTCATGTCGTCACGTCCCGAAGGCTTCCTTCATCTTCTCCCAAAGCCGGCGGCCGAAGGAGGCGTCCTTGGGCGGATCGCCCTCCACCTCGGCGAGCCGCTCCAGCAGATCCTGTGCGGTGGCATCGAGTTTGGTGGGCGTCCACACGCGAGCGCGCACGTACAGCGCACCCTTGCGCCCCGAATTGACTCCGGGGAGTCCCTTGCCCCGCAGCGTGAACACCGTGCCGCTCTGCGTGCCCGCCGGGATCTCCACCGGCTCCTCGCCCCACGGCGTCGGAACGGTGACCTCGGTGCCCAGTGCGGCCTGGCTGAACGAGAGCGGCAGATCGTGTGCCAGGTCGTCGCCGTGCCGCTCGAACCGCGCGTCGTCCTCGATCTCGAACTCCACCAGAATGTCGCCGGCGGGACCGTTGCGGGGCCCCGCCACGCCGCGGCCCCGCAGCGTGACGTAGTTGTTGTCCGACACCCCGGGCGGCACGTCCACGTCGACCTCGCGCGCCACCCGCACGCGGCCGTCGCCGCGGCACTCCTCGCACGGGTGCTCCACCACGGTGCCCTCGCCACCGCAGGTGGGGCACGCCCCCACGGAAACGAACTGGCCGAAGATCGACTGCGCCGCGCGCTGCACCTCTCCCTGCCCGCCGCACGTGGGGCACTGCACCGCCTCGGTCCCCGGCTCCGTTCCATCGCCGCCGCACCGCTGGCACGGGTCCAGGACCTTCAGCTTGAGCGTGCGCGTGGTACCGTGCGCGACGTCGTCCAGGGTGAGCCGCACCTTGGCCCGGATGTCCTGGCCGCGCCGCTGCTGCCGCCGGGCCCGCTCGCCCCCTCCGAAGAACGCGTCGAGCCCGCCCATCCCCCCGAACTCGCGCATGAACATGCTGAGGGCTTCGCCCAGGTCCACGTGGTGGAATCCGGCGCCACCCGCGGCACCCCTCATGCCTCCCATGCCGAAACGGTCGTAGTGGGCACGCTGCTGCGGATCGCGCAGCACCTCGTAGGCCTCCGTGACCTCCTTGAACCTCTCCTCGGCCGCACCGTCGCCCTCGTTGCGGTCGGGGTGGTACTCCATGGCCAGGCGGCGGTACGCCTTCTTGACGTCGTTCTGCGACGCGCCGCGTTCCACCCCGAGGATGGCGTAGAGGTCTTTGTCCATCAGGTGCGGATCCGCCTAGGGAGTTGGGTTCACTTGACGAGGTCGCCCAGCAGCCGGCTGGTGTGCTCCACCATGGTCACGACCTTGCGGTACGGCATGCGCGTGGGGCCGATGACGCCGATCATCCCGGCGAAGGGACCACACTCGTAGTTCGCGGTGACGATGGTCAGCTTGCTGAGCTTGGGGTCGAGGTGCTCTGCACCGATGGTGACCGTGATGCCCGGCGAGTGCCGCGTCTGCAGCGCGTGGCGCAGCACGTCGCGGCTCTCGGTGAGCTCGAGCAGGTTGCGCATGTCCTCGTTGGAGTGGAACTCGGGCTGGTCCACCAGCATCTGGGTGCTCCCCAGCACCAGCTCGCCGCCTTCGGTTCCGCCGATCTCGAACAGGTGATCGGCTTCCTCGATGAAGATGTTGAGCAGCTGCCCCGCCTCGTCCCGGGCCGTGACGTCGCGCAGGCGCTCCCGCAGGCTGTGCCGGATCTCGCGCAGGGTGAGGCCGGTCAGCCGCTCGTTGAGCACCAGCTGCACGCTGGCCAGCGCGTCGGGCGGCAGCTCGTTGGTGACCTCGACGAATATCGTGCGAGCCGCCCCGCCCGAGAGCACCAGGATCATCAGCATGCGCTCGCTGGAAGCCTGCACCAGCTCCAGGCGCTCGAGCACCGCGTTGTCGAACGACGGCGCCACCGCGATGCCCAGCTCGCGGGTGAGCACTCCCAGCATCTGCGCCGCCTTCTCGAGCAGCCCCTCGATGGCGGCGGATCCCGCGCGTAGCTCGCGCCGGATGCGGTCCTGCTCGACCTCGGTGGGAATGCGAGGTGCCATGAGCCGGTTCACATAGACGCGGTACGCCCGGTCGGTGGGCACGCGCCCGGCGGAGGTATGCGGGTGTGACAGGTAGCCCCGCTCCTCCAGATCGCTCATGGTGTTGCGGATGGTGGCCGCCGAGACCCCGAGGTCGTACTTCTTCGCGATCGTGCGGGAGCCCGCCGGTTCGGCGGTCTCCACGAAGGTGTCGATCACGGCCTCCAGGACCTGCCGCTCGCGCTCGGTGAGTGTATCTGGCTTCATCTTTCCAAGTCTTGGCTTCACAGCAATTTAGCCACCTTTAGGAAAGGTGGTCAAGCCGTGACTATCTCGTCTATTCTGAGCCAGCCGGGGGGCGTGAGCCGCGCCCGGCCGGCCGCCACCTCGAGCCAGCCTGCCCCACGGGCCCCCTCCACCACGCGGGTCGCCAGGGCATCCAGCTCAGCCGCAGGTACCCCCTCGGCGGTTCTGAGTCCCAGGTACAGACCCTCCAGGCTGCGCTGGGCCTCGCTCAGCCGCTCGCTTCCCGCCAGCGCCACCCCGACCTCTCCCACCGCCCGCTCGTACGCCGCCCAGGCCGACACGTTCCAGCTCCGCTCGCCCGCCACGTAGCTGTGGGCCGAGGGCCCCAGCCCCACGTACGGCCTCCCCTGCCAGTAAACGCCATTGTGCCGCGAGCGGCGGCCGGGCCGCGCATAGTTGGAGATCTCGTAGTGGTCGAATCCGGCCGCGGTGAGCAGCTCGTGCGTGCGCAGGAACTCTTCGGCGTAGCGCTCGTCGGGAGCGGGCCGGCTCGATCCGCCCGCCACCCAGCGGCCCCACGCCGTGCCCGGCTCGGTGGTGAGCCCGTAAACCGACAGGTGGTCGGGCTCGAGCTCGAGCGCGCGCTCCAGCTCCGCCTCGAAGTCCCGCTCCAGCGCCTCGGGAAGCGCGAATATGAGATCGAGCGACACCGACTCGACCCCCGCCGCGCGCAGCACCTCCACCGCACGCCCCGACGCATCGGCCGCGTGCGTGCGGTGCATCCACTCGAGCACGCGCGGCTCGAACGACTGCGCGCCGAGCGACACGCGGTTCACGCCGGCCGCGACCCATGCGGCCGCGGATTCGGAGCTCACGTCGTCCGGGTTCGCCTCGAGGGTGATCTCGGCACCTTCCCCCCGGCCCGGCGCGAGCCGCTCCACCAGCAGCGCCAGGGACCGTGGTGCCAGCAGCGAGGGCGTCCCGCCCCCGAGGTAGAGCGTCTCCAGCTGAGCGCTCTCCCACGGCTCCTGTGCTGCGCGCGCGTCGCGCTCCGTGCACACCGTCTTCACGAAGAGCTCGCTGGGCACCGGGCTGCGTACCGCGATCGAGAAGTCGCAGTACACGCAGCGCCGGCGGCAGAACGGGACGTGGACGTAGAGGTGCCGCACCGCCCTACCCGGGCACGAGCCGGCCCAGCGACGTGACGCGGCGGAACAGCTTCCCTGGTGCCTGCTCCACGATGCCGCGGATCTCGAGGCCGGTGAGCACGGCTAGGGTTTCGGCCACGGACACCCCCAGGCTCTGCGCCAGATCGTCGGGGTGGCCTTCACCGGTGGCGAGCGCCGTGAGCAGGCGGCGCTCGGCAGGCGACAGGTCGGCCGGGATGCGCAGCTCCGGCGCCGCCTCGGCGGCCAGCCCGTACTCCTCCAGCACGTCGTCCAGGTCCAACGCCGGCTTGGCGCCCGACCTGATGAGGCGGTTGCAGCCCACCGAGAGCGGGCTGGTGACGGGGCCCGGCACGGCCAGCACTTCCCGGGCCTGGTTCAGGGCGCAGTCTGCCGTGATGAGGGCGCCCGAGCGAGCCCGCGCCTCCACCACGAGGGTGCACTTGGCGAGTCCGCTGATGACGCGGTTGCGGCGCGGGAAGCTGCCCGCGTTGGGCCTCTCTCCGGGCGGGAACTCCGTCACCAGGCATCCCTCGCGCGCGACTCGCTCGTACAGAGCACGGTTGGCCGCAGGGTACACCACGCCCAGCCCGTTCCCCAGCACTCCGACCGTGCCGCCCCCGACGTCGAGGCACGCGGCGTGCGCCTCGGCATCGAGCCCGCGCGCCATACCGCTCACCACGACCAGGCCCGCTCGTGCGAGCCCGCCGGCAAAGTGACGGCACGCCTCGGCGCCGTAGCGGGTGTGGCGCCGGCTGCCCACTACGGCCAGCGCGGGCCGCTGCAACAGCTCCAGCCGCCCCAGAGCGAACAGAAGGGTGGGTGCCTCGGGGATCGTGCGCAGTGCGGCGGGGAAGCGCGCGTCCCGCGGCACCAGCACCACGCCGCCCAGTTGCTCGGCGCGGGCCACCACGGAGTGTGCCCGCTCGAGGGAGCTGTCGCGTATTGCCGTCGCGGCCGCGGTGGACATGCCGCGCACCGCGCAGAGCGCATCGTGCGGCTGGCGCAGCACCGCCTCCGCCTTGCGGAATCGGGACAGCAGCAGGTCCATGCGGGCGCGCCCTATACCGGGCGTGAGGGCGAGTGCTACGTAGGCGAGGTCCGCCCGCCTCACGGCAGGGAGACCGCGTCGTCCTGCGAGGGCTCGTCCGAGCGGACGAGCAGCTGCCACAGGGCTTCGGAGAGCTCGTCCAGGCCGCGGTGCGCGACCGACGAGATGACCAGCGTGTCCGCGGCGTCGGGTGCTACCACCTGCGGGGCGTCCTCTCCCGCGGCAAGAAGGTCGCTCTTGGTCAGCACGACGATGTGCAGCTTGTCGGCGACGGTCCGGGAGTAGGAACTCACCTCCGCGCGCAGCGATTCGTAGGCACGCTGCGGATCCTCGCAGTCCACGGGAACCAGGAAGGCGAGCACCCGGGTGCGCTCGACGTGCTGCAGGAACTGGTCGCCCAGCCCCTTCCCCTCGTGCGCACCCTCGATCAGTCCCGGAATGTCGGCCATCACGAACGAGCGGGCGCCCGAGAGGCCCACCACGCCGAGGTTGGGGGAGAGCGTGGTGAACGGATACTCGGCAATCTTGGGCCGGGCGGCCGACACCACCGAAAGCAGCGTGCTCTTGCCCGCGTTGGGCTCCCCCACCAGTCCGACGTCGGCAATCAGCTTGAGCACCAGCTCGATGGTCCGCTCCTCGCCCGCCGCACCCGCTTCCCACTCGCGCGGCGATTGGTGCGTTGAACTCGCGAACCGCGCGTTGCCGCGCCCCCCGCGCCCGCCCTCGGCTACCAGCAGCTCGTCACCGGGCTGGAGCACCTCGCCGAGCATGTCCCCGGTGTCGGCGTCGTATACCGTGGTGCCGGCAGGCACGGGCAGGTGCACGTCCTCCGCCGAGCGCCCCGTCTTGTTGGAGCCCTTGCCGTGCTGGCCCCGCCTGGCCTTGCGGTTGGTCTTGTAGCGGTAATCGAGCAGCGTCGTGAGGTGGGATTCGGCGCGCACGAATATGCTGCCGCCGCGGCCGCCGTCGCCGCCGTC
>JBDHJM010000088.1:0-11499 GCA_039586895.1 Gemmatimonadota bacterium | reverse complement strand
GATTCTAGTGCGGGTGGTCGACAACGGACCGGGTATTCCCCCGGAGGTATTGGAGGGGATCTTCGACCCGTTCGTCACGACCAAGCCGCCTGGACAGGGTACGGGCCTAGGGCTCGATATGACTCGCCGGCTCGTGCGCCGGTATCATGGTGACATTTCCGTCGAGTCCCGCCCGGGCTGTACCGAATTCCGTGTTAGCCTCCTGGCGCAGCGGCCTTCGGAACCCGGCTGACCGCACTCACCGCACGGTGTTCTTTGCCCAGGGGTGCGAGGGCAGTGGGGGCCTGCTGCGCGACGATCCCGGGCAGGCAACTTCTGCGTTCATTCCCCTGTTGTACAACCTCCCGGACCGTTCCTAGCTTACGGAATTCGCTGCACGGAAGCGCGCCAAATGTCCGAAGTGCTGGATCGTCTGAAATCTGCCCTTTCCGGCCGCTACTCCATCGAGCGGGAGCTCGGCAGGGGAGGGATGGCCACGGTCTACCTGGCCGAGGATCTCAAGCACGGCCGACAGGTGGCGATCAAGGTGCTGCATCCGGAGCTCGCCGCGTCGCTGGGGCACGAGCGCTTCGTCCGCGAGATCCAGATCGCGGCGAAGCTGCAGCACCCGCACATCCTGCCGGTGCACGACTCCGGTGATGCCGGTGGCACGCTGTACTACGTCATGCCATTCGTCGAGGGAGAGTCGCTCCAGAGCTATATCCAGCGGGAAACCAGGGTGCCTCCGGAGGTGGCGATGCGCATCGCGCGGGAAGTGGCCGATGCACTCGGCTACGCCCATCGGCAGGGCATCGTGCATCGGGACATCAAGCCCGCCAACATCCTGCTGTCCGACGGTCATGCGATCGTCGCGGACTTCGGCATTGCCCGGGCCATCAGCGCGGCCGGGGGCGGGCAGTTCACCCAGGTGGGTATCGCGGTCGGCACCCCGGACTACATGAGCCCCGAACAGGCAATGGGCGAGTCCGACCTGGACGGGCGTACCGACATCTACTCCTTGGGGTGTGTGCTCCACGAGATGCTCTCGGGCAGACGGCCATACAGGGGGATGACGCCGCGGAGTGTCGTGGCGCAGGCGGTGACGGGACAGCGGCCCAAGCTCGAGCGCGTGCCGGGCCCGGTGCGGAAGCTGGTGGCGCGCGCGATGGCTCCTGAGTCCGCCGATCGCTTCGCTTCGGCCGAGGAAATGGTCGGTGCCCTGGAGGCGGCAAAGGCGCTGACCCACGAGGGCCGCCGTGCCATCGTGACACGGGCGGCGCTCGCGCTCACCGCGGTGTCGGTGGCAGTCGCGGCGTTCCTGCTGCTCACGCGGCCGCCACCGGCAACGAGCGTCGCGGTCGACGCGCAGGCGATCGCGGTGCTGCCCTTCGCGGCCACGGGGCCCGACGTGGAGCTGTTGGGGGAGGGGATGGTGGATCTGCTCACCAACAACCTGAGCGGGGTCGGCGGCATCCGGATGACGGACCCGCGGCTCGTGCTGAAGCGGTGGCGCAGAGAAGCCGCGTCCGGGCAGGTGAGCTTACAGCAAGCGCTGGCCATCGGCCGTGACCTCGAAGCCGGATCGATCCTCACCGGCAGCGTCGTGGAGGTGGGGGATCGGATCCGGCTGAGCGCGGAGCTGCACAGCTCGGAGGGAGGCCGCCAGCTGGGCGGCGGGACCGTGGATGGTCCGGTTACCGAGATCCTCTCGATGGTGGACAGTCTGAGTGTGCGGCTGCTGCGGGAGATCTGGCGCTCCAGCGAGGCCCTGCCGGACGTGCGGGTGAGTGCGGTGACCAGCGGGTCGGTGGATGCCGTGCGCGCCTACCTGGCGGGCGCGCAGTACGCGCGGCGTGCAATGTGGGATTCGGCCATCACTTGGTTCGCTGACGCCGTGCTGATGGACTCCGCCTTCGCCCTGGCCCACGTACTCCTGGCGGATGCGTACTGGTGGGTGGACGGCCCCGCGTCGAGGCGGGGACAGGAGCACCTGGAGCGTGCCGTCGCGTTCCAAAACCGACTGCCGCCACGGGAGCGGCTGCTGGCGGCAGCTGCCCAGGCGTTTGCCGCCGAACGACTGTCGGGGGTGGACACCATGCGCCTCTTCGTGGAGCAGTACCCCCGCGACGTCTTCGGCTGGATGGTCCTGGGCGAGGTGACGTTCCACTCGAACGACCTCCTGGGACTGAGCGCCGGCGAGCTGCGGGTCCCCTTCGAACGGTCGCTGGCCCTGGACTCCACGTACGCTCCCGCCTACTTCCACATCGTCGAGCTGGCTCTGCAGCAAGGGGATCGGGCGAGCCTTTCCCTTTACCTGGGCCGCTTGGAATCCCAGAGTGCGTATCCCGAGCACACCCGCACGTATCGCCTGGCGGAAGAGATCGTGTGGGGAGCGCGGGACTCGGTGCCGGCGCGGCTCGAGCTGTTGGCTGCCGTTGCGCAGGATGCTGTGCTGCATGTGGGTCTCGCCCTCGAGGCGACGGGCGACGCCGAGCGGTTGGAGGCCCTCGAGCTTTGGCGGTAACGCCCTCAGGGGATATTATCTCTCCCTCCCTTCCTCCCAATAAGCCAGGAGTCCAGTCATGCAGGCCAGGTTTCTACTCTCCATTGCCATCGTAGTTGCGCTCGGCGGCGCCCCGATGTTTGCGCCCGGCGCGTCGGCACAGGAGATGGACAAGGACGCGCGCATTGCCAAGGCCCTCAGTGCAGGCCCGGAGGCCCTAGTCGCGAACGCCACAGTGCGGGAGTGGGGTGGGGAGGTACTGCGTCAGGGGAACAACGGATACACGTGCTTTCCCGACATGGGTCCCGCCGGCAAGCAGATGTGCGTGGACGAGCCGTGGATTCGGTTTCTGGAGGCCATTGTCGAAGGTGTACCTCCGCCGCCCGTCACGACCGTGGGGGTGGGGTACTGGCTCCAGGGGGAATACCCGCTCAGCAACGACGGCCCCGAGGCTGAAGGTGGAGTGATGTTCGATGGGTCCCCGCATATCGCGCTTCTGGTTCCGGAGGCGATGCGAGCGGCGTTGCCGACCACGCCGTCTAGCGGTGCGCCGTGGGTGATGTGGGATGGCTCGGTTTACGCACATGTGATGGTGCTCGCGCCGCGGCGGCCGGTTGCCGCACCGGGCTCCCGCTGAGGCGGGGACCAAGCGGCGCTAATCCCGACTCCCTCCATCCCATTAAAGCTCTGGCCGCACCGAGCGTTGGACCGTATCGTAGCCCCACACCCAGGTAGGGCGGCGTGTGGTGGAAGACCTCCTCGAACGCCTCAAAACGGCTCTTGCCGACCGCTATACGATCGACCGTGAGATCGGTAGCGGCGGCATGGCCACCGTCTATCTCGCCGAGGATCTCAAGCATCATCGACAGGTAGCCCTGAAGGTGCTGCGGCCGGAGCTCGCTGCAGCGTTGGGTCCCGAGCGATTCGTTCGCGAGATCGAGATCGAAGCACGCCTCACACATCCGCACATCCTGCCGCTCTACGACTCCGGTGAGGCCGGTGGATTCCTGTACTATGTGATGCCTTACATCGAGGGTGAGTCGCTGCGCGACCGGCTCGATCGCGAGAAGCAATTGCCGGTCCAGGACGCCCTGCAGATAGCTCGCGAGATCGCTGCCGCATTGAGCCACGCCCACAGCCACGATGTGATCCACCGGGACATCAAGCCGGAGAACATCCTGCTCTCTGGCGGTGAGGCCGTCGTGGCCGACTTCGGTATTGCGCGGGCGATTACCGAGGCCGGCGGGGAGAAACTGACTGGGACGGGGGTCTCGATCGGCACACCTGCGTATATGAGCCCAGAGCAGGCCACGGGAGGCGACGAACTGGACGGCCGCACCGACCTGTACAGCCTTGCGTGCGTGCTGTACGAGATGTTGGCCGGTGAGCCGCCGTTCACGGGCCCAACCGTCGAGAGCATCGTTCAGCAGCACCTGACCGCCGACCCGCCTCTCATCACCAATCACAGATCCACTGCGCCGGTTGAATTGGCCCAAGCCGTCGTGATGGCTCTGGCCAAGATCCCGGCAGACAGGCCTGCGACGGTTGGTGAGCTCGCGGATCAGCTGGCTGCGATCCAAACGGGATCGCATGGCGTGACGGGACCGGTTGTTTCAGCCGGCAAGAAACGGTGGAACGTTCTGGCTTACGGCACGATTGCAATCCTCGCGCTCGTTGGGGCCTTTACCGTCGTTTCACGAATGCTCGGACCGCCGGAGGCGGCCGTAGCCGCCGAGATCCCGAGTGTCGCCGTGCTGCCATTCCAGAACCTGGGCAGTCCGGAAGATGACTACTTCGCAGCCGGCATCACGGATGAGATCACCAGCCGGATCGCCGAGGTCAGCGGCCTGCGCGTCCGCTCCCGTCAGAGCGTTCTCCAATACAAGGGCTCCGAGAAACCGGCACAGCAGATAGGCGAAGAACTGGACGTTGACTACCTGCTGGAAGGCACCGTGCGCACTGACCGAGCACCCGGTGGCTCGGGTCAAGTAAGGGTGATTCCGCAGTTAATTGGAGCTTCTGACGACGCCCATCTCTGGACGGATCGCTACACTGCCGAGCTGGAGCCTGGCCAGATATTCAGTGTTCAGGCCGAGATTGCGGAGCAGGTGGCCGCGGCGTTGGACGTTGCGATCCTCGAGCCGGAACGGCAGCGGCTGGCTGCCAGACCCACCAACAACATGGAGGCCTACGACTACTATCTGCGCGGCAACGACTACTACTATCGAGGCACTCAAGAGGAGGCCCTCGAGCTTGCGATGCAGATGTACGAAGCGGCAGTTGCGCTGGACCCGAGCTTCGCGTTGGGATATGCTCGGCTCTCGATCGTGCACGCGTTTGTGTGGTGGCTCCACTATGACCGGACCCAAGAGCGTCTGGCAATGGCGAGAAAAGCCGTGGACCAGGCACTCAGCATCGATCCCGATCTGCGCGAAGCACACGAGGCCTTGGGATGGTACCACTATTGGGGCGAGCAGGATTATGACCCCATCATGCCGCCGTTGGCCGAAGCGGCCCCATCAGCGGAGCGCTTGGACGCGACAGGCTCACGGGAAGGGGACAGAGTGTTCGTGGAGGCAGTCATAGACGCCCCGCCAGAGCGACTAGGTTGTCCACCTCTGGAGTATCCCGCAGTGCTGCAGCAATCCGGTGTAGAAGGAAGTGTCTTGGTTCAGTTCGTTGTAGAGACTGATGGCAGTGTGGGGCGTGAGACGATTGAGATCCTCAGCTCGACCCATGAGCTGTTCGTGGCTCCAGCCAAGGCGACGGTCGCGCAGTGTTACTACAGGCCAGGCCACATCGACGGTGTTCCGGTGCGGGTGCTGGTCCAGTTGCCAGTCATCTTCGCACTGGACGGCAGTTAGAGATCGGTCGTAGCTCCGCCGCCCTTGCGGCCCACCGTAATCCGAGCAATGTTATCCCCCTTCGCCGGCCCCCCGATGCTGCGCGGCCGGCGCGCGCGAATGCCCTAGAACGAGGTAGAGAACCATGAGACACCTCCCGGTCTCACCATCCAAGCTCTTTGTCGCAGCCACATGCACTGCCCTGTTGGCCTGCGGCCCAATCAGTGACGAAGAGCGCGTTCTCGGCCAGGGTGTCGAGCTCGGAAACGGTACGGTGTCCACGTATGCCGAATTCGACGGCGGCGGTGTGTTGACGGCGATCGGCGTCGTCTACTCGGCCGGCGCGTTGGAGGGGCTGCCGTCGGAGCCTTCCGATCAGCATCACTGCTTCGATCGCAACGGAGACGGCGAGGTGGAACCGGACACCGAGTGCATCCCCACCCACGAGTTCGTTATCCCGCTGCCCGACGCGGTGTCCACGCGGTCGGACGTTCCCTTCAAGTGGGCGCTCCTCAACTGGAATCCTGCGGGGCACATCCCGCCCGGCATCTATGATACCGCTCACTTCGACGTCCATTTCTACATGGCGCCGATCGAGAGTGTCTTTGCGCTCGAGGACGGACCGTGCGGCCTGGAGTTCATACGTTGCGACCAGCATGCGTTGGCAAAGAAGCCGCTTCCCCCCAACTACATGGACCCCGATTTCCAGGACGTCGATGCAGTGGTCCCGGCGATGGGGAATCACCTCATCGACCTGACGGGTCCAGAGTTCAACGGTGAGGAGTGGAAGCGCAGCTGGATCTACGGCGTGTACGACGGCGAGGTGATTTTCTATGAAGAGATGCTGACGCGCGACTATATGCTCAGCAAGCCGGACGCCTGTTACCCCATCAAGTCACCGCCTGCGGTCGCGCGCACGGGGTACTACCCGACCGAGTCCTGTGTCCGCCACGACGCGGTGACCGGTGAGCACACCGTATCGATGGAGGGGTTCGAGTTCCGCGAGGCGAGCCTGCCTGAGCCGGTGACGGGCTGATGGGGACTCGAACACTAGACTGAAGCCATTGAAGAGGATGGACACATGAACAAAGGCAAAGATCTCATCCTGGTGACCGGCGCGACCGGTCAGCAGGGCGGTGCCGTGGCCCGGGAGCTGTTGGCCGCGGGGCACAAGGTGCGGGCCATGACCCGCAAGCCCGAGGGCGAGGCCGCCCAGGCCCTGGCCGTGCTCGGGGCGGAGATCGTGCAGGGCGACCTCGACGATGCGGAGTCGGTCAAGGCAGCGCTGGACGGCGCGTGGGGAGTGTTCGCGGTGCAGAACAGCTGGGAGGCGGGCATCGATGGCGAGGAGCGGCAGGGCAAGGACATCGCCCGGCTTGCCAAGGAGGCCGGCGTACAGCACTTCGTGTACACGTCGGTGGGATCGGCCCACCGCGCCACCGGCATCCCCCACTTCGACAACAAGTACCGCGTCGAGGAGACGATTCGCGAACTCGACCTGCCGTCGTTCACGATCCTGCGGCCCGTCTTCTTCATGGACAACTTCCTGGCGCCGTGGTTCAAGCCGGGCATCGACGAAGGAAGCCTGATGATCGGTGTGAAGCCCGAGACCAGGCTCCAGATGATCGCTGTGGACGACATCGGCAAGTACGGGCTCGTGGCCTTCGAGCGCCACGCCGAACTCAACGGCATGGCAATCGATATCGCCGGGGACGAGATGACTATGCCCGAGGCGGCGACGGTCATCGGCAAGGCGGCCGGCAGGCCGGTTCAGTTCGTATCGGTGCCGATCGAGGAGGTGCGCAAGTTCAGCGAGGACTTTGCGCTCATGCTGGAGTGGTTCGACCGGGTGGGCTACGATGCGGACATTCCTGGCGCGGCCAGTCAGTACGGGGTGGAGCCGACGTCGCTGGAGACCTGGGCGGCCGGCACGGCGTGGGACTGATCGCGGCCTGACGGCGCCGCTTCGGCAACGAGCACATTCCGGAACCGGCGGAGTTGTTGGGCCGGTCAGCGTCTCTGCTTCAGCAGGAATTCACGGTGGACCATCGTCGCGATTTGAATGTCCTGAACCGCAACACCGGTCAGGTCGGCCACGGTGATCTGGCCTTCGTCCGTTCTTCCCAACTGCGGATTCTTTATTACGGTTCCGAGTTCGCGGATTGCGTCCTCGTCGAGCAAGCGATTGCCTATCAGCGATCGCCTCGACATGGCGTTCGTGTCCGCGCTTCCGGGCGGCGACTGGCCTCACCTCGCTCGAACCGTTCACCTTGCTCGCGAATTCAACGTGCCGGTGCTGTTCGCGATCCACTTCCGCGACGACGAGATGTGTCAGCGCTTCGTGGCTGAAACGGCAGCGGAGGGCGTGAGCGCTAGGTCCAGTGCCCCACGACGCGGGGGCAGCGGTTCGCGGTTACGACGGGTGGCAGCGCGCGGTATGCCGCACCGCCTACTTCCTGCGATCGACCTTCCTTACCGCCTTCCCGTCAACTACCCGCCGGCCGAAGGCCAAGCAGCGCTGGACGGCCAGCTCCTTTGTGGGGTAGGTGTTGGGAGCACGGCAGCGACGGGGTTCCGATCGATTGTCGATGGGGGTGATTCGCACTTCGAGGGTCCAGCCGTGTGGGTCATCCTTGAGCCTCGTGGTGGGCTCGATCGTGTGTCCGTTGTATTCCACGCTATTGCTCATTGTCCTCCGTGACGTAGTCGTCTGCACCCTTCTCAGCTTCTTTGGCCCGGGCCCGCTCCTCTGCGCGCTTGGCGCGCTTTTCCTGCTTGGCCTTGCGCTTTTCCCGCTTGGCAGCCTCCCGCTGCCGCTTCGCCGCCGCCATTGCACCGCGTTTCGCCATCGTCAGGCCGCGCCTTTCTCTACGGACGGAAACGCGTTCGCGTCCAGCCATGCCCTGAAGGCGTTATCCAGCTCCGCCTCCTCCCGGCCGGGCTGGAACGGCATGACCTCCCACCGCGTGCCGGAGCCCATGAGCCACCAGGCAGGCTCCGTAGCCTCCTGTCCCCGCTTTCGGTTGACGGGTATGCCCTCGTACGACACGAAGTGGAACTCGCGGCCCCGGTGATGCACCCGGTGCTGCTCGACGAGCAGTCGGCTCATCGCAGGCCCTCCAGTGAACGAAACGGCTTGAGGCCGTCGATGATGCAGCAGGTCACTCCGACACGCTGCTCCGGAAAAAGGAAAAAGCGGGGACAGCGCTGCGGCGCGTTCCCGCTTTGCACGGTTGTCCGCCGGACGCCATACCTGCGGCGCCCGCGCCCGAATGCTAGTCGGCAAGAGTCGTGCTGTCAAACGCGACCAACAACGCTCGAGGGTCGCCAGAAATCCGGCCCTTTCCTTTTGGGGCGCGGCAGATTACCTTGTTCCCAAGCAAAAGAGGCGCCCAGCGAGGCGCCACAGGTATACGCAACGGATTTGCAGGGGAACCGGCAACTGACGCGGTTTCCCTCTTTTTGTTTGTAGTACGCCGCACGTTGCGGCAACCCGCCGCGGGGCAACATCCGCGGACAACACGATGGACGATCGGCCAGTGCGGACATTCCGGACTCCGACCGGCATCGAACACAGAGGAGTAGGTATGTCACGCATGACCGGCAAGGTGAAGTGGTTCAACGATCAGAAGGGCTTTGGTTTCATCACGCCCGACAATGGCGACAAGGACTGCTTCGTCCACCACTCGGCCATTCAGGCCACCGGCTTCAAGTCGCTCGGTGAGGGCGAGGCCGTGGAGTTTGACGTCGTGCAGGGCCAGAAGGGCCCCGCGGCGGAGAACGTAGTCAAGGTCGGCTAACCGCACAGCCGTGCGGTAGCCTGACACAACGGGAAGCGCCCGGCACTGTGCCGGGCGCTTTCTCGTTCAAGAAGGGCTCTGCGACGGATAGTGCTCCTTCACTCCCCGGGGGGGCGCAGCATTTGCGCAATCAGGGGGCGAGTCACCCTGATCTCCTCGTAGTCCAGCCGTAGCCCGAGGGGTGCGAGGGCCTGTCGGAGGGCATCGTAGGTCCCTTCGACGTCCTCGAAGGGAGCTGAGACTGACTCCAGGGGAGTATTCCCGAAGCGGTCTCGCAGTTCCTTGTCAGCGCCGTTCTCCAACAGGGCCTCGACGATCTCCGGGTGACAGAGGAAGGCAGCGGCGTGCAGCGCCGTTGCACTGTCGTTGTTAGTGACGTTCAGGTCGGCGCCGGCCTCGATCAAGGCTGTGGCCACCTCGGTCTTGCCGAATGTCGCCGCGACGATCAGAGGAGTTGAACCCCAAGCGTCCCTCTCGTTCAGGTCCGAGCCGGCTTCGATGTACTGCCGGATGGCTGCGACGTCCCCCTGAAGAGCCGCCAGATGGATGCTTACGGCCGGGGCCGGAGCCTGCTGTCCGTAAAGCGGCAGTGGGGCAAGAAGTGTGGCTGCTAGCATTACCGTTGCGGCCGTCTTCATCCGGTCCTCCTCCGGCAATTCCTGACACCAGCCACTACGGATGCGGGACCTGTCAGGATTCTGCCGGTTTGTGATGCTCAGGCCCGCGCTTCAGGCGAGGAGAGTGCGGTTCTCGGCGCGACTGCAGAATCTTGACCGCGCCACTCCCCAATCCCACCCGAAACATCGAATGCAGCCGAGCCGTCAGGTAGATGGGGAGCAGAGAGTGGGAGGCTCCGAATGAGACACAGGCGTCTGTCACGCAGGGACTTCGTCAAGACGAGTGCCGGCGTAGTCCTGGGGACCGCCGCTGGAGGCCTGAGGCCTGCATGGTGTGCGCACCGTGAGAAGCCGGTCGTCAGCGTCGTGAAGATCAAGAACCACAGAGTCGCTGCTGCGGTCGAGGAAGCTATCGATCTTCTCGGGGGCATCGAGACCGTGGCCAAGGGCAAAGAGCGGATCATGCTCAAGCCCAACCTGGTGGCCGAGAGCCCGGCCTTCACGACCAAGCCGAGCGTGGTGAGAACACTGGCTCAGCTCATGCAGCGGTCTGGCAGGGAAGTGCTGATCGGTGAGGGGTCGGCCGCCGGAACCGGGTTCAACGTCCGGGGCCCCGTCACTTACAGGACGAGGGACCGCGAGATACTGGACGGCATGCAGCGGTACGTGTTCGACACCCTTGGCTACACCGACCTCGCCGGCTCTCTTCGGACTCCCCTCGTCAACCTCCACTCGGGTGAAATGGCCGAGGTCGAGCTGCCGAACGGATTCGTGTTCGACAAGATCACACTGCACCGTTCGCTGACCGACATAGACCTGCTGTGCTCCGTTCCGATGATGAAGACGCACGTACTCGCGACCGTCACGCTTGGCATGAAGAACCTGATCGGTCTGTATCCCGGAACGGTCTACTACTCGGTCAGGTCGTGGCTGCACGACCAGGCCGCAATGGCCGAGTCACCGGGCATCGCCTTCGAGACGATCGACATGGTCCGCGCCAGCAAGCTCGGGCTCACGGTCGTGGACGGGTCGATGGCGATGGAAGGAGACGGCCCGACGGGTGGGAGCCTGGTGCCGATGAACCTGATCGTTGCCGGCACCAATCCGTTGGCCACCGACATGGTCGCCGCAGACATCATGGGTTTCGGAGTGCATGAAGTCCCGACGTTCGTGTGGGCCTACCGGGCGGGTCTCGGGCCGGGCAGCGCGAGTGACGTCGAGGTGAGGGGCGAGAAAGTGGAAGACGTGCGGCACCCGTTCGTGAAGCCGAACGTGGTCGATTGGGAGAGCATCAACGAGGCGTGGGGGGTGCAGGAGCTATAGCAGGCCTCCTACTCCCCGACCGGCCCCAGATACTCGTCCAGCCAGGCGAGAATCTCCTTGATGAACTCGGTCCTGGGTGGAACGTGGTCGGTATCGTAGAGGATGAGCCGCTTGTGCTCGTCGGGAGTGCCCAGCAGGTCGAACATGGGCCTGACGCGCTCGTCGAGACTGAACACGTTGTCGTACCTACCGTTCAACATCAGCGTAGGCATCTCGATTCGAGGCACGTAGTTGACCTGATTGACCTCGGGTCTCAAGTTCGGCTTGAATCCGCCTGCCAGAATAAGGTTGGTGGTGAGACGCTCTTCCACCGCGGGGATGATAGCCCCCATCCACCCTCCCCAGCTCATTCCGTAGTAGGCGAGCCGCCCGTCGTCGATGTCGTCACGGCTCTCCAGGTAGTCCACGCTCCGCTTGAAGTCCTTGACCAGCTG
>JBDHJM010000033.1:0-49391 GCA_039586895.1 Gemmatimonadota bacterium | reverse complement strand
ATCTCGAGAGAGACCTGCGAGAACAGCCCGGCCAGTGTGGGGTCGTCTCCCAGCACGGCTTCCGCCTGCTCCGCGAGCCGATATGGCTGAACCAGATTGCGCCACACGTCGTTGTCCTCGATGAGCCGCTCGATCTCGGGCAGGAGCTCCTGCGTGGCCCAACGCACGTCTGCTCTGTGCTGGAAGTACCGGACGCTGAAGAAGCCCAGCACGAGGATCGCTGCGGCCAGCGGGATCGCCACCCGCAGCCGACGCAGCCCTCCAAAGAGTTGCCGTACGCCGCGTGCTCCGTCGGTCTCCTGGCGCAGCGGCTGAGCGTGGGCGAGGACCTCCCCGCTGGCCGGCGTCGTGAGCGCCTGGGCGAACTGCTGCGCCGTCGCGAACCGGTCCGCCGGCGTCTTCGCCAGCGCCTTCATCAGCGCGCCCTCGATGCCTGGCGGCACGGTGTCACGCACTACAGAGATGCGCGGAGTCGGCTCGCTCAGCTTCTTTGCCAGCAGCGCGTGGGGCGTCGTCGCAATGTATGGCGCGTCGCCGCTCAACATCTCGTACAGCACGCAGCCCAGTGCATAGATGTCTATTCGTCCATCTACCCGGTGCTCGCCGCTGGCCTGCTCGGGGCTCATGTAGGCGGGCGAGCCGACGCTGATGCCCGTCGCCGTGAGCCGGTCTCCTCCGGCAGCGGTGACGGCCGTGGCAATGCCGAAATCGGCCACGACGGGCTCGCCGGCAGAGAGCAGTACGTTCTCCGGCTTGATGTCGCGGTGGACCACTCCCTGGCTGTGCGCGTAGCTCAGGGCCGCGGCGACTTCGCGGGTGATATCGAGCGCATCCTCGAGCGGCAGCTGGCCCTCGCGCACGATGCGGTCGCGCAGCGTTTCCCCTTCGACGTACGGCATGACGTAGTACAGCAGTCCGTCTGCCTCGCCCGAGTCGATCAGCATGAGGATGTGGGGGTGATTGAGCTTCGCCGCGATCTGGATCTCGCGCAGGAACCGCTCACTGCCGATGGAGGCCGCCAGCTCGGGCTTCATGACCTTCACCGCCACCGGCCGGTCGTGCTTCAGGTCGTGGGCGAGGAAGACTATGGCCATGCCACCACGGCCCAGTTCGCGCTCGATCCGGTAGCGCTCCGAGAGCGCCGCGGTCAGCAGCGGTTCGATGTCCGGCGTGGCCCCGATGGCCGCTCCGGTCGGGGTAGCCACGCCGCATGCTGGGCAGAAGGCGGCATAGTCCGGTACCGGAGTGTCACAGGAAACACATATGCGGCTGGAAGTATCCATGGGCGCACCTCGGCGTGACTAGCCAAGGTGCGCCTCACGGCTGGAACCGGCAAGCCCGGGCGGGTCGACGCGCTAGTTCGGGGGTGCCTCCCCCTCGCGGATGCGCGCGATCATCGCGGTCGCGTTGGTGTTGTTCGGGTTCAGCTCCAGGGACCGCTCGTAGTGGCGGATTGCCTCCTCGTCGTGGCCGAGCACCATGTGCGCCTCGCCCAGGCTGTCCCACGTGTTGAACGCTTCCGGGAAGACGCGTGTGTTGAGCTCGAAGACCACGAGAGCCTGCTCCGCCTTCTCGGCCCCCATCAACACGTATCCTGCGCTGTTGACCTCGACCTCGACTTGGCGCGGGTCGCCGCGTTCGGCCAGCTCGCTCACTCTGCGCTCCGCTGATTCCGCGTCGCCGCTCAGTAGATTGACGAGGGCTCCAGCGACTGCGGGACGAACGCCCTCCTCACCTTCGATCGTAGCAAGGATGGCTGCGGCACGATCGCTCTGTCCATCGGCTGCGGCCATCATGGCGGCGACCGCGATGGACCTCACATCTGCGATCCCCGCGAAGGCGCCGGTGCCGTCTCGGATCGGCAGGTAGCGTCGCTGGCTGTCTTCTTCGTGGAGCGAGCCATCCTCTTGGAGGTAGAGCGCGAAGGTGCCTGCAACCGGCGTGAAGCTCACGAGGTGTCCCTCCCCCGCTTCCAGCCGGACGGTCGTGCGTGAGGGTAACCCGAGGGGTGCCGCGGGGTAGTCCCACTCGCCAACGAACTCCTCGAGGCGGTCGCTCGAGACAGTGGTTACTCTGGGGTCGGAGCCGACCTCGAGCGGAAGGAGCTCAGGGTCGGAACTGGAAGTGCCCGTCCTTGCCTCGAGCACCTGCTGGATGAGGTTGAGCAGCGCCGCGCCCGGCGTCCCCTCTCCTTCGTAGGTGTTGGCGCGGTTCACGATCACTATGTCGCTCTTGGGTAGCACCGCTATCATCTGGTTGCCGACACCGAGTGCCGCAAACATGCCGTGGCGCGTGAACCGGGGCTCGCGCAGCACCCACCACATGAAGCCATATCCCATGACAACGTTGTCGATGGAGTACAGGGCGGAGCTGCGGCGCACCCAGTGCTCCGAGAGTATCTGCTGGTCGTCCCACATCCCGTCGCGCGCAAAGAGCAGCCCGAACCGCGCTGCGTCGCGTGCCGACATCCGGAAAGGATAGGCGGGGTACTTCGACTTGTCGCGCTCGTAGTGATAGTAGCCGTCCGAAACGCGCCAATCCTCCATTTGAAGCGGCTGCCCGAAGTGCTCTTCGAAGGCACTGAAGACCTCAGCCCCGGTCTCCATTTCCAGGATCGTTGCCAGCGTGTTGAAGTCCCAGTTGTTGTAGGCGAAGTAGCGGCCGGGGCCTTCACTCCCCCTCGGGCGCGAGTCCGTCCGGCCCGCATATGCTGCAGGATGAAAGACCCCGGATCGCGCCTTGAGGAGGTCGAGGATGCGCGCCCGTTTCTCGACCACCAGGAGCGAATCCGGCTCGTCCTCGATTCCGAGATCGGCCAGGGTCTTGTTGAGCTCGATCTCTCCGCGGTCCCAGTAGATCCCGTAGAGTGCGGAAAGGAAGCTCTTCCGGACCGAGTGGCACATGAAGCGCCGCTCGACTTCGCCCCAGGAAGCGACGACCGCGCCGTCGGCGATCACCAGGAAGGCGGAGGACGGCAGGCCCTCCCAGGTTGTCCGTGCCGCGGCGAGCCGGGCGGCGTCAAAGCCGGCCTGCTCGACGTCGGCGAAGCGCATCCAGCGATCGCCGGGAACGCGTTCACCCGTGGTTTGGGCGTAACTCGCTCCGGGCAGCGCGAGAACGACACCAAGGGCTAGGAAATGGGCGAACGCCCGTCGCACCGACTCACTCCTGTTTCGCATCAATTGCTCCCTGGACTACTGGTTAAGACAAACATACGAGTATGGCCGCGGGCAGCTAGCTGTTGCCTTCTGGGCAGAGGATCTCCACTGCCTGGGTGTACACTTCGAAGACGGCCGGCGTCACACCGAATATGTCGCCGTCCACGTCCAGCACTGCTGGCGGGTCGCTCTCCACCGTTATCTGTCTGGCCGGGAAGTACATGACACCGGGCTCCTCGACGTGACCACCCGATGGCACCTTGGGTAGCATCGTGGGAACGTCCCGCAGCTTTGCTCGGAACGGGATGATCGAGACATTCAGCTCGCCGTCATCGAACCGGGCACCGGGAGCCAGGCACATGCTGCCTCCAGACGTCCGCTCGACGTTTGCCACAATGACCATCCAGGCCTTGCCGTTGTACTCGTGCTTCCCCGAGCGTGCCGTCATGCGGGGCGCCCTGTAGGTGACGATCTGCAGGAGCGTGGCCAGGTAATAGGCTCCTGCCGGACCCAGAATCCGCTTCATCCAGGGTCGTATCGTTGTATTCGCCGAGAACCCGACATTGGCGGTCAGAAAGGCATATCTATGTGCCGTACCGCCCTCGACCTGGCACTCGATCCGAATGAGATCCACGCTCCTGACGTGGTCACCGCGCAGGGCACCCACTGCGGCCTCAAACGGGAAAGAACCCAGGTTGCGGGCGATGTCGTTGCCAGTGCCGGCGGGAATGATGGCCAACTTCGGGCGGGGTTCCGTATGCGCCATCACTCCTGTGAGGAGCTCTCCAACGGTGCCGTCGCCTCCTACGGCGGCCAGGATGTCATAGCCCTCCGCGGCCGTGGCAATCTCCCTGGCATGGCCCTGCCGCTCCGTGAAGCGCACGTCGTCGGGGTCGATCTGGTCGGGCCACTGCGGCTTGAACCGCTCCCACACCTTGAGGCCCGCTCCGCCGTGGCCGGCGGGATTGATGACGTAGAGGATCTTGCTCATCTGGCGCTACCCGTGACACCCACCTCAGCCCAAGATCGGATGAGCGGGGAGAATGCGCCAGCGGGTCGCTAGTGGATACGGTTTGCCGTGCCCGTCACCGTTACCCCAAGAACAGCCGGAACACCCGCACCGTCAGGACGATGAGGGTCAAGACCAGGGCCGAAAGCACGGTTGCCACGACACCGGCCTCGGTCCACGCTCGGAGCGGTGCGCCCGCGGAGTGGGGCTGCTTGAAGTCGGGCAGGTCGAACAACGACGGGTCCAGCGGATAGTAGCGCAATCGAACGCCGTCGAGTGTGCAGCTCGCTTGCATGTTCTCCAGTGGCCACACTTCATGGAGCCAACTGCCGCCGCACGCGGCGCGGACGCGGCGCGTCAGCGCGTGGCCGTCGAAGTCCTGGTATGCGATCCAGAGGTAGGCATCGCTCGCGTCGCGCTGCACGCTCAGTTGCTTGGCCACGCCGCTCGTATCCGTGAACGCGAACCCCCAGTGGTCCACGTATGTCACGCCGCCTTCGAGCTCCACGGCTTCGCGGCTGTGGGTGACCGCAGCGTCGACCACGACGCCGCGTGTTTCGAGCAGCTCGGATGGACCCAAGCCCCGAGGCACCAACACACCGGATCCCGTCGCCACCCACCAGAGACTCCACGCCACGGTGGCGATGAGCGCCACGGCTTTCAGTGGTCGGCGCAAGGAGATGGGGACCGGAAACCCGGCGGCGGCCTGCGCCTTGGGGACTTCGTGCTCAGCCTCTTGTCTGGAGACCGGAGGCGGCTTCATGGCGCCGAGCTTGACCAGGCCGTGCTGAACCGACATGCGGGCGTCACGGTCCAGCCAGTAGTCCGCGTGGCCTATGATGCGGCGCTCGCCGATGCCGGTCGTGACGTCTCTCCCCCCGAACGGCTTCAGGCCCAGCTCGGATCCCATGTAGTCCCACGGGCGGTACACGTTGACCCACCGGAAGTCATCCAGGCGCCGCACCACCGACTCGACCAGGCTCTCCATCTGCTCGGGGAACAGCGTGGCCGGGTAGAGGGTGAGGAACCACCGCCTGAGCGGTGAGCCCATCGTGACGAGAAGCACGCGATCCGTCTCCCTCCAGAGGCGCGAGTGCAGCAGCGAATCGAGGGCCATCACCGTTCCCATGCCCTGGCCGAGCAGCACGAAATCCTGCTCGTTGCCTACCCGGGTGCGTGCCTGCCCGATCGCCTTCTCCAGCGCGTTCTGGATCCGGTACCGGTACCGTGCCTCCCCGAGATAACGGAACGCATCGAGGGCCGCCTTCAACGGTCCGCTCGTTGTCCCGCGGGCCCAGCGCAAGCGGAGCCCGGTCACGGCAGCCAGGGCGGCGGCCCAGAACAAAGAGGATGACACGCCCCCAGTCAGGTATGCGATGGAGCCCAGAAGAACGAAGACCGCCACCAGCAGCCACCATGGCGCCACGAGCAGCCCGAGCATGATTACGAGCACCGGCTGGGCCAGCAGGAGTGCGATGCTGCGGAAGGTGACGAGCACCGGACGCGGGGACATGGTGAGCAGCAGACGAAGGCCGGCCAGTACGATCAGGAGCGTGATGCCGGCAGCGAGCGCGACCTGGGTCCAGCTCACTGCGGTGGCCAGCCATTGTACAGGCGCGAGCGTTACCGTGGGAAGCCCGATCCGGGCCGCCGGCGTCAGCACTACGAGCCTGGCAACGAGCGTCGCGAACAGCATTGCCACGAGCGCCGCCAGAGCCCACTGGAGGACCTGATGGATTCGTGCTTGTACTGTGCCTATCCACCTCGCGAGGGGCTGCACTCCGAAATCCAGCCCCACGCGTGCCGCAGCACCGATCGTAGCGGAGTACCGTTTGAGATACTGGTACAGGCTGGCGACGCCCTTTGGGTTGGGCTCGGGCGCCAGCCGGTCCCAGTCGAAGGACAGGGTGACGACCCGGTCGTAGGGCTCGTAGCCCTGGAAGGTGACGTCCGCGGTCCGCGCGATTCTCGAGCCCGGTCCGGATCCGTGAATGGCGATGGCTGGAACTGGCATGATATGCTCAGCCTGGCTCCCGCTGGGGAGGGTAGAGGAGAGCAAAATCCGCTCTACGGGTGGCCGCAACCGTGATTCCCATCACCGGCAGCCGCCCGCGTGAAACCGGCGCTGGTTCCCACTCGTCGGGAGGGGTGGAGCTACAAGGAGAGGTTGATGCAAATCCCAGCCGATGCCCTTGGATTCGCGGTGGTCATAGCCACATTGATGGGAAGCGCCATCGGCGTGAAGCTCCTGATTTGGGGCAAGGGCCCCATCCGGAAGCTCCGCGGCGGTGCGAGCGACCCGGAAGCGAACGAGCGCTTCGACGAGCTGGAGCATCGGGTCGAGCAGCTGACGGAGTTCGTGAGGGACCAGTCCCGGGTCATCGAAGACTTCCACGAGCGCCTCGACTTCACCGAGCGTGTGCTCACCCAGCAGCGGGGGGACGAACCGAAGGCGCTGGACCCGCCGGCCGAGGGCTAGATCTCTCCCCCTACCTCCCCGCCTGCCGCGCCAGATTCTCCCGCGACGGCGCGAATCCCGGGTAAGTCACCAGTGGATCTCCACCACGTCCCCCTCCTCCAGCACGTGCGCCGCCTGCACCGACTGGCCGTCGAACGCGCTGGGCCCCCACACCCGGGCGAACTTGAGTCCTTCTGCTATGTCCTTGTGGATGGTGCGGGCCAGGTCGCCCACGTTGGAGCCCCTGCGCAGAGTGAATGGCCGCTCCATGTCGGCGTCCTCCCTGGGCTCCTTCGTGTAGATCCGCATGATGTCGAGAGCCTCGAAAGTCCTCTTGCCCAGATCCTCCAGCCCCGCGCCGGTCACGGATGACACGGGCATGGTGGGCCACGGGACTTCCAACAGCTCCCCGAGCGCCGCAAGATCCCCCTCCGACTCCTCGTGATCCATTCCGGTGACGACGAGGAGAGTCGGTTTGGTCATCCAACCGGGGCGCGACTCTGCGGGCCCGTCCGTGCCGGCGGGGTAGGGGATTATCGCCTTCTGGCCCAGCAGCCCGATCACCAGGTCCAGTCCGGCGAGCGGGTGCTCGATGGAAACGACCAGCCACATGAGGTCTCCGGCCCGCACCAGGTCGTACACCCAGGGCTCTACGTGCTCCTCGCACAGCGGGGGCAGATCCACCAGCTGAAAAGCGATGTCCTGGTAGGGCATCATGCCCGGCGTCGCCTCCCGGCTGGTCAGGGGGTAGGCGGCGACCTCGGGATGGGCGTGAGTGAGGGCCGCTACGAGGCTGGACTTCCCCGCGTTCGGCGGGCCGACCAGAACTACCTGTCCCGCTCCCTCCCGCGGCACGCGGTGGCTGTCGCGGCGGGCGGGACCCTTCTTCTTGGGCTCGCGCTTGAGCTTGGAGAGGCGGGAGCGAAGATCGGCCTGGAGCTTGTCGGTTCCCTTGTGCTTGGGGATGACCCGCAGCATCTCCTCCAGGCAGGAGATCTTCTCCTCCCGCGTCACCGCGCCGCGGAACTTGGCCTCGGCCTCCTTGTACGCCGGCGTGAGGTTGGCTGGCATCGACTACCTGGCGATAGACGCCTCTATTTCACTCAGCAGCCGCTCCCGCGCCGCGCGGTCGAACACACGGCCGTCCGCGATTACCGTGTCGATCCGCCTGGTGTTGCCCACGTCTGCGAGCGGGTCGGCGTCGAGCAGTACGAGATCGGCACGCTTGCCGACTGCGATCGTGCCCAGCGCGGCATCCATGCCCATGAACTCCGCCGGCAGGGCGGTGGCGCTGCGCAGCGCCTCCATGGGTGTCATACCGTACGTCTCGACGAGCAGAGCCAGCTCGTCGTGGAGGCTGAAGCCGAAGAACGTACCCGTGGTGGGCGAGTCGGTGCCCGCGAGCATCTGCACGCCCGCCTCGCGCGCCTCGTTCAGGAACCGATTGCTGCCGCTGATCATCTGCTGGATGACCTCGGGCGGCGGGCGCTCTGTGTCGGCAGCGTTCATTGTCACGGTCTCGATCCAGCTCTCACGGATCCCTCTGGACACATAGCGGTTGCGGGGGTCGATCGCACCCTCTGCGTCGGCGGCCAATGCGCCGGCCCTCTCGAAGGATGCCGTTTGCACGGCGTTCGTGACCAGGGTGGGCACGAGATATGTGTCGTTGCGGAGCAGCGCGTCGAAGATCGCGCGCTTCTGGTCCGGGCTCCGCGAGGCGAAGCCAGGGAAGATGTTGTGCTCGATGCTGCGCTGGCCGCCCTCAGCGCTGGCCTCGAGGCTCAAGATCCACACGTAGTGGCCCGCGAGGTGCGTTCCGGCCTCAGCAGAAGCGGCGCCGATTTTAGCGAACACCTCGGGCGACTCGGCGTGCCGAATCTTGATGAAGTCAGCGCCCAGTGCGATCAGCGAATCCACTACGACCCGTGCCTCCAGCGTGTCCCCCACCGTGATCCTGGTGCTCAGGAACACCTGGATCTCTTCCTCTGTGGCGCCCTGCTCCTGCATCAGGTCCACGTACTGCTCGAGCCAGCTCGCGCTCTCCACTATCATGCCTGAGGTCTTGATGCGAGGGCCGACCAGTTCACCGTTCTCGATCTGGTCTCTCAGTGCGACCGTGCTCTGAAGCTCGCTCCCCATGTCGCGAATCATCGTCACGCCATTCACGATGAACAGTGGGAGCGTCCCCTCCAGGTCGCGCAGGTGGACGTGCATATCCCACAGTCCTGGGATGAGGTACTTGCCGGCTCCATCGATGACCTGAGCGGAGGACGGGTACTGCACTGATTCCGCGGCTCCGATCGCGCCGATCAGACCTTCTTCGATCACCACCGTCATGCCGGCCTGCGGTGCCGCGCCTGTGGCGTCTATGACGGTTACGTCTCGGATGACCACGACGTCCTGCCGGGCGCAGCCCGATGAGAGTGACACCACCAGTACCAGAGCGATCGTCGCCGTGCTCTTCACCCAGCACCTCCCTCCTGAAGTCAATCGAGCCTTTCGGCCACGAACCGGTCGTAGAACCGCAAACCGGTCACGCGGCCCTCATTACTGAGGAACTCGACCCTTCCCCACACCGGACGGTAGAGGAAGGCTCCATCGGCGAGCGGTATCAGGTACGCCTCGGGAATCCTGCCTTCGTCGATCAATCCGCTGTCCCGTCTGGTTGGCAGTCGAATTCTGACGCCGCCTACCGTCGCTGGCAAGCCGGCCGGCGCGGCCTTCGAAGGGACTTGAGCCGACCGGGTACGGCACACGATCTTCCCTGCGTCGTAAGAAACGCACCCCTCACGAGGCAGGCTCCCGTGCGCATCCGATTCCCTACAGTACTGGCACTCACATCCCTGCTGGCCTGTGCCGACCGGCCGGCTGACCGCCCGGCGGATCAGCCCGGCGGGACCGCCGCCATGGAGCCGGCTCCCTGCACGATCGAGGGAATGAGCAACTGCGCCCAGGTGGGCGATGTCGTGATCGGAAGCCAGCCCTCGCAAGCCACACTCGAGTACCTCGCCTCTCAGGGGTACACGACTGTCGTATCGACCCGCGGGGCGGGCGAGATCGAGTGGGACGAGCGAGCCGCCGTCGAGGCGCTCGGCATGCTTTACATCAGCATCCCGATGGAGTCACCGGTCACCGGCATAACCGACGATCAGGTTGCCGCACTCGACGAGGTGATGGGCGGCGAAGGCCCCATGCTGCTGCACTGCGGCTCGGGAAACCGCGTGGCCGGCCTGTGGGGCGCTTGGCTCGCGGAGCGGCAGGAGGTGGGCTCCGCCGAGGCGCTGCGGCTCGCCGAGTTGGCGGGGATGACCCGCGTGCGGCCAGTGCTGGAGGAGCGGCTGGGTTCCGGCGGCCAGTAGCTATCGCCGCTGCGGAAACCCGAATATAGAGCGGTAGATGAGCGACGGGATGCAGATGTCCGTCGTGGCCACGAGAGCTGCCACACCCGTCAGGATTCCGCCGGACACGTAGCCGACTGTCGTGTAACCGGCGTAGAGCAGCCACGCAGTCGCCACGAGCGGCTCAGACTCCCTGCCTCGCCCACTCGCCAGTCGGCTCCGCCTTGAGCCGGCCGCCGCGCACGGTGGCACCTATCACGATCGCGCCGCTCACCAACACGATGTTCTTTATGATGTACTGCCCCACCATCGTTGGCACGAACGGCTCGTGTGCGAACACCTCGCCGGGGAACAACACGATCGGAGTGATCGTGCCGAGCATCTGCAGTGCCATGAGCATCAGCGTGGTCCTCAGGAATCTGCCGCTCAGCAGCCCAATTCCGATGAGGCACTCCCACACTCCGAGTATCGGCATGCTGACCGACGGCTCCACCAGGCCGACGGTGAGGGCCATTATCGTGCGGCCGGCCAGGTCCTCCGCCGGGCTGAGGCCCGGGACCAGCTTGAGTGCCCCGAACCAGAGAAACACGATGCCGAGGGAAGTCCGCACGTATGCGACTCCGTTGCGCGCCATCCAACCCGCTATGCGGGCGTCGAGGCGGTCGAACTGCTGTGCCAGTCGCGTGTATCCGCTCTGTCTCACCTGCGAACCCTCCTGCTCAATCCTCAACCGGGAGCCCGCTGGGCACCTGCCGCGGCGCTGCCGACGACAGATCGCGGGACGACGGATCGGTCAGGCTCTTTAGGAACGCTACAAGATCGTCCACTTCCGCGCCGGAAAGCTGGATCGCCGCCAACTCGTTTGCCCGCGCTATGCGCTGGCGCAGCTCGGCGTTCTGCTGTACCCACGTGTCGCGCATCAGGAACGCCGCTACCCGCCGCTCGCTGAGCCAGTTCTGGCTGAGCCGCGATCCGGTGGCGGTGAGCTCCAGCACCTCGCCGAGCTCGGGCAGCACTCCTCTGTCGGCGACATAGCGCTCCAGGCACTCGAGCGGATCCAGGTGGTGCCGCACAACTTCTTCGAGGCTGTCGTAGGCACCGTCGTGACCCCAGGGTCCGGTCAGCGCCACGTTGCGCAGCGACGGCGTGCGGAACTTGAACTCGTCCTCGGGACGTACGGTGACGCGCCCGCGGCCGAAGTCCTCGAGGAATGCCTGCTCGCCGCTGGCCTGCCAGTAGTCGGCGTGGCGGCCGTCGGACTTTCCGGGCCCGATCTGCGGCATGGCGATTGCGTGGAACTCGTGATCGGTCTGGAACTTCCCCTGATGGCAGCTGCTGCACTCTGCCTTGCCGTAGAACAGCTGCATGCCGCGCTGGGCGGCGGCACTCATGCTCTCCGGCGAGCCGCGCAGGTAACGGTCGTATGGGCTGTTGTCAGCACGGAACGCCTGCGCCTCGAAAGCCGCAATTGCGTTGGCGGCGAGCACGAACGTGATGTCATCGGCCCGCGCTACTTGATCGGGGAACGCGGCCTTGAACAGCTCGACGTACTCCGGAATCGCCTGCAGCCGCGCAGCGAGCTGCTCCCACGCTCCGCCGCGGCCGGCCACGTTGTTGAGCGACACGGCGTCGGCGATCGGGTTCTCGCCTTTCTGTCCGGCCATCTCCATCGGAGAGGCGACCGGGAACATCGCCTGGGCTGCCAGCACGTTCTCCAGTCCCTTTGGCAGCTTCCACTTGGCCGGCGTTACGAACCCGCCCTCATAGTAGCCGTGCAGGTCGGCCTCGACGCGGCCGTCGTGGAACAGCCGGCTGAACTCAACTGCACCCAGGTTGAACAGTGCCGGCGAATTGCGCGGTATGCGTCCGTGCACCGCCGTGGCCTTGGTGCTACCGGCCCTGCGTTCGGGTCCCACTCCCACGGCTCCCTCGCCCAGCCCCAGAGCCACACCATCGCTCGTGGCGAGACTGGGGTGATGGCACGTGGCGCATGCGATGTTGCGGTTGCCGCTCAGGATCTTGTCGAAGAACAGCAGGCGTCCGAGCTCGACCTTCTCCGCCGCGATCCGTCCGCCTCCGTAATAGTCAGCGTCCACTACGGGGGCCGGCAGGCCGGGAATGCTCCCGGCCTCCGTCGCCGTTTCCCCGGCGGCCGCGATCACGCTGAGGGCCGCCAGTCCAACCAGGGCTTTCATCGTTAGATCCCTTCCCTATTAGGAAGCATCAGGAACAACGGGATGTGGGCCTTGGAGCCGAACTCGCCCGGATCGGCGCCGTACGTCTTGCCGTCGCTGTGGTAGTTGATGGCGAGCATCGACGTGGTCCACACGTCGGACATCTCCAGGCACGGCTTGAAGCGGTGCACGAAGGCGGCTTCGCCGTTCTCGTCGGCGCGGAACACGCTCTCGGAGCCGTCGCGTGCGCCGAGGGGCAGGTCCAGCGTGCCTGAGAACGGAGTCGTCGGCGGCAGCGCTATGAACGCGTGCCACATGGTGTAGACGCCGTTGGGGACCAGCCCGCTGAACTGCGCGTTGAGGCTGCCCTCGCCGTTCACGCAGGTGTAGGTTCCCCAGCCCTGATGGCGCAGCCACTCGCCCAACGTCATACCGAGAGGCTCACCCTTGGGGTGCGGGCCGACGGCGTCGGGATTGAACGGATCGTGCTTGACCATGTGAGCGGTCTTGTACAGCGGCGCGTTCATGTCGTTGTCGCCCTTGGTGACGCGCCAGACTTCGCCCGATCCAGGGACGCGCTCGATGAATACGTCCTGCTCGGGGAGGTCCATGTCCAGGTGGGTCATGAACGCCAGGTCGATGGATACCGTGGTGTCGCTGGCGTCGTTGCCGTGGGTGGTCTCGCCGGCGCCAGTCATGACGGCGGCGCCGAGGAACAGGCTGATCCCGGCAAAGACCGCCCAAAGCGGCTGGTTGCGGTGATTCGTTCGATTGCTCATCTCAGCTCTCCTGGCGTCGGATGGGAGGTTTCATCGCCTTCACCGGGATAGGCGCAGAAACGGCTCGCCACCGGACAGGGGCCGGAAGCGGGCCGGAAACGGGGCGGTCACGGACCCCCGGGAGCCGGCGGAGGCTGGCGGCAGGCCAGCTGGGCCCACACCTTCCCCTACCATGAGAGACGGCTCGGACGAGCCGGAGGCCTGGTGGGTGTCAGGGAAGGGGGGTAGCGAGTTGCAGAGGAAGGGGATGTGCCGTCTGTGAACTATCTTCTGGCTGGTCGTGTTGCTGGCCGGGTTGGTGTTCGCAGTGCGGAGATGGGAGTAAAAGGAAAGGGCGGAGCGAGGGATGATCCTCACTCCGCCCTGCCTCTCTTATAGCGTATCTCCTAGAAGGTCGGCCCCACGCTCGGCCGCCGCCGCTGCTGCCTCTCACGCGGCTCCTGCGACCGCAGCACCACACGCAGCACGCCGGTCTCCATATCCACGTCCCACGTCGTTAGCCTCGGCTCGAAGAACTTCTGCAGGTCGTCGGCCGTGAGTGTATCGGGCGTCGCATCTAGGAACTCCAGCACGCGCAGCCGCATTGCCTCGTAGCTGCGGCCCGATCCCTGCGCCGAGAGCCTGAGCCCGATCTGATCGTCCAGCATGCGCCGTACGGCTCCCTGGATGATGTCGAGCAGCCGCTGGGTGTAGTCGGCCATCTCCGCGCCGCCGTTCTCCACCCGCCGCGCCTCCAATTCCTCCGCGGTGCGCTCCTCACACATCTCGAGCAGCAAACGGCGGATGCTCGCCTTGGGTCCGGGAGCGCGCTTGGGCGCCATCGCCTCGCGCTCGGCGCTCGCGCAGAGCGCGAGATCGTTGCGGCTGAGCTTGAGAAACGTGGTCATCCGGTCGTACACGTCCGTGCGCCCCGGCAGAGGCGGCCGCCTTTTGCCGGAGATCAGTTCGTCTACGTACTTCTTGGGAAGCTGTACGGCCTCGGCCAGTTCCTGCGGCGTGCGCTCGATTTCCTTCAAGCGCTGGCGCACCAGTTTCCCGACCGGGATGGGCTCCTTAAGTGGGACGGTTGTCTTCAAGCGGCGCCTCCGCGCATAGAAGGCCTAAAGCTAACACAATGTCCTCTCGTTATCTGCTCCCCTTTCTTGGCCCGCGGGACGGGGCGGCCATCTCGCACCGCGCCACGAAGGAGTCCACTTCCTCCGCCGCGATACACTCGCCGATGAGATCCAACGGGAGATCGTCCAGCTTCTTGAAGCGGATGCACGACTTTCCGACGTCTAGCCGCTTGCCAGTGGCCTCGTATTTGGCCTCGAACTCGCTGCGTGCGTCCTCGCTGATGTAGATGCCGGTGAGGTACACCGCCATGTGGTTCTTCTGCGATGCCAGCGCCGCATACATGAGCGGCTGGCCGTTGTACGTGTCAGGATAGGTCTCGAGCGGCACCTGATAGGTGATCATCCCCCAGTTCATGGCCTCTTCGTAGCCGCGGGGGAGATTCTCGAGGATCGTCTTGCGCACCGCCGCGATCGCCTGCCTGCGGTCGCCGGGCAGCTCGGACAGGTACTCCTCGACGGTGGCTGCTTTCGACCGCATCTAGGAGGGCCACAGCCAGCCGAACGTACCCGCCGTGAACAGCGCGTAGACCAGCCCGTCGAACGTGTGCTTGGCGGTGGTGCTCCACGGGCGTTTGTACCAGATCGAGTGCTGCCACAGCGCAGCGGTGTAACCCATGAATGCCGTAGCTCCAGCGAAGCGGAACACCGACAGGTAGTGCGCGCCCGGATCCAGCGCGCGGCCTGAGATGTAGGCCGCGAAGATGCTGATGACGATGCAGTAGACGAACCACTGCGCGAGGCTCGGGCCCATGGACGGCATGCCGGTGGGCCAAAACGTCATGAACGCTACCGGTCCCTTGTTCGCTTTCTCCTGGAACTCCGGCGAGTTCCACTCTCTGCCGCCACCGGAGTGCGGCATGGCGTATTCGCCGGTCTGGATGTTGAGCGGCCGCAGGGCGTCCATCACCTGGTCCTCCGACGGCAGCTTGGCCATGTCGTTGCGGTGGTAGGGCAGGAACATGTGGATGATGGAGCTGACGATGAAGACGAAGCCGGCCGAGAGCAGGATCGGCAGCCACAGCGACAGGACCGGGACCATCGGGACCTCCTGGTGCGGGTCAGGCAGACAGCCGGACGGCCCGTAATGTGGCAAAAAGGGGACATTAACGCTAGGGATTCCCGCCTTCACACTTTCTTGACGGCCACCTCACACGGCCCCAAGACCTTGCAGCATGGGGACTCTCAGGATTGCGGCCGCAATCGCGGCCGCGTCTGTGCTCGGCGTGACACTGGGGGCTTGCGGCGACTCTGCCACCACGCCCGCCGGCAGCGACGTGCGCCTGGACATGCCCATCATCCCGCCCAACGCCGCCCGGGAGGGCTACGGACTGTGGCCGTACGCTGTGCACGGCGGCGGACATCCCGAGGGCCATCCCGGCTGGGACGTGGAGTACACCGAGGGAGCGAAGGTTCGCGCCATGGCCGACGGGGTGGTGCGCAGCGTGGAGGCGGTCCCCGAGCACAACAGCTTCCGCATCAGCATCGAGCACGGCAGCGGCATCTCGACCAGCATCGACGCCCTGGGACCACCAGAGCCGGGGATCGTCGATGGTGGGCAGGTGTCGCGCGGCGACGCTATAGCCTCACCCCACCCGACTTTCGGCATGGCCCACATCGGTGTGATCGCGAACCACACTGAGGTGTGCCCCGAGGACTGGCTTTCCGAAGCCGGCCAGATGGTGTTCGAGGAGATCTTCCGGACCGCCGGTTACGGCGAGGAGCTGACGGAGCCGTTTGCGTGCAACGAGATGGGCACCAGCTTCCCGCACACCCGCGTGTGGACACGCACGGCAGGCGCTCTCGAGGTGAACGGAAGCTCGGTTCAGACGATCGAGTTCACCCGCCTCGATGCGGAGACACACGAGTACACTTACGCGCTGCTGGACGGCGGTGGAAACGAGATCGAATCGGGTGAGGTGGCGAACTTCGTGCCGCTCCACCTCTCGGAGTTCGGTAAGATCGTGCTGGACCCAGAGGGAGTCGACGACGACCGCGTCGGCGTCATCAACATCATCGGCGGGGAAATGCAGATCGATCTCGGACCGCCGCCGCCGACCAACCTGGCTGACGCCGCGACGTTCACGACGAACTGAAGAGCCGGCCTTCAGCGTTCGGCGCCCTCGCAGTATCTCATTCCACATGAGACCCTTCATCCCACTCGCCGCCGCCGCGGCGGCGCTCGTTCTGGTTCCCGGAAACGCCCACGGCCAGCAGATGACGCTGACCGACAACCTCGAGCCGGATCCCAGCCGCGCGGCCTTCGTCCAGATTGACGTCCGCAACTTCCTGCGTGCCTTCGAGATGCTCGAGTCGGGAGGCGACTCGCTCGCGATCCTCCAGGCCGAGTATGTCGACAGGGGCTCACCGGGCTTGAACGCGTTCATCTTACGCTACGAGCTCACCGCCGAGCGGCTGCTCAACGCAATAAGGAAGTACCCCAGCGACTACGCGGCGGTGGCCGAGAAGTCGGCGGTGCTCATGGAGCAGGTCGACCGCTACCGTGAGGCCTACGCCGAGATCAAGCGGCTGATACCGGACGCGGCGTTTCCTCCCACCTACTTCCTGATCGGGGCACACCGCGGAATCGGGTCGGGCTCCGAGGAAGGACCGCTGGTCACCATCGAGGGAGAGAGCATCGAGTCGCTGCGGGGCGAGTTCACTCCCATGCTCACGCACGAGATGGTGCACATGCAGCAGGTGCAGGCCATCGGTCTCGACAAGTACCGCGCGATCTTCGGGCCCGAGAAGAGCCTGCTGGCGCTCACGATCCGCGAGGGGATAGCCGAGTACTTCGCCGACCGGGTGACCGGTCACATGACTCAGGACGAGGCGCGCGCGTTCGTGGAGCAGCACGAGAGCGAGCTGTGGGAGCAGTTCCAGCAGGAGATGCTCGGCACCGAGACCGGCGACTGGATGTGGCGCAGGCCCAGCAGGCCGGACCAGCCGCCCCACGTGGCGTACGTGCTGGGTGCCAGGATCACCGCGGCGTACTACGACAACGCGGCGGACAAGGAGCGAGCGGTGCGCGAGATCATGGCCGTGGTCGATTACCCCGCGTTTCTCGAGCGGAGCGGATACGGCGAGCGGGTGGCGAACGGCTCCAGGTGAGACCCGATCGAGCTGTACCTGAGGGGGCTCAGGCGCCAGGGATTCGGCCAGAATCCTCCCAAACCCTGGCTTTTTGGCCCATTTCCGACTAGCTTGCTCGCCGTAGACGAACCGCGAGCTGGCATCTTCTCCCCACGGCAGAATGGTACCCGCTCAGGATGGGTACCGGCGTGATCTGAGCCGCCGCTTCATCCCCCAGGTTCAGACAATCAGCGGCAGCGTATTCCGGTGACACGGGTGTCACTTGGTGCGCACGCGTACGCAACGTGAGGAGTTGTTCCAACAGATGACGTTCGATTCACTGGGCCTTGGGCCCGAAATCCTGCGCGCGATCGAAGAGCGCGGCTACACCGAGCCCACCCCGGTTCAGCTTGAGGCGATTCCGCTCGGGCTCGCCGGCCGCGACGTGGTCGGCTCGGCCCAGACGGGTACCGGCAAGACGGCCGCCTTCCTGCTTCCGATCATCCAGCGATTGAAGGACAGCGAGGGCGGGTCCATCAGGGCGCTGGTCCTCGTACCCACGCGAGAGCTCGCCGAGCAGGTGCTCGAGAGCGCGCAGGCTTATGCGCGCCACACGAACCTGGAAGCCGTTGCGGTTTACGGCGGGGTGCGCATGGATCCGCAGACGCGGGCGCTCAAGCGCGGAGTGGACATCGTGGTTGCCACTCCGGGCCGCCTGCTCGATCACATGGGCCGCGGGCACGTGGACACCTCGGAGCTCGAGGTGCTGGTGCTCGACGAGGCCGACCGGATGCTCGACATGGGCTTCGCGCCCGACGTGCGGCGCATCCTCGACTCACTGCCTGCCGAGCGGCAGACGAAGCTGTTTTCGGCCACCATCTCGAACGACGTGGACCGGTTGGCGCGGCGCGCGATGAACGAACACGCCGCCGTTGAGATCGGGCGCCGCGCCGAGGTCGCCGACGGGGTGGAGCACATGCTGGTCGCGGTCGACAAGCCGCAGAAGCGAGCCCTGCTCGCGACCATGCTGGAGCAGCTGCCCCAGGGCCGCACTCTCGTGTTCACCCGCACCAAGTTCACGGCCGACAAGCTGGCTTGGCAGCTCAAGCGCGAAGGCGTCAGCGTAACGGCGATCCACGGCGGCAAGACGCAGGAGCTGCGCAACAAGGCGCTGGACCGGTTCAAGAGCGGCCAGATCCGCGTGCTGGTCGCGACAGACGTGGCGGCGCGCGGCATCGACGTGGACGACATCGTGATGGTGGTGAACTACGACGTTCCGCTGGATCCGGAGGTCTACGTGCACCGCGTCGGCCGCACCGCGCGGGCAGGCGCCAGCGGCGTGGCGCTCACCCTGATGTCGCCCGACGAGTGGCTGCTGATGCGGGACGTGGAAAAGCTGATGGGCCGCGACTTCCCGCGGGAGGTCGTTCCGGGCTTCGAGCCGGCGGTGGCGCCGCTGCAGCCCGATGAGCGGGCGCGGCGTAAGCCGGTGCGGCGCGGACGGTCGGTGCTGTCACGCAGCGGCGGGGCGCGGTCCCGGGGTCGGTAGCGACCTGATGCCGTAACAGCTTACCACAAAACACTTTAACGGCTGCCCCGGGCACGTGCTCCCGGGGCGTGCCGCGTCAATGTCCCAAATCTGACATAAGATGTCCCAATCGGGGTCTAGCCCCACTTTTCCGCCCGGGACACTGTGTGCGCTTCTGCTGCAGACTCTTCCACCGAAGGAGGGACCGATGCGCCCCTTGGCCACTCTCGCCGGAATCGCGGCAGTACTCGTCGTCACCGGCTGCCCCGAGGGCAGCTCGCCGCCGCCGCCGCCGACGGTCACGATCTCGAACATCACATGTCCGCGCAGTCAGGTGAACATCGTGCCGACGGCGGACGCGAATCTCGTTTCAGGGCCACCGGGAAGCCAGTACAGCGTTGAGGTCAGTGTCACCGTCATGTGTGGGGAAGCGCCGGTTGAAGATGCGCGAATCACGGTCTCATACTGGTGGGGCACTGTTGCAGACACGACTACGAACGCTAACGGCGTCGCCACCTTCCAGCCCGTGGCCGTGAACGGCGCCGTTCCCTCGGGATCCTCGGTCGGTATCACGGTTACTCCGGATGTGGGCGATCCGTTTACCCAGACCGAGACGGTGACGGTGAACAACTGACTTATCTGGACCGGGAACGTCAAGCGGCCCTGATGCTGGTGTTTTGGGGGGCGGCCTAGCCGCCCCCCGCCGCCTCCAGCATTGCCTGCAGCAGCCCGTCCCTGATGGTGCGCTCCGTCTGGCCGAACAGAGTCCACGCGTTGGCGACGCCCACCATCTGATACTCGGGCACTATCAGCAGGAACTGGCCGCCGAACCCCATGCCCGCCCACACCTCGGTACCGCCTGGGTCCACACGCCACCACTGGTAGCCGTAGCCGATGTTGCGCCGGCCCCCCAGCTCCACATGCCTCTCCGTGGAGGCACGCACCCAGCCCTCCGGCAGGATGCGCTCGCCGTTCCACACGCCGTCGTTGAGGAACAGGTAGCCGATCTTGGCTAGCTGCTCGGCTTCTAGGTAGAGCCCGCCCTCGGTGTCGGGGTACCGCGTCGGCGTCTGCTTCCAGTAGTAGTCGTTGATGCCGAGCGGGCCGAACAGGTATGCCTCGGCGTACTCGTCCACGTAGAGGCCGGTGGCCTGCTTGATGATGCCCGACATGAGGTGGCTGCCGCCCGAGTTGTAGGCCCACTTCTCGCCCGGGGCCGCGTCCATCGGCTGATCCAGCGTGAACTGGATCCAATCCTGGCTCCATTCGAGCTGCAGCGTGGTGTTGGTGGAGTCGAAAGGACGGTCCTCGTGCCACTCGATTCCGGAGCGCATGGTGAGCAGGTCGGCGAGCGTCGCTTCGTACAGCCGCGGGTCCACCCCGGACAGGTCGTACTCCTCGAAGAAGTCGAGCAGCATCGCATCCGTACCTGCCACTTCGCCGCGCCCGATCGCTACCCCTATCAGCGCGGACGTGACCGACTTGGTCACGGACTGGAGCGAGTGCACGTCGCTGCCCTTGTAATACGGATGCCAGTCCGGGTGGTAGTAGTTGTATTGGTGAACGGCCTCGGCGTTGGGGCAGGTCTCGAATCCACAGCCGAGAGCGCTCTCGGACCCTTTGCTGATCGTGTTGTAGTCGTTCTCCCAGCGCTCGTTCAGTACGAGGTAACCGTTCCGCACCACGACGAGGCGATCCACGTAGCCGTACGTGCCGGCAACGACCGCCTCCTTCAACGCCGTGAAGGGAGCAGCATCGAGACCCTGCTCTTCCGGTGACGAGACGGCCCATCCGGCAGTGGGCCATGGTGCCTGCTGAGCTTCCGCCTGGGTGAAGCTGCCGCACGTGAGGAGTGCCAGGATGACGAAGCACGGGATGCGGGGCATTCTGCTAGCCTCGGGCTGCGGTGTGCCTCAGAGTACTGCGGCCGCAGCCCGCTGTGAAGTCAGGCGGAATCCAGATACTGCTCCGCCTCCTCCTCCGTCCTGAAGTGCTGCGAGTCGTAGGTGGTGGCTCCTTTGGCGAGTCGGTTGATCTGCATGGCGCCCAGCGGGTTCTGTCCGATCACCCGGGCCACTTTGCTGCAGCCCGTGTCGCCGGCCAGCTGCGTCATGCGGGAGACTATCTCCTGCACTTCGGGTCCGCCCGGCTTGTATCTCTCGGCGTAGGTGAGGACCGTGTACCCCGGCTTGGTCTGCTTGATTGCCTCGCGATAGGCGTCGTGCAGCTGCGTTGCGCGGTCCACGTCCATGAAGCCTTCGAAGTGGATGTAGATGCGGTTCTTCACGCGGTCGATCATCACCGTCTTGCTCATGGCTGCGCTCCTGCAGGCTCCATCCTCCTGATAATCAGAGTCAACGTGAGCGTCCAGACCCCTTTTGGGGCAGGAGGTGCCGGGATTGGGACATTCGCGTATGGGGTGTGTCGCTCGCATTTCGCGACCTTCGAAGAGGGGCTCTCTAGCCCGCTGGGTCGGCACTTCGTAGCTTCTTACCAGTTCCCGGGAGGCCTGCGTGCCGCAGCTGCTCGAAAGGGTAAGACTTGCTCTAGCTGAGCGTTACGATATCGAGCGCGAGCTCGGCCGCGGCGGAATGGCCGTCGTTTACCTCGCCCGGGACCTGAAGCACAGCCGTCTGGTCGCCATCAAGGTCCTCAAGCCCGACCTTGCCGTGGCGCTGGGGGCGGAGCGCTTCCTGCGCGAGATAGAGATCTCCGCCCGCCTCACACATCCCCACATCCTCACGCTCATCGATTCCGGTCAGACGGAAGGGCTCGTCTACTACGTGATGCCCTACGTGAAGGGGCAGTCACTGCGGGATCGGCTCGATCGGCAGCCGCAGCTGCCGGTGGAGGATGCCGTCCGCATCGTGCGGGAAGTGTCTGATGCCTTGGCTCACGCGCACGCGATGGGCGTGGTCCACCGTGACGTGAAGCCAGAGAACATCCTGTTCGAGGGCAGGCACGCGGTGGTGACCGACTTCGGCGTCGCGAAGGCGGTGAAGGAAGCAAGCGGAGTCGGGAAGCTCACCACGGCCGGAGTCGCGCTCGGCACGCCGGCATACATGTCGCCCGAGCAGGCGGTTGCCGACCCCCACGCCGATCACCGGTCCGACATCTACTCGGTGGGCGTGATCGCGTACGAGATGCTCTCGGGCCAGCCTCCGTTCGTCGAGCCCACCGCCCCCCAGGTGCTGTCCGCGCACATGGTGGCGGCCGCAAAGCCGGTTTCGCACTACCGCGATACGGTGCCCCCGCTGCTCGAGCAGATCGTCATGCGCTGCCTCGAGAAGAATCCTGCGGACCGGTGGCAGAGCACTGACGAGCTGGTGGCGCAGCTCGAGAACCTCGCCACACCGCGCGGCGGGATCACTGCGGTGGGCTCAAGGGCTGTGGCCCGCCCCGCTCGCAAGCACTGGATTCGTCTGGGAATCCTGGCTGCGACGGTCATTGCAGTGGCGATCGCGGCCCTCCTGCTGCGACCGCAGGGTGGACCAGTGCCCGACCCGAACGTTCTGGTCGTCACTCCATTCACCGTGCTGGATCCCTTGCTCGAGGACCTGTGGGGCGAAGGGGTGGCGCAGATCGTAGCCAACAACCTGGACGGCGCGGGCCCGCTCACCGCGGTTCCTCCGTCCGTCGTGTTCCGGGGCTGGGACGGCACTGCCGATGCCGCGACAGCACGGGATGTGGCGACCGAGACCGGAGCCGGACTCGCCGTGTTCGGGAGGCTGGTAGGCGCGGGCCCCGACTCTGTACGGCTCTCAGCGACGCTGATCGACGTGGTTGCCGATGTGCCGCTCGCCGAGTTCTCGCTGCGTGACAGGATCGACCGGGTAGATCGGCTGGCGGACTCGCTCTCGGTGCGAATTGTCGGCGAGCTGAGTCGCATTCGGCCGATCGGTGCTGCACGGCTCAGCTCCCTCGGTTCGTCGTCCCCGCAGGCGGTAAAGGAGTTCCTCAGGGGCGAGCAATTCTACCGGCGCATGCAGCTCGACTCGGCCAGGATGCACTACGAGCGCGCCATCGCGGAGGACGTGGGCTTTGCCCTCGCGTACAGCCGTTTGGCCAGGGTCGGCTCCTGGACAGCGGGAAGCGGCTTTGCTGTGGACTTTCTGAGGGCAGGAGCGCTCAACCACGGACTGGCTCGGCGCGAGAGCCTGCTGATCGTAACTGACTCCCTGTACGCGGCGACCGGGGACTTCTTGGGTGACAGTGCGGATTGGGCCCGCTTCGAACGGCTGCTCGCGACCGCCGACGAGGCGGTGCGGGCCTATCCGCTTGAACCGCAGACGTGGTATGCCCTGGGGGAGATCCGGCTGCACGAGGGTACGTACGCAGGCGTCCCGGCCGATCGTGCACGGGAAGCCTTCGAGCGCGCAGTAGAGCTGGACTCGACGTTCGCGCCGGCGTACATCCACCTGATCGAGTTCGCGCTGCTGCGGGAAGGTCCCGAGGCAGCGTTGCGGGTCATAGACGAGTACCTCGCGCGCGGTGTGGGCGGCTCACACGAGGCAGCAGCGAGAGCCGTACGCGCGCAGCTGGATCCTGCCACTGCGGGCACTCCCGAGGCGCGGGAGATGCTGGAGTCGCTGGACGCGGCCGCGCACTACTCAGCCCACCTCTTCGTAGAGCAGTGGCCCGACCCCGACGAGACTGCGGTGCGCCAGGCGCGCGCCTGGGCCGCATCGGACGACTCGCTGGCGGGAGCGTTTGCGCTTGCAGCTGCTCTGTCGCATCGGGGTCATCTGCATGATGCCTACGAGAGTCGGGGGGGGCGCTGGTGGGTGGTGTTCGGTGACCTCGCCCTGCTGGGCGTAGTACCGCCCGACACGGTTGATGCGACAACGGCCGCTTGGCTCGACGACGGTCGCGGGTGGTCCACCTACAGTTCACTTCGCTGGTGGGCTGCGCGCGGCGATACCGCAACGCTGGATCGCGCGACGGCGTTTTTCGAAGGGGTGGAGCGGCCGTACGCAACGGCCGCGTCGAGGGCTTATCGGGCGTTGGCGGTGGGAGACTCAGCGGACGCCCTGCAGCAGCTCTCCGAGCTGCGTACCTGGCCGTATTACTACGTGCACTACGAGCGGCTTCAGCAGGCGCAGCTGCTCGCAGCGTCCGGTAGGCACGAGGAAGCGGCTCAGCTGCTGGACGAGTGGCGCTGGCCGCTGGAGGGTTTCCCGCACGCCGGGATGGTGCTTTGGGCGCTGGAGCGCGCTCGCGCCAACGACGTCTCGGGCAACCGCGACGCGGCGGTCGAGGACTATTCCTATGTGCTGGATGCCTGGCGCCGGGGGGATCCGGAAGTGCAGGCCTACGTGGACGAAGCCCGCGCTGCGCTGCAGCGGCTCACCGGGGAGCCGTGGGAGTGACTCGCTCCGCAAGCGCTTCACAGACCCACTCACGAGAGTGTGTTACATGAGAGATTGCATCCCCGTATCGGCGGCCGTGCTCGCCGCCCTCGCCTCCACGGCGTGCGGCGGCGGCACCACGGTCCAGGTGCCTCCGGAACTGGACCTCACGCAGTACCAGCGTGTGGCGCTGGTCATGTTCACAGTCGAGAACGCCAAGGGCTCGCTGCACGAGCTCGCCACCGAGCGGTTCGCCGAGCAGATGCTGGACGCACAGCGCATCGAGGTGCTGGAGCTGGGGGACCAGTCGTGGCTCCTGGCCGAGACGGGCCAGCGGCGCTACGGTCCCGCCGAGGCACGTGCTGTTGGCAAGGAACAGGGGGTATCGGCGGTGTTCTTCGGCCACATGATCGTGTCGGAAGTGAAACCGACCGCCTCGCTGTCCGACCTGGCGAGGGTGGGGGCCGAGGTGGACGTGTCGCTATCAGTGCGGATGCTCTCGACCGAGTCGGGTGCCACTCTGTGGGGCAGCTCTTCGGAAGCCACCGGCAAGGTGGCCGAGATGGTGTTCGACGGCGGCATCCCCGATTTCGGGGCGCGCGATCCGAGCGAGGCCTACGGGGAGCTGGTCGACGTGCTGGTGCACGACGTGACTCGCGACATGCGGCCCACCTGGGTCAGGCAATGAGCGGATAGGGAGCCATGAACATCGCTGTGCTGGGATCGGGAAATGGCGGATGCGGGGTGGCGTTCGACTGCGCGCAGCACGGGCACGACGTCACGCTGTTCGACTTGCCTGACTTCCCGGAGAACGTGGCAGCCGTCGCGGAGAACGGAGGCATCACATCCGAGGGTGAGCTCGAGGGCTTCGCACCGGTGCGGTACGCCGGACACGACATCCGCGAGGCACTCGAGGGCGCCGAGCTGATCTACGCGGTGGGACCCGCATACAGCACGCGGCCCTTCGCGCAGGCCGCTGCGCCCCACCTGAAAGCCGGTCAGACGGTGGTGATCTGCCCCGGCTCCACCGGCGGCGCAATCGAGTTCAAGCACAGCGCCGGATTGGCGCTGGAGGATCAGGAGATCCTCGTTGCGGAGACCTCCACTCTCCCATACGCGGTCCGCATCACCGCGCCCGGGAAGATCCGGGTGTTCCTGAAGCTCAAGGACGGGCTGTTACTGGCTGCCATGCCCGCCGCCGCCACGAACCGCGTGCTCGAAGCACTGTGCGACGTGTACCCGGCCACGACGGCGGCCAAGAACGTGCTGCAAACGTCGCTGCAGAACGGCAATCCGGTTATCCACCCGTCGGTCACGCTGCTCAACGCCGCGCTCATCGAGCGCACCGGCGGCGACTTCTTCTTCTATGAGGAGGGAGTCACGCCGGGCGTGGGGCGACTGATGGCGGCCGTGGACCGGGAGCGCGTGGCCCTGGGCGAGAAACTGGGCGTGGACGTGCTTCCCGATCCGGAGATCGGGTACCGCCAGGGCTACATGGCCGAACCCACCTACGACCGGGGCTACTCCGAGGCGCCCGGTTTCAAGGGCATCAAGGCGCAGGGCCGGCTCGATCACCGCTACCTGCACGAGGACGTGGGTTACGGACTGGTGTTCCTGCAGGACCTGGGCAGGCAGATCGGGGTCGAGACCCCGACCATGTCCGCAGTGATCGCCGTGGCGTCCGCCGTCATGCAGCGCGACTACGTAAAGGAAGCGAAGCGCACGATGGAGAGCCTGGGGCTGGCGGGTCTCTCCGTGGAGGAGCTGCAGGAACTGGTTGCCTGAAGCTCGCGCGCCGATAAGAAACGGCCCCCGGCGCTGCGCGCCCCGGGGGCCGTCGTGCTTCGGGTGAGAACGGCTGTGCTAGAACTCCATCGTCTGGTCGAAGCTCACGCCGCACAGCTGACCGGATGCCTGACCCGTCGAGAAGTTCATGTTGAGGTCTATGCCGCAGCGGCCGGCGCGGTCGTCGCTCGTCGTGAAGGCGATCCCGCCGATCATTGTGAAGCTGCCGCCGAAGGTCTGGTCACCGTCGTAGGTCATGCGGCCCGACCATCTGATGTTGTCGGCGCCGTTCACCACGAAGAGCACATCGCCGTGCTGCACCCCGCAGTCCGTGATCGTCTCGGTGAAGTCGAACTCCATGTCGAACGCGAACGTCACGTTGTCGACCGTGCCGTTAACGTTGCCCGCAAGAGCCACCTCACCGCCCATCGTGCAAGAGCCTGACTCGGAGTACGACTCGTTGATGTGGATATCATCTTGCGGAGCGGCTACGGGACCCGCCACGCTGGGACTGATCCCGCTGAATACGGCCATGAGCTCCGCGATCACCGCGGCCGACTCCTCCTGGGTCATCGGGTCGCCGTCGTTGACTCCAACGGTGCCGCCGCTGTCGCCGCACGCCGAGGCCATCACGGCCAATGCCAGAAACACACCCAAAAGACGGAACTTGCGAAGCATGGCACCCTCCTTGCTGTTCTCACTGCTTGGGCAAGCGCCCATTCTCGGGGCGAAGGCCAAGTTGTGAGGGTCCGCTCGCAAGCGAAGTGACGGACTTCACAACAGAGGTCCGCAGCCGCCGGCGCGGCTGCGGGCCTCGGGCACTCTCGCCTTCCGGCTAGCCCTCTTCTGTTACCTCCTCCTTGTCCTCCGCGTCGTCATCCCCCAGCGGCAGCTCGATCTCCTCGTCCCACAGGTACCGACCGAACCACTGCCAGTTGTGCCACATGGCGGCGAGGCGCTCCTTGGGCTTCGTGATCCCGTGCCCGAATCCCTTGTACACTATGAGCTTCGTGTCCACGCCCATGTCCCTCAGGCCCTGGTACAGCTCGTAGGCGTTGGGAATCGGCACCCGCCGGTCGAACTCGCCGTGCTGGATCAGAGTCGGCGTGGCCGCCTGCGTGATGAACGTCATCGGTGAGGTGCGTTCGTAGATCTCCTCGTCGATCCACGGAACGGCCTTCAGGTACTGCCGCGTGAACGGGTGAATGTCCGTGTTCACGTAATAGGTGACCCAGTTGGAGATGCCGGCACCCACCGAGATTGCGCTGAAGCGGTCGGTCGTCGTCGTGAGGAAGGCCGATATGTAGCCGCCCTGGCTCCAGCCCATTGCCCCCATGCGCGCGGTGTCCACGATGCCCTGGCCGATCAGGTGGTCCACTCCGGACAGCACGTCCCACGCGTCGCCCACTCCCAGGTTGCGCACGTTGAGCGAGCGGAAATCCTCGCCGTATCCGGCCGAGCCACGGTAGTTGGGCCTGAGCACGAGCGCGCCCTTGGCGAGCCACTGGTTCACCGGGTAGACGTAGCCCAGCACCGGTGTGGGATAATCGATCCCAGTGGGACCGCCGTGAATCGCGACCAGCAGGGGATACCGGCGCGAAGGATCGAAGTCATCGGGCTTGTGCAGCACGCCCTCTATGGTCGTGCCGTCGGTGCTCTGCCAAGAGATGACCTCGCTGGTGCCCACGGCCCATCCGTCGATCTGCTCGGTCATGTTGGTGAGCTGCTCGGGCCGGAAGCGGCTCACCGGGCTGCGGTACACCTCGTCCAGCGAACCGTCGGTGCGGCCCACCAGCGACATCGTCTTGCCGTCGGGGGTGAAGCTCACCGACCAGATCCGGTCGGGGATGCTGGCGAACACCTCGGTGCGGCCCGTGTTGGGGTCCACCCGGTACACGCGCCGCTTGGTGCGCTCCCAGCCGACCAGGTAGATGCCGCGCGGAGTCCATGCGGTGATGAAGGGATCCTCGTCGAGGTCGGCAGCCAACTGCACGATGTCGCCGCCGCCGGCCGGGATCTTGTAGAACTTGGAGTTCGTGTAGTAGACCGAAGTCGTGTCGGGCCCGCCTGAACTGTACACGATCCACTCCCCGTCCGGCGACCAAGTGGGACCGCCGTCGTAGCCCGAGTGGGCGACCAGGGGCGCGATCTCCTTCGTATCCACGTCCACGATCGAGATGTCGGCCCGCATCCAGGAGTTGATGAGCGGGTCGGTGCGGTGCTCGAACGCGATCCGCCTGCCGTCCGGCGACCAGTCGAAGCTCGACACCGTGAACTCGTCGCCTTCCGTGATCCGCGCCGCCTCCACGGTGCCGGACTCCTCGGGGACGTCCACCACCCAGAGGTGGGTCATGCGGTACTCTGCGTCCTCCACCTCCCACGCGCCGTACTCTTCCTCGCGCTCCTCGTCGGCGTCGTCCTCCGGCTCCCGCATGGTGAACGCGATTCGGGTGCCGTCGGGGGACCACTCGTACCCGCCGACGCCCTGCTCGGCCTCGGTGAGAGCCCATGCCTCGCCGCCGCCCAGTCCGATCAGGTGGATCTGGTTCTTGTCGCCGCGATTGGCCACGAAACTGAGCCAGGCGCCGTCGGGCGAGAATTCGATGTTGAAGCTGCTCCCGTCCACCGTGCGGGTGAGCTGGAACGGCTCCTCGCCGGCTCGCACCAGCCAGATCTCGGTGTCGTACCGGTTCTCGTCCCAGTCGGTGGTGCGCACGGTGTAGGCGATGGTGTTCCCGTCCGGGGAGATCGTTGCGCCGCCGATGTCCTTCAGGCTCAGGACGTCCTCGAAGGACGGCCCGGGGACCATCGCTGCGGCGGGCCGCGGCGCAGGCTCCTGGCCCGGCTCCTGCGCCCTCAGCGGAGACGGCTGTATCACCGCTGCCAGAAAAGCTCCCACTCCGAGGGCTGCGACTGACCTAACATGTGCACGCATCGTTACGGCTCCTTGAGGCGGCTGCGCCGGTTCGTGACAAGGTGGCGAATTGTAATAGGCCGGCTCGGTCGGCGCGAAGCACCGGGAACTCTCGGGACCGAAACTCGGCTCTCCCTATATGCAGCATCTGCAGTCTCGCACCGCACCATCAGCTCCGGAGGATTTGCATGAAGCGCAGAATAGTGGGATTGGCGGTCGCCGCCTTCGTCGGACTGGCGTTTGCGACCTGCGGCGACAGCAGTGGTCCGGGGGGTGGCAATGGGGGGGATGGAGGAGATGGAGGGAACGGAGGGGACGGCGGTGGGGGCGGTGGCGGTGGCGGCACGCCCGCCAGCGTCTCCGTGTCCGGCGGCAACAACCAGCGGATCGCCGTAGGCATGCAGGCGCTCACGGCCCTCTCCGTGACGGTCAGGGACGCCGCTGGGACCGCGGTTTCCGGAGCGACCGTGAACTGGTCCGTGACCGTGGGTGCGGGGTCGGTCGCGAGCGCCAGCACGACCACCAACTCCCAGGGACAGACCTCCGTCAATTTCACGGCGGGGGCGGCGGAGGAGAGCAACACCATCACCGCCGCGGTGGATGTCCTCACTCCGGCCTCCTTCACCGTGTCCGCCGTGCAGCCGGCGACCGTCACGATCACCGGCGGCGACATGCAGAGCGCGCGGCTCGGCGTGGAGCTGGAGGACGAGCTCGAGGTGGTGGTCCGGGCTGGCGACAACGGAGTGGTGCCGGGAGCCGCGGTGCAGTGGGCGGTCGCCTCGGGCGACCCGCAGGTCCTGGATGGCGCAGCAACGACCACGGGCAGCGACGGCATGACGTCCAATCGGGTGCAGTTGGGCACTACGCTTGGCGCCAACTCCGTCACGGCGACCGCGACGGGGACCGGCCCCATCGCCCAGACCTTCGGCGCAACCGCCACACAGCCGGTGAAGGTGACGGTGACGATGCAGGGAACCGCGTTCAATGCGCCGGGCGGCGGCGACGACATCATCATCCAGCTGGGCGACACAGTGAGCTGGGTGAACAACGACCTCGTACAGCACACGGCCACGTCCAACAGCTCGCCCAGCGGCGGGGCCACGTTCGACAGCCCGACGCTGAATCAGGGACAGACCTTCACCTTCGTGCCAAACGTGCGGGGGATGTGGATCTACTTCTGCCGCGTGCACCCGGGCACCATGCTGGATGCCCGCATCACGGTGAACTGAATGAGGAGCGGGGCGGCGAGCCCGCCGCCCCGCATGGCTCAATCCGGAATGAACCCCACGATCAAGCGGTAGTCGATCGCGGTGCGGTCGCTGAGCGCCTTCACCTTGAACTACAGCGACTGCCCTCCCGGCGATCGATAGGGCCAGGGCCCGCGCGAGGCGGCTGAATCATCTGGACCGGCTCCTGGCTCTCCCTATATAATATGCAGCAGTGCCGTCCCCTCTCCGCACGAGCAATCCCGGGAGGACCTCCATGAGGCACAAATCCATTGGTCTAGTGGTCGCCGCCCTCGTTGGGCTACCGCTGGTGACCTGCGGCGACAGCAGCGGGCCGGGAGGCGGCAACGGAGGGGACGGGGTGGATGGAGGAGACGGGGGGGACGGCGGGAACGGTGGCGGCGGCGGCACGCCCGCCAGGATTGTCGTGGCGGGCGGCAACAGCTTGCGGTAGGCCGCCAGGCGCTCACGGCACTCACTGTGACGGTGAGGGACGCCGACGGAAGCCCAGTGTTGGGCGCCACCGTGAACTGGTCGGTGGCCGCGGGCGCCGGCTGGGTCTCGAGCGCCACCAGGACGACGAATGCTCAGGGCCGGGCGGCCGTCAACTTCACCGCGGGAGCGGCCGAGGAGGTCAACATCATCACGGCGGCTGTGGATGGCCTGACTCCGGCCACGTTCACCGTAAGGGCCGTGCACCCCGCGACGGTGACCATCACCGGAGGCGACATGCAGAGCGCAAGGCTCGGCGTGGAGCTGGCGGACGAGCTGGAGGTGGTGGTACGCGCGGGCGATGAATGCGAGGTGCTGGTCCGGGCGGGCGACAACTGCGTGGTGCCAGGCGCTGCCGTGCAGTGGCAGGTGGTCTCGGGCGGCGGTCAACTGCTGGACGGCACCGCCACGGCGACGGACGGTGAGGGTCTCACTTCGAACCGGGTTCAGCTTGGCCCGGCGACCGGCGCGAACTCGGTATCTGCAACGGCCGTGGGCACCCGTCCGATTGCTCAGACCTTCGGTGCCACCGCCACCCAGCCGGTGAAGGTCACTGTGACGATGCAGGATACGGCCTTCAATGCGCCGGGCGGCGGCGACGACATCACCATCCAGCTGGGCGACACAGTGAGCTGGGTGAACAACGACCTCGTACAGCACACGGCCACGTCCAACAGCTCGCCCAGCGGCGGGGCCACGTTCGACAGCCCGCTGCTGAATCAGGGACAGACCTTCACGTTCGTGCCGAATGTGCGGGGGATGTGGATCTACTTCTGCCGCGTGCACCCGGGCACCATGCTGGACGCCCGCATCACAGTGAACTGAATGAGGCGCGGGGCGGCCCTGAGGCCGCCCCGCGCATTGCACCTGCATCGGCTGCTCGTCCGCAGCCTGCCCGCCCCTGTAACGATCAGTCCGGAATGAAGCCCACGATCAGGCGGTAATCGATCGCGGTTCCCTCGCTGAACGCCTTCACCTTGAAGTAGAGCGACTGACCCTCTGCGATCGAGAGGGTCAGCGCCTCGTTGCCGGAGCTGCCCTGCAGGTCCTGATCCGAGTACTCCAGCGACTCGGTGTACTCGCCCTCCTCGTACGCCTCCAGCACTAGGTCGCCCTCTTCGGTGCGCGTGGCGACGGTCACCGTGCCGGCTCTGTCGGCGGTGATCACGTACCAGTCCCAGTAGTCACCTGCGCTCCCGTCGATCGAATTGGTCATGCTCTGCTGCTCGGCCGCCAAGCGCGTCGCCGAGTTGGGCGATCCGTCCGGGTCGGCCGGCACTTCCAGGCTGGGGAATTCCAGCCACGAAGCGGCGATCTGGAACGACGCGGTGCCCCATCCGTAGGTCTGCACCTTCACCATGTACGTGCCCGCGCGGGGGATCGTCACCGCGAACTGTTCGGCGCCGGTGTCGCCCCCGATGTCCTGATCCGACTCGCCATCGGGCAGCGGCTGCCCGTCGGCGTCGGTCACCATCAGCGTGATGTCGGTGTCGCCCTCCGCCCGCACTACCACGGTGAGCACTCCTGCGGATCCGGCTCGGAACTCGAAGCTGGCGGGACTCTCGTCGGACGTCTTCCCGGTCGCCACGCTGCCCGTCTCGAGCCGCTGCGCGTTCGCCGCAGAAGCCAGAGCCAGGGTCAGGAGCAGGAGACAGGCTGCGATGCCTCGATATTTCATGGAACGGCTCCTTGTGAATCCTTATGGTGAAGGAGCGTCCAATGTGGGGTCGCGCCGTGGCTTGGGTAAAGGTCGCAGGTCACAGATGTCCGGTCACGCCCGCCAGCCGCGCATCTACCAGTACCACCTCTTCGGGAGCGGCAATGCGCGTCCAGGTCACCGAGAACTCCGACGACACGGTCACCATCCGGGGCCGCAAGATGGCGGGCTGGATCGACCGGGACCGCGGCTGTCCCCGCTGCGACACGCCCGTGGTCTACAGCCCGGGTTTCCTGGCCCGGTTCTGTGCCGGGTGCAACCGGTGGCTGGAGCGGCACTGCGAGGACCCGGAGTGCCTCCACTGCACCTTCCGGCCGGAGCGGCCCCTGGCGGCCTAGGCCGGGCCCCCTATTTTTGACGCTCGCCCGAACCACGGGCTCCGGACGGGCGCTTCCCGACGCCGCCGGGCCCAGAGGATCAGCAGAACCGATGGATGCGCCCCAATCCGGAGCCTCCGGCCAGGTGACCCTCCTGCTCCGGGCCGCCCGCTCCGGCGACGAATCAGCGCTCGACCGCTTGATGCCGCTCGTCTACGACGAGCTGCGCGGCATGGCGCGCCGCAACCTCGCCCGCGAGCGGGCGGGCCATACACTGCACGCCACCGACCTGGTTCACGAGGCCTACCTCAAGCTCGCCGGCGGAGCAGCGGGCGCCGCCGGTGACCGAGCCCACTTCCTCGCCATAGCGTCGCGCGCCATGCGTCAGGTCCTGGTCGACCACGCGCGCCGCAAGCAGGCGGCCAAGCGCGGCGGCGACTGGGTGCAGACCACGCTCGGCGACGGAGACGACGCCGTGGAGTTCCGCCCCGAGGAGATGCTGGCCCTGAACAAGGCGCTCGACCAGCTAGAGCCGCGCCAGCGTCAGGTGGTCGAATACCGCTTCTTCGGTGGCATGGAGGAGAAGGAGATCGCCGAGGTGCTGGGCGTGACCGACCGCACCGTGCGGCGCGACTGGGTGAAGGCGCGTGCGTGGCTGTACCGCGAGCTGTACCCCGACGGGGACCCACCGCAGGCATGAACCCCGAGCGCAAGCGCCGGATCGAGGCGCTGTTCGACGAGGCCCTGGAGCGCGACGCTTCGGACCGCGGCCGCGTGCTGGACCGCTACTGCGGCAGCGATGCGGAGCTGCGCGCCGAGGTGGAGAAGCTGCTGGCGGCGCACGACCGGGCCGAGGGAGTCCTGGAGAGCGATCCCACGAGGCTGGTGGCCGAGGCGGCGTCCGGGTCCCACCGTGGCGAGCAGATCGGGCGCTACCGGGTGCTCGACGAGCTGGGCCGCGGCGGCATGGGCGTGGTCTACCTGGCCGAGTCCGACGACGCGGCGTTCCAGAAGAAGGTCGCGATCAAGGTGATCCCGGGCGGTCCCGGGATGGATGACATCCACCGCCGCTTCGAGGCCGAGCGCCGCATCCTCGCGGCCCTCGATCACCCGCACATCGCGCGTCTGCTGGACGGCGGGATCACCGAGGACGGGCGCCAGTACCTGGTGATGGAGCATGTGGACGGCCTGCCGATCGACGAGTACTGCACCCGCAACCGGCTCTCCATAGAGGACCGCGTCGGCCTGTTCTGCACGGTGGCGCGCGCGGTCCACTACGCGCACCGCAGCCTGGTGGTGCACCGCGATCTCAAACCGTCCAACATCCTGGTCACGGACGACGGCGTGGTGAAGCTGCTCGACTTCGGCATTGCGAAGATGCTGGACCCCGCTGCACTGGGACACACCAGCCCGCTCACACGCACCGGGCTGAGGCTGATGACGCCTGAGTACGCGAGCCCGGAGCAGGTGCTGGGCGACCGCGTCACCACGGCCACCGACGTGTACGGGCTCGGCGTGGTGCTGTTCGAGCTCCTCACCGGCACGCGTCCGTTCAGGCTGGCCGGCTTCTCGTTCGGCGAGTGGGAGCGGGTCATCCTGGAGCAGGAGCCGCCCAAGCCGAGCGCCGCCGTGGTGCCGCCCAAGGAGGGCGAATCGGGACCCCGCACCAACTACCGGCGGCGCAAGCTGCGCGGCGACCTCGACCGCATAGTGCTGATGGCACTCCACAAGGAGCCCGTGCGGCGCTACGCATCGGCCGAGCAGATGGCCGAGGACGTCGAGCGGCACCTGGACGGCGAGCCGGTGCTGGCGCGCGGCGACTCAGCTGCGTACCGGACCCGCAAGTTCGTGGCGCGGCACCGCTGGGCGGTGGGGGCCGCGGCCGCGGTGGTGCTGTCGCTCGGCGGGGGAGTGGTGGCCGCCAAGTGGCAGGCGAGCGAGGCTGCGGAGCAGGCCGCCATCGCGAGCGCGGAGCGCGACCGGGCGGCCCGTCTCACCGGTCTCATGATGGAGGTGTTCCGGCTCTCGGATCCGACCCAGAACCCCGGCAACGCCGTGGACGCACGAGACGTACTGGACCGGGGGACCGACCGCCTGCTCACCGAGCTGGGCGACGAGCCTGCGCTCCAGTCTGCCATGCTGCTGGAGGTGGCCGGCGTCTACGAGCACCTGGGGATGCTGGGCCGCGCTGAATCGCTGGCGCAGAGGTCCCTGGACCAGAGGGAAGAGCTGTACGGGGCCGCCAGCCTTCAGACGTCTGAGAGCCTGAGCCGGCTGGGGGAGATCCTGGCCGCCGAGGGGCGCCGGGAAGAGGCGATAGCAATGCTGCGCCGCTCGGTGGGAATCCGGAGCGACGCCCTGACTGAGCCGGACTCGCTGCTGGCGGCGACCCAGGCGGCCCTCGCGTTCGAGCTGCGCTCCAAGGGCGAGTACGACGATGCCGCGCAGCTGTTCGAGGCGGCCGTCGCGACGCAGCGTGCCCTCCCCGGGGCGGAGGTGACGGTGCCCAACACGCTGCTGGGACTGGCCGCCACCTACCACGACCAGGGTGCGTTCGACGAGGCCGAGGACCTGTTCCAGTCTGCCCTCGCCGATTACGACTCCGACCGGCCGCACCCCATGGCCGCCGCCGCGCTGCTCAACGTGGGCATGATCCGGCGGCTGAGGGAACAGTACGCATCGGCCGAGCCTCTTGTGCGAGCCGGCTACGGGATGCGCGTCGCGCTGTACGAGCCGGATCACCCGGGCGTGATCGAGGGGCTGGCGCAGTGGGGGATGCTGCTCCAGGCGCTGGGCCGCTACGACGAGGCGCAGGAGACGCTCGAGGATGCGGTGACCCGCGCCAACCGCAAGCTCGGCCACGAGCACGAGCTGGCCACCACGGCCCGGGCGGCACTGGCGCGGGTTGACGTCGACCGGGGCCGCTATGCCACGGCCAGCGCGCGGCTCGACACCGTTCTCGCCGCCAAGCGCGGCCGCCATCCCGCCGGGCATCCATCGATCACGTCGACCCTGCTGCAGTCAGCCGATCCCCACCTGGAGGCGGGGCGTCTGGGCGAGGCCCGCGCCTTCCTGGATGAAGCGGCACAGGTGCACCAGAACCGCGGCGTGTACGGCATGCTGGGCCTGCACCGGATGGCGGATATCGCGCTGGACCAGGGGCGGCTGGAGACGGCCGAGACCCAGCTCGGAGAGGCGCTCGCGATTGCCGCCGAGCGACTGCGTGAGAACCACCGCTACACCCTCTCGCTCCAGCGCTCGCAGGCTTCACTGCTCATCGCGGAGGGCCGGCCGAGCGAGGCGGTGTCGCTGCTCCAGGGCGTGCTGGGGGACGAGCGGGCCAAGCTGCCCGAGCCGCATCTCAAGATCGGCCGCACCCTCAGGATCCTGGGCGAGGCGTATCTGGCGCTGGGCATGGCTGCGCGGGCCGAGGTTGCCTTGCGCGAAGCTTCGTCCAATCTCCAGGCGCTCCCGGCATCCCATTGGAGGCGGGGGGAGGTGATGGTGCTTCTCGGCCTGGCCCTCCAGACCGTGGGGGAGAGCCCGGAGGAGGCCCGCTGGCTCCAGAACGAGGGGCTGAGGCTGATCCGGGCGCATGTCGGAGCCGATGCCCCCCAGGCCCGGCGGGCGGCGGCGCTCCTCGGGGGGTAGCCGGGGCTGATGTCCGATTTGGGGCCTCCCCTGCGCAGAACAGATAGAGAGGGTGTCTCCCCACTGGGCGGGAGACCCCGGGGAAATGGGAGATGAAGAAGCAGAAAGCCAAGACACCTCGCGAGATGGCAAGGGCCCTGGAGCAGTACGCACGGCTGCCGCGGATCGATGCGGAGGCGTTCCACGGCTACGGCATCATGGCGCTGCCGTTCGCCTCTGGCCACATCCTCGCTTTCAGGCGCTTCCCGGAATCGTCCTTCGGCGGCTACACCTCGGTGTGGCACCGGCAGCCCGACGGCGAGTGGAGGTTCTACGCCGACGGCCAGCCTGCCTTCACATGTGCGCGCTATTTCGGCAGCCAGCTGGTCGACGCGTTGGTCGCTGAGATCAAGGTCGAGTGGACCGGACCGGCCAGCTTCGCGGTGCGTGTGCCGGATGCCGGGATCGAGTGGGATCTCGAGATCGGAACCACGGGCGGCACGAAGCTGCTCAACACGGTCGGGCGCTGGGTGCCCAAGGCCATGTGGAGCAGCAAGCGGGCGCTGAGCCTGCTTGCCGTGGTGGCCAGCAAGCTGCTGCGCGCGGGCAGGATAGGCCTGGCCGGCAAGACGCCGAGCGGCCAGGAGTTCCTCAACAACCCCCGCTCGGTATGGGTAGTGGAGCGCTCCTCAGCCCGCGTGAACGGGGAGGACATCGGGCCCATGGGACCGGTGAATCCCCAGGCGCACTTCGAGGATTACTGGCTGCCCCAGCGCGGCATCCTGGCGTTCGGCCAGGTGGTCTGCGAGGCGTTGGACCCGAGCCGGCACGAGCTGCAGCCCAAGGGCAGGGGGAGCGGAGCGTCCCTGCGTCCTTCCGGGGCCGTATAGTCGCGGGCTATCGACTCGAGAGCCGGCCGGCCCCGGCTGCCGGCCGGTTCCCCCTAGACCAAAATACCGACGCCCGTTACCTTTAGGGCCGCGTTAAACACGCCCCCAAATGGGGCGGATTGGTAAGACCAGCGACACGGGATCGGGGACCTGGCACACGCACGGGTTCTTTTTTTTGTGTCGGCAGCCCAGCGCGGGGGCCTTGGTCCGCGCAGACATGATGTGCGATCGGCGAGTACGGCGCGTCCGGACTCCGGCGACATCAACACAAAGAAGGAGTGCGGCATGCGCACGCAGGGAACCGTGAAGTGGTTCAACGATGGCAAGGGCTTCGGCTTCATCACGCGCGACGACGGCGAGAAGGACTGCTTCGTCCATTTTTCGGCCATCCAGGGCAGCGGCTTCAAGTCGCTGCGCGAGGGTGAGCGCGTGGAGTTCGACGTCGTGCAGGGCGACAAGGGCCCGGCGGCGGAGAACGTCACGAAGGCAGAGGAGTAGGCAGCCCTGGCCTGATGTAATGCCCGCGGGGCCACCCCGACGCGTTCGGGGCGGCCCCATGGGATCTCAATTGGAAACTCAAACGTTTGGTGAAGCCTTGACGGAAATCATCCTGGACGAGAACGACAAGCTGGAGTGGGCGATCAAGACGTTCCGCCGCAAGGTGCAGCGCTCGGGTGTCCTCCAGGACCTCCGCAACAAGCGCTATTACGTGAAGCCGAGTCTGGCCAAGCGTCTCAAGACTGCGGCTGCGCTCAGGCGCAAGCGCCGCGCGGCCCGCAAGCGCCGCGGGTAGAGACGCCCGCGGCTCAGGCCTCCAGCACCACCTTCCCCAAATTCCGTCGTTCGTGTATGTAGCGGTGCGCCTGCACCGCTCCGTCGCGGTCTAGCCTGAACGTCCGGTCCACCACGGGCCGCCACTTCCCGTCCAGCACTCCCCGGTAGATCTCCTCCAGCGCCGGCCGCAGGATCTCCTCCTCTTTGCGCTGCAGATGAAGGAGGTGGATTCCGAAGAATCCTATGTTCTGCTGGATCAGTGACAGCGGGTGGAGCGGGCGCGTGCGCAGCCAGGCTCCGGCCGCCCGCAGCCAGTTGCGCTTGTTGCGGGGCATCGCGTCGCTGAGCCCGTAGAAGACCAGGCGGCCCATCGGCGCCAGCAGGCGGCGGCAGGCTGGCGTGGCGCGTCCGCCCACGGCGTCCAGCGCGACGTCAATGCCCCTCTCGCCCACCAGCCGGCGCACGTCCGGCTCCCAGCGGCCGCGCGAATCGAAGCAGGCCTCCGCACCGAGTTCGCCCATGACGAACTCGCGCTTGTGCTCGGTCCCGGCCGTACCAATCACTCTTAGGCCCCGGTTAACGGCGAGCTGTACCGCCGCGGATCCCACTCCGCCCCCGGCCACCAGCACAAGGACAGTCTCACCCGCGCGGGCGTTGGCCGCACCGAACAGCGCGACCCACGCCGTCAGGAACACCACCGGGATGGCCGCCGCCTGCACGAACGTGAGACCCTCCGGGTACTGGAACAGGTTGCGGGTGGAGACCACGATGTCGCGCGCGTAGCCGCCGTAGCGGATCAGCGCCACCGACCGGTCGCCGGGACTCCATCCCTGCACCTCGGGGCCCACGCTCACAATCTCGCCGGCCACCTCGAAGCCGGGACTGTATGGGCGTGGGGGCACGGTGTCGTACAGCCCGGCACGCATGAACAGGTCGGCGAAGTTGACGCCCACTGCCCGCACCCGGAAGTGAACCTCGCGCGGCCCAGGTTCCTGCAGCGGCACTTCGCGCTCGACGAACACCTCGGGCTGGCCGTGGCGCTCGATCAGGATGGCACTCGTGGTTTGAGGAGTCATTCGGGAATAATGGCGTGCCTGCACCGGCTTGCCGAGGGGCGGGTTGCGAAGGAGCCCAGTTAGTTGCGGGCGTCAAACAACGCGCCAACCCTGGCGCCTGAGGCCATCCGGCCATAACGTACGTGCTTCAAAACGCTCGCCTCCCGGAGCGCCCTGACTTGTCCGATTACCTGGAACGTCTCAAGGCAGCACTGGCGGACACCTATGCCATCGAGCGCGAAGTCGGCGCCGGCGGCATGGCGACCGTGTATCTGGCGGAGGACCTGAAGCACCGCCGCAAGGTGGCGGTGAAGGTGCTGCGTCCCGAGCTGGCCTCCACCATCGGCGGCGACCGCTTCTTCCGCGAGATCGAGCTCGCCGCCCAGCTTACGCACCCGCACATACTGCCGCTGCATGACTCGGGCGAGGCGGACGGCTTCCTCTACTACGTGATGCCGTTCATCGAGGGCGAGTCGCTGCGCCAGCGGCTGGACCGCGAGGGTGAGCTGCCGGTGGCCGACGCGGCGCGAATCATGCGCGAGGTGGTGGATGCCCTCGCTGCCGCGCACGAAGCCGGCGTCGTACACCGCGACATCAAGCCGGACAACGTGCTGCTCTCCGGCAACCACGCCATCGTAACCGACTTCGGCGTGGCCAAGGCGGTGAGCGAGGCGACCGGGCGGCAACAGATCACGACGGCCGGCGTCGCGCTGGGCACACCGGCTTACATGGCACCCGAGCAGGCGGCCGCTAGCCCGAACATCGACCACCGTGCCGACATCTACGCGGTGGGAGCGATGGCGTACGAGCTGCTGGCGGGGCGGCCGCCGTTCATCGGACCGACAGCGCAGGCCGTGCTCGCGGCGCACGTGACCGAGGCGCCCGACGACGTGTCGGGACACCGGGCCTCGATCCCGCCGGGAATGGCCGCAGTGATAATGAAGTGCCTCGAGAAGAAGCCGGCCGACCGGTGGCAGAGCAGCACGGAGCTGCTGGCCGAGCTGGAAGTCGTGGCTACCCCGAGCGGCGGCATAACACCGGCGGCGACCAGACCGGTTGCGGCAGTCGGGGGGCGGCGCAGGACCTGGGGTGTAGCGCTCGCCACTCTGGGAGTCGTAGCGATCGGCGCCGTCGCCGCGGTGCTCATGCGCGCACCGACGGGCATCACGATCGATCCCGACGTAGTCGCGGTTGCGCCGTTCGACGTGCTGGGTGACGACCTCGACCTGTGGAGCGAGGGGCTCGTAGATATACTGTCGCGCAGCCTGGACGGCGCGGGCCCGCTCAAAACAGTTTCCCCGACCCTGGTCATCCGGAGCTGGGACGGCCGCGCCGAACCGGCCTCGGCAGGACAGCTGGGGCGGGCAACTGGCGCAGGGCTCGCGGTGTTCGGGCGCCTCGTGGGCACGAGTGGCGACTCGGTGCGGCTCAACGCCAGCCTGCTGGACGTGGAGCGTGGCGCGGTGCTGGGCGAGATCGAGCTGCGCGACGCCGTCGACCGTTTGGACCGGCTTGCCGACACTCTCACCGTGGCCCTGCTCAACGAGCTGGGCCGCACGAGGCCGATAGGCGCGGTGCGCCGGACCTCCTTTGCGTCACCGTCGTTCGCGGCCACCAAGTACTACCTGCAGGGGGAGCAGCAGTACAGGAAGTCGAACTGGGACTCGGCCAGGGTGTTCTACCAGCGGGCCGTGGAGCTTGACTCCACGTTCGCGCTGGCCCTCAACCGCTTGAGCACCGTGCTAGGCTGGCAGGCTAGCCTCTACGACAGCATGGCGGTGACCTACGGCTATCGCGCCGCCGAGCTGAACCACGGGCTGCCGCCGCGCGAGAGCCTGCTCATTGTGATGGATTCGCTGCTCCACGCGGTGTCTTCGGGAGCCTTCGCAGGCGCCGAGTTCTACGGGCTGGTGCGCCGTCTTTTTGCGACCTCCGAGGACGCGGTTGCGCGCTACCCCAGGGATCCCGAGCTCTGGAACGCGACGGGCGAAGCCGTCGTTCACGCCGGTGACCTCTTGAACCTGCCGCGTGAGGAGGGATACGCGGCGTTCCGGCGCGCCATCGAGCTCGATTCCGCATTCGCACCAGCCTACATCCACGCCATCCAGTACGCGCTGGAGCTGGAGGGTCCTGAGGCAGCGCTGCGGCACATCGACGCCTACCTCGCGCTCGGACCCACCGATAGGCACTCGAGCGGGCAGGCGCTGGTGCGCCGTCTGCTCGATCCGGCCACCGCGTCGGACGCGGAGACTGAGCTGATGCTCGATACGGCCAGCGCCGGAACGCTGGCATCGGTGCAGCTCACCTTCTGGCAGTACCCGGACTCTGCTGAGACCGCGCTGCAAGCTGCCCGACGGATGGCAGAGGGCCGACCGGGGCTCCCTCCTTGGAACGATCCCGCCGCGGGGCGGGAGTTCACGATCCTGCAGCTCACCCGTCGTGGGCACCTGGAGGAAGCGGCGGGCATGCTGCCCGTGGGCGGGAGGATGAGCATTGAGAGCGCAAACTGGATCGCCTTCCTGGACCTCGTAATGCTGGGTGGAGTGGATTCGGAGAGAGCCGCAGCACGATTCGAGCGCTGGATGCGGGAGGGTAGCCTGCTAACGCCGACCGCAATCTGGTGGTTCGCCGAACGCGGGGACACGGCTGCCATTCACGAACTCGTGGCGGCCGTACGTGAGAGTGGTGGTGCGCTTGGTGGAGCCATGGATCCGTACTTCGAGCCCGCCTCCGAGGCATGGCTTGCCCTGGCCCGCGGCGACAGCGCCCGAGCACTGGACAGGTTTTTGACGCTGCCGGATTCCCTCTGCCCGGTCTGCGACTACGAGCGACTCGCCAGGGTACGGCTGCTGCAAGCCGCCGGGCGCGATGCCGAGGCCGCCTTGTTGCTCGACCAGCACACGGTGTGGCGCGTCCGCTCGCTGGCTGTCGTGTGGGCGCTCGAGCGGGCGCGCGTAAACGACCGGCTCGGCAATGCGGACAAGGCCGTGCAGGATTACGCCTTTGTGGTCGACTCGTGGCACCAAGCCGATCCCGAGCTCCAGCCGGTCGTGGAAGAGGCCCGCGCCGCGCTCTCGCGTCTGAGCGGAGAGCCGAGGTGATCGCGTGATCCAGGACATCGCCGCTGACTATTGCATCGCGGGCGCCGGGCCGGCCGGTGCGGTTCTCGCGACCAAGCTGGCGGCGACGGGCAAGCGCGTGGTCCTGGTGGACCAGGGCCCGCACTACTCGGAGTCCGACCGTTCGTCCATGCTGCGCCGCGGCGTCGACTCACTGAACGACTTTGCCGACTACAACGACGGCGAGCCCGCGGCGACGGTCACGCCGTACACTTCGGCGCCGGCCGAAGGGCAGGTCGTGGAGTGGATGGCGTGGCGGCTGTTCGGCATTGGCGGCACCGCGCTTCACTTCGAATCGATCATGGGCCGGCCCCGCGCCGACGACCTCAGGATGCGCTCTCTCTATGGAGTGGGGCGCGACTGGCCGATCGGGTACTCGGAGCTGGAGCCCTGGCTACTCAGGGCCGAGCGGGAAGTCGGCGTGGCGGGGAACGACGACAACCCGTACGCCTCGCCGCGCTCCGGCCCGTTTCCGATGCCGGGCCACGCGCTCTCGTACTTCGATCGAGAGATCTTCGCCCCTGCGATGCAGCGCATGGCGATCACCGCGCACACACTGCCTCGAGGCGTCGCCTCGGAGCCGTACAGGGGGCGCTCGGAATGTCTGGCGTGCCGCGCCTGCAAGTTCTGCCCCTCGGGGGCGCGCTACTCGCCCGACCGCGTGCACATCCCGATGATCGACGGCCATGAGAACGTGACGATTCTCCCGGGCGTGAGCGTGCGGCGCCTCGAGACGAATGCCGCTGGAGATCGGATCACGGTGGCGCATGCGCTGCGCGTTGGGGATCGCTCGGCGCTGGTGATTCGCGCGGAGCACTTCGTGGTCGCGCTGGGCGGAGTCGAGACCCCGCGCCTGCTCTTGCTCTCGCCCGGGAGCGGCGGCCACCGCGGCGGCCTGGGGAACATGGGGGGACAAGTCGGTCAGCACTTCAGCGACCACGTCCACCCGTATTTCACGGTTGACCTCGGCCGCCACGCCGGCAGCCGCCTCGGGTTCGAGACCGTGGCCACCGATCACTTCCGTGTGAACGTGAACCGGCGCGAGGAGAACACCTTCTGGATGCTCGCCTCGCCGGCGATGGACTGGTTCCCGGTAGGGGTCGAGGCGTCAATGTGGGCCACCGACGGTGCCACACTGTCGCTCGACGGCGTGCGCCGGAGCATCCCTCGCATGGCGACCATCTCGGGGATGGTGGAGCTGGGCGGCCACGGCATGCTCGGGCTGGACCCGAACGAAGTCGACGCATTCGGCTCGCCGGTGGCGAAGATCGGAATGACCATGACCGACTGGGATCGCGCAGCCCAGGCGAGAATGGGTGAACTGGCGCCGCGCATCGCGGAAGCAATGGATGCCGCGAACGTCTCCCAGATCACGCCGCCGGAGGGCGGCCTCGGCTATCACCCGTCCGGTGCCACCGCGATGGCGGACTCACCCGACCGGGGAGTCTGCGACAGCAATCTCAAGGTGTTCGGCCTCGACAACCTGCACCTCGTGAGCAACTCGGTCTTCCCGCACATGGGAGCCAACCCGCCCACGCTAACGATCATCGCGCTGGCGCTCCGCTTGGCAGAGCATCTGGAAGGGAGGGCCTCATGAGCTACGAGCTGAAGCGCCGTGAGTTCATTCAGGTCCTGATGTCCCTGCCGCTGGGTTACGTTGCCGCATCGTGTGCGATCGAGCGCAGGACGCCCGGTCAGATGGCGCTCGGCAGGCTCGTGCTGGCGCTGGGTCCGTGGACCGCCGAGCACGGCGCGCGCGCCGACGAGTTCGTGGGCCGGTTCCTGGCGGCGGACCACATGGTGGGCCTCTACCTGCCGCAGTCGAGCGCAGCGGTCGAGAGCCTGGCCCGCCGCTTCCCCGACGGGGCGATGGCCGTGGGCGAGGTCGATCTTGCGGAGTTGCCGGACGAAGAGCGTGAGCTCCTGGTGGGCATCACGCAGCAGCTCTACAGCCTGATCGAGGTCAGGTTCTTCGTGTCCCGCGAGCCGCCCTGGGGTGAGTGCCTAGGGAGCAGGGAGCGCTACCAGCAGGCACCAGGTTAGCGCGGGCGGCCCACCACCTCCAGCCTCTCACCCCGAAGCGGGTCGCCAGACCCCCTCGGGGAGCCCTAGCTTCCTGCATGGGCATCCCCCTGGCTCATCCCCACCCAACCATCCGCCGCCCACGTGCAACTAAGGGCTGAGATGCACGGCATCGGCAGGGACCCGGCAACAGACCAGGAGCTGGTCGAAGCACTGCTGGAGGGCGGAAGTGAGGTGGCCTTCAGGGAGCTGTACCGCCGGCACACGCCACGGCTGCTGCTGTTCGTGACGCGGGTGCTGGGCGGCGCGGCCGAGGACGCCGAGGACGTGGTTCAGGAAACCTGGGTCAAGGCGGTGGACGGACTCCCGGGTTTCCGCGGCGAGGCCAGCCTCGGCACGTGGCTCACCGGCATCGGGCTCAACACGGCCCGCATGCACCTGCGCAAGCTGGGACGGTGGCGTGGCTTCCTGGAGGCCGTCGAGTCGGAACCGCGCGCCACTGCTCTGACGCACGAGGAGCGGATGGACCTCGAGTGCGTACTGGCGCACCTCCCGGACGGGCAGCGAACCGTGCTGCTGCTCCACGACCTGGAGGGATACACCCACTCGCAGATCGGCGAGCTGCTGGGAATCGCGGAGGGCACTTCGAAGAGCCAGCTCTCCGTGGCCAGGAAGCAGGCGCAGGCTCTGTACCAGGGCGGCGTGCCTCGCGCCGGCTGAGGAGGAATGATGAAAGAGCAGGAGATCAAGAGAGCGTTGGACGCGCTGCCGAAGGAACGGGAGCCCGCACCAGAGTTGGAGGAGCGCACGGTGCAGGCGCTCAAGCAGCGGGGACTGCTCGCGCCGCGCTGGGGCGACCGGCAGTCGCGCCCGACGTTGATGTCCTGGGCCGGAGTGGCAGCGGCGCTGTTGATCTTCGCCGCCGGCACCGCGCTGGGCCACCGGCTCGGGTCCACCTCTGCCGTCGTGGTGCTGACGCCTTCGCCCGACGGCGATGCGAGGGAGACGGCGGCCTACGTGCAGCGCACGGGATCCGTCCACGCCGCGGCGATCCGCAACCTTGCCGCGGTGGTAGAGTCGGCCGAGCCGCAGGACGTGGAGCTGGCGCGCGACGTGTCGCTGGCTGCGCTGAGGGCATCGCTCGAGGCGCTCACCCGGCTCGATCCCAACGACCCGACGCCGGCCCTGCTCCTGGCCCAGGTCCAGCCCATTGAAGCATCGAGTGCGATTCGGGGCCCTGCCGAACAGCCGTGGGTGGTCTGGTTCTAGAATCGCTCGAGAGGGAGATGAGCACATGAAGACGCAAATCAAGATCGCGGCGGCATTGACTGTCCTGTTCCTGGGAGCCGCGAGTGGAGTGATGGCGCAGGAGCGTGAGCATGCCGAGGGGGATTTGGAGTCGTGCGGCGAGCACGAGGTGTCCGTCGGAGAGCTCGGCATCAAGGGGCTTGCCTGCGGACCCTGCACTCAGACACGGCGCGACGGCAGGTGGATCTGGCGCTTCGACGCGGAGCCCGAAGTGCTGGACGTCGAGGCGGACGGTCCGGCCGACGGCAAGCTGGAGCCCGGCGATCAGATCGTCTCAGTGAACGGCCTCCTGATCACGACCGCAGAGGGCGGAGACACCTGGTCCAACGTGGAGCCGGGAGAGACTGTGACGCTCGGCGTACGGCGCAACGGACGCGAGCGCACCGTGCGCGTCCAGGCGGCGGCGCAGTGCGAGAAGCGGTCTTTCTCCATTCCTCATGATGCGGACGTGGCCGTGCAGATGATCGAGCGCGGCGAGCACAGGGACATCAAGCTCATCGAGATCCTGCCGGAAGGCTGGTTCGGTTTCGCGTTCAGCTGCAAATGCATGGCCCACGTGAGCGAAACGGAAACCACGTGGGAGTTCGAGGACGCGCCCAAGATCCTCGCGGTGGCACCGGACAGCCCCGCGGCGCGCGCCGGCCTCGAAACCGGAGACTGCATAGTCGCGGTGGACGGCCATCCGGTGACCGAGAACGAAGGGGCGCGGCGGCTCACATCGGTCGGACCGGGTGAGACCGTGCTGCTCACGATCGAGAGGGACGGTGAGACGCTGACGGTGGAGGTCACGGCGGCCGAGCGGCCGATGCGGGAGTGAGCTCCGCCGGGTGGTGACCGGTCGAGATGTGAGCGCGGACGTGTCCGCTGCGATACATCGGGGGGGCCGCGAAGCTGCGGGCCCCTTATCTTACGCACCATGACGGAGCGCACGGCCCGCTACAGCCTCGGCGAGGAGATCGCCAATAGCGTCACCCACGGAATTGGTGGCCTGCTGGCCATCGGTGGCCTGGCCGTGCTGACCACGTTCGCGGCGCTACGGGGCAACGCGTGGCACGTAGTGGCGTGCACCATCTACGGCGCTACCCTCGTGCTGCTATACACGACCAGCACTTTTTACCACTCGCTCGCGAACCCGCGCGCCAAGGCCGTTTTCCGAGTGCTGGACCACTCGGCCATCTTCCTGCTGATCGCGGGGACGTACACCCCGTTCACGCTCGTGAACCTGCGCGGCGGCTGGGGCTGGTCCCTGTTCGGGGTGATCTGGGGCCTCGCGGCACTCGGCATCGTGTTCCAGATCGGGCTGTTGCGCCGGCCGGTGATCTCGGTCCTGCTCTACGTCGCCATGGGGTGGGTAGTGCTGATTGCGATGAAGCCGCTGCTGGGGGCGATCGCTCCTGGTGGATTGGTGCTTCTGGTGGCAGGCGGGTTGGCCTACACGGTTGGGACCGTCTTCTACTCCTGGCGCAGCCTGCCGTACGGACACGCTCTCTGGCATCTGTTCGTGCTCGCGGGCAGCGCGCTGCACTTCTTCGCCGTGCTGTTCTACGTGGTTCCGCTTGCGACGTAGGAGATTCGACGAGTCCGCGAACGGGAGGTGGCGGGTGACCAAGAAGCCGCGCAAGCCTCGTCCCAAACCCAAGGGCGTCTTCTGCCTGGAAGGCGACTGGTCCTACAAGATCCACAAGGCGTCCACCGTCGAGCCGATCCTCTCCCTGCTCAGCAAGTGGGATCCGTACTACGTCCCATACATCCATCGTGACATCGCCACCCGGGACGAGCTGGAGTACTACTTGCTGCGGTGGACCCGGAAGTCGCTGGCCCGGTATCCCATCCTCTATCTGGCGTTCCACGGTGACAGTGAGCGGCTGCTGTTCGGCGACGTGCGCTACTCGCGCAACACCGTCACTCTGGACGATGTGGCCGGCGTGCTCGAGGCGCGCTGCCGGGGGCGCATCATCTACTTCGCCTCCTGCTCTACGCTGAAGCTGCACGGAAACCTGATCCGTGGATTCCTGAAGCGGACCGGGGCGCTGGCGGTGTGCGGCTATCGCAAGGAAGTGGACTGGCTCGACGCCACCGCTTTCGAGCTGATGGTGTTCGGAGCCATGCAGCGCGGCTCGCTGACCTCCCGGGGGGCCCGGGCCATGGAGCGGAGAATTCACCGCCACGCGGCGTATCTGGCCCGGAGGCTGGAATTCCGCATGGTGGTCAGGTCCTGAGCGCCCCCCCTTTCGCTCCCGGGCCGCGGGCCCCATAATAATCCCGCCCACGGGCGCCCCGTCGCGGTGGCGCCCTTCGAACAGCGTGATGCACGATCGGTTGGTACGGGATCTCCGGACTCCGACGTACATCGGCACACCAACAAGGAGTACGGGAGCATGCGTACCACCGGCACCGTGAAGTGGTTCAACGACAGCAAGGGCTTCGGCTTCATCCAGCGCGACGACGGCGAGGGCGACTGTTTCGTGCACCACTCCGCCATCAACATGGAGGGGTTCAAGTCGCTCAGAGAGGGCGAGAAGGTCGAGTTCGAGGTGGTCGAGGGCACCAAGGGTCCAGCCGCCCAGAACGTGACCAAAGTGGAAGGCTGAGCCCTCCGCGGGCCGACGCGGGGCCGTCCCGAGCTGTTCGGGGCGGCCCTTTGCTATTGGGGGGGGCCACGGCTCCGGCCGGCCCACCACGGTGGAGCCACTCCAACGAGCCAGCTGGCATTGACACTCTACCTACTGATAGGTAGCGTAGGCTGGGAGATATGATGCCAGACCGCAAGGAAGAGATCCTCCAGGCCGCCAGCGAACTGCTCCGCGCCAGGAGCTTCACCTCGTTCAGTTACCAGGACCTGTCGCAGCGCCTGGGCATCACCAAGGCGAGCATCCACCACCACTTCGCCGCCAAGGCGGACCTGGGCGTCGCGCTGGCTGAGCGCTTCAGGGCCGGGCAGGCGGCCATGCTGGCCGAGATCGACCGGGTACACGACGACCGGCCGGTGGATCGCCTCGAGGCGTTCCTGGAGCACTCAATCGGTATGACCGAGTCCGACCCCGAGAAGATCTGCCCGGGTGGGGCCGTGCAGAGCGAGATCAACGTGGTGCCCGAGCCGATGGCGGCGGAGCTGAACGGGATGATCCGGGAGTCCCGGGAGTGGCTCACGGGCGTCCTGGCGCAGGGCAGGGCCAAGGGAGACCTCCACTTCGCGGGAACGGCGGAGGATCAGGCAGCGCTGATCGTGGCCGCGTTGCAGGGCGGTCGCCAGAACGCGCGGGCAGAGGGGCGGGCCGTGCTCGAGGCGATCGTTCGCCAGCTGAAGTCGGGCATGGCTATGGAAACGGTTTGAATCTACCAACTAGTAGATAACAACTCGCCTCAGCCTACCTTTAGGTAGGCTTCGCTCTCAGAGCGGCCTCGGCCGCAGGACCCGGCGATCGAGTCCGTCCGGGATGCCCTGCGGGAACCGCGCGTACATGCGCAGCTCACGCCACTGGTCCCAGTGCCTGACCCCCTCCAGCGGCGCGCGTGACTCGGCGCCGGTGGCTATGGGTCCCGCGATCAGCCAGAGCGGCAGGGTGATCACCAGGAAGGCGCCGTTCGAGATGGTCGCCAGAGAGCCGAACGTGGTCCAGACGGCCATCACTCCCCAATTCGAGCTGTAGTAGGCGAGGCGTGCCTGGTCCATCTGTCCCCGGTGCACGGCGACCAGTCCGCTGCTGGCGGACAAGACGAACAGCGTGTCGCCGTGAATGGCGATGAACTCCCCGCCCAGCTCGGTGCGGTCGATCTTGCGAAGCTGGACCCAGGCTCCGTAGGGATCCTCCGGCACTTCCTGGGCCTTGGGCAGCCAGCCGCCCGGCGCCGGGTTGTTGGCGCAGGCCGCGCCAAGGGCGCAGACGGCGGCCGCGAGCGGGACGTGTGATCTACGGTGCCACATACTTGCTCCCCCAGAACGCAGCCTCCATCACGGGCTCGACCTCCTTGTACTCGGGGGCGAGCCGGCGCAGCGAGAAGGCGGGGTTCCTGAACAGGCGCATGGCCTTCCACTTGTTCTCTTCGGCGATCCACTCCCGGCGCATCCACTCCAGGTAGTAGCCCCGCGACTCCAGGAACAGCTCGTAGCCGCCGACGTCGCCGGGGAGATCGTACGCGATGTGGTATTCGTCTCCCGGCAAGGT
>JBDHJM010000087.1:0-7752 GCA_039586895.1 Gemmatimonadota bacterium | reverse complement strand
GGTCTCCAGAGCCTTGAGCAGACGCCGAGCGTTGTCGAGCGAGCGCTCGATGAGGATGTCCACGTCGGTGGTGGCTCGGACGTAGCCGTGCAGCACGCAGGCGATCCCGCCGATGACGAGATACTCGACCCCGTGTTCGTTGAGCGCAGCGCACACGCGGGTGGCCAGGGTCGTCGGCTTCACACGCGGATCAGTCGGTTCTTCTTCCATTCGTAGTAGTCATCGTAAGCGTCGAATGCGACGACCTGAGCGCTGGCCTTGGGTCCGCCTCGCGGAGCACCGAGGCTCGCGAGCTCCTCGGCTCGGCGCAGCCGCTCGAGTGCCGGAAGGGCGAGCTCGGCGCGCAGGCGGCGCCGACGCGACACGGCTACTTCTGCGGCCGCGTCAACGGGATTCGCGGACCCGGCCGGCGAGCTGGCGGATGGAGCGTAGGGCGGAGCTACGGGCTCGCGCACGGTATGTGCATCGGCCGCCCCCCGCAGATACCGCCGCAGAGCGTCGACCAGCACCCAACTCCTGGAGCGATCGAGCTCTTCGGCCCGCTGGTCGGCCGCCGCGACGAGGTCGCTCGGGATGGTGATGGTTATGCGGTGCATAGTATGAGGGAATATGAGGTACTCATACTACCGCGTGGACGCGCCGCCGTCAAGGCTCGCGAGCATCGGGCGGTCTGATATATTGGCCCTTCCCCGCGGCCATCGGAGGCTGACAGCTCATGTACCTCACACTCGCACTGATCTCCGGGTTCATCCTGCTGTACGCCGGGTTCGCCGGCCGTGTGGAGGGGTCCAAGGTGAGCGGCGCGATGGTGTTCACCGCGTACGGCCTGCTGGTGGGTCCAGCGGCACTGGGGATCCTCGAGCTGCACGTGGACGGCGAGATCGTGCGTACCCTCGCGGAACTCGCCCTCGCCGTCATCCTGTTCGTGGATGCGGCACACGCTGACAAGAGCGTAGTCAGGGCGAGCTACGGGATCCTGATCCGGCTGCTCGCAGTGGCGCTGCCGCTGACCATACTGGCGGGCTTCGGCGTGGGCACGCTGCTGTTCCCCGGTCTCACTGTGGTCGCGGTTGCGCTTATCGCCACGATGCTTGCACCGACTGACGCGGCGTTGGGGAAGCCCGTGGTCACCAACCAGAAGCTACCCGCACACATCCGTGAGGGCCTCAACGTAGAGAGCGGGCTCAACGATGGCATCTGTGTACCGATTCTGCTGTTGTTCCTCGCGATGGCCACACGCGAGGCGGGCGAGGCGCTGACTCTGAGCCACATGTGGGACCTGTTCCTCGAAGAGGTGGGCATCGGCGCTGTGGTGGGGATCAGCGTCACCCTGGCAGCCGCCGTCATTCTGCGCTGGACAGCCAAACGGGGCTGGATCACGGAGCTGTGGTCACGGCTCGTCGTGGCGTCGCTGGCCGTCACCTGTTTCGCGGCGGCGCAATGGGTGGGCGGCAGCGGGCTGATCGCCGCGTTCCTGGGCGGACTGACCTTCGGCTCGCTCGCCAAGAAGCACAAGCATGAGCTGCTGCACAGCGGCGAGGTGATGGGTGAAGTGTTCACGCTTCTCACCTGGGTTGTGTTCGGCGCGGTCGTTGTGGGCCAGGTGCTGAGCAAGCTGTCGTGGCAGACCGCGGTCTACGCGGCGCTCAGCCTAACGGTTGTGCGCATGGTGCCCGTATTCCTGAGCCTCACCGGCAGCGGCGTCTCCACGCGCGGCAAGCTGTTCATGGGGTGGTTCGGCCCGCGGGGCCTCGCCAGTATCGTGTTCGCGATCATCGTGGCGCAGGCGGATCTGCAAGGCGGTGACGTGATCTCGCTCGCGGTGGCTGTGACGGTTATCATGAGCGTCGTTGCCCACGGCATCTCGGCCACTCCGCTGAGCGAGAGGTTTGCGAGGCAGGTGGACTCTGAGGGTTGATGCACAGGATTCGGGCCCATAGGCCAAAACGCCTGAAGGACAGGAGTGAAGATGACTGAACTGGCTTCCCCGGCTGAGAAGACCCGGGCCTTCGACATTTCGGTGAACGTCGCCCTGCGCCTCGCGATCGTAGCGGGGCTGCTCGTCTGGTGCATCAGGATCTTCGAACCCTTCCTGATGCCCGTCGTGTGGGGAATGATCATCGCGGTGGCGATCTTCCCAATGTTCGGCAAGCTCACACGCCTCACCGGAGGGCGGCGCGGCCTCACCGCGTTTCTGTTCACACTGCTGGCGATTGCGCTGATCATCATTCCGGCGTGGCAGGTCACCGACTCGGTGGTCCGCAGCACCATCGAGCTGGACCGGAGGATCGACGAAGGCACGCTCACCGTACCGGCGCCCCAGGAGAGTGTGCGTGACTGGCCGGTGATCGGCGGGCAGGTGTACGGCGCGTGGGACGCTGCCCATACGAACCTGAGCACCGCCAGGGAGCGCTACGCGCCGCAGCTCGAAGCCGCCCGCGGTTGGGCGCTCGGCACGGCCCGTGGGCTTGCAGGCGGTCTGCTGCACACAATCATCGCGCTGATCATAGCCGGCTTCATGCTCACGTTCGCCGAAAGCGGGGTGAAGGGCGCCCGCTCCGTGGCGGGCCGCCTCGGCGGCCCCATGGCGGAGGGTCTGGTGGGTACCACCGGCGCCACCATCCGCAGCGTGGCCCAGGGTGTGCTGGGCGTGGCCCTGGTGCAGGCTCTGGCTGCAGGGTTGGGGATGTTCATCGCCGGGGTTCCCGGCTGGGGAATCTGGACGGTCCTCGTTCTGGTGCTCGCGGTCGTCCAGCTGCCGCCTCTCGTGGTCCTGGGGCCGGTGCTCGTCTGGTACTTCACGCTGGCCGACAGCACGGTGGCCGCGGTGATCTTCGCGGTCTGGGCCCTCATCGTGAGCATAAGCGACACGTTCCTCAAGCCCCTGTTCCTGGGGCGTGGCGTGGACATCCCGATGCCGGTCATTCTGATCGGCGCCATCGGCGGCGTCATAGTCCACGGCATAATCGGGCTGTTCGTGGGCGCGGTCGTGCTCGCGATAGGATACGAGCTATTCAAGGTGTGGATGGCGGAACACGAGGGCAGTGAGAGCGCGGCCACGAGTTGAGTCCGCAATGACCGCAATGGCCGCGAGGTGAGGCGAACCTGAGCGACGTGATGAGCGAAAAGGCGCAGAGCAAACTCGAGCGACTGAAGAACTGGGTGCGTGACCCGGTGCGCCGGGTCACGCTGATCGTGCTGGGTATCGCCCTAGTCGTGTTCGTCTGGTACATGCTGGCCGACCGCATCACACCCTACACGACGCAGGCGCGGGTGGAAGGCCTCGTCGTGCCGCTCGTGCCGCAGGTGGCGGGCTACGTGATGCGGCTGGACGTGCGGCTCCACTCCATCGTGGAAGAGGGTGACACGCTGCTCCAGCTCGACCAGCGGCCGTTCGACATTGCGGTGCAGTCCGCACAGGCCGCTCTGGACGACGCGTTCCAGCAGATGGGCGCGCAGAGCGCATCCGTACAGGCGGCGGTGGCCGGGGTCGGGGTGGCGGAGGCCACGCTCGACCGGGCGCAACGCAACTTCAACCGTGTGCAGGCGATTCAGGACCTGAATCCGGGGGCGCTGTCCCAGGCCGACCGGGACCGCGCCGAGACCTCACTGTCGTCGGCGCAGGAGAGGCTCGCCTCGGCCCAGGCGGAACTGACCCGGGCGCAGGAGCAGCTCGGCGTCGAGGGACCGGGCAACCCCCGCATCCGCTCCGCGATCGCGGCACTGCAGCGGGCAGAGCTGGACCGGGTGTTCAGCACGCTGATCGCGCCGTTTCACGGGGGTATCGAGAACTTCACGATAGACCTGGGCTTCTACGCCGCCGCGGGCCAGCCTGTGGGCACCTTTGTCTCGACGCGCGACGTCTGGATCCAGGCCGACATGCGCGAGAACAACATCGGCAACATGGAGATCGGCGACCGCGTGGAGCTGGCGCTGGACGTGGCGCCGGGACGCATATTTCGCGGCACGGTGCGCAGCATCGGATTCGGCGTGAGCACCGGGCAGAGCGGCTCACGGGGCGAGCTGGAGCAGGTGTCGCAGGCCAAGGGATGGCTGCGCGACCCACAGCGATTCGCGGTGATCATCGCGTTCGACGAGGGTGAGGGCGAGGGGTACAAGCGGGTCGGCGGTCAGGCCAATGTCGTGGTTTACACCAGCGGCAACTTCGTGTTGAACCCAATCGCATGGCTGCGGCTGCGGCTGTCCAGCCTGCTCTCGTATGTCCGCTGAGTCCGCGACAGCACAGAACACGTCAGCGACCCACGACCTCAGGCTGGTCCGGACGGTGCGCTACGCCGCCGGCACCACGCTGGCAGTGGCGCTGGCGATGGGGATCGACTGGCAGCTCTCCTACCTGACGCCGATGCTGGCGCTCATGTTCCTGGCGCCGCCGGCGCAGCGCCCCAATCCCAAACTGTTGGCCGGATTCGCAGGGATCGTAGCCGTGGCTTCGATGGCAGGCGTCGCAATGAGCGCCACGCTCTTGATGTACCCCGTCGCCTTCCTGTTGATAGAGGGGCTCATTCTGTTCCTCCTCTTCTACCGCCACGCTCGTGGGGCACCGCCGCTGCTGACCATGTGGCTCATGATCGCCGTCACCGTGATTCCGGTAGTGGCGCTTCAGTCCATGGACCTCACACTTGCTGTGGCTCGGGGCCTGGTGGTGGGGGCGGCCGTGGCGATGGCCGTGGTATGGCTGGCGTACGTTCTGGTCCCCGATCCCGTTGCCAAGGAACCGGACGCGTCCGCTGGGGCGAGCGCAAAGGAGAAGCCGGCCCCGCCATCCCGCGAGCTTTGCATATCCGGGGCCGCGGTCAACACGATCGTCGTGTTTCCGGTGGTGGCGCTGTTCCTGTACTTCGGCCTCACCTCCGTGCTCATCCTGGTCTTCGTGGCGCTGCTCAGCATGCAGCCCGACCTGGCGACGGGCAGGAAGGCCGGCAAGGCGCTCATAGTCGGCAATCTGATGGGCGGCGTAGCAGCCATCCTCGTGTTCGAACTCCTAGTGATGGTCCCGGAGTTCGTCTTTCTCCTGCTGCTCACCCTCTTCGTCGGATTGTCGTTCGGCAGCAGGCTCTTCTCGGATGCTCCCACGGGGCCGCTGTTCGGGCAGGCCTTCTCCACGATGCTGCTCGTGGTCCTGTCGGCAACCAGTGCGTTCGGCGAAGCCGACACGAAGGCCTGGACCCGGGTGCTGCAGATCACCACCGCTGTCGTGTACCTGGTCGCGGCGCACGCCGCGGTCAGGAGCCTCATAGGCAAATCGGAGACTTCCAATGCGACCACTTAGCCTCCTCCTCCTGGGAGCGACCCTGCTGGGCGGCTGCCTGGTGGGACCCAACTACGAGCGGCCGGATACGCCTGAGCACGCGGCCTACCGCCAGGACACCACGCTCAGCGACAGCGCGCGCGCCGAGATTCCGTCGGTGGAATCCGTAGCCGATCTGCGATGGTGGGAGCTGTACCAGGACTCAGTGCTGCAGGGCCTCATCACCACGGCGCTGGAGAACAACAGGGACCTCCAGGTGGCGCTGGCGCGGATCGAAGAGGCTCGCGCGGCGGTGGGGTTCTCCAGGGCGGACCTCTACCCATTCGTGGACGGAGTGGCCGGCGGTGCGGTGTCGGGGAACACCGAGGACGATTTCACGGCGAGCGGCGTCCTGGCCGGAACGGTGTTCTGGGAGGTGGACCTGTTCGGGCGCATCCGGCGCACCAACGAGGCGGCGCTCAACGAGTACCTGGCCAGCGAGCAGGCATACCGCAGCGTGACCATCGCGCTCGTGGCACAGGTCGCCGAGCTGTACCTGGTGCTGCGCGACCTGGACAACAGGCTGGCTATCTCTGAGGCCACCGTCACGGCGCGGCGGGAGAGCGCGGACATAATCCAGGCACGGTTCGACGCCGGCGTAGTCTCGGAGGTTGACGTCAACCAGGCGGAGATCCAGCTCTCTCAGGCGGAGGCGGCGGTCGAGTCGTTCCTGCGGCTGAGGGTCCAGACCGAGAACGCGATCAGCGTACTGCTGGGCCAGCCCCCGATGGACATCGAGCGGGGGATCGCACTGCGGGAACAGGTACTCCCCCCCGACCTTCCTCCCGGGCTTCCCTCCGAGCTGCTTGAGCGCCGGCCGGACATCCTCGTCGCGGAGCGGCAGCTGGCGGCGCAGACAGCCCGCATTGGGGCGGCCGAGGCCATCAAGTACCCGTCCCTCACGATGTCCGCCGACATGGGGGCTAGCTTCGCGAGCATCACGACCGGGTTCCTGAATCTGGGCGCCAACCTGATCGCGCCGCTGTTTAACTCCGGCAAGAACCAGCGCCGGGTCGAGATCGAAGTGGCCCGCACCCGGCAGCTGCTGCACAGCTACGAGCAGGCGGTGCTCAATGCGTTCCGCGAGGTGGAGGATGCGATGGTGGCGGTGCACCGCTACCAAGCCGAGTACGAACACCGCCGACGCCAGGTCGAAGCCGCCGAAAACGCCGCCGATCTGTCATGGATCCGTTACCAGGGCGGATGGACCAGCTTTCTGGAGGTGCTCGAGGTGCAGCGCTCGCTGTTCAGCGCCCAGTTGCAGGCGTCCGAGACACTCCAGCTACGGCACACTTCGCTGGTGCAACTGTACAAGGCCCTGGGCGGCGGCTGGACGCCGGTGGAGGTGGCGGAGCTGGACGGGGTGGAGGCCGACGAGGAGCCGGCTCCGTAAGGGGTCTACACCATAATTGCACCGCCACGGGCCACGACTTTACAGGTGACTGAGTGAGAATTGAACGCGATCGTATGAGTATTCGTCGAGCCATTCGAATCTGGGCGCTGTCACCGCTCGTGGCGCTGCTTCTAGCGGGCTGCGCCGACAGGCCCAAACCGACCCTGACCGGGATCGCGTTGCTTCCGGCCGATCGGTTCGTGCGCGGCCCCACGTCCGGGCAGTTCATCGAGCCCGCCAACGGGCGCACCCCGCCGTTCCAGCGCCGGCAGCCCATCCAGGGATTCTCGGCGCTGATCGACCCGGACGGCCTCGGTTCGTATCTGGCCCTCGCTGACAACGGCTTCGGGACCAGGGAGAACTCGGCAGACTTCGTGCTCGTGGTGTACGAGCTGCTGCCGCACTTCCGGATTGCTCTTGGCGGTCCCGGCACGATCGAGGCCGCGCCCTGGTTTCCGCTGCACGACCCGGACGGTCACGCCGGCTTCCCGATCGTGGCCGACATGGAGTTCTATCCGGGGAGCGACATCCCGGTCGATCCGCTCATAAGGAACGGCCGGCTGCTCACCGGTGCCGACTTCGACGTGGAGTCGTTCCGGCTCGTCGCGGACGGCACCTACTACTTCGGCGACGAGTTCGGACCATTCCTGCTGCACACGGATAACACTGGCAAGCTGCTGGAGCCGCCGATTCCTTTGCCCGGTGTCTGGTCTCCGCAGCACCCGCTGCTTGGGGAACGGGAGCCGAACGCGCCGCGCAGCGGGGGCTTCGAGGGAATGGCGTTGAGCGCCGACGGGACGAAGCTCTATCCCATGTTGGAACGGTCTCTCGTGGGGCAGGGCGATCAGCTCAACATCTACGAATTCGACCTGGAAATGCAGGAGTTCACGCACAGCGATCCCTACGAGCCGCCGTTCAAGTACCGGATGGACCCGGCCGCCGTCGGCGTATCCGAGATCACCGCCCTAGACGAGAGCCTCTTTCTGGTAATCGAGCGGGACGAGGGACAGGGCCCGACAGCCGAGTTCAAGAAGGTGTTCCTGGTGAACCT
>JBDHJM010000032.1:0-30681 GCA_039586895.1 Gemmatimonadota bacterium | reverse complement strand
CTTCGTCACCCAGCTTGTCGCGGATGACTGAGAGGGTCTGCGACAAAGAATGGCGGCCCTTCTCAGCGGGAACTTCCGACCAGAACAGCTCGATCAGGAGGTCACGCGCCACACCTCTGTCGCGAGCCTCCAGCGCGAGGTACACGAGCAGGGCGAGCTGCTTTCTGGTACGGAACCGGACCGGCTGATCCTTCGAGTCGCGGAGTTCGGGACTGCCGAACAGCGACAGATACTGTGGTGCTCCCACGGCGCCTCACATGGGTCAAGCCGTTTGTATGAGGGCGCTCCGTGATTTTGGGGCAGCGGTCTCAACAGCACTTCAACACGTTGTGTTACAGCGCTTTAGAAGTGGCGCTCTAGGGCGGGAATCGCGTTGAAGGGTGCTACGTCAACAACATTAGGGCTCGGGGCGGGGTTGCGGCAAGCGTGCCCCGCCGCTTCTACCCCCCATCCCTCGCCATCAGAACCGCAGTCGCAGAAAGCTCACCCAACTCCATCCTGTCGCAGGCTTCACTGAGGTCACTGCCAACTGTTACGGCGCCGTGGCGCTCGAGAAGTACCAGGCCGGCGCCGCTCTCGACTGCGCCCACGACGGACCGAGCGAGCTCGTCGGACCCGGCAGGTGCGTGGGGTACCAGTGCGACGCTGCCCAGTGACGGGCGCACCTCCGGTAGGAAATCACAGAGGTCGATACCGAGGACGCTAAGGGCGGTAAGTGCCGGCGCGTGCGTGTGGATCACGGCGCCGAGATGCTCGTCGGCGAGGTAGCAGGCGCGGTGCAGGGGCAGCTCCACGCTCACGTTCTCCGGCACGGGCTCGTCGCCGCTCAGTGACACGCGGGTGATGTCGGAGCGGCGCAGGGACGCCATGCTTGTGGCGTGGGTGCTTATGTAGATCGCGTCCTGCGTCTTGAGGCGCGCCGAGAGGTTGCCGGCGGAGCCGGCGATGAAGCCGCTGTGCCAGAGGCGCTGCCCGTAGTAGCTGAGCATCAGGCGTAGAAGCTCGTCGCTCGCCGTGGCGGCCGGCTCCACGAAGGCACGGCGCACCGGGCCGAAGAGCAGGCCGTGGCGGCCCACGTCTGCAACGAGCCGGCGGGTCCCACCGATCCATGACGATACCAGCGACATGACGCCCTCCCAGCGGCAACCCGTCTAAGATACCGCCCGGCGCGGTGTACAGAAGGGAATTCCTATCGCAACTGTCGGAATACGTGCATCTTTTGCCCAGGGCGCCGTGTTTCGTGGCTAGACTTCGTGGACTCAACGGGACGGGATATGGAAGACGCACTGCTGCTCGACGGCATCACTAAACGCTTCGGCGACGTGGTCGCAGTGAACGATGTGTCGCTGCGCGTACCGCACGGCTCCATCTACGGATTCATCGGACCCAACGGTGCAGGCAAAACCACGACGATCCGGATGATCATGAGCATCTTCTACCCCGACGCCGGCAGCATCAGGGTGCTGGGGAGCTCTAGTCCCGAGGCGGTGAAGGACAGGCTGGGCTATCTGCCCGAGGAGAAGGGGCTCTACAAGAAGATGAAGGCGGGCGAGCTGGTGGCCTACTTCGGCAAGCTGAAGGGGCTGGGCGCGGCCGAGGCGCGCACGCGTGCCGAGAAGCTGCTCGCCGAGTTCGGCCTGGAGGACTGGATAGACAAGAAGTGCGAGACGCTGTCCAAGGGTATGGGCCAGAAGGTGCAGATTTTGGCCACGCTCATCCATCAGCCCGAGCTGGTGATTCTGGACGAGCCGTTCGCGGGCTTGGATCCTGTGAACGTGCAGGTGGTGCGCGACGTGATCCTCGAGATGAAGCGCCGCGGCCGCACGGTGATCTTCTCGACGCACGTTATGGAGCAGGCCGAGCAGATCTGCGACTACATCTTCCTGATCAACAAGGGCCGCAAGCTGCTGGACGGCACGATCGCCGAAGTGAGGCGCAGCGGCGACCAGGCCATAGTGGTGGACTACGAGGGAGACGGTGTGGCGCTGCAGCGTCTCCCAGGTGTGAGACGAGTGAGCGACGCCGGCAAGACCGCGGAGCTGTTCCTGGAGGACGACGCCGACCCGCAGGCCATCCTGGCTCAACTCGTGGGCAAGCTCACTATACGGCGCTTCGACATGCGCGAGCCCTCGCTGCACGAAGTGTTCATCCGGGCGGTGGGAGGTGAGGCAGATGCGTAGGATCTTCCTGGTGGCTCAGCGCGAGTACGTAGCGAACCTCCGCACCAAGGGTTTTTGGTTCGGGATCATCTTCTTTCCCTTCCTGCTGACGGCGTTCATCGTGGTGCCGATGCTGCTGGAGCGCACCAAGAGCGTGCGGCGCTACGCCGTGATCGATCATAGTGGCTGGCTCGCGGACGCGGTGGATATGCGCGTGGCGGGAGGCGATCTGTGGGAGGTGCTCGGCGCGGCCATCGAGAAGTACGAGGAGGGCGATGACGAGTACGGGCTGCTGCCGCTGGTGCTCCAGGACGTGATCCCCGTGCTGGCGGAGCTCGATCCGCAGCAGTTGGGGATGTTCGCCCGGCTGGTGGTCGCCGAGGAGTTCGGGGCGGGGGACGGCCTGCCCGAGAACGCCCGGATCACGCTGGAGGACTACGGACCGGCGGTGCACACGTGGTGGAGCATGCTGCCGGCGTCCGAGGCCGCGGAGCTCAGCTCGGACGTATCGGCAAACTACTACGTGCGGGTGCGCCCCGGGGACACCACGCAAGCCGCGCTGAACCGGATGGTCACCGACGGCCAGATCTTCGCCTACTTCGTGATTGGTGAGGGACCCGTGGCGGGTTCCGAAGGCGCAAAGTACGTCTCCAACAACCTCACCGACGACGATCTACGCAACTGGTACGGACGCCGCGCGAGCCAGGAGGTTCAGGCGCGCCGCATGGCAGAGGAGGACATAGACCCACGGGTGGCCCGCTGGATTCAGGAGCCTCTCCGCTGGGACATGCTGAAGGTCACGGACACAGGCGAGGAGGAGGCGATCGAAGAGCGCGACCAGCTGCGCCAGTGGGCGCCGGTGGCCTTCGTGTACCTGCTGTGGATATCGGTGTTCTCCGTGAGCCAGATGCTCATGAACAACACGGTGGAGGAGAAGTCGAACCGCGTGATCGAGGTACTGCTGTCCTCGGTCTCGTCAATGGAGCTGCTGGCGGGCAAGATCGCGGGGATCGCGGCCACCGGGCTCAGCATGGTGGGCTCGTGGCTGCTGGTGTTCTTCTTCTTCACCAAGTACCTGCCGCGGCTGCTGGGAGCGCCGCCCAGCCTCGACCTGTCGGCATTGGCGAGCGACCCGACTTACATCTTGTCGTTCCTGGCGTACTTCATTCTGGGCTATCTGCTGTACGCCGCCGTGCTCGTGGCGCTGGGCTCGCTGTGCAACACGGTTACGGATGCGCAAAACATGATGCCTGCCATCATGCTGGTGCTGCTGGTCCCGCTGATGGCGATGATACCGGTTGCACAGGATCCCAACGGGGCCATGGCACGTGTGCTCTCGTTCATTCCCCCGTTCACCCCGTTCACGATGATGAACCGGGCGGCGGGACCCCCCGCTCTGTGGGAGTACGCGGCCACGACGGTGCTGCTCTTGGTCTCCATCCTGGCGGCGTGGTGGGCGGGGGCCAAGATTTTCCGCATCGGAATCCTGCTCACCGGCAAGCCGCCCAAGATCCGCGAGGTGCTGCGCTGGGTGCGGGCGCCCGTCGGTGCCGTGCCCGAGCGCAGAGAGGCCTAGGAGGGACAGATGGTTCATCGCGGTTTGTACCTGCACGAAGAGGTCATGCTGCTCGCACTGAAGGACGAAGAGGGCACAGTGGCGGGGGGCACACAGTACACATACGCGCTGGCCGGTGCGCTGCTCGCCGAGTTGATGCTGCAAGAGCGGGTGAAGGTGGAGGAGTCGCGCCGCAAAAAGATCCTGGCCGTCAAGAGCTCCAAGCGCATTGGCGAGCCGCTGCTCGACGAGTGCCTCGAGAAGGTGAAGACGGCCAAGCGGCGAGCGCAGCTGCAGACGTGGGTGGGGCGGTTCGCCGGCATCAAGCGGATGCGGCACCGCGTGGCTGAGGGCCTGTGCGACCGCGGGATCCTGAAGGTGGACCAGGACAAGGTGCTGCTCATCTTCAACCGCACCATATACCCCGAGCTGGATCCCGAACCCGAGCGCGAGCTGATGGAGCGCTTGAAGCGCGCCATCTTCTCGTATGATCGCGACCTCGATCCACGCACCGTAGTGGTCATCGCTCTGGCAAACACCTCGGGTATTCTGAAGACCGTGTTCGACAAGAAGAAGCTCAAGGACCGCAAGCGCCGGTTGAAGCAGATCACCGAAGGCAACGCGGTGGGCGCTGCTACCCGGGAGGCGATACAAGCCATGCAGGCGGCGGTGATCGCGGCAACCGTCGCGGCTACTGCGGCGACTACCGCCACGACCTAAGGAGGCGAGATGCGCCACGGCAGGAGGAGTTGGCTGGCTGGATGCGTGATGGTGGCTGCCGTGGCCGGCGCCTGCGAGCGCCTCTCCGAGACGCCCAATCCGGTGGTCACGGGGCAAGAGAGCGGCACCGACGTCCGGCTCCAGGCCGTGAGCGCGGTGAGCGGCAGGGTGGCATGGGCCAGCGGCGTCGAGGGCACCTACGCGCGCACCACCAATGGTGGACGCACTTGGACCGTGGGCGTGGTGCCGGGGGCGGATTCACTTCAGTTCCGCGACGTGCATGCTGTGGACGACGAGACAGCCTACCTGCTGGCTGCCGGACCCGGCGACCGCTCGCGCATCTACAAGACCGCCGACGCCGGCGCCACGTGGCAGCTCCAGTTCACCAACCCGGAGCCCGACGGCTTCTTCGACTGCTTCGACTTCTGGGATTCAACGAGCGGCGTGGCGTTCAGCGACGCCGTGGAGGGGCAGTTCTTCATCATCACCACGAAGGACGGGGAGACCTGGGAGCGGGTGCCGTCGGAGATGGTCCCGCTGGCCCAGGCAGGTGAGGGCAGCTTCGCAGCGAGCGGCACTTGTGTGGCTGCAGCAGGTGACAGCACTGCGTGGATCGGAACCGGGGCCGCGCGCATGGCACGGGTGCTCATGACCAGCAACCGGGGGCGCACCTGGTCGGCCGTGGCAGTGCCCTTGGGGCAGGGCACTGCCACATCGGGCATTGCTGCAGTGGCCTTCCGCGACCTGGATCACGGGGTGGTGGCAGGGGGCGACGTGATGGACCCCGCCGACTCGAGCTCGAACGTCGCCGCGACGATCGACGGCGGACACACGTGGACCGTGCTGGGACGTACGACGTTCCCAGGTGGTGTATACGGTCTCGCCTGGGTGCCTGACGCACCCCAGCCCACGCTCGTGGCCGTGGGACCGGGTGGCGCGGATTACTCGGTGGACGGTGGCCGGACCTGGATTACGCTCGACACGCTCAACTACTGGGGCATCGGATTCGCGGGACCGCGCGCGGGATGGATCAGCGGGCCGGAGGGGAGGATCACGAAGGTCTCGTTGTACTGAGCGTCAACTCAACAATCCCGAGCGGGCCTTCCCTTGTTCGCCCCATCGATGTCACGAGCACCTTCTACGACGGCGCGATCCAGCGCGCCGCCTCATCCATGTCGGTGAACACTCCCACGACTAGATCCATGGGCTCCGCGTACGCCGCCAGCATGCGCGAAGTCGCGTAATGCACCTTGTTCTCGACCGCCACGACGACCGCCATGCGATGCCCCAGCCGCTCGCGGCGCCGCGCCAGGAAGTCGGCCAGAGTCCTGAGTTCCTGCTCGGTGAACTCCGTCTCGGAGTCTGTGGCATCCACGATGAGGCCTTTGCCGCAGTCGTCTTCGGTCCCGTCCAGCACCGCGGCGAAGGCCCGCTCCACCTGTTCGAGTGAGTACGTGCCAGCAAAGGTGAGCTCGGTAGAGCCTTCGTCCTTTACGTAGCAGATGCGCAGCATGCAGAACCTCCTCCTGAGCCATAATGCCGTGCTGCATGCTGGTTCCGCCAGGCCCTGTCTCCCGGTTCCGGTGTGCCGGACCAGACACCCCCGGCCGTGAAACAGACCGCCCCGGCTAGCTGCGTCGGAGCACCTCGAGCACCTCCTCGGTGAACGGATTCTCACCCGCCCGAAGAGCGTGGATCCAGCGTTCGCGGTAGCGCCGCTGGACGTCGCTGTCCGTCCATGCGACGAACACCTCGAGATCCTCGATCGCTCCCTCGAAGTCTCCAGTGAGGGCCCTGGCCACTGCGCGGCTGTCCCTGATGTCGCCGTTTTCGGGCTTGCCGGTCACGGCCAGATCGCAGGCCATGATCACATCGGCGGCATGGTTCCAGATGGCGCCGTTCCAGCACAGTGTGTTCCAGGCGTTCGGCCCCACGGTGCGCGTTGTGTCGCCTGCCTGTGCCTCGGCGTACTTCGCCAGCGCTTCGGGTATCTGTCCTTGAGTGGCGAGGTGCCAGCCGTCCAGCAGTACGGCGGACCATTCGTCGTAATCGGCTCCGGCGTTCCTGAGCACTTCCACTGCGTCAGCATGCCCGCTGCGTGCGGCCAGCATCCACGGTGTCCATGCCTCATCCGCCACCGGGTTCACTTGGGCGCCTCTGGCGAGCAGCTCGCGAACGATGTCGGTATGGCCCCTCGCTGACGCGTACGACAGCGCCGTCCAGCCGTCTGGTGAGCCGGCGTTCACCTCCGCTCCTCTGTCGAGCAGTTGGGTCACCATCCCGGCGTACCCGTTGCGCGCGGCGTAGCCGAGAGCCCTCCCGTCGAGGAAGGAGAGGGCGTCCAGCTCCTTCTTGTCCCGCTTGTAGTAGATCGTGCTGGCGGTGGCGTTGAGGGTGTAGTCGGGATTCCGCTCGTCGAGCCAGATACGGCCCTCCTCGAGCCCCGTGCCGAGCATGACCTTGACCAGGCTGTAGCCCTCCAGATCCGTCGGGTCGTGTGCTTTTGTATAGATGTAGGTGTCCATGTCGCTCATGTAGGTGCCGGGCCGGTCCGCTCGCCCTTCCTGCAGTGTCTCCCAGAAGCTCTCTCCCGGTGCGGGGTAGTATTCGTGGAATCGCTGGTCTCCGTTCGGGGCCACGAGCATCACGTTGTGCACCGAGGCGAGCGCGAAGCCGTCGTCCAGCATCTCGAACCGCTGCGGCACCTCATCGTTTTCGAAGTCGAAGTCAGTTAGCTGCCGCGCGGTTCCGTCTGCCAAGTTCAAAGCCAGTAGTTTGTGCTCGGACGCGATGAAGACCGTGTCGCCACGGAGAATGAAGTCGGTCGTGGTCTTGAAGTCGCGATATTCTTCGGGCCAGAGCGAGGCACCCGTGCTCGGGTCGAGGAGAATGAGATACGGCTTGTTGCTCAGCTGACCGTCCTTCCACTCGGCGCCGCGGATCAGGAGGCCCCTGGGTGTCAGCTTCATTTGCACCGGCCGGTTCCGCAGCCGGGGGATGCTGTCCCACAGCGCACTCCCATCGGCGGCGTCCAGCGCCACCACCCCCTTTTCGGACGGAACGTACAGGACTCCGTCTTCCAGCAGGAGTTCCGCATAGCCTTGCCACGGATGCGGCACATCTCTGTCGTTCAGAGTGGTACCGCGCCACAGCAGCTCCCCGGTCTCGACGTGAACCTTGATCGGGCCGTCTTTGCTGAAGTACAGCACTGCCGTGGTGTCGGTGTCCCACAGCGGCAACTGAGTGCCTGACAGCTGCTTCACACGCCCCCGTTCGCTGAACAGGCTTTCCTGACGCCACTTGAGCTCGCCGGTCTCGAGATCGGCCGCCACGATTACCGACGGATTTTCCTCCGTCTCATCCAGGATCAGGATGAGGTCCCGTGCAGGTTCTTGCCGCCACAGAGGCCTCCATCCCCTGGCTCGCTCCACGCCCAGGGTACGTGAATCCCACCTGTGCTCGCCGGTGGTCAGGTCGAACACTTCGAAGTAGTCGTCCGCACCGAGGACGCCGAGCTGCGTCAGGTCCAGAACGCCAAGCCCGAAGTCCTTGAACCGCGGGTCCTCCCGCTGCCACAGCGTTTCGCCCGTGACCGGGTTCAGACATGTGAGGTCGTTCTCGGTACGGATCAGCAGGATCGGCTGGATGTCGTCCCCGCCTTCGGACTCTCCTGCGTCCATCAAGCCGATCGTGTAGTACTCGATATCGTCTGCGCTGCGGTAGATCCACAGCGGAGCACTCTCGACGACCTTGAGCTTGGACACCGACCAGACTGCGATCTTCACCGTGTCTCCGAGTAGCTGCTCGGGCTCCGTGGCTTCGACCACCAGACTGTCGTCGCGCACGGCCAGCATGGTGCCGACGATCTTGTCGCTCAGCAACGCGGACTCTACCTCGACCATCGCCCCGATCGGCGGGGACGCCGGAGGGACGAGCGTCTCGACGTCCGTGACCGATGACAAGAACAGTGTCATCGGCAGCCCGCCCCGCTCCGGAATCCGTGAATCGGCTTCGTGCTGGACCATCTGGAGCGTGTCGCCGCGCAGGCTCACTACGGTGCCCTCGATCGTGCTGGTGGCAGTCACCACTCGGACGCGGGCGCCTGCGGCGGGGGGTGAAGACTGCTGTGCGGCGAGCGGCGATACGGATGCGCAAATGAACGCGCTGGCGAGGAGGAGGTGGGAGGCGGGCATGGTCCCTCCGGGAAGCGGATTGGGACTAAGATGCTCGGGGTGCCAAACCACGCAAGTTCAAATATCGACACACTTTATCTGGTTTTTGACGTGTTGCGGTGGGCTTTCGACAGCGCCGGCGCGTTCGAGCTAGGCGGCCTCCAGAAACTCGCGAAGCGCGCTGTAGTAGGCCTCGGGATTCGAGTGTGCCGGGAAGTGGCCGCTGCCGGGCACCTCGCACACCGGAACCCCCGCGGCCGCCAGGGTAGCAAGGTAGGTGAGCCCGCGGTTCTCGGCGCCGTACACGAGGAGCCGCGGGATGTCGAGCCGGATGAAGTCGGCCAGCAGCGGGTCCTCGTCCGAGTGCTCCACGATGGAGCGGCAGTAGTGGTAGAACACGAGCGGCTGCGCGTTGCCCCGCAGGTGGGCTCCGTACCAGGCATCTCCGCTCTTGGTGGAGGCCGACAGGTCCCGTTCCAAATCGACCAGTCCGGTGCGCTCGAACTCATCGGCCGAGTAGGGAACCACCCGGCGTGAGATGAAGCAGTCCTCGGGCGCGAGGTTGCCCTCGACAGTGATGAAGCGCGTGACGCGCGCTGGATGTCTGGTGGCCAGCAGAAGGCCTGTCAGGCCGCCCATCGAATGGCCGATTACGGTGCAGCCGGCGACGCCGCGGGCCGCGAGGAAACCGCGGGACAGCGCGACGAGTTCATCTACGGTGAGAGGTTTGCCCGCTGCGGGGCTCTCGCCGCAGCCGGGGAAGTCGAACGCCAGCAGAGAGTAGCCGGGCAGGCCATCGGGGTCGGCGGCAGCGAAGAAGTCGGCCTTCGAGCCACCCAGGCCGTGCAGATAGAGCACGGGCTCGCGGGGGCCCGGTCTGGCGCAGTACGATAGGTGGACGGGAGCGCCATCCAGCGTGATCGTCTCGAATCCGGTTTCCACCCTAGCCCCTCCGGCAGGTGCGATGCTGCGGAACAAGTGTAACGCCGATCCCGCGGTACGACAGGCACTGGGTGCTGCCCTATTGGCGGGGGCGGTGGGCGTGTCCTGCAGCGACGGAGGGCCGGATGCGGGGCGGGACCTGCAGGAGACGATCACCGTGGACGGCAGGGTGCGCGAGTACGAGCTGCACATCCCGGCGGGCTACAAGCCGCTGGCAGAGGCCCCGCTCATCGTGGCGATCCATCCGTCGACTCCCTTCAACTCGCCGCCCACCATCCAGGCGATGCGAGACGTGGCCCAGTTCGACCGGGTGGCGGACAGCATGGGGTTCATCGTGGCCTACCCCCAGGCCACCGACGACTGGGCGGAAGGCTGCGGCTGCACCACCGCCGACACGAGCGGCGTGGACGACGTCGCCTTCGTACTGGCCATGCTGGACAGCATTGTCGCGTCGTGGAGCGTGGACGAGGATCGCGTCTTCGCGGTGGGGCTCTCGTCGGGAGGGTTGTTCGCGGAGCGGTTGGGTTGCGACGCCGCGAACCGGTTCTCCGGTGTTGCGGCGGTCTCAACGACGATGTCGGAGCCGCTCAGCAGGACGTGCCGTCCTGCCCGGCCCGTATCGATGCTCCTGATGGCCGGCACTCAGGACCGTTTCTTCCCGTTCGATGGGAGTGCGGACTTCGACGAGTTCACCACGATCTCCGCCCAGGCGGCGATCGACGTTTGGCAGAGGGTGAACACTTGCCCGTCACGCGCAGTGGGGCGGTTCGAGCCGGACCTGGTCGATGACGGGTGGCGCGTGCGGGTGGACGAGTACAACCCGTGTGCGCTCGGGGCCATGGTCGCGCTCTATTCGATGATCGGGGCGGATCACACCTGGCCCAAAGGCGACATAGATCCCGCGGTCACGATCGCGGGCTTCTTCCTGGATCAGGAGGAGTAGGCCAGCGCCGAGCGGGCCAGGATCTCCGCCAGCCGCACCACCGATTCCAGCTCCACCCACTCCTCGTCTGCGTGCGCACCGGCTCCCGTTGCACCCATGACCACAGTCTCTACGCCGGCGGCTGCGAGCAGGGCGGCGTCCATCCAGGGCGACTTACCCACCTGTGCCGGCTCGCGGCCGAGCACGGCGCGGGTCGCTTCGCTCACGACGCGGACGATCGCGGCGTCAGGCGACACCTCGAACGGTTCGCGATTGAGGCGCGTGCGCACCGCGGCCTGGAACGTGTCGTCGGCCTGCGCCAGGCGGTCGGTGATCTCGCTGACCTCCGCCAGGGCCTGATCTCCGGTCTCTCCGGGAATCGTGCGGCGCTCGACGGTGAGCCGGCAGCGGCTGGCGTAGATGCTCGGCCCGTCGCCGCCATGCAGCATGGCGGCGTGGAGCGATGGGGGTCCGACCAGGGCATGCGGCCGCCGCCGGCTCATCTCCTTCTCCACTAGCTCGAGCTCGGCGAGCACGCGTCCCATACGCATGTTGGCGTCGATTCCATCGGCGAAGTTGGAGCCGTGCGCGGCGCGGCCCACCGTCTCCACCTCGATCCAGGAGAAGCCTTTGTGAGCCAGGCACAGCTCGAGCGCGGTGGGCTCGGTGACTATGGCGCCGTCTGCGGTGTGATGTTCGAGCACCTGCTGCATCCCGATACTCGCCACCTCCTCGTCGGCGGGGGTGACGACGAGCAGGTCGCCGGCCAGCGAGGCACCGGCATCAACCAGAGCCTTGGCGGCGGCGAGGCACGCAGCCACGCCACCCTTCATGTCGTAAGCGCCGCGGCCGTAGAGCCTGCCGTCTCGCACCTGGGCGCCGAACGGATCGGCCATGCCGCCCACGCCGACGGTGTCGAGGTGCCCGTAGAGCATGAGGCTCCGGCCGCCCCCCTTGCCGCGGAGCCGCCCGACCGTGCTCACCCGGCCCGGTGCCGCTTCGTGCAGATGTACCTCGCAGCCGATGTCGCTCAGGAGTCCGGCGACGTGCTCGGCGATGGCCTGTTCGCTGGTGTCGCCGGCGGAGAACTCGGGGTTGATCGAGTTGATCCGGACCAGATCGGCGAGGGTCGCTTCGGTGTACTTGGCGTCTATCTGCATGGCGGTCGCTGGCGGAAGCAGGGGAAGGGGCGAATATAGTGGAGGGCGGAGGATGCGGCAGGCCGCCTCACCCGGGCCACGACCAGGAGGAGCAAGTGAGCGAGCGCGACACTTTGAAAGTCCAACTGCACGGCACGCACAGCCACGTGAAGATGCTGGATGCCCTCGAGGGCCTCACCGCTGAGCAGGCGGGAGTGGTACCCGGTGAGTCACCCCACTCGGTGTTCCAGCTCCTGCGTCACATGATCTACTGGCAGGACATCGGTATCGCCCGGATTCTGGGTACCGCGCCTCCGTTCCCCGAGAGCTCCGCCGAAGGATGGACGGCTGCGGCGGCCCCGACGGATGCAACCGAGTGGGACGAAACAGTGGAGGAGTTCTCGACGGGCCTGTGGGAGATGGACGCGATGCTCGACAGCGACGAGGTGGACCTGGACGCCGTCGTCGAGAAGGACCGCATGCGCACGGTGCGCGACAACCTGCTGATGGTGATGTGTCACAACAGCTACCACCTGGGGGAGATCGTGATGCTGAGGCGCCAGATCGGGGCGTGGCCGCCGCCCAAGGGCGGGGACACCTTCTGATGCCGTGACGCGGACCTGGACCCGGAGCGGGTCGGCGGCGGCGTTGTAGTTGGAGTACATGCAGCCCGAGCTTCCGAGAGCGATCGCGGCGATGAGCAGCTGTCTGACCTGAAGCACGCGGCCTCCCCGAACCGTCCGAATGCACGGTCCGAGGAGGCCGTCAAGAAGGGGTGAAGCGCTGCGCTCTGCTACTTCATCCACTCCCCTCCGTCCACCAGCTCCGAGCAGATGCTCTCCACGGTGCGGCCCGCGGCCTCGGCGGCGAAGTTGGACACGACCCGGTGCCTGAGCACGCTCAGCGCCACGCTGCGCACGTCGTCCAGGTCGGCCATGGGACGGCCGTCGAGGGCGGCCTGCGCCTTGGCGCCCAGCACCATGAACTGGGAGGCGCGGGGGCCCGCGCCCCAGCTCACGTACTCCCGGATCAGCGTGGGCGCGTCGTTGTCGGGGCGGGTCATCCGCGCCAGCTGCACCGCGGCCCGCACCACCGGCTTGGGCGCCGGGATGCGGCGCACCAGGTGCTGGATCTCCACCAGCTCCTTGGCGTCCAGCACGGCCTCCACGGGGTGCTCCTCATCGCCCGTGGTGGTTTCCACGATGCGCTCCTCGTCGTCCCTGTCGGGGTACTGCACCGCGATCTCCAGCATGAAGCGGTCGAGCTGCGCCTCGGGCAGCGGATAGGTGCCCTCCTGCTCGATCGGGTTCTGGGTGGCCAGGACGAAGAACGGCGGGGGCAGGGGGTAGGTGTGACCGGCCGCGGTCACTTCGTGCTCCTGCATGGCCTGGAGCAGGGCCGCCTGGGTCTTGGGCGGGGTGCGGTTGATCTCGTCGGCCAGGATGATGTTGGCGAAGATCGGCCCGTGCACGAAGCGGAAGCCGCGCTTCCCGGTGGTGAGATCCTCCTCGATGATCTCCGTACCGGTGATGTCGCTCGGCATCAGGTCGGGCGTGAACTGGATGCGCGAGAACTCGAGCTTCAGGGCGTCGGCGATGGTGGACACCATCAGGGTCTTCCCCAGGCCGGGGACCCCCAGCAGCAGGGCGTGCCCCCCCGACACGATCGACGTGAGGACTCCCTGGAGCACCTCGTGCTGGCCTACGATGCGCCGGCCCACCTGCTCCAGCAGGCGCGCCCGGGCCGCAGCCAGCCGCTCCAGCAGCTCGACGTCCCTGTCCCCGTCCACTACCCGTACTGAATCCGCGGTCACGCGCTCGATTTCTCCTTTTTGAAGCCCGGCGGACCGGTAGCCGCGCCCCGGTTCCGCGCCCCTACTGGTACGCCCGGAGGGCCGCCGAAGTTGCACCATCCGCCCTGGAAATCCTACCCGAAAAAGCCCCCGAGAGCCACCGTTATCCTTAGTTGATTATTCCCCTCCTCCAGGTACATTTCGGGCGCCATGGGCCCCGTGAGTACGCCGCGGCGCCCCTACGTCTACGTCTATCGCTATTCGGGACTGGGGTGTCTATTCGCGGCCGCCGTGATTCTGTTCATGGCCGGCGGGTGGCTTCTCGACCGCTGGATCGGGGTGCTGCCGCTGTTCACGGTGATCGGCGCCCTGCTCGGAGCCACGCTGGCCACGCTGAGCATCTACCGGCGGTTGGCCGAGGGGCTGGGGAGCGACGAGGACGAGGGGCCAGGGGAGGGGTCGTGAGAGACTTGGGTGCAGGTGTGCTGCTCACGGCCAGTGTCACGGGTCTGCTGTACCTCGTCTTTGGCGAGGAGGCCCTGCTCCCCGGCGTGGCCTTCGGGCTGCTCGCGGCGGGCGTCAACGCCGCTGCGGTGGCCCTGCTCCGGCCGGCCCTGAAGCGTGACTTCGGCGCTGTCATGGCGCGCTGGGGGATGGGGATGGGGCTCAGGCTGGCAGGTGTCGGCCTGTTCGTCCTGGCGGTGGTGCGGGAGCCGGAGCGGTTTCCGGCGCTGCCCACGGCGTTTGCGTACATCGGGGTGTTGCTCCCCTTGCTCTTCTACGAAATGCGATTGTTGCGACGATGATCGAGCAGGACATACAGCACGAAGTAGACATCGGCGAGATCCTGATGCATCACACGGCTGATGCATACGGGCTCGACTTCAGTCCCCTGTTCCACGTCGAGTGGGGGAAGTTCCTCCCCGACATCCACCTCGGCGGACTGACTCTCAACCTCACGCCCACCAAGCACGTCGTCTACATGGCGTTCGCGGCGCTGCTGCTGTTCGTCATTATGCGGATGGCGGGCCGTGCGTTGGAGCGCCAGCGGGCCGAGCAGTCGGCGCCGAAGGGCCCGGCCAACGCCATCGAGGCGATGGTGCTGTGGGCCCGCAACGACATCGCGATCGCCAACATCGGCGAGAACGGCGCGAAGTTCGCGCCGTACATCGTGTCGCTGTTCTTCTTCATCCTGATCTGCAACCTGCTCGGCCTGCTCCCGTGGGGCGCCACACCCACCGGCAACATCGCCGTGACAGGGGGGCTCGCCCTGCTGTCGCTGCTGATCATCGAGGTGAGCGGCATGATGGCGCTCGGCTTCAAGGGCTACATGCGCACCATCTTCCCCGCCGCGCCGGGGATGAGCGGAGTGGGGGCCGCCACGATCTCGATAGCCATGGCGCCGATCGAGATCCTGGGCAAGCTCGTCAAGCCGTTCGCTCTCTGCGTCCGACTGTTCGGCAACATGACGGCCGGCCATTTCGTGATCCTGGCGCTGTTCGGCTTGATCTTCCTGTTCGCCCACATCGACATGTGGCGCTGGGCGATCGGGGTGGGCTCCGCGCTGATGGTGCTCGCAGTCATGCTGCTCGAGATCATCGTGGCGTTCGTGCAGGCGTACGTGTTCGCGCTGATTACCGCCGTGCTGATAGGGGTGAACCAGCACGCGCACTAGATAGAGGGACGGAGCGGCCCGCGCGCTTCGCGCCGCTCCGCACGTACCCGGCCGGGTGGCCGGGGAATCCCGCTGGCCTAACCGGCCGTTGGCGGGTCACCGAGAGGCGCCGTTCGGGAGAGACGGCACACTCGCGGGAAGCGTAAAGGGAAGCCAATCTCCCGCAACCAAGAGGACTGAACATATGCTGACGAACATTCTTCCCATGCTGGCGGCGGTGCAGGATCAGGCGGCCGCTGCGGGCAGCGACTTCTCGACGCTGGGCGTCGGGATCGGCATCGGCCTGGCACTGGTCGGCGCCGGCATCGGCCTGGGCCGCGTGGGCGGCGAGGCCGCACAGGCCATCGCGCGGCAGCCGGAGGCTGCCAACGACATCCGCGGCACCTCGCTGCTGATCGCGTTCCTCATGGAGGGAGCGACGATCATCGCGGTGATCATGGCCCTCGTCTCCAAGCTCATCTAGGCGACCGATGATTCTCGCAACGCTGTTGGAGAACGCACCGGCGGCGGCTGAATCGGCTGAGGGAGGGCTCGGCGGGCCGTTCGCCATCGAGCCCGGCCTCATCATCTGGACCTGGGTGGTCTTCCTTTCGCTGTTCTTCCTGCTCCGCAAGTACGCATGGCCGCCCATCGTGCGGCTCACCGAGGAGCGGGAGAAGCTGATCAAGCATCAGCTGGAGGAAGCCAAGCAGGCGAACACCCAGGCTTCCGAAGCGCTGGAGGAGCACAAGAAGCTGCTCGCCGGCGCCAAGGGTGAGGCACACCAGCTCATCAACGAGGCGAAGGCAGTGGCGCAGAAGGAGCGCGAGCAGCTCCTGGCCAAGGCGCGCGACGAGCAGCAGCAGGTGCTCGACCGGGCCAAGCGCGAAATCGAAGTCGAGCGCGAAAAGGCTGTGATGCAGCTGCGCCGTGAAGCGGTCGACCTGTCGCTCGCGGCCGCCTCCAAGCTGATCCAGCAGCGCCTGGACAGTGATGCCGACCGCAAGATCGTCGAGGAGTACCTCGACGCCATCGAGCGGAGCGCCGAGTGAGAGAGCCGACCATAGCGCGCAACTACGCCCAGGCTCTGTTCGAGCTGGGCGAGCGCGCTGGTGACACCGAGCTGTACGCGAACGTCACCGAAGCACTGGCGGGCGCGATCAGGGCGCAGCCGGAGGTGCGTGCGGTGCTGGAGTCGCCGCGCGTGGCAAAGCCGAAGAAGCAAGCTCTGCTGGAGAGCGCGTTGTCTCCGTACGCTCCCGCACCCTACATCCGTTTCCTGCAGGCAGTGGTGAAGCGGGGGCGGCAGGGGCTGCTGCCGGTGATCGGCGACGAGTACCTGGCACTCGTGGACGAGAAGTTCAACCGCGTGCATGCCGGGATAACTCTGGCTCGTGAGCCCGACAAGAAGCTCCAGGCGGCCATTCGCAAGCGGCTGGGAGAGGTGCTGGGTAAGGAGGTAATCCCTCACTTCCGCACCGACCCCGCGATCCTGGGCGGCCTCATCCTGAAGGTGGGAGACCGGATCATCGACGGCTCACTCAGGCGCAAGATGGTGAACCTGAGGCGGCACTTGCTGCAAAGCTGAAGCTGGACAGCTGAGCGGCGCGCCGCTGGGCGGTGCACCGATAGTGAAGTTATGCTGACCCCGGACCTGGCTCCGGGGTCAGCCGTTTGAAAGGGGAAAGTATGGCACCGAAGGTGGGGTTCATCGGGTTGGGCGCAATCGGGCGCCCGATGGCGGTCCATGTTGCCCGCGCGTTCGACACCATCGTGTGGAATCGGACCCTCGGGCGCGCGCGCGCTTTCGGCGAGCAGCAGGGAGCTTCGGTGGCGGAATCACCCGAGCAGCTGGTAGCCGCGGCCGATGTGGTCATGACGTGCCTCCCCACGTCCGCCGACGTGCGTCAGGTGGTGGAGCGGGCGGAAGGCGCTTGGCGCGAGGGACAGCTGCTGGTGGATGCCACTTCGGGCGACCCGGCCGAGTCCCGAGAGCTGGCCGAGTGGCTCGCCGGCCGTGGGGCAGGGTTCGTGGATGCGCCGGTGAGCGGCGGTACCAGCGGTGCGGAAGCGGGTGCGCTCACCGTCATGCTGGGCGGCGAAGAGCCGTGGATAGAATCGGCGCGTGAGGTCGTGACCCCGTTCGCGGGCAAGGTGGTGCACGTGGGGCCGGTGGGGACGGGTCACGCACTCAAAGCGATCAACAACGCCCTGCTGGGTGTGAACATCCAGGCTGCGGGTGAGGGGCTGGCGGCGCTCGTGAAGCTGGGCGTGCCGGCGAGCCGGGCGCTGGAGGTCATCAACGCGTCCAGCGGGCGGTCCAACGTCACCGAGAACCTGATCCCCGAGCGGGTGGTGAGCCGGGAGTGGCCGCGCACGTTCCGGCTGGCGCTGCTGGACAAGGACATCGGCATCGCCCTCAAGGTGCTGCAGGACACCGGCGTGCCGCACGATGCGATCGGCGTCACCAAGCACGTGTTCGGCGCGGGCCGCGAGGCGCTGGGTGAAGAGGCCGACCACGTGGAGCTGATCAAGGAGATCGAGCGGGCGGCGGAGGTGGAGATTCGGTAGGGTCGGCCATTACCGGTGGTGACGTGCGGGGTCCCACCGAACCACCGCCAATCCCATCGAGCTACTGCGTGAAATCCACCTCCGGCGCCTCTTCCGCGCCCTCCTCCGCCTCGAAGTACTCCCGCGCATCCGCCCCGATCGCCTTGGCAGTGAGCACCTGCGGGAAGCGGCGGATGTAGGCGTTGTACTCGCGCACCGCGCCGTTGTAGTCGGAGCGCGCCGTCGCGATGCGGTTCTCGGTTCCCTCCAGCTGGTCCTGCAGCATCCGGAAGTTCTGATCCGAGCGGATCTCTGGATTGTCCTCCACCACCGCGATGAGGCGGCTCAGCGCCGAGGTCAGCGCGGTGTTTGCGGCGGCCATCTCGGCGACGCTGCCGCCCTCGATTGCTCCGCCCAGAGCGGCCCGCGCCGAGCTCACCTGTTCGAACACGGCCAGCTCCTGCGCGGCGTATCCCCTAACGGTCTCGACCAGGTTGGGGATCAAGTCTGCGCGCCGCTGCAGCTGCACCTCGATCTCGCCCTTGTAGCCGTTGACCGTTTCGTCCAGCGTCTGGATCCGGTTGTAGCCGCATCCCGTGAGGGTCGCTGCGGCCACCGCCACTAGAAGTGCTCGCTTCATACGTCGCTCTCCGCTACGTCGCGTTATAGGAGTCTACGAACCGGACCAGCCGCTCGACCTGCTCCACGTAGTGGTCGCCGACCGGGTCGTACTCGCGCAGGGCCTGTACGTTGTGGCCCACGATCTTGTCCAGCACCCAGTCGAATGCGGTCGCGTCGAGGCCGGCCACCTCCGCCACCTCGGCCACCAGCGCGCGCGGCGTCTGCGGCACGTCACGCCCGTCCAGCCGGAGCACGGCCCGGAACAGCACGAAGAAGGCGCCCGCGGACTCCAGCAGCAGCGCCCCCAGCGCCTTGCCGTTGGATGCCGCCGCCGCGAACTCGGTGCGCAGACGCAGCAGCTTGCCGCGCACTTCGCGCTCCAGCTCGCGGCGCAGATCCTCCTTCGTGGTGGCGACGCCGCTGAACGGGTCTTCCCCCGCGAGGATCCGGTGCGCCTCGCGCATGTCCTCGATCTCGATGGGGAACACGTCCGTTGCGCCGCGCCAGCCCTCGGCCGCAAAGATGAGCGGTGGCGGATGCCCACGCTTGCGCCAGGCGGCGATGTCAGCCTCGATGGGCCGCAGCGCCCTCGGGGAGGCGTCGCCGACGATCAGCAGCGTCGTGAGCTCGCGATCGGCCTCCCTGGTGTCGTGCCGCACGGCGGGGCCGTACAGCGCGAATGTCACGAGGTTGTCGCCCAGCTGGTCCTTCAGCCGGCCGGCCAGCGCTTCCAGTTTGCCAATGTCGTTCTTTGCCATCAGAAGCTCCCTCCGGCGCCGCCGCCGCCAAAGCCGCCGCCGCCGCCGAAACCTCCAAATCCGCCGCCGCCGAAACCGCCGCCCCAGCCTCCACCGCCCCCTCCCCAACGACCACCGCGATGCCCGCCTCCGCTGCCCAGCAGCATCGCCCACAAGATCCACTCCGCCGCACTACTGCCGCGGCCGTACTTGCCGCTCACGCGCCCACGTGCCGCGACGATAGCTATGACCGGCACGACCACCACGATCAGGAAGAAGATCGCGAGCAGCCCGAACACCGCCGGAGCCGGACTCGGCTCTCCCTCAGGCACCCTCTGCGGCGCCGTGCGGCGCACACCGGTCAGCTCGAACCCGAACTCCTGCGCGTAGGCCTGGGCCAGCAGCTCCACTCCCAGCTCGAGTCCGGCTGCGAAGGAGCCGGTCTCTACGGCCCTGCGCCCGATGCGGTCGCGGATTCCCCCGGCGCTTGCATCGGTGATGAAGCCCTCGGCGCCCCTGCCGGTCGCGATGAACAGGTCCGACCTCCCGTCGCCGGGGCGCCGCCCGGGTTTGAGCAGGAGCACGACGCCCGCGTTGCGGGCCCGGTCGCCCGGCCCTCCCTGAGCGCCCACGCCCCACTCGCGCCCGATGTCGCGCGCGACCTCCATCGGCGAGCGGCCGTCCAGGTCGGACAGCGTCACCACCGCGATCTCGCCGCCCGACTTGGCTCGCACCTGCTCTATGATCGCGGTCATGCGCTGCTCGGAGGCGGCGTCTAGGATCCCCGCAAAGTCGTTGACGAAGCCCACCGGGGCGGGGTACTGGAGCTGCAGGACTATGGCGAGGAGAAGGGCGATCATCGTCGGGGAAACATAACCCGCGGGCGAGCCGAGCGTTCGTCCAGCCGGGTGAGGCCCGCCTCGTGCGCCATTCGGTGCGCTTCGCGGAACTCGTCCGACGAGAGCGGGCGGTTGATCTCTTTGAAGTGGCCGTGTCCCACCTTCCCGGCGGGGCGGTACTGATCCATCAGGTTCACGTAGGTGCTGGGACTCAGCTCCGCGGCGATCCACTCCAATATCTGGCGCGTCTCGTCCAGCTGGCCGGGCATGACCAGGTGACGCAGCAGGATGCCGCGCCGCGCGAGACCGTTGGCATCGATCACCAGGTCACCCACCTGCCGGTGCATTTCCTTGAGCGCGGCGCGCGCCGCCTCGGGGTAGTCTTCGGCCATCAGGTAGGTGCGGCTGCGCTCCGCGGACCAGTACTTGAAGTCGGGCATGTAGATGTCCACGACGCCGTCCAGCAGCTCTATGCTCTCCAGGGAATCGTACGCGCTCGTGTTGTAGACGATGGGAAGGCGCAGTCCGTTCTCGACCGCGATCGCCAGGGCCTCTATGACCTGCGGCACCACGTGCTCGGGCGTAACGAAGTTGACGTTGTGGCACCCCGCCTGCTGCAGGGCGAGCATGGTGACGGCGATCTCTTCGGGCGGGGAGCCGGCCGCCGCGGGACCCGGCCGCACGGCCTGGCTAATGTCGAAGTTCTGGCAGAATACGCAGCGCAGGTTGCAGTGCGAGAAGAAGATCGTGCCGGAACCGTTCCACCCTCGCAGGCAGTCCTCCTCGCCGAAGTGCGCGAACGCCGAGCTCACGACGGCGTGGCGGCCCGTCTTGCAGGCTGCCCACTTGTCCGCCAGGCGGTTCACACGACAGTCGCGGGGGCAGGCGCGGCAGTCGGCCAGGGAGGCCACTGCCCGCCGCGCACGCTCGGCGAGCTCGCCTGCGGGCAGGTCGAAGTAGGCGGGTCGGAAGCTGCCGGTGGACACGGGTGCCGCGCGGCGCTAGCGGCCCTCTACCAGCTCCGGCGTGGCCGTGAACACGGTGAATCGCGTGACACCGCTGCGGCGGGCGTTCTCGCTCTCGACCCGTTCCAGCCTTCGTCGGTAGTCGCTGCGGAGGGAGTCGTTGTGCGCGACGTTCTCCGGGATCGGCTGGCCCGGTTTCTGGGTCCAGAACCCAATGAGCCCGGCGATCGTCACGGCACCGCCCACCGCGATGCGCACCTCGCGGCTCTCGGCGTCGCTGGAGAGGGCGGGGATTATCAGCACAGCACCGATCACGGCGGCGGGAATGAGAAACCGCAGCCCGGATGCCGCCGAGCGCTTCTCGGGGAGAAAGTCGGATTCGTCGGGCGGCTGCGGTGCGGTTAGCTCGCCGACCTCTTCGCTCCGCAGCGTGAGCGGCATCTGCACCGAGCGAATGGTGGTGCCCGCGGTCACCTGCGAGGCGGCAGCGATGGTGTAGTTGCCGGGGCTCAGCGCGCGGCGGCTGTCACCCAGTCCGTTCCAGGACACGACCAGACTGTCGTCCACGGTGCCTTCGTGCAGGGTGCGCACGACCGTTCCGGTGCGGTCCCGGATGGTCAGCGAAACCAGATGGCTCGATGAGACCCACAATCGGATCGGGAACCGCTCGGATCCCACCACGAGCGTCTGGCGGCGCGGCGCATCCAGCGCCGTGACCTTGGTGGTGCGTTGCGCCTCGGAAAAGGCGCGCGTGACCCGGGGAGGGAATACCAGCTCGTCGGGCCGGTAGCGTGCGTTGGCCAGAACCAGGATCCGGAAGGTCTCGACGGCCTCGCTGCGGCGCTCGCTCAGCACCTCGGTCGCACCGAGGTACATGAGCGCCTGCTCCCGCTGGGCCGCGGCCAACGGCGGGCTGCCTGCCTCGTCGAGAGCGCGCTGCAGGATGCGCGATGCGAGCCCGAACTGGAGGTCGTTGTAGGCCTCGACCCCCTGCTCCAGCAGCGCGCTCGGGGTCTGGCCCGGCGCGGCGGCCGGGACCAGGCATGCTGCCAGCACGAGCAGCACGCCGGTGCGGCGTGCGCTCACTGTGTGTCCCCGGCCTGCAGCGTGATGTCGGTGAGTCGCATCTCCTCGCCCGTCACGATTTCAACCGAGTCCTCGAAGGGCTCGAATCCCTCCTGAACGACACGTAGTGCGTGTAGTCCCGGTGTGAGAGCGATGCCCGCCTGCGGTGTCTCCCCCAGGAGGCTGTCGTCCACATAAACGTAGCCCCAAGGGGTGGAGTTGACGAAGAGCAGGCCGGGCTCGGCGGGCGGGGGTTCGGGGGCCACATAGGCCGCAACGGCGGGGCTCGGCTCGCCGCTCTGGGGGCGCGTGTACCAGGTGATCGCCAGCAGTACACCAATGACGATGACGGTGGCCGATGCCGCCACCCAGCGGCGCCAGTGCCGCCGTTTGGTGCCGTGCACCGGCTCGGTGGGGGCGGTGGCCAGGGTGTCCTGCACGCCTGCCGTGGTGACGAACGTGGGGGTGGGCCGAATCGGGGCCCCACCGAGTGCACCCGCGAACTCCACCACGTTCTCGAAGCGATCGCCCGGGTTCTTGGCCAGCGCCCTCCCGAGAGCGTCCACCACGGTCACCGGCAGGTCGGGGCGCTTCTCGCTGAGCGGGGGCGGCAGCTCCAGGCAGTGCTTGCGCACTATCTCGCCCAGGGAGTCTCCGCCGAAGGGCGGTCCGCCGGCGAGGCACTCGTACGTGAGGATCGCGAGCGAGTATTGGTCGGAGCGTCCGTCGAGTGCCTGCCCGTAGCACTGCTCGGTGGACATGTAGGCCGGCGTGCCCAGTGTGCCGCCCGTTTGCGTCAGCGGCACGGTCCCGAACGCCTTGGCGATGCCGAAATCGCACACCGTCACCCAACCGGACTCGTCCACCAGCACGTTCTCAGGTTTGACGTCCCGGTGCACTATGCCGCGCCGGTGCGCGTGATCCAGCGCTCCCGCCACCGGCTCGATGGTCTTTATGACGTCGTCCAGGCTCATGGGCCCGGTCTCGCCCAGTATGTCGCGCAGGGACCGTCCCTTCACCCACTTCATCGAGTACCACATGAACGTCGGAGTCGTGCCGATGCGGTAGATGGGGACGATGTGCGGGTGGTCCAGGGAGGCGGCGATCTTTGCCTCCCGCTTGAAGCGATCCACGGCGTCGGGGCCCATCGTGAGCTGGAGGGGAAGCACCTTGATGGCGACGAGGCGGTTCAGCTCCCGCTCGCGGCCGAGGTACACGATGGACATGCCGCCCCGTCCCAGCACTCCCTCGATGCGAAACTCCCGCTCGAGCTCCCGCCGCACGTTGGCCTCCATGAGCGGGGGAATGCCCTCTTGGTCCCCGATGTCCTCGGCGAGAGAGTACCCGCAGGCGGGGCAGGTCGTGGTGTCCTCGGCCAGGTCCGGCAGGCCGCATTTCGGACACGCAATCGAGGATTCTCTTTCGGCCATATGCGTAGCGGTCTGGGAACATTAGGCCCCCCCGACGGTCGCAGCAAGAGAGCCGACCTAGTAGTTTTGGCGGTCGCGGGGGCACTGCTGCAGGTTGCGAAAAACAGGGATCAATGGCCGACAAACTCGATGCAGACTTCCTGACCGGAGGCGAGGGGGACCGCCGGGCGTTCTTCCGCCGCACCGTCGGGCGGCTGGTGGAGGAGGCGGTGCGCCGCACCGAGCGGCGGATATCGCCGCTTCAGGTGATGCGCCCTCCGGGGGCCCTGGACGAGGTGGCCTTCCTGGCGGCCTGCACCAGGTGCAGCGACTGCCTCGACGTGTGCCCCCCGGGAGCCATCGTGAAGGCGCCTCCCGGAGCCGGGCTCGCCGCGGGCACGCCGATGATCGACCCCCTGGCGCAGCCCTGCACCGTGTGCGACGACATGCTGTGCGCCGCAGCCTGCCCGACCGACGCACTGGAGGTGCCCCCCGGGAAATGGGACGGCTACCGCATGGCCGTGCTCGAGCTGGAGCCGGAGCGCTGCATCGCGTTCCAGGGAGTCGAGTGCGGCGTATGCGCCCGCGCCTGTCCAGTGGGCGAGCGTGCCATAAGGCTGGACGATTCGGGGCGGCCCGTGCTGTACGCCGAGGGCTGCGTGGGATGCGGCGTATGCGTGCGGGCGTGCGTGACCACGCCGAACTCACTCAGCCTGCATGTGATCTGACGAAAGGAGAACCGTGGAGATCCCGCATCGCGTGGAGAAACCCTGGGGCTACGAGCTCATCTGGGCCCTGACCGACCGCTACGTAGGAAAGGTCCTGCACATCGAGCCTGGGCATCTGCTGAGTCTCCAGTACCACGAGAAGAAGGACGAGACGATCCACGTGCTGAAAGGCGAGATCATCTTCCGGGTGCAGGAGGAGGGGGAGCTGGTCGAGCGGCCGATGCGCGAGGGAGAGAGCTACCACATCACGCCGCACACGGTGCACCAGATGGAGGCCGTGGTGCCGAGCGACCTGCTCGAGGCGTCCACTCCCGAGCTGGACGACGTGGTGCGGCTCGAAGACCGCTACGGGCGGGTGTAGATGAAGGTCATCCTGCCCGTAGCCGGTAAGGGCACCCGTCTGCTGCCCATCACCCGCCACGTGCCCAAGCCGCTCGTGCGGGTGGCGGGCCGGCCCGTGCTCGACTACGTGATGGACAAGCTCGACGGCCTGGACGTCGAGGAGCTGATCTTCATCACGGGTCATCTCAGGGAGCAGATTGAGCAGTACGCCGAGTCGGCCTACGACATCCCGGCTCGGTTCGTGGAGCAGGTGGTTCAAGACGGGACGGCGGGTGCGGTGAACCTGGCGCGGCCCTACGTGGACGGCCCCGTGCTCATAGTGTTCGTGGACACGGTGTTCGACGCCGACCTGTCCGTCATCGAAACGGTGGACGCCGACGGGATCATCTGGGCCAAGGAGGTCGAGGACTATCAGCGCTACGGTGTGATCGTCACCGACGAGGACGGCTACATGCGCCGCATCGTGGAGAAGCCGTCCGAGCCGATCTCGAAGCTGGCCAACATCGGCCTGTACTACATCCGCGACTGGCAGGGGCTGTTCGAGGGCATCGACCACACGCTTGCCGGCTCGCAGCTCAAGGGCGAGTGGTTCCTGACCGACGCGTTCCAGTACATGATCGACAACGGGCGGCGGATCCTCACGGCGGAAGTGGGCGGCTGGTACGACTGCGGCAAGGTGGAAACCGTGCTGACCACCAACAGGCACCTGCTGGAGCAGGGGAGAGCCCGCTCCCCCGCCGCGGGCGGCGGCGTCACCGTGGCTGAGCCGGTCTACGTGGGTGACGGCGTCACGCTTGAGCGGTGCACGATCGGCCCCAATGTGTCGATCGACGCGGGAGCCATAGTGCGGGACAGCGTGCTGCGCGATGTGATCGTGGGCGCGAACGCCCGGGTCGAGGGAGCCACGGTCACGCACACGCTGGTGGGGGATGATGTGGTCGTGGAGGCGGGCACGCTGCACAACATGGTCGTGGCGAAGGACGAAGCCGCGGAGGCGCCGTAGCGGAGTATGGGACTGCTGCTCTTTCTGGTCGGTCTGCTCGCCCTGGTCTCCGGCGCGCTCCAGCTGCGGCCGCGGATGCGCGAGGCTCTCGGAACACCCCCGCTCGCGCTGGCCGAGGTCGTTGCCGGCGTGCTGGTGGTGCTCGGGTCGGCAGCCGGTCTCTCCCGCACTCCCGTCGCACCCTGGGCCGTTGCGATCACCCTCTCCCTGGTGGTGCTGGCCGTCGTGTCACAGGCCCGGCGTGCGGCGCGGTGGCGGCGCAGCCGCGAGATCTCCGAAGCGGAGCGGCTGCAGTCGTACGTCGAGTTCCGCGCCGGCAAGGGGGAGAGCTGAGCGGCGCGCGCGGATTGCGAGCAGTACTGCAGTACCGGTGGCTGTTCTTGGCAGCGCTGCTGTTGGGGCTGGCGCCGTTCGGGCGCCAGCCGCACCTCATCGAGAAGCTCGGCATGCTGTTCGCGGGCGACCTGGTGCGCCCCATCGACATATTCGATCTCGTGCTGCACGCCTCTCCGCTCCTGCTGCTGGCCGTCCGGGCCGGCTACGACCTCTCGAGAGCGTGAGCAGCCGCTACGAGGACGAGGCGGGCCTGGCGCTGCTGTTCGGGCCCGACGGGTGGCGCCGCCGCACCTTCGATAACTCTCAGTCCTTCGGCTATGAAGGGCTGGAGGGGCGCCTTCTCTCGAGCTCTTACGCACCCGGGCCGGAGGATGAAGCCCACCGGCCCATGCTGGCGGCATTGCGGGAGCTGTTCGGCGAGCACGAGGAGGACGGGCGCGTCGTGTTCGAATACGACACCGAGGTGTATGCCGGGCGCTTGACGCCCACCTAGACCGCCCACACACTAGGGCGAATGACCCAGCAGGAAGACCGATCCCTCGAGCCTCTGGTCGAGTCGTATCTCGACCTGCGCTGGAACCTCGACCCCGTCGAGGCCACCGCCGCCGGCGTGACCGGCCACGACCACCGCCTGGGGGCCCACGGCACCGACGAGATCCGCCAGTACGTGGCCGCTCTCAAGTCGATCACGGGTGCCCTGGAGGAGTGTGACGTCGACTCGCTGGACGACGAGATCGACCGCACTGCCGTGCTCGACGACGCGCGCGTCGCGATTCACCAGTTCGAGAAGGAGCAGCCGCACGTGCGCAACCCGACGTTCTGGGTGTCGCACGTGCTGGAGGGGCTCCATCTCCTGCTGCTCCACAGCGACCGGCCCCGCGAGCACACGGAGTTCGCCCTCACCCAGCGGCTCAACGCCGTGGCCGGCTATCTCGATGCGGCCAGAGGCACGCTGCGCGACTGCCCCGAAGTGTTCGCGCAGACCGCTCTGGACATGGTCCGCTGCGGGACGCCGCTTTTCGGGAGCCTCACGGCGGAGTTCGCGCCCGACGACGGAGAGTTCGCCGAGGCGTGCGACGGCGCTGCGGAGGCGCTCAGCTCGTTCGGGACGTTCCTGGCGGACGATCTCATGGAGAGCGACGGCGCCGACTTCGCCATCGGGGAAGACGGCTTCAACTTCCGCCTGCACTACGAGCACGCGCTGCGCAGCACGGCCCCGGAGCTGTGGCGCTACGGGCTGCGCCTGGTGGAGGAGGTGGAGGCGGAGCTGGAGAGCATCGCAGCCGAGATCGAGCCGGGCGTTCCCTGGCGGGACGTTGCGGACCGGCTGCGGGCCGAGCACCCGTCGGCCGAGGAGCTCGTGGCCGCCTACGCCTCCGAAATGCAGCGGGCCCGCCGCTTCGTGGAGGAGCAGGGGCTCGTGACGATTCCCGAGGGCCCGCTGGAGGTGGTTGCCACGCCGTCGTTCCTGAGGCCCCTGGTGCCGTTCGCCGCCTATCATCCGCCCGGGCCGTTCTCGGTCGACCGCACGGGCTGGTTCTACGTGACCCCGCCCGATCCCGGTTGCGACGAGGCGACCGCCGAGAGGTTCCTGTGCGACCACAACGTGTACGACATGGCCACGGTCTCGCTGCACGAGGGCTACCCCGGCCATCACCTCCACTTCCTGACGGCGCAGGCGCAGCCCCGGCTGGTGCGGCGTGTGGTGGGCACGCCCGTGACGGACGAGGGGTGGGCCCTCTACTGTGAAGGGATGATGGTCGAGGCCGGGTTCTTCACCACGGCGGCGGAGCGGCTGTTCCAGCACATCGCCCTGCTGTGGCGCGCCTGCCGCGTGGTGATCGACGTGGGCCTGCACACGCGGGGCATGACCATCGAGGAAGCCGTGGAGTTCCTGCTCGAGCGCGTGCCCGCCGACCGCAGCCACGCCGAGGTCGAGGTGCGCCGCTACTGCGCCACGCCCACATACCAGATGAGCTACGCGGTGGGCCGCCGCGAGCTGCTGGACCTGCGCCGGGCCTACGAGGCCGCGCACGGCAGCGAGACGTCGCTGCGCTCCTTCCACGACGCGGTGCTCCGCTTTGGGCGGCTGCCGGTCAGCCTGATGCGGTGGGGCCTGGGGCTGGATGATTGACGGCCCGGGAGCCGCTTGAGCCGCTTTTGGCGGGGCGTCCGGGCCCGCCTGCGCGCCGCCCGCGAGATCTACGAGGGCGTCTACTTCGCACCGTACCGCTCACAGATCCGGCGTGAGCTCCTGCGGGAGCGCGATCTCTTCCTGCTGCTGGGGTTCTCCGAGCTGCTGGGAGCGCCCAACCCGGTGGCGTTCTATACGCTCGAGCTGTATCCCGAGCTGATCGGGCAGTTCCACGAGTGGCACCTGCGGATGGGCATGGAGCACGCCCCGGAGGGGGGCTTTCGGTGCTGCTGAACGGGCTGCTCGGGCACGAGCTCGTCTTCTTCGGCGGCAAGGGAGGGGTGGGGAAGACGACGCTCGCGGCCGCTCACGCACTGCTAGCTGCGGAGCGCGGCCAGCGCACGCTCCTGGTGTCCACCGATCCGGCGCACTCGACCCACGACATTCTGGAAGCGGACATCGGGCCCGACCCGGGTGAGATCCTGCCGGGGCTCTGGGCGATGGAGATCGATCCGGCACGCGAGGCCGACCGCTACATCGGCGACGTCAAGGCGCGCATCGCCGACACTGTGCCGCCGCGCCTCGCGGCCGAGGTGGACCGCCAGATAGAGATCGCCCGCGTCTCCCCCGGAGCGGAGGAAGCGGCCCTGTTCGACCGCGTCACGCGCGTCATCGAGGAAGCGGGGGCGGGCTACGACCGCATCCTGTTCGACACCGCCCCGCTGGGGCACACACTGCGGCTGCTCTCTCTCCCCGAGCAGATGGCGGCGTGGATGAGCGGCCTCATCGGCCGGCGCCGCAAGGTGAACACGCTCGGGTGCATGTGGCGCCGCGTGGCCGGAGCGGCCGGAGGGAGCGGCGCCGCCGGCCGGGAGAGGGAGGATCCGGTGCTGGCTGCGCTCGAGGAGCGCCGGGCGAGGTTCGAGCGGGCCAGGGCCACCCTCACGGACCGCCGGCGCTCAGCGTTCGCGCTGGTCACCGTGCCTGAGCGCCTGCCCATCCTGGAGGCCGAGAGCGCCGTGCGAGCTCTGGACCGGAACGGCATCGCGGTGGGGGCGGTGTTCGTGAACCGGGTGCTGCCGGATGCGGCGCAGGGGGAGTTCCTCGCGCAGCGGCGGGAGCGGGAGGCGGACTACCTGAGGCGGATCGCGGAGAGCTTCGCCGGGCATCCGGTGCATCGGGTGCCACTGCTGGAGGAGGACGTGCACGGACTGGCCGCGGTGCGCCGTGTTGTCGCGGAGCTGCCGGAGTGAGCCTACATTACGCGCCAGACCGGCTGGGAGGTGGAGAGTGAGCGCGATCGCACTGCTGGCGGTTGGCCTGCTGGCGTTCCTCACGGGCTATCAGGTCTACTCCCGCTACATCGCGCAGCGCATCTACCGGCTCGATCCCGATTTCGTGACACCCGCTCACGAACTCGAGGACGGGGTCGACTACCTTCCCACGAACAAACACGTTCTCTTCGGTCACCACTTCACCTCGGTTGCCGGCGCGGCCCCGATAGTCGGACCGGCCATCGCGGTCATCTGGGGCTGGCTGCCCGCCTTTCTGTGGGTCGTGCTGGGGACGGTGTTCGCCGGAGCGGTGCACGATTTCGGCGCGCTGTGGATCTCCACCCGCCACAAGGGGAACTCCATCGGGACGCTCACGGAGCGCATCGTGGGCGGTCGCGCCCGCGTGCTCTTCCTGTTGATCATCTTCTTCCTGCTGCTGCTGGTGAATGCCGTGTTCGCCGTGGTGATAGCGAACCTGTTCGTGGCGAACCCCGGGGCCGTGCTGCCCGTTTGGGGCAGTCTCGTGGTGGCGCTGGTAGTGGGTTTTCTCATCTACCGCACCGGGGTCGGCATCCTGTGGCCGTCGCTGGGGGCTCTCGCCGTCCTCTACCTCCTGATCTGGGTCGGCCAGTTTACCCCGATCGCCCTGCCCGACCTGTTCGGGTTCGCGGCGAGCGGCGCCCAGCTGGAGGCCGCTGGCGGAGACGCCGCTGCGGCCCAGGCCGCCGCGCACACGGACGGGGTGCGGGCGGGGTGGGTGATTCTCCTGTTCGTTTACGCGTTCTTCGCAAGCGTGCTGCCGGTGTGGCTGCTGCTGCAGCCGCGCGACTACGTCAACAGCCACCAGCTGTTCGTGGCGCTGGGGATCATCGGTCTCGGTGTGCTGATCGTGAACCCCGAGGTCGTGGCCCCCGCCGTCAACTCGGAGCTTCCGGCCGACGCACCGAGCTGGTTTCCGCTCCTGTTCATCACGGTCGCCTGCGGCGCCATAAGCGGATTCCACGGACTGGTCGCGTCCGGCACCTCCGCGAAGCAGCTCGATCGGGAGACGGATGCCCGCTATGTGGGCTACGGGGGAATGATCGGGGAGGGAACGCTCGCCCTGACGTCGATCATCGCGACCACGGCCGGATTCGCGCTGGTGGTGGGCGTCGATGGCTGGCACGAGCACTACGGCACCTGGGCCAGCGCGTCGCGCGGCGCCACCACGGCGTTCGTGAACGGCGTGGGCGTCCTGGCCGAGGGGGTGGGGATTCCCCGAAACGTGGCCGTGATCTTCGCAGCGGTAGTGGTGATATCGTTCGCCGCCACCACGATGGACACGGGAGTGCGGCTGCAGCGGTACATCATCTCCGAGCTGGGTGCCCAGTACAGGGTGAAGCTGGCTCAGAACCGGTGGGTCGCCACTTTCATCGCAGTGGCCACCTGCGCGCTGCTTGCTTTGGGACTGGACCGAGGGGCGGGCGGGATGCGTCTGTGGCCACTGTTCGGAACCACGAACCAACTCACCGGCGCGCTCACGCTGCTCGTTGTCACGCTGTTCCTGCTCAAGCTGAAGCGGCCCGTATGGGTGACTGCAATCCCGATGATCTTCCTGCTGTTCATGACCACGTGGGCCATGGT
>JBDHJM010000086.1:0-7856 GCA_039586895.1 Gemmatimonadota bacterium | reverse complement strand
CGCCAAGATCGAGCGGGGCGGCTACGCGCACTTCATGCTCAAGGAGATCATGGAGCAGCCAGACAGCCTGCGGAACACGCTGCGCGGGCACCTGCTCGAGGACGAGGGCACCGCCAAGCTGTCCGGCATCAACTTGAGCGATGAGGAGCTGCTCGGCATCGAGCGCGTCGTGCTGACGGCGTGCGGCACCTCGTGGCACGCGGCGCTCATCGGCGAGTACATGCTGGAGGAGCTGGCCCGCATCCCGGCCGAGGTCGAGTACGCCTCGGAGTTCCGCTACCGCAATCCCATCCTCGACGAGAGCACGCTGGTGATCGCCATCTCCCAGAGCGGGGAGACGGCCGACACCCTGGCTGCGGTGCGCGAGGCCAAGCAGCGCGGCGCCCGCACGGTGGGCATCGTGAACGTGGTGGGCAGCTCCATCGCGCGCGAGGTGGACGGAGGGACCTACCTACACGCCGGCCCCGAGATCGGCGTGGCGAGCACCAAGGCGTTCAGCTGCCAGGTCGCGGCTCTCACGCTGTTCACGCTGCGCCTCGGGCGGCTGCGTGCGCTCTCGGTGCTGCAGGGGAGGGAGATAGTGAAGGCGCTGCAGGCTCTACCCGACCAGGTGGCTGCGGTGCTGCAGCGGGCGGACGAAGTGCAGCGGGTGGCGGAGACTTTCATGCGCGCTCAGAACGCGCTGTACCTGGGCCGCGGCTACAACTTCCCGGCCGCGCTGGAGGGCGCGCTGAAGCTGAAGGAGATCTCCTACATCCACGCGGAGGGCTATCCCGCCGCCGAGATGAAGCACGGGCCCATCGCGCTGATCGACGACATGATGCCCGTGGTGTTCATCGCGCCGCAGGACGCGGTGTACCAGAAGATCGTGTCCAACATCGAAGAGGTGAAGGCACGGCGCGGCCGGGTGCTGGCCGTGGTCTCAGAGGGCGACGAGCAGATCACGGAGCTGGCCGACCACTGCATCACCATTCCGCGCACGATAGACCCGCTGTCGCCGGTGCTCAGCGTGCTGCCGCTGCAGCTGTTCGCCTACTACACGGCGGTGCGCCGCGGCTGCGACGTGGACCGGCCGCGCAACCTGGCGAAGTCGGTGACGGTCGAGTGACCGGCGCATGAGGGTCGTGCTCCAGCGCGTGAGCAGCGCGTCGGTGAGTGTCGGGGGCCGCGCCGTCGGAGCAATCGGGCGCGGCTTCTTGGTGCTGGCCGGCTTCACTGCGGCCGACGGCGACGAGCAGCTCGCCTGGATGGCGGACAAGCTCGTGGGGCTGCGGCTGTTCGCCGACGACGCGGGCAAGATGAACCTTAGCCTGGGCGACGTCGGGGGCTCGCTGCTGGTCGTGTCGCAGTTCACGCTCTACGCCGACGCGCGGAAGGGGCGGCGGCCCTCGTTCGTGGACGCCGCCCAGCCCGAGCAGGCGGTGCCGCTCTACGAGCGCTTCGTGGACCTGCTGCGCGAGCGCGGCGCCGCGGTCGAGACGGGAGAGTTCGGTGCGCTCATGGAGGTGGGCCTCGTGAACGACGGACCCGTCACCCTCTTCCTTGAGCGATGATCGTCCTCGGCTCCGGCTCCCCGCGCCGCCGGCACCTGCTCGAGATGCTGGGCATCGCACACGAAGTGGTGGTGCCGGCCGAGGTGGACGAGCGCCGCCTCGGGGATGAGCCGCCCGAGGAGATGGCCGGGCGCCTGGCCGTCGAGAAGGCGAACTCGGTGCAGCGCCTCCGACCCGACGCGCTGGTGCTGGCGGCCGACACGATCGTGGTGATCGACGACCTCGTGCTGGGAAAGCCGTCAGGTCCGGAAGACGCTGCCCGCATGCTCTCAACCCTGTCCGGACGCGAGCACAGAGTCGTGACCGCGGTGGCTCTGGCACGTCCCGGCGCCGCCGTCCTGCAGCGCTGCGACGTCACGCGAGTCTGGTTCAGGGAGCTCTCCCCGCAGACCATCGACGATTACGTGGCCACCGGTGAGCCGCTCGACAAGGCGGGCAGCTACGGGGTGCAGGGATACGGCGGAGTGCTGATCGAGCGTGTCGAGGGAGACTTCTTCGGGGTGATGGGCCTGCCGATCCGGCTGGTGGCGGACCTGCTGGAGGAAGCGGGCCAGCCCTACAGCTTCACGCGGTAGACCTGCACCGCCTTGGCCTTTCCCTTGAGCTCGAGCAGCTCGAGGGCCTCGACTTCGGGCGGGCTCTTGAGCGCCTTGTAGAACGGCTCCGAGATCAGGATCTCGCCCGTTCCCGCCTTGGAGCAGAGCCGGGACGCCGTGTTCACCGCGTCGCCGATCACGGTGTATTCGAGGCGGCGGTCGCTGCCGATGTTCCCCGCGAACACCTCCCCGAAGTTGATCCCGATACCTATCTCCACCTGGGGCCGTCCCTCGTCGGCCCACTTCTGGTTCAGCGCCGTGAGGGTCTCCTGCTGCTGGATGGCGGCCCGCATGGCGCGGTCGGCGTCGTCATCGTGCTCGATGGGCGCGCCCCACAGTGCCATGATGGCATCGCCCATGAATTTGTCGAGCGTTCCGCCGTGCTCGAACACGACCTCCACCATCTCGGTGAAGTACTCGGTCAGGAGCGTGGCGATCTCGTCCGGCGTCATGGTCTCGGACATCGAGGTGAAGCCCCGGATGTCGCTGAAGAACACGACGACGGGCCGCTTGGTGCCGCCGAGCTGCACCTCCTCCACTTGGGCGGCTATCTCCTCGGCCAGGTCGGGCGCGAAGTAGCGCTGGAAGTTCGAGAGCACGACGGCCTCGCGCTGGATCTGCTCGGTGAGCTGGCCGTTCTCGATCGCCACGGCCGCGATGCCCGAGAAGGCGATGAGGAACTCGAGATCCTCGTCGCCGAACGAGTTCGTGGCTGTCATGTTGTCCACGTAGATGATGCCGAGGACCGTTCCCTCGCTTCCCATGAGAGGCGTGCACATCGCGCTGCGCACGCTCTGCATCATGATGGACTTCCCCTTGAAGCGCTCATCGGCGGCGGCGTTGTCGGTGAGGATGGCGAGCCGTTCGTCCACCGCGCGGCGGGCGATGGACTGCGGTACCCTGGCTCCGGTGCCCTCGGCCAGCCGGTTCTGGGACACGCGCGGGATCAGCTCGCCCTTCTCTTCCAGCATGAGGATCGACACCCGGTCCACGTTCATCACCTTGAAGGTGATGTCCACGACCTTCTCCAGCAGCCGGTCCACCTCCTGCTGCTTGGAGAGCTCCTTGGAGATGTCCAGCAGCAGCGCGAGCTTTTCGGCCTGGCGCTCGTCGACCGACTCCGCCTCGAGCTTGAGCTGCGAGCCGCTCCCGCGCGCCACCTTGTCGCCCAGCTCGCTCGGCTGCTCGACGGACACCTGCTTCACTATGGTGGCTTCGGGGGGCGGCGGCCGCTGCGCGAAACCGGCCTCGGGGGCAGCCGCCTGCCGCGCCGCCGGCGGTGTCACCTCCTGCACCTTGAACGCGACTTTCCCGAAGGTCACGATGTCCCCGTCTGCGGCGACGGTCTCGGTGACCCTGGTGCCGTTTACGAAAGTTCCGTTGGAGGAGCCGAGGTCCATCACACGCACGCCCGAATCGGCTAGCGACACCTCAGCGTGCCGCCGCGACACGGTCGGATCGTAGATGGGGAGGTCGCTGGTCACCGCGCGCCCCACGACGATCGTGCGGGGCTTGGTGAGGTCTATCGTTATGTCGCCAGCGGTGCTGAGGAGCTTGTACGCGCCCACGCCAACTCCTTGACTGGCCGGAAAATATATCCGCCGCGTGACTGGTTGGCTATTCGCCGCAGCTGAGCGCCAGCGCCCGCATCACGGCCCCAGCCTTGCTCTCGGTCTCCGCAAACTCACGCTCGGGGTCGCTGTCGGCCACGATTCCGGCCCCGGCCTGCACGTATGCAAGGCCGTCCTGCAGCACGGCCGTGCGAATGGCGATGGCCGTGTCGAGCGCCGCCGCACCCCAACCCACGTACCCGACCGCGCCGGCGTAGGGTCCGCGCCGGGTGGGCTCGAGGCCGTCCAGGATCTGCATGGCACGCACTTTCGGGGCTCCCGAAACGGTGCCGGCCGGGAAGCAGGCGCGCAGCGCGTCCACCGCGTCGCGGTCGGCGCGCAGCCGGCCCCTCACTTCGCTCACGATGTGCTGCACGTGAGAGTAGCGCTCCATCGCTTTGTCCACGGTGAGCCGCACCGAGCCGTACTCCGCCACGCGGCCCACGTCGTTGCGTCCCAGGTCCACCAGCATGGCGTGCTCCGCGAGCTCCTTCTCGTCGCGCAGCAGCTCGGCGGCGAGCCGCTCGTCCTCGTCCGCGTCGGCACCGCGCGGGCGGGTCCCCGCTATGGGCCGCACCGTCACTTCCCCTTCCTCGACGCGCACCAGCACCTCGGGCGAGCTGCCCACGAGGTGGAGGCCGTCGAGGCTCAGGAGATACAGGTACGGAGCGGGGTTCAGCGCGCGCAGCGCACGGTACACGTCCAGCGGCGGAGCCGAGCACGGCACCTCCTGCCGCCGCGACAGCACCACCTGGAATGCGTCGCCCGCCCGAATGTGTTCCTGGATGTGCCGCACGTCGCGCTCGAAGTCCGGCCGCGCGTAAGGGGTCCCCGGCTGCAGTGCCCTGCCGCCCTCGAGCGCGAGGGGATCGATTGTGACGGGTGTGCGCAGCCGCTCCAGCATGGCGTCGCAGCGCTCGCACGCGCGGTCGTAGGCACGGCGCAGTGCGTCGTCGCCGGCGCCGGCGTCGACCGTGGTGCTGGCCACCACCATCGCCTTTGCGAAGGCGTTGTCGATGATCACCACGGTGTCGGCGGTCATGAACAGGGCATCGGGGAAGCCGGCGTCGTCGCGGGGCCCGCCTGGGAGCCGCTCCATTGCCCGTACCGCGTCGTAGCCCAGGAAGCCGACCGCCCCGCCCCAGAACCGGGGCAGCCCGGGGACGGCTACGGGCTGCCTGCCACGAAGCTGCCCGGCCAGGTGCGCCAGCGGGTCGGGCGCCCTGCCTCCATCGCTCCAGCCGCGGTCCGGACTCCACTCCTCCACGGCGCCGGCCCGGTAGCGCCACGCCTTGCCCGGCTCGGTGCCGAGGAAAGTGTAGCGCGCCCAGCGCTCTCCGCCCTCCAGCGACTCCAGCAGGAAGCCGAACGGACCCCGCGTCAGTGCGGCGAACGCGGCGACCGGCGTCAGCGTGTCCAGGGGGAGCTCCCGCACCACGGGTACGACTCCGCCCGCCGCGGCGAGACCGCGGTAGGCGTCGAACGACGTGACGGTCACCGTGGGGCTGCTACGATGTAGACGCCTGGCTGGTCAACGCGGCCTTCCACCCTGTCGGAACCGGCGGGGCCGGAGCCCGAAACGGGCCGCCAGCGTCCCGGCGTCACTTCGAACCAGATCTGCAGCGCCGCCGCATACTCTGCGGCGCTCTCGTACACCGAGCCTTCGGCCACCGAGAAGTCGCCGTACATCGCGAACGAGAACGCCGCGGTCGGCGCCGCGTCGATGGTGAACGCCAGGCCGCTGGGCGAGAGTACGAGGCCGTAGCGGTCCGCGATCGGCTCGACCGTCAGCAGCACCGAGTCCTGCACGGTGAGCCGGCGGCCGTCGAGGCTCGCCATGGTGCCCGGGGGAACGTTGAACTCGAGGTACAGGGTGTTGGCGCCATCCTGGTGCAGCAGCCGCTGCACCGAGAGCCGCGAGTTGTAGGCGAAGAAGGTGGCCTGCGGAACGTCGGGGGTGCCGTCCTGAAGCGGCAGCACCAGCAGCTCGCTCGTGGCGAGGGTCGTGGGGCCGGAGATCTCCCCGCCGCAGGCAGCCGCCAGCGCGATGAGTGCGATACTTGCCGCGCCTCTCAGCCGCTCTGATATTGCGCCGTGATGCCCCTGCCGCGCGCCCTCCTCGTCCTTATCCTCACGCTCCTTCCGGCGCAGTCCCTGGCTCAGGATTGGAACGACGCCGCCACGGTGCGGCTCGTGCGGCGGGGCATCGTGCGGCGGATCGGGTGGCAAGCGGACAGCTCGCTGCAGGACTACCGGGTCAGTGCGCATGGCTTCGTGTTCTTCCTGGGGCAGTTCGGTGAAGGTCTGGCAGAGCCGCCGCGTCTCGTGAAGGCCGACGAGCTCGTGCTGGAAGTGTACTGGAAAGCGCCGAACCTCAGCAAGCAACGCATCGTCGGGTGGCGCGACCGGGCCGATCTGCCGACCGACATCCAGTACCACCGCGACCACCTGGGCATCGTGCAGAACAACTTCAGCGACCGGATCCGCCTCGGGGAGGGGGACGAGGTCCGCGACGTGCCGCACCCGGTGTCGCGGGCCGGACCCGAGCTGTACGACTACGTGCTGACCGACTCGATCTCGATCCGCCTGCCGCAGCGCGAGATTCGCGTTTACGAAGTACGCGTGCGCCCCAAGGAGTTCTCCGAGCCGCGCATAGTGGGAAGCCTCTATTTCGACCGCGAGACGGCCGAGCTGGTGCTGTTCCGGTTCAGCTTCACCAAGGCGGCCTATCTCGACGACACCCTCGAGGACATAACGATCCTGTTGGAGAACGGCCTCTGGGAGGGCCGCTTCTGGCTGCCGCGGCGTCAGGAGATAGAGATCCGCCGCCGCACCAAGTGGCTCGATCTGCCGGCGCGCGGGATCATCAGGGGGCGCTGGGAGATCCAGGACTACGAGTTCAACGTGGGCCTTTCCGACCGCTTCTTCCTCGGGCCCGAGATAGTGGCGGCGCCGGAGGCCGAGCGCGACACGTTCCAGTGGGACGTGCCGCTCGACGCCGCCATCCAGGAGGTCGCGGAGCCGGCCATGGCGCTGGATCTCGAGGCGGCCCGGATGCAGATCGAGGAGCTGGCCGGCTCCAACGTGCTGTCGGGGCTGGCCGCGGCCCGGCCGGGCATCGGATCCGTGTCGGACCTGCTGCGCTTCAACCGGGCCGAGGGTCTGGGAGTGGGCTTCGGCGGGGTGCTCCGTCCCGGCGGGGGAGCCGCCGAGATTCGCGGCTGGCTGTCGTACGGATTCAGCGACGAGCGGGCCAAGGGCCTGCTGTCGGCAGGGTTCCGCATCGGCCGGATCCGGCTGGGGCTCGAGGGGCTGCGCCGAGTTGTCGACGTGGCGGACGAGCCGGTCATCTCGGGGGTCCTGAACTCGGTGCTGGCCCAGGAGCTGGGCCGCGACTACGGCGATTGGGTGCTGATAGACCGGGCGCTCGCCTCCGTGGAGTACGCGCTGGGGTCCCGGGACAGGATCTCGCTGGCCGGGGGAGTGGAGCACTCGAGCAGCGTCGAGGCGGTTGCCGAGCCGGCCAGCGGCAGCTTCGACGCCAACCCGCCGCTCGGCACGGGGACCTACGTGCAGGGAATCCTCACTCTGGCGCGGCGCGACGCCGAGCTGGCCGTGCGAGGTGGCCTGAGCGGAGAGCTCTCGGTGGAGCTGGGTGCCGGGGACAGCGTGGATTACCTGCGGGTGAAGGCGCTGGGGCGGGCGCACACCGCGCTGGGTTCCACGCGCCTGGTAGGCCGGTTAATGGGAGCCTGGGGCTCTGACGACCTGCCGCCCCACCGCTCGTTCGTGATGGGCGGCCGGGGAACGCTGGTGGGCGAGCCCTACCGCGAGTGGGGCGGGCGCCACGCCTTGTACGGCCACGTGGAGTGGCAGGTCCCGATACCGGTGCCGGCCGTGAGCATGGGGAGCTTCGCTTCGACCGGACGCCGCATCGTGGTGGCGCCGTTCGTGTCCGCCGGCTGGACGGGCGGGCAGGTGGCGAGGGTCCCGTGGCGCCCCTCCGAGGGGGTACGGGTGGTTGCGGGAGTTGGCCTGGAGTTCTTCCACAGGCTGTTTCGCGCGGATTTCGGAGTCTCCCTGCGCGGGGAGGGGGT
>JBDHJM010000031.1:0-30937 GCA_039586895.1 Gemmatimonadota bacterium | reverse complement strand
CGTCGGACTGCGCCGCGCTGTAGACGTACTCGACCGCTTCGATCTCCCAGATGGCGCGCTCCAGCGGCTCCACGATGCGGCGCTCCACCTCGCGTGGGCTGGCGCCGGGGAAGCCGACGGCCACGTCGATCATCGGGACCTGGATCTGCGGCTCCTCTTCGCGCGGCGTGGTGAGCAGCGCGCCCACGCCGGCCGCCAGCGACGCCGCGACCAGCAGCGGCGTCAGCTTGGAGTTGAGGAAACGCTGCGCGATCGCGCCAGAGAGTCCGGTCTTCACAGCACTACCCTGTCGCCCGGCTCGAGGCCGCTCAGCACCTGCACCTGGTCGCCGGAGTCCAGCGTGCGACCGAGGCGCACCCAGCGGACCACCACCTCGTCACCGGCGAGCACCCGGACGCCGGTGAGCTGGCCGCGCCGCACGACAGCATGCGCCGGGACGGCGATCCCGTCGTGCGTGCCGGCGGGAATGAGCCCTGTCACGGCTATTCCGGTGGGCCACGCGGCGGGGAGCGCCGCCTTCACCTCGACGGTGCGCGTCATCGGGTCTGCTCCCGCTGCTACGGCGCGCACCGTAGCGCGCGCTGCGCGGCCGTCGGCGCTCGTCACCATGAGCGCGTCGCCCTCGCCGAGACCCGCCGCCAGGTCGGCCGGCACAGCCAGTACCGCGTCACGGGCGCCGGCATCTTCCAGCACCAGGATCGGCATGCCCGGAGCCGCGATGTCACCCGGGTCGGCGAACCGGTTCACCACGGCGCCGTCGAACGGCGCGCGGATGGTGGCGTAGCTCTCGGCGGTCGCGACCTCCTCGAGCGCGGCCCTGGCGAGCTCGAGCTGAGCTTCGGCCTGCGCCAACTGCAGGCGTGCTCCGTCGCGCTGCACCTGAGCCACCACGTCCTGCGCGTACAGCGTGTCCATCCGGGCCGCCTGGCGGGCAGCCTCGTCGCGCGCCGCCTGCGCCGCGCCCACCGCGGCCTGTGCCTTGCGGCGGTTGGCGGCTATGTCGTCGCTGCCGAGGCGCACCAACGTCTCGCCGGCGCGCACCTCGGTTCCCACCTCCACGGGCAGCGCGGTGATGCGCGCCATCATGCGGGTGGTTATCTCGGCGCGGCGCCGTGCGTGCACGGTGCCGTCGACCGGGATGATGGTTGCGAGCGGCTCGGCCTGCACCGTCAGCGTGGTGACCGGCGGCTCGGCGCCTTTCTCGGAATCGGCCGCGGCGTGGCCGCACGCGGTGGCGGATCCGGCGGCGGCTGCGGCGATCAGGACTGGAATCAGACGGCGAATCATCGGTCGTTCACTCCGTATGCGAAGTCGAGGGCCGCCTGCGCGACGAACAGGTCGCGGCGCGCGGCCAACAGGTTGAGGCGGGCGACCACGGCCGCAGCCTCGACGTCCAACAGCTCTGTGATGGGGGCGGCGCCAGTGCGGTAGCGCAGCGAGGCGTGCTCCAGGGCCTCTGCGGCCTCCGCGGCAGCCACCGCAGCTACTGCGGCGCCCTCGCGCGCCGCCTCGAACAGGCGGCTGGCTTCCTGCACCTCGAGGGCGGCCTGGCGCTCTGCGGCCTCCTGCCGCGCCTCGGCGGCGCGGGCCTCGGCCTTGGCTGACTTCACTGCGCCCACGCCGGACAGGGCGTGGAAGATGGGCCAGCGCAGCCCGATGCCCACGGTCCAGTTGCCGCTGCCCTCGCCCCACGGGGTGTCGTGCCCGTTGTAGGCCACGGCTCCGAATGCAGCGATGGAGGGGAGCTGGGAGGCCCAGGCGCGCTTCACGTCTATGCCGGCTGCCTCCGCGCCCAGCCGGAACGCCTCCAGATCGGCGCGCGCGTCCAGACCGCACTCCGCGGCGCTCGCCGTGCAGGTCGAAGCCCGCGTGTGAGCCAGCGAGTCGGTCAGCACCAGCTCGGTGTCCTCGGGCAGGGCCAGCAGCGTCCGCAGACCCGAGATGGCGTTCTTGGCCTGCGCCTCGGCACCGAGCCGCCGCACCTCCAGCGCCGAAGCGCGCAGCCGGGCGAGCCTGGCATCGAGCGCGGTCACGAGGCCCTGGGCGTGCATCGCCTCGGCCTGCTCCGCATGAGCGCGGGCCGCCGTGATGGCGTCGTCCAGCGCCTCCACACGGCGTGCGGCGAGCTGTGCGTCCCAGTAGGTGCGCGACACAAAGAAGACGGTGGCGCCCGCCGCGCGGCGGGCGGCTGCCGCGTGGGCGTCGGCCGCGCGCTTGGCCGCGCTGTATCCGTAAAGTCCTTCGGGGGCCAGGATCGGCTGCTCGAGCACCGCCGCGCTGACCCACCCGCCGTACGGGTCCGGGTTGTTGAGGGCGTCGATGTCGAAGTCCTCAGCCTGGAAGCTGCCCTGCCTCAGCTTGAGGCCGAACACGCCGACCGGGTCGTTGGTGCGCACACCGCCCAGGTCGAGCGTGATGCTGGGCAGGAAGGCGCGGGTAGCGTCGAGCGGCATCCCACCGGCGGCCTCGGCCGAGGCCTGCTGGGCCTGGAGGCCCGGGTTGGCCTCGAGGGCCCGCTCCACGGCCGCGTCCAGCGACACCTGCAGGGTGTCGCCGCCGGTCCCAGTGAGCAGGGCGGCCATAGCGAATAGTTGAATAGAGATAAGCATATACGCTTCGGCAAATAAAAAGAGAGCTTAAATCGTTGTCAGTTAGTGGTTTACGTATCGCAGCGCCGGATGCAGTTGAGGATGTGCCCGACTTTGGGCTCGGTGATCCGGTAGTACACGAAGTTCCCGTCGCGCCGGGCGGCCACGATGTTGGCGCCCCGCATGCGGGCCAGGTGCTGGGAGACGATGGCCTGCGGCAGGTCCAGGGCCTGCTGGATGTCCGACACCGACGCCTCACCCTGCTCGAGCACCTCAACGATCTTCAGGCGCTCGCAGTGGCCCAGCATCTTGATGATGTCGGCGGCCCGGGACAGGACTTCCTGGTCGATACCGCGCACCAGTGGGTTCGATGTCATGGCGATAGTGTAATAGCAATCTTACTATATGTCAACCGGCGATATAGAACTTTTGATAAGCCGTTCATTAAGAATGATTTAGGGAGCCCGGACTCAGTGCAGCGCCTGGCCGCAGCCGGTCAGGCTGGCCTGTCCCAGCCGGATCTGGACCGTGGTCTGGAAGCTGTCCCCGCGCATCGAATCCTGGCAGGGCTCGCCGATGAGCACGATCTGCACGTCCCGACCCCCCGAGGTGGCCCAGTAGGTCGTTCTTCGGGCCGTCCGATCCTCTTCCGGCTCGGGTGTCGCGAAGATGTCGCGCTGCTGTCCGTAATCTGTGACCAGAATGGTCGCATCGGGGCCGATTTCCATCCACCACCCGGGCTCGTTGCCGGTGGCGCGGAAGTCCACCCCGCGCAGCTTGGCGTCCTCCATCAGGGTGGCCCGGCGGTTCTCGGTGCAGGCGGTCGCCCGGCCATCCGTCTCGAGCAGCGCGTCGCGCTCGCCCGCAACCAGGAACGATACCGCTTCATCGGCGTACCTGGCGCCCGAATCCGCTCTGGAGCGCGGCAGCTGCACCGTGCCGCCGGGCAGGAACAGCCAAACCGCGTCGGTGTCGGCGGGGAAGTTGGCCACCAGGTAGCGGCCGTCCTCGCAGTCATAGGCGAAGGTCGTCAGGTGGGGTGCGCCCGGGGAGCTGGGGGCTCCGCTGGTGAAGCCGGGAAGCTGCTCACCGCCGGAGCATGCGGCGGCGAGCACTGTTGCCACGCCAACCGCTGCCCGGGCCTCCACCGCTACACGTCCAGGTTCTTCACGTACTTGGCGTGCTCCTCGATGAACTGACGCCGCGGCTCCACCTCGTCGCCCATCAGGGTCTCGAACAGCTGTGCGGCCTCGACGGCGTCCTCCAGCTCGACCCGCAGCACGGTGCGGGTCCCGGGGTCCATGGTGGTGCGCCACAGCTGGTCGGGGTTCATCTCGCCCAGGCCCTTGTAGCGCTGGGTCACGATGTTGCCCTTGCCCTTGCTGCCGTTGGTGAGGCGCTTCGAGTACTGCTCACGCTCGCCCTCGTCGTACGCCCAGAACTCTTCCTTGCCCTTTGCCACGCGGTACAGTGGCGGCTGGGCGATGTACACGTACCCCGCCTCGATGAGCGGGCGCATCTGCTTGTAGAAGAACGTGAGCAGCAGCGTGCGGATGTGCGCGCCGTCCACGTCGGCGTCGGTCATGATGATGATCTTGTGGTAGCGCGCCTCGTCGAGCTTGAAGTCGTCCTCCCCCACGCCGGTGCCGATGGCGGTGACGATGGCCTTGATCTCCTCGTTTGAGAGGATCTTGTCCACGCGCGCCTTCTGCACGTTGAGGATCTTGCCGCGCAGCGGCAGGATCGCCTGGAACTGCCGGTCGCGTCCCTGCTTGGCCGAACCGCCGGCGCTGTCGCCCTCCACGATGTACAGCTCGCACATGGTGGGATCCGACAGCGAGCAGTCGGCCAGCTTGCCGGGCAGCACGCCCGACTCGAGCGCTGACTTCTTGCGCACCAGCTCGCGGGCCTTGCGGGCGGCCTCGCGGGCGCGCGCCGCGGACAGCGCCTTGTCGATCACAGCGCGGGCGGCCGCCGGCGTCTCCATCAGGAAGTTGCCGAGGTGCTCGTACACCACGGTCTTGACGATGCCCTCGACCTCCGAGTTGCCCAGCTTGGTCTTGGTCTGACCCTCGAACTGCGGCTCCTTGACCTTCACGTGAAGCACCGCGGTGAGTCCCTCGCGCACGTCGTCGCCGGAGAGCGAAACCGTGTCCTTCCTGAACATCCCCTTGTTCTTGGCGACTTCGTTCACGCAGCGGGTGAGCGCGGCCCGGAAGCCCGTCAGGTGCGTGCCCCCCTCGTGTGTGTTGATGTTGTTCACGAACGTGAAGGCGTTCTCCTGGTAGCCGCTGTCCCACTGCATCGCGAGGTCGATCTCGACGTCGTCCTTCGCGGTCGCGCAGTGGAACACCTTGCTGTGCAGCGCCTTGCGGTTGCCGCGCAGGAACTGCACGAACTCCATGATGCCCTTCTTATAAAGGAAGGTCTCGACGACCTCCTCTTCGCCGCGCTCGTCTTTGAGCTGCAGGCGGATGCCCGAGTTGAGGAACGCCAGCTCCCGCAGCCGGTTGACGATAGTGCCGCGGTCCAAGTCCAGCTCCGTGAAAATCTCGGGGTCGGGCCTGAAGGTGACCTTGGTGCCGGTCTTCTTGAGCTGATTGCCGGCCTTGAGCTTCTGGACGGTCTTGCCGCGCTCGAAGGCCATGTGGTGCTCTTTGCCGCTGCGCCACACCCACACGTCGAGCCGCTCGGAGAGCGCATTGACCACCGACACGCCGACACCGTGCAGGCCGCCCGACACCTTGTAGCTGCTCTTGTCGAACTTGCCGCCCGCGTGGAGCATAGTCATCGCGACCTCCACGCCCGGCTTCTTCTCGGTCTTGTGCTGGTCCACCGGGATGCCGCGCCCGTTGTCCGTGACCGTGACCGAACTGTCGGCGTGCAGGGTTACGTCGATCTTGTCGCAGTATCCCGCCATCGCTTCGTCGATCGCGTTGTCCACCACCTCGTACACCAGGTGATGCAAGCCGCGCGCGCCCGTCGAGCCGATGTACATCCCCGGCCGCCGCCGCACAGCCTCGAGGCCCTTGAGGACCTGGATCGAGTCGGAGCTGTAGCGATCCTGATTCTTGGGTGCCGTCATGTTCTCGCTGGGTCTGATACGAAAAAAGGGGCCGCTGGGGACCCCGCTTGAGGTCCTTCCAATATACCCGGGCCGAGGTCGAAAATCAATGGCCGCGGCCACGGATAAGTGATTGTCCGGTAAAGTTTTACGGGTGCTGCCCCGAGGTCCACAGGCCCGCCGCTCGGGCCCCGGCCCGGTTGCTACGCGAGCCGTTCGGTGGCTCGCTCGCAGCGCGTGCGATCACTCCGCGCGCCACACGATGCGTCGGATCTTCTTGCCTCTCTTGCCGAGCTTGCGGAGGATCTCGGGCGACAGCAGCTGCAGCTCCTGCATCCACGCGGGCGACTTCACCGTGACGAACAGGATTCCGTCGGGGGATACCTGATGCGGTGTCGTGACCTGCGCGATCTTGGGGCCAACCAGCTCCGGCCACTCCGGGATCACGCTGGCCTGGTCGAGCCGCCGTGCGATGCCGCTCTTCTTCACGTAGGCGTCGAGCGCCTCGCCGAGCGGTGTGGCGGACTTCCTCTTCTTACGCATCGAGGCGTCCTCCGCTCATGCGCCAGCGAGGGCGGTCGAGCAGTGCGGACGGGACCTCGGACTCGCGCGGCGCGGTGACCACGGCCTGCCCGGGCAGCGTCTCCTGTATGAGCGCCAGCAGGTTCGCCTGCCGGCCCGCGTCCAGCTCGGCGAACACGTCGTCGTACAGCGCAATGGGCGGTGTGCCGCGGGCCTGCCCAATTGTCTCCGCCTCCACCAGTCTGAGCGCCACGGCCGCGGTGCGCTGCTGCCCCGCCGAGCCGTAAGTGCGCAGGTCGTGGCCGTCGAGCTCCAGGCGAAGGTCGTCCCGGTGCGGCCCGGACGTCGTCATGCCGCGGCGCAGGTCGCGCTCCAGCGCCGCGCCCAGTTCCCACTCGAACTCCTCGGCCGTGTCGCACTCGCGGTGGTGCTGGGCGTGGTATGCCAGCAGGGGCACACCGTCCTCGCCCAGCGCGCCGCACAGCTCCGCGTAGCGTGCCGACCACTCGCCCGCCCAGCGCCGCCGCGCGGCACCCACGTGAGCCGCCGCCCGGGCGAATGGTGCATCGAACGCCTGGGCCTCGTCGGCTCGGCTGCGCTTGAGTGCGGCGTTGCGTTGCTTGAGCGCGGCGCGCAGCGCGCTCAGCTGGGCCAGGTAGTTGGGCGCGCTCAGCGCCAGGAGCACGTCCAGGTAGCGCCTCCTGCCAGCCGGCCCGCCCGCCACGATTGCCCGGTCGGCCGGTGAGAACACGACCGCAGTCACCACGCCAACCGCCTCGGACAGCTTGCGGGTCTCGGTGCGGTCCACCGTGACCTTCTTCTTGCGGCCGCGCGCCTCGTAGCCCACCGCGATGCGGCGTTCCGCGCTCCCCGCCACGAAGAAGCCCTCCTCGCCGAAGCGCACCAGCTCGCGGTCCTTGGCGCCGCGTGCCGAGCGGAACAGCACCAGGTAATAGATGGCTTCGAGGAAGTTGGTCTTTCCGTGGCCGTTCTCCCCCAGGATCACTACCCCTTCGGGCGGCAGCGCCACGTCGAGCGAGGCGAGGTTGCGGAAGTTGCGGACCGCCAGGTCCGTCAGCGGCACGGCGGGAGCTGCGTCACTGGATCTCGAAGGTCCGTTGGGCGCGCGTGCTGTTGGTGAGTTCGTCGACCGCCAACACGGTCAGCATGAACACAGTGACATCGGGAGGTACCTGCACCGGGTATGTCACGGTGAAGATGCTGCCGGTGGGCCTGAACTGGGAAAAGCCGAAGCCGAAGCTCGGCTCGCCCTGAACGAATGCGTCCACCGAAGCGATCCCGTTGGTGTCGCGGATCTGCAGCCGCACGAAGATGTCCTGCGAGCGGAAGAAGACCGTGTCCCCGTCCGGCGGGTACAGCCACTCTATGCTGGGCCCCACCGTGTCGAGTGCCGGGTTCGCGTTCTCCTCCACGCCGAAGGCCGGGCGGTCGGGCTTGCCGCACGCGCTGGCGGCCAGCAGCGCCAGAGCGAAGGTGAGCGCCGTCGCTACGCCGCCGCCCCGCCGCATGGGCCGGCGCCGGGTCTCCAGGTCCAGCAGGCGCCGCTTGAGGGGCAGCCCGCCGCCGTAGCCTCCCAATCCGCCGCCGGCGGCCACCACGCGGTGGCAGGGAATCACCGGCGGCACCGGGTTGCGGCCGTTTGCGGTCCCCACGGCCCGGGCGGCGCCGGGCTTGCCCAGGCCGGCCGCGATCTCGCCATAGGTGGCGGTCTCGCCGTAGGGAATCCGGGCTACCGCGTCCCACACGGTCCGGTCGAACTCGGTTCCCTGGGGCCGCACCGGGAAGCTGAACTCCGTGCGGCCGCCCGCGGCGTACTCCTCGAGCTCCCGCGCCACGCGGTGCTCGAAGTCCCCCTCGGGCCCGCGCCGCGCGCGGCGGTTGAGATCGATTCGGGCGACCGCCCCGTCTGCCGCCGTTACGGCGAAGTCGGCCACGGGGGTCTCCACGGTGAAGCTCGCTTCCATCGTCATGAAATCTAAGACCACGCCGGGCCTCGTGGGTTCCCACGGCCCCGTTGAACCCCGCTTCACGATTTCTTAACGGTCGCGGCCCCAGCCTAGTGCGAGCGGGTTCATCGCATTTGCCGCGCACCGCGCGGTGCACAGCCTCCGGGGGGGATCGGCGTGCCACAACAGGTACCACGTCTGGCCGCGGTGTTCGCCGTGGCGATCGTAGGGCTCCTAGTAGCCAGATCCCTGCTCGTGCCGGACACGTTCGGGGACATCGGGCACTACCGGGCTGCCGCGATCGACTCTATCGCCGCACACGAGGCGAAGTACGCCGGGCACCAGGAGTGCTCGCTGTGCCACCGCCCCATCGCGGACCGGCGGGCGGGCTCCAACCACCGCAACGTGACCTGCGAGGTGTGCCACGGACCGGCCGCCGGGCACGTGGCGGCACCGATCGACGTGCAGCCGGACGCACCGCGCGAGAGGGGTTTCTGTCCCCTGTGCCACTCGTACAACCCTTCGCGCCCCACGGGATTCCCGCAAATCGACACGGTGACTCACAACGCGCGGATGCCGTGCGTCGGGTGCCACGACCCACATGCGCCGGAGCCGCCCGTCCCGCCCACGAGCTGTGGGGCGTGCCACGGGCAGATAGCGAGTCAGAAGCTCGTCTCACACCACGCCGGGCTCGAGTGCACGACCTGCCACGAGGCGCCGCAGCAGCACCGGCTCACGCCGCGGCAGGTGCGGCCCACCAAGCCCGTCGACAGGAGCTTCTGCGGCACATGCCACGCCGGCGACATCCCGGACGTGCCGCAGATCGACTTGCGCAACCACGGCCAGTCCTACGTGTGCTGGCAGTGCCACTACCCGCACCACCCGGAGGCCCGATGACGGCGGAAAAGGGAGCGACGCGCGGTCACGCGGCACCGAGTGACGCACCCGCCGAGAGCGGGGTCGACCGCCGGGAGTTCCTCAAGGACCTCCTGGGCACCTGCGGGGCCGCCGCCCCCGTGCTGTGGTTCGGAGCGGTGTGCGTGCCCGAGCTCGCGGCCCAGGGGCAGAGCGGTGAATACGATCCCGAGGATCACCTCTACGGCATGGGCATCGACGTGGCCAAGTGCATCGGGTGCGCGCGCTGCGTAGTGGCCTGTAAGACCGAGAACGACGTGCCCGAGGAGGAGCACTTCTTCAACACGTGGATCGAGCGCTACGTGATCCGCGAGGACGGCGAGGTGGAAGTCGACAGCCCCAACGGCGGCATCGACGGGTTCCCTCCCATCCGGGACGACGGGGCCGTGCGCCGCACCTTCTTCGTGCCCAAGCTGTGCAACCACTGCGACGCGGCCCCATGCGTGCAGGTGTGTCCGGTCGGCGCCACGTTCACCACACAAGACGGCGTTGTGCTCGTGGACGAGGAGTACTGCATCGGCTGCCGCTACTGCATACAGGCGTGCCCCTACGGCGCGCGCTACATGCATCCCGAGAAGCACGTCGCCGGCAAGTGCACCTTCTGCTACCACCGGCTCGTCGAGGGGAAGGTCCCGGCCTGCGTGGAGGTGTGCCCCACCCAGGCGCGCATCTTCGGCGAGGTTGAGAAGCGGGCCACGCCGCTCGCACGATTCATGCGGTTCAACGACGTCCAGGTGCTCAAGGCTCACCTGAACACCAGGCCCAAGACCTACTACGCGAACCTCGATGGGGAGGTGCGCTAGCATGCAAGGCTACATCTACCCCAACGAGTTCGAGCTGCAGTGGGGCCTGCTGGTGGTGCTCTACCCGTACGTCACCGGCCTGGTTGCTGGCGCGTTCATCCTGGCCTCGCTCGAGCGGGTGTTCAACGTGAAGGAGGTGCAGCCCACCTACCGCCTGTCCCTGCTCACGGCGCTCGCGTTCCTGATCGTGGCGCCGCTGCCGCTGCTGGCCCACCTGGGCCATCCCGAGCGGTCGTTCGAGATCTTCATGACACCGAACAGCCAGTCAGCCATGGCGATGTTCGGCTTCGTGTACGCGTGGTACCTGGCGGTGGTGCTGCTGCTGGAGATCTGGTTCGACTATCGCCATGAGATGGTGCTGTGGGCTCGGTCATCCAACGGCTGGAAGCGATGGATGTACTACATCCTCACGCTCGGCGCCACGGACACATCGGAGGAGGCACTCAAGTTCGACGACAGCGCGGGACGGTGGATCACGATCATCGGTATCCCCTCGGCGTTTCTGCTGCACGGTTACGTCGGATTCATCTTCGGATCCGTGAAGGCGAACCCCTGGTGGAGCAGTGTCCTCATGCCGGTGGTGTTCCTCTTCTCCGCCATGGTCTCGGGAATTGCGCTGGTGCTGGTGCTGTACGTCATCACCACCATGTTCCGCTGGCGCAAAGTGGACATGAAGTGCCTGGACAAACTGGCGCAGTTTCTGTTCTACGCGCTGGTCGTGGACTTCTCGCTCGAGGCGCTGGACTTCATCCATCGGCTGTACGAGTCAGAAGAGTCCATCGAGATCCTGCGGCAGCTCATCGAAAGCCGACTGTTCAACAGCCTGATCGTGCTGCAGATCGTGATGGGTAGCCTGGTTCCGCTGGTGGCGCTGGCGCTGGTGTCGCCCGGCCTCAGAAAGGGAGGGATCCTGCAGACGCCCCCCGAGCTGCGGCAGTTGATCTATATAGTGGCGGCGATACTGATCCAGATCGGCATCTTCAGCATCCGGTGGAACGTGGTCATAGGCGGCCAGCTGTTCTCCAAGAGCCTGCGGGGCCTGACGGTCTACAAGGTCGAGTTGCTCGGGATAGAAGGTCTGGCGATGACGATGGGACTGCTATTCCTCCCGTTCGTGATCCTGTGGGTGCTGGTGAAGGTGCTGCCACCCTGGAGTGACACGGATACACAAAGCACTGCACTACAACCAATTCGTGAGGGCGCCCATGAATCGAATCAGTGAGCGAGTCAGCACCGCGTTGACTGGCGTCAAGTGTCCGAGCTGCGGGAAGTTCGTCAAGCCCATCCTCCCGCTGGGGGAATCGAGCGCTGCGTCAGATGGGGGTCCACAGGGTACTGGGGAAGGGCGGTGGTCGTTCGTATGGCGGCCACCCTCGGGTGAGGTATGCCCCGAGTGCAGCTTCCCGCTGGCTCGCTACGCGAAGCGCGTCAAGTGGATCCGGATCTTCAGCGCCGGCGTTGTGCTCCTGACCATCTCCTTCTTGTTCTACGTCTTGACCAGAATCGCGCAGGCGCCGCCGTGGTCGGCATGGCTCCTACGGACCGGGGTGATTCTGGGAACCTCGGCCTTCATCGTCGGGCTGGTCGGCCTCGTGGTCGGCGGCCGCCAAGGCTCCGTCGAGGGCTCTCCGACAGGCCCGTGATAAGAACTCGGGTGGGGCGCCGCAACCGAATGGGGCGAGTGACCTGGAGGGTTGCGCTCGGGATCGCGGCGTTGCTGCTCGCAGCGGTTGTGGTGCCGCTCGTGGCGCGGCGCAATGGGGTGCCACAGCCGGTCGAATTCAACCATCGCAAGCACACCGAGGACCTCGGCCTGGCCTGCGTGTTCTGTCACCCATACGTGCGCAGTGGCGCTCACGCGGGGCTGCCGGATGTGCGGACGTGCTCCATGTGCCACACGGCGGTGCAGGGCACGTCCGAGGAAGCGGCCCGGGTCACCGAGTTGATCGCCGAAGGCGACTCGCTGCGATTCAACAAGCTCTTCCGCATGGCCCCGCACGTGTTCTACACGCACCGCCGGCACGTCGAGCTGGCCGAACTGGACTGTGAAACCTGCCACGGCGCCATCGCGGCGACCGAGCGTCCCCCACGCCGGCCGCTGGTGCGGGTGACGATGGATTTCTGCATGGACTGCCACCGGGCGCAGGGGCAGACGCTCGACTGCAACGCATGTCATCGCTAGCGGGAGGAACGGCAGCATGACACCGACTCGGCGCGAGTTCGTTTGGACGATGGGTGCAGCCGCGGCGCTCGCGCTGCAGGAGACGCCGGACGTCTTCTGGAGCACGGAAGGCGGTGCGGAGGACGCTGGCTGGGCACCCGGCCTCGAGGAACGGCGTACGTCGGCCTGCCTCCTCTGCCCCGCGCGGTGCGGCATCCGGGGCCGCGTGGTGGACGGCCGCCTCGTCAGGATCATGGGGAACCCCCTCCACCCCATGAACCAGGGCGGCGTCTGTCCCCGCGGCCTGGCGGGCGTGCAGATGCTGTATCACCCCGAGCGGCTGGCGTCACCTCTGGTGCGCGTCGGTCCCCGGGGCGCCGGTCAGTGGCAGCCGGTCTCCCAGGAGGGCGCCGTTGCGCTCGTGACTGAGCGGCTCCAAAGCCTCCGGGCCGAGGGGCGGCCGGAGGCGCTGGCGCTGCTGGCGGGGTACTGCGCGGGCTCGATGCAGGATCTGTGGCGTCAGTTCCTTCGATCGTATGGATCGCCGAACTACGTGGCCGACGACTACGCCGACGGCACCGACGCGATCATGTCGCTGATGCACGGGATTCCGCGCCGGCCGGCGTACGACCTCGAGCGGGCCGACCTGGTGCTCTCGTTCGGCGCTCCGCTGTTCGAGTCGTGGTGGGCACCGCTTCAGGCATTCGCGGCCTTCGCCGGTCCGAACGAGAATGGCGAGGGGCGGCGGCGCTTCGTCCAAGTGGATACCCGGTTCTCGCGAACAGCGGCGCGGGCTCAGGAGTGGATCGGCATTCGACCCGGCACACACGCGGTCCTCGCGTTGGGCGTGGCCTATGTGCTGCTCCGGGACGAGCTGTTCGACGCCGCGTTCGTGGAACGACACGTCACCGGCTTCGATGATTTCGTCGACGAGGGCGGTCGGAGGCGGGAGGGCTACCGATCGCTCGTCATGCGGAACTACCGGCCCGAGGAAGTCTCGGCGGTCACCGGGGTCCCGGTCGAGCGAATCACTCAGCTGGCTCGTGCCCTGGCGCAGCGTCGGGCGTCCGTCGTCGTGTGCGGACCGGACGTGACGCTGGCGCCGAACGGAGTCGTGGCCGGCATGGCGGTACACAGCCTCAACGTGTTGCTGGGGAGTGTCAACCGTCCGGGAGGGGTGCTGTTCGGACAAGATGCCCCGCTCGAGCCGCTGCCACCTCCCGTCCTGGACGAGATCAGCAACGCCGGCCTCGGGCGGGAGCCGGTCGGGGAAGCGCCGCCACCGTTCGGTGCCGGGGATCGGGCTCTTCGCTTTGCCGAGGCGCTGGCGAGCGGTGGGGGTCCGGAGGTTGAAGCCCTGTTCCTGTACTACGCCAATCCCCTGGCCTCGTCGACACATCCCGAGGCCTGGAGCGCTGCGCTTGTTGAGATCCCCTTCGTCGTCAGCTTCTCGCCGTTTCTTGACGAGACGACGCGTCACGCGGACCTCGTGCTGCCCGATCTGCTGCCGTACGAACGCTGGCAGGACGCGCCGACGCCGACCTCGTACCCCTACCCGGTCTGGGGCGTGGCACGCCCATTGGTGGAGCCGCATTCAGGGGGAATGCATACGGGTGACGCGGTGCTGGCCATTGCGCAGCGCCTGGGCGGCAGCATCGCGGCAAGCCTGCCCCATGAGAGCGTCGAGGAGCTTCTCAGGGCGCGAGCGCGCGACCTCTTCGCGGAGCGTCGCGGCATGATCCTGGGCGACGAATTCGAGCGGCGGCACCACCGCCAGATGCAGGAACGCGGCTGGTGGCTGCCGGAGCATACCGACTTCGAGCCGTTCTGGAATCAGTTGGTCGAGCGCGGGGGGTGGACGGACCTGTTCTTCGACGACACCGAGCCTACCGGAATCGCTCGTACGCCCAGCGGCAAGATCGAGCTGATGCCGGCGGCGTTGCTGCGCGAGCTCGGAGGGGAGGAGGGCGCACGCACGCTCTACGTCGATGTGGCAGGTGAGGAAGCTGCCCACGACGACGAGTATCCGTTCCGGCTCATCCCGTATCGGGTCTCCACCCTTGCCTCGGGCACCGTTGCGCTCCAGCGATGGCTCGCGGAGCAGCCGAGCATCTTTCCGGAGGTGCACTGGCACCCCTGGGTCGAGGTTTCCCCCGAGACGGCGCGGGAGCTGGGGTTCGCAGACGGCACGTCGGTGTGGGTCGTTTCACGGCGCGGGCGGTATCGCGCGCGCCTCAAGGTGTTTCCGGGCACCGCACCCGAGAACGTGTGTGCGCCCTACCGCCTGCCGTCGCCCGATGGGGACGCGGCCAACCCCCTTCATCTGCTCGACGGCTCGAGCGATCCGCTCACGGGGCTGTTGAGCTGGCACTCCACCTTCATACGCCTCGAGCGGGCGTGAGGGGCCGGGACCGATGACACGCTGGGGCATGGTGATCGACCTCGACCGCTGCATGGGGTGTGCCGCATGCGAGGTGGCGTGCAAGAGCGAGAACAACATTGCCGCCGTCTCGCCGGATCAGGCGGACAGGGGGCGGGCCAACAGCTGGATGAAGGTCATGGCCCATGTGGAGGGAGAGTTCCCCCACACCGAGATGCAGTTCTATCCTCGGCCCTGCATGCATTGCGACAATCCGCCGTGCATCAAGGTGTGTCCCGTGGCGGCCACCTACATCAGTGATGAAGGCATCGTCGGACAGATATACCCGCGCTGCATAGGCTGCCGCTACTGTGCCAATGCCTGTCCCTACATGGTCAAGTACTTCAACTGGTACGGGCCAGAGTGGGCCGACTCCGAGCGGCAGCACCTGAATCCGGACGTTTCGGTGCGGTCCAAGGGTGTGATCGAGAAGTGCACGTTCTGTCACCACCGGCTCCAGAAGGCCCGGGAGGAAACCCGTGCCGAAGGACGGGAATTGCGGGAGGAGGACTACCAGCCGGCGTGTGCCGAGGTTTGCCCAACCGCTGCCATCGTGTTCGGTGATCTCGACGATCCGACACACCGGGTGGCCGAGCTCAAAGAGGATCCGCGCGTGCACCGGCTGATGGAGGATCTGGGCACCCAGCCGAAGGTCTACTACCTGCGGGCGAGGGAATGAGATGCGTGACGAAGTGAGGGCCAAACTGGACAGCATGCCCCCGGACGAACGGGTGCTTCTCAGGCCGCTGGTCGAGACGTCCCGTCTGTTCTATGTCGTTGCGGCACTCCTCGCGGCCGTCACTGTGTGGGGGCTGTTCGCCTACTACCTGCAGGTCCGCTACGGCCTCGGCCGCACCGGCCTCAACCGCCCGTCGTACTGGGGCATCTACATCATCTGTTTCGTCTTCTTCATCGGTATCAGCCATGCGGGGACGCTGATCTCAGCGATTCTCAGAGTCAGCAAGGCTGAATGGAGGCGAGCGATTACCCGGTCGGCCGAGTTGATCACGGTACTCGTGATCGGTTTCGGGGCGATCCAGCCGATCATCGACCTGGGCCGACCGGACCGGGTCATGAACGTGTTGTTCCACGCCCAGCTGCTGTCGCCGCTGCTGTGGGACGTGACCAGCATCGGACTCTACTTCCTGTCCTGTACGATCTATCTCTACGTGCCCCTCATACCGGACCTGGCGATAATCCGTGATTCCGGGATAAAGGCTCCGTGGCTCTACCGCATACTGGCTCTGGGATACCGAGCCACTCCGGTGCAGCAGGTGCGCCTGGAGCGCGTGATCGGCGTGCTGTCCATCGTGGTGATCCCAATCGCCGTCTCGGTCCACACCGTCATCGGATGGATCTTCGCCATGACTCTGCGGCCGATGTGGCACAGCACGATCTTCGGACCGTATTTCGTCATGGGCGCCATCTACTCCGGGATCGCTGCGATACTGATCGCGATGGTCGTGTTGCGCTGGGCATACGGGTTGGAGGACTACTTCCGCGAAGTTCATTTCGACTACCTGGGCCGTCTGCTTCTCATCTTCAGCCTGCTGTGGTTCTACTTCACCTTTGCGGAGTACCTGACGGCGTTCTACGGGGGAGAACCCGGTGAGATGCGCGCGTTCTGGGCCAAGCTCACGGGTCCCTTCGCCATACCGTTTTGGACCATGGTTGCGGGGTGCTTCGTCATCCCGCTCGCGCTCATGTCGCGGGAGGCCACGCGGACACCGCGTGGAACACTTATCGCGGGGATTGCCGTCGTGATCGGCATGTGGCTGGAACGGTACAACATCGTGGTGCCCACCTCGGTGAACCCGCGCTGGGAGATCGAATCCGTCGGTCACTATCTGCCATCGTGGATCGAGGTCTCCATAATGTCCGCGACGTTTTCGGGGTTCGTCCTGCTGTACATGATCGCCACCAAGTTCGTCCCGATCGTCTCGATCTGGGAGATCAAGGAAGGGCGAGCGGCCGTGCAGGAGGTCGCCGAGCGGGTGGCTCGGTACTCCGGTGCAGTGGCTCCAGAACCGGCTGGGGACGCATGACGCCCGCGAAGAAGCTCATCGGAACTCTCGGCTGGCTCTGCCTGGTAGGCGCCCCGGCTGCGCCGGCACAGTCCGCCCCGCCGTTCCCCGGTGATCCCGCCACCGGCCGCGAGATCTTCGCCGAGCGGGGATGCGTTCGGTGCCACGCCATATGGGGCAACGGCGGCGACCTGGGACCGGACTTCGCGCTGGTCGGCGCCGGCAGGAGCCTGCAGCAGCTCGCCGGCATGTTCTGGAACCACACGCCGCGGATGATCCGGACCGTGCGGGAGAGGGGATTCCAGTGGTCGACGTTCACTGAGGAGGAGCTCGCCCACATCATCAGCTACATCTATTACGTCAAGCTGTTCGACGAGCCAGGGAATCCCGACATGGGCGAGCGCTGGTTCCGGGAGAAGCGCTGCGTGCAGTGTCATTCGGTCGGTGGAGTCGGAGGCCGGGGCGGTCCCGCGCTCGACGGCTATGCTCGCTACGTCGCGCCCATCCTGCTGGCCGAGGGCATGTGGAACCACGGGTCCCAGATGCAGACGCAACGGTCCCAGGACGGCGTCGCGATGCCCACCTTCCTCGGCCGCGAGATGGCGGACATCCAGGCATATATCAGGCGAAACTCGACCCTCCAGGACCGCGATGTCGTGTTCCTCCAGCCCCCCAACCCCAACACCGGTCGGAGGTTGTTCACGACGAAGGGCTGCACGCGCTGCCATGGGACCGCCGGGACCGGAACGGCGTTCGGCCCGGATCTTCGCACGGCGACCCAGCGCCTCCGCGTTTCGGAAATCGCCGGACAGCTGTGGAACCACTCGTTCCAGATGGCCCAGGCCATGCGGGCCCGGGGCATCGCATTTCCGCGGTTCCAAGGCGCCGAGATGGCCGACGTGATCGCCTTCCTTTACTACCTGCGGTTCTACGAGACCGGCGGCGATCTCCGGGCGGGTGAACGGCTGTACTCGCAGAAGGGGTGCGCCACGTGCCACGCGCGCGACGGCGAGGCCTCGACGGGGCCAGACCTATCGGAGTCCGAGGCGGTCCTGACGCCGCTGGGGCTGGCGACGGCGATGTGGGACCATGCGCCGGCCATGTACGATCTGGCGCAGCTCCAGAATGCGGATTGGCCGTTGTTCGAGGCTGACGAGATGCGTGACCTGGCGGTCTATCTCAGAAGCCTCGTTGCGGCAGAAGGAAGGTGAACCATGGCTACTGAGTTCAGTAACCGAAGCGCGATGAAGGCGGTATGTGCCGTCATCGTACTGCTCGGCGGGGCGGTCGCGCCGGCCGTCGCACAGCTACCCGCAGGACCGGGCCAGAACGTGCTGGCGGGTTCTCGACTCTTCGGAGCCCTGGGCTGCGCCGGGTGTCACGCGATCGACGGCGTAGGCGGCACGGTGGGCCCCGATCTCGGGCGTCCCGCGACGTCCCACACTTACTTCGGCTTCGCGGCCGCGATGTGGAATCACCTCCCGCAGATGGTGCAGCGGATGGACGAGCTCGGGATCGCGCCACCCCGCCTGGACCCGTGGGAAGCCGGCGACCTGATCGCCTTCCTAGTGTGGCTCGATTACTTCGATCCGCCCGGCGATGTGGACCACGGTCGGCAGCTCTTCACGGAGAAGGGGTGCGTGCTGTGCCACCAGGTCGCCGACGTTGGTGGCGTGGCCGGCCCGGACCTCGACTTCCTGGGCCAGTACGGGTCACCGATCCAGATTGCCACGGCGATGTGGAACCACGGTCCCGCGATGGCCGAAGAGATGGGAGACCGGGGGATCGACCGACCCTCTTTCACCAGTGCGGAGCTGATAGACCTCATCACCTACCTCGAATCCGGCTCGCCGGAGATGCCGACCGCGCCACAGTACGTCCTGCCCGGTCGTCCCGATGTGGGACGGCAACGCTTCGTGGACAGGGGATGCAGCCAGTGTCATGGTGTGCAGGGTGAGGCCGGCATGATGGGTCCCGATCTGGGGAGAATGGGGCGGCACGAGAGCCTGATCGATTTCGCCGCGGCGATGTGGAACAAGTCGCCCACGATGCTCGCGGCGATTCAGAGAAGCGGGATCACTGTCCCGAGGATGAACGCCGGCGACATGGCCGATATCGTGGCCTATCTTTCATCGGTTCGGTATTTCGGGGAGGCTGGTAATCCGACTCGTGGAGCGCGGCGCGTGCGGGAGAAGGGATGTCAGGACTGCCATTCGGTACGCGGGAGTGGAGGCACGACGGCTCCTGACCTCGCACGAGTCCAGGGGCTGGACTCGCCCGCCGCGGTGATCGCTGCTCTGTGGAACCACGCGCTCACAACAGAGGTCGAAACCGGACAGCCCGAAGTCTCTTGGCCTGTCTTCAGCACCGTCGAGATGGCGGACCTTGCCGCATTTCTCCAGACCGTGGGGCTCTAAAACTGATGATGAGGTCTGTCTTGGGCGCGGTCGCAGCGTGCTGCCTGCTGTCACAGCTCGTTTCCCCATCCGCCGCGACGGCGCAGCCGCAGGAGGCCGAAGTAGACAACTGCCGCGCCTGCCACCTGGTACTGGGGGACGCACGGCTAGCGGACCCCGCGAGGGCGTTTCCCGACGACATACACTCTGCCAGGGGCTTCGGCTGCGTGGCGTGTCATGGCGGCGACGCGACGGACCCCGGGATATCCTCCATGGATCCGGCCAAGGGTTTCTTGGCCAAGCCCGAGCGCGCGCAGGTCGCCGAGTTCTGTGGCCGCTGCCACTCCGATGCGGACTTCATGCGGCGCTACAACCCCTCGCTTCGGGTCGATCAGGTGGCTGAGTACGCCACCTCGGTGCACGGGAGGCGGCTGCTGGAACTCGGGGATCTCAAGGCGGCGACCTGCGTGAGCTGCCATCCGGCGCACTCGATCAGACCGCCGTCCGATCCGCTTTCGAGCGTCAATCCGCTCAACGTGCCGGCGACGTGCGCGACGTGCCACGGCGATGCCGAATACATGGAGCCCTATGGCATCGCGACCGACCAGCTCGAGCGGTATCACCAGAGCGTGCATTGGGAGGCGATGTCGGTCGAGGGTGACATGTCGGCACCCACCTGCAATGACTGTCACGGGAACCACGGCGCCGCGCCCCCCGGAATCTCGTGGGTCGGGAACGTGTGCGGGCAGTGCCACAGCGTGATGTCGGAGATGTTCGCCGGGAGCAGACATGCCAGGACTTTCGCGATGCTCGGCGTGCCCGGCTGCGCCGCGTGCCACGACAATCACGACATCACCCGGCCGAGCGACGAGCTCCTCGGGCTCGGGGAAGAGGCGGTGTGCAGCAGGTGTCACTCGGAGGGGGACCCGGGCGGCCAGGTGGCGAGCGCGATGCGGAGCCTGATCGACTCGCTCGCGACGGCGTATCACGAGGCGGATTCGATCCTGGAGCATGCCGAGCACGCCGGCATGGAAGTGAGCCAGGCGCAGTTCGAGCTCAACGGAGCGAGCACCGCCCTCATAAGCGCCCGGGCGGCCGTTCACTCCTTCAACGTGATCGCGGTCAAGGACGAGGTCGAGCAAGGGCTGGAGATCGCTGCGACGGCCCACGAGCTCGGGCGGCAGGCGGCTGACCGTCTCCAGTTCCGGCGCATGGGACTGGCGGTCTCAGTGGTGATCATCGTGGCGCTCATCATCGGACTCCTGCTCAAGATCCGGGAGGTCGAGCACAGAGCGCCGCAGACATGAACCAAGAGAGGCCAATGAACGAGAGACCGTCGGCGCCGGCGCCTGAGACGTCGCGCCGGAGATTCATCGATTGGATGTTGAGCCGGACGCTCACTACCTGGCTGCTCAGCACGAGCTTCGGTGGACTGCTGCTCGCGATCTTCTATCCGGCGGGCCGCTACCTGGTGCCGCCGGCTGCGGCCGAGTCGGCGGCGGCCAGCGTGACTCTGCCGTTTGCGCCCGACGACATCCAGCCCAACAGCGCGGAGATATTCAGATTCGGCAACCGGCCGGGCATCTTGGTGCGCACGCCGTCGGGCGAGTTTCGCGCCTTCTCGGCGGCCTGCACGCACCTCGCGTGCATCGTGCAGTACCGGGGCGACATCGGGCACATCTGGTGCGCGTGCCACAACGGGCACTTCGACCTCAACGGCCGCAACATCGAGGGCCCGCCGCCCTCCCCCTTGGAGACCTTCACAGTGAATGTCCGCGGCGACCAGATCGTCGTGAGCCGGGGGGCGTGAGGTGAGCCGCCTCCACCGGTGGTCGGCCGCCTGCGTGCAGTGGCTCGACGAGCGGGTCGATCTGGCAAGTCTCAAGGCGCTGGCCTTGAAGAAGCAGGTGCCGGTGCACCGGCACAGCATCTGGTACTACCTGGGTGGGATGACGCTCTTCCTGTTCGTGGTGCAAATCACGACGGGCATCCTGCTCCTGTTCTACTACCGCCCCAGCGCCGACGAAGCCTACGAGTCGGTCCAGTTCCTGATGGCCGAGGTGCAGTTTGGGTGGCTGGTGCGCTCGATCCACTCGTGGTCGGCCAACCTGATGATCGTCACGCTGTTCATTCACATGTTCAGCGTGCTCCTGATGAAGGCGTACCGCCCGCCACGGGAGCTGACCTGGTTCACCGGCGTCGGACTCCTGGGCCTCGCGCTCGCGTTCGGGTTCACCGGGTACCTGCTGCCGTGGAACGAGCTGGCATACTTCGCCACGCGGGTCGGAACGGAGATTTTGGGGGCCGTGCCGCTCGTCGGCGAGTTCCTGCTGCGCGTGGCGCGCGGCGGGGACGACGTTACGGGCGCCACGCTAACCCGGTTCTACGCGTTCCACGTGGCGGTGCTCCCCCTCGCGGCGGGGGCGATCCTGGGACTCCACCTGTTCCTGGTGCAGAAGCTGGGGATGAGCGTCCCGCCCGGGATCGAGCGGGAAGGCGGCGGGAAGAGCAGCATGCCGTTCGTGCCGAACTTCCTGCTGCGCGACCTGGTCGGCTGGCTGACGGCGTTGGCGATCCTGGCGGCGCTTGCTGCCTACCTGCCGGCGGAGCTGGGGGAGAAGGCCGATCCGTTCGCCCCCGCCCCTGCGGGCATCAAGCCCGAGTGGTATTTCATGTTCATGTTCCAGACCCTCAAGTACCTGCCGGCGCACATCTTAGGTATCGAGGGGGAGATCGTGGGCATCCTCGGGTTCGGGCTGGCGGGGGTGTTCCTGCTGCTCATCCCGTTTCTGGATCGCCCCACTGCCCGGGGCGAGCCCAGCAAGCTGTTCACGTGGATCACGATCGGGATCATCGCATACATGGTGGTGCTGACCTACCTCGGCTATACGGCGGATCCTACCCAGTAGTGGATGGTGGGGGCGGGCGGCGAGGGGTGCCTTGCAGGGCCGGCCACAGGACGCCTCGCGGCCCTCATTTTAACGGGCGCTCAAATAGCACAAGTGGCATGTAACACAACGTCTTACGTGCCCGCATTCCTAAGATGACCGTTAACATTTCTTTAGGGGACCAATCGAGTATTGCAGGTCCGTTCGGCATCTATTACAACTACTTTCGGACTATGTCAGTATCGGGATGTGATCATTCAGAGGAGGGGGTGGACGTGTTAAGGAAAACATTGTCAGTGAAGGGTCTGCTGGCAGCCGTCGCAGTGGCGGGGGTATTCGCCGTCGGCGCGTGCACGGAGGACACGGTGGTGCAGGAGCGGCCTCCGTTCAATCCGGCACCCGACGGCGCTTTCCTTGGCTACTACGTCGTGGACACGGTTGCCGGCAGCCGGACAACCTGCGGCAATTGCCACGCCGACCAGGACAAGGACTGGCGTGGGACGATTCACGCGCATGCGTGGGAGGGACTGCAGAGCTCCGACCACGCGGCGTCCTACTGCGAGGGCTGCCACGCCATCAGCGAGAACGGCAGCGTGTGGCCCGACAGCGTGCCCGCGGGGATCAACGCCCTGGACTCGAACGACGTGCTGCGCGCGGTCTACTACGACGTGCAGTGTGAGAGCTGCCACGGCCCTGGCAGCGACCACGTTGCTGCACCGGCCTCCACGTACCCGCTGGCATCGCTGGACGCCAGCCCCTCGAGCTGCGGTGACTGCCATGAGGGCAGCCACCATCCGTTCGTCGAGCAGTGGAACCAGTCGGCCCACGGCAACGTGACCGGGTTCGCGTCCGGCCGCTCCGGCTGCAACGAGTGCCACAACGGCCGCGGGGCGCTGCTTACGCAGTTCAACGAGACCGCCAACTACCTCGAGCGGGACGATCCCATGGGCGCGTTCGACATCACCTGCTCGGTATGTCACGACCCGCACGGAGGCCCGTTCGAGCACCAACTCCGGGCGCCGCTGGACCTAGCATCCAGCCGGAACCTGTGCGTGAAGTGCCACAACCGGCGCACCATTCCGGAGCCGGGTGGCACGCACGGACCCCACGGAGCGCAGGGACCGCTGCTGTTCGCCGACAACATCGGTTGGTGGCCGGACGGGCTGGAGTGGAACGAGAACGAGCTGCAGCACGAGCACGGTGATCCCGCTATCAACGAGGAGCTGTGCGCCACCTGCCACGTGGTGGAGCAGGAGATCACGGACGCCGTCACGGGTGACGTGATCCACTCGGTGGGCCACACGTTCGAGCCGATTCCGTGCTACGACGGTTCAGGCATGCTGACCGACCCGCCGTGCAGCAACAACCGGTGGGAGGCGTGCGAAGCCTGCCACCTGAATCCCGAGCTGACCTTCGAGGCCAACAAGGACTCGCTCACGAACCTACTGCTCGCCATGTGGGACGACGTGAACGGCGACGGCATCTTGAACACGGATGTCCCCCCGGCCGACACTGGTCTGCTGGTGCGCATCATGACCGCGCACGGCGCTGGCGTCATCAACTTCGACGACACCGTGCACACGGTCGCAGAGGGCCTGCTGTTCAACTCCCAAATCGCATGGACCGAGGACACCCCCTGGTTCGCCGACGGCAACATCGTGGTGGGTACCGACACGGTGCACTTCTCGTCGCACCCCACCAGCGGGCAGGGTGTACACAACCCGACGTTCCTGGACGCGATCATGAGAGCGTCCCTGGCGATGGGCGCGAGCTTCTACAGCGTCGCACCGCCGGCGGGAGTGAATCTGGAAGGACCGTACACGCTGCCAGCAGGCTGGTAGCGGAAGTTCTTCGCTGGCCCTCGGGTCGGTGGAATAGCACAGCAGTACCTAGCCGGCCCCGCCTTCGGGCGGGGCCGGTTGCGTAGCGGCAGTCTCGAGCGGTGGTGGCAGGCGGTTGCACAAACGTGTGCGCCGTGCCAACGTTCGTCAGGCTGGCACGTAAGTCGTTGTCCTGGACGTGTCTAGGAGGGTCCGCTGAGTACGACGGGTGTGGAGGAAAAGGGGTCGGGGCTCGGCTTCAACGAGCTCCTGCTGGGTGCGGTGATCGCGCTGGCGCTCACGGGCATGGTACTGTCGTTCGCCCTCTACGTGCTGCCCGGCGAGCGGCTCGAGATTCCCAGGCTGCAGCCGGCCGTACGGCTGGTGCGCGAGGCCGACTTCCCGGTCGGGGCGAGCCGCGTGGTGCGCTGGGGCGAGCGTGTGATACTGGTGGTGCGCCTCGAGGAGCAGCGCTACTTCGCGGTGCACGGTGTCTCACCCAGCGACGGATGCATCCTGCAGTGGGACGAGGAGTCCTCCCGCGTGCTCTCGCCCTGCAGCTACGTCGTGTACGATCTCCATGGCAACGTGGTCAGCGGCCTCACGACGGCGCCCCTTACACGCTACGGCGTGTTCGTGCGGGACGGCACCGTCTACGTGACGGAGGGTTAGCATGATCCGCCGCGCATTCTCGGCCACCAAGTCGTGGCTCGGTCAGACTTGGGAGGATTTCAAGGCGAGCGTCGACGCGGGCCTGCTCGGCGGGGCCCGGTTCCTCGGCCTGCTCTACGGGCCGATCGACCGCCGCCTGCGCATCGATCAGGCGCTCAAGAAGTCGCTGAGCTACCGGCTCCCCAGCCACGTCGGATGGCGCCACGCGCCGGGCGGCATTTCCTACGTCCTGTTCATGGTCCTGGTGGTCACGGGGGTGCTGCTCGCCCTCTACTACAGGCCGTCGGTGCAGGAGGCCTACCCGAGCGTGCAGCACATAGTGTCGAACGTGGCCTTCGGGTGGCTGATTCGCGGTCTGCATGTCTGGGCGGCCAGCCTGATCGTGATCATGCTGATGCTGCACATGGCCCGAGTGCTATTCGAGGGGGCCTACAAGCCCCCGCGCGAGACCAACTGGACCGTCGGCTTGCTGCTGCTGTTCGTGGTGCTGGCGTTCGGGGCGACCGGCTATCTGCTGCCGTGGGACCAGTGGGCCTATTGGACGGTCACGGAAGTGCTGGTTGCAATTGGCAGTTTCCCACTCGGTGGCAACTTGCTGGCCGAGGCGCTCATGGGCGACGTCATCGTGTCGGGAGCGACGCTGAGCCGCTTCTTCTCAATTCACGTGATCGTCCTGCCGTGGGCGTCGCTCGCGCTCCTGGCCTACCACTTCACTCTCGTGCGCCGCCGCGGCATCGCCCCGCCGGTGGGTGGCGAGGACGTCAAGGCACCCTGGCGCGTCAGCGCCGTCGCGAGCAGGGAGGAGGTTCTCAAGGGCCTGGAGGAGGCGGAACAGGAGGGCATTCCGTTCTTTCCCAACCATCTGCTGCGCTCCTTCATCGTGACGGTGCTCGTGTTGGCCGTGACGGTATCCCTCGCCGCCCTGTTCCCGCGTCCCATCGGGGCGCCGGCCGATCCCGGCACGCTGCCGCACGAACTGGTCTCGACGTGGGTCCCGGTTGACGTCTCGCTCGCGCTGCTGCGTTACGTCGGTATCTGGGGCTTCGTCGGGTTCACGATGCTCGGGATTAGCTTCGCCTTCATTCCGCTGTTCGACCGCCGTCCGGAGCGGCGCTTGCGGAAACGGCCGGTGGTGGTGGCGATCGGGATGATCTTCTTCGTCGGGTTCGTTGCGTTGTGGCTGGCGGGTCGCCAGATCGGCTCGCTGCCGCCCTCGGCGGACCTGGGAGAGTCGCGTGCCGGAGAGCTGGCGACGCCGGACGAGCCAGGCGTACCTGTCCCCAGGCTCGGGCCTGAGCCGCACCGGCCGCAAGTGAACGGCGAGACGCCGGGGGACGGAACCCGATGACCCGGGCGCTCCTGCCCGTTGCGGTGCTCCTGGCCCTCTGGGTCGCGCCCAACCCGCTTGGCGCCGTGGAAGGACCGGTCGCGATCACCCAGCAAGGCGACTCCATGTACGGTTGCCTGATGTGCCATGCCGACAAGCGCCGCTCGTTCAGCGTAGGCGTGCACTCGGAGCGGGGCATACGCTGCGATGACTGCCACGGTGGCGACCCGACGGCCTACGAGATAGCGCCGGCCCACCGCGGGCGGTTCGTCGGCACACCGACCAAGCTCGAGACCATCGAGCTGTGCAGCGAGTGCCACTCCGACCCGAACCAGATGCGCCAGTTCGGACTGGCAGCCGACCAGCTGGCTGAGTTCCGCACCAGCCGGCACGGCCAGCTCTTGCTGCGCGGGGGAAACGACGATGCGCCCACGTGCACGGACTGCCACAACGCTCATCTGATCCTGCCGCCGGAGGACGCGCGCAGCGAGGTCCACCCGACCAACATCCCGGCCACCTGCGGGCGGTGTCACGAGGACGAAGGCCTGATGGCGCGCTACGGGATCCCCACCGACCAGTTCGAGAAATACCGGGAGGGCGCGCACGGCGTGGGGGTGTTCGAGAAGCACAACTTCGCCGCCCCCACCTGCGTCGGGTGCCATGGCTCGCACGCGGCGCTGCCGCCTGCGGTCACGCAGACCGCAGACGTGTGCGGCCACTGCCACCGGCTTTTGGGGAATGCCTTCTACGAGGGGCCGCACGGGCGGCCCACCCTCGACGGTGAGTTACCCGGCTGCCTGGGGTGCCACAGCAACCACGGGACGGCCCGGACGGCTCCCGATGAGATCGCTGCCCTGTGCACCGCCTGCCACGACGCCGAGAGCGGCGAGGCCCTCATGGGAGTGGAGATCCAGGAGCAGGTCCTGCGTGCGACGGAGGAGCTGGCGCTCGCGGCCGAGGCAATCGACGAGCTCGTGGAGATGGGGCACGAGGTAGACGACGACCGCTTCCGCTACCAGGCGGCTTTGTCGGAGTACCGCCAGATCGCCCTGGTGCAGCACAGCCTGGACATGGGGAAGCTGGAGGACCTGGGGCTCAGGGTGCGCTCCAACACCGGTATCATCCGCTCCACCGCCGAGACTTACGCAGAGGAGCAGTGGGAGCACAAGCTCCTCCTGATCCCGCTCTGGTTCCTCGCGCTCTCGGCCGTGGCGCTGGCCTGGTTCAAGTTGCGCGAGCTCGGGAAGTAGGCGGCCGGCCCGATGGCACGACGCATCACCGCCCAGTTCCAGCGCCTCTCTCGGCCACTCAAGATCGGTATCCAGGTGGCCGTATTGGTCGTCATCCTGGCAGCCGTCGGCACGGTAGGGTTTATCGAGTTCAGCGCGCAGCCGAAGTTCTGCACCAGCTGTCACCTGATGCAGCCCTACTATGACTCGTGGGCCACGTCGACCCACAGCGACGTACCCTGCATCAAGTGTCACTATGCCCCGGGCATCAAGGCCGAGGCGATGGGCAAGATGCAGGCGGCGAACCAGGTGGTGAAGTACGTGACCGGCGCGTACGGTACCAAGCCGTGGGCCGAGATCGAGGACGCGGCGTGCCTACGCTCGGGTTGCCACTCGCTCCGCAAGGTGGAAGGCGTGGTGAGCTACCGGGGCGTGCGCTTCGACCACACGCAGCACCTGGGCGAGCTGCGTCGCGGCAAGCAGTTGCGCTGTACCAGCTGCCACTCGCAGATCGTGCAGGGCAACCACGTGGCGGTGGAACAGACCACCTGCAACCTGTGCCACTTCAAGGGGACCGATCCCGGTGAACCTTTAGGGGGGTGCGTCGGCTGCCACGCCGATCCGCCGCGTGTAGTGTCGCCGGCCGGCTTCGTGGTGGACCACCCGCAGTACGTGGAAGACATGGTGGCCTGCACCACCTGCCATGACGAGGTCACTGAGGGCTCCGGCGTCGCCGAAGAGGCGCGCTGCTGGAACTGCCACAACACTCCTGAGCGGATCGAGCAGTTCGAGAACACGACCCTGGTGCACCGCGTGCACATCGCGGAGCACAACGTGGAGTGTACCCAGTGCCACCTGCCGATCGAGCATCGCATGGTGGCGCTGGCGGAGAGTGCTGAGCTCGACTGCTCGGCCTGCCACCAGCGGGTGCACGACGAGCAGCAGCGGCTGTTCGCCGGCATGGGCGGGCACGGAGTCGAGAACCAGCCCAGCTCAATGTTCCTGGCGCGCGTCTCCTGCACGGGGTGTCACGAGCTGACCAAGTCGGTGGGCGCGCACGAGACCGTTCGCGGCGCTGGTGAGGCGTCGTGCCTCTCCTGCCACGGGATCGGCTACGCCAACATCCTGCCCGAGTGGCAGCGCCAGAGCGAACAGAAGGTGCAGCGGGTTGAGCGTGTCGTGACGGCCGCGCGGCGCGCGGCCGGGAGCGCGCCGGTGCGCACGCGGGCCCGCGTGGACAGCCTGCTCGCGCTCGCGGCCGAGAACGTGGAGTTCGTGCAGCAGGGGAAGGGGGCCCACAACATTGCGTACGCCGACGAGTTGCTGCGAGCGAGTCTGGAGCTGGTGCGTGAAGCCGTGCGCGACGGCGGGCTGCCCTATACGGTTCCGGCGGTCGACCTTGGCCCCCGCATCAGCGAGAACGCGTGCCTCCAGTGCCACGCGGGGGTGGAGCGCCGTGCGGTACAGTTCAGCGGACGGCGATTCGACCACGAGCGCCACGTCATGCGTGCCGGTCTGCCGTGCTCCAGTTGCCACAGCGAGATGGACGACCACGGCAAGACGCTGCTGAGCGGCCCCTCGGACTGCATGGACTGCCACCACTCGCAGGTCGCTGCCCAGAACTGCGCAGCCTGCCACGCCGGTCCGGGAGGGGCGCCGGAAGCTCCGGTGGCCACCGAGGTCGGTGACTTTCCCCACGCGCCGCACCGCGAGGCGGGCTTCTCCTGCTCCATGTGCCACCAGGCGCCGGCGATGGACGCGTCCGGGGTGGACTGCGTCTCCTGCCACGACTTCCACCACCAGCCCGAGGCGAGCTGCGTCTCGTGCCACAGGGAGGGTGCCAAGGAGAAGCACATGCTCGCCTTCGCGCACTCCCAGTGCTCGCAGTGCCACGGTGCGAAGGTGGAGGGTATAACCGAGTGGACTCGTCAGGTCTGCACGGTTTGCCACACCGACATGGTGGAGCACAACGCGCCCGCGGCGTGCCACCTGTGCCACCAGATGGACCCGCTTTAATCCCTTCTTCATAGTGCCCTCAAGGGGGCGCGCTAGGGTTCGTGTGGGTAGTGTGTGGCGCGGCAGCTCCGCGCCGTACCGGTTGGGTGGAGGCTCCATGCGAACCAGCGCTCTCGCGGCCGCCGTCGCGGCCGTCGTCCTGCCTGCCCTGGCCGCACCCGCGGCGGCTCAGACCGACCAGCTGTGCCTCATGTGCCATTCGGACGTGACTCTGTTCGCTGGGTTGGAAGACCCCACGCGGATGGTGGTCACGCAGGAGGACCTGGCCGGGTCGGTGCACGGCGCGTTGGGTCTGGGCTGCACCTTCTGCCATTCGGGTTACACCGGCTTTCCGCACCCCGACGACACTCCGCCTCCCAACTGTGGGGCGTGCCACGGGCAGATTCAGCGGGATTACGGCGTGGGGCGGCACGGCTACGCTCTCGAGCGGGGCGAGGAGCTGGCCCCTACGTGCGTGACCTGCCATGGGGGGCACGACATAAGGCGCAGCACCGATCCGGAATCCCCCACATACCACGCAGTGGCGGCGCAGATGTGCGCCAACTGCCACGGCGAAGCGGGACTGCTCACGAGCGACGTGGTGCGGCTGCCGCAGATCTACGACACGTACGCCGAGTCGGTGCACGGGCTCGCGGCAGGGGAGGGGGCGGCCTCCTGCACCGATTGCCACGGTGTGCACGCCATGCGGGGCCCGCTCGATCCGCAGTCCATGATCAACCGGATGAACGTGTCCGCTACGTGCGCCCAGTGCCACGAGGAGATCTCGGCGCTGTATGACATGTCGATCCACGGTCGCGCGCTCAGGGCCGGACTGATCGACAGCCCCACGTGCACCGATTGCCATGGCGAGCACCACATCCTGTCGCACGACGACCCACAGGCACACACCTATGCGGCCCGCTTGGCGGAGGAGACCTGCGGGGAGTGTCACGACGATCCCGACATCGTGGCCAAGTACGGCCTCGCGGGCGGAGTGGTGGGGACCTACGAGGACAGCTACCACGGCTGGGCGGCCAAGAGCGACTACGAGCGCGCAGCGACCTGCGTGAGCTGTCACGGGGCGCACTGGGTGCTGCCCGCCGCCGACTCGGCGTCGACCATCCACCCCGCCAACGTCGTAGAGACGTGCCAGGGGTGCCATCCCGACGCCGACCAGGAGTTCGCCACCAGCTACACCCACGTGACGGCTTCGATCGCGGCGAATCCGATCAATAAGTGGATCCGCCTCGTCTACCTGGTGCTGATCGTCGGCACGATAGGGCTGATGGCTCTGCACAACCTGATAGTGCTGAACTACTACATGACGGAGCGGCGCAAGCAGGAGCGGCAGCTGGGCTACGTGCTGCGGTTCGACCGCATCCAGCTGTGGCAGCACATGATCAACGGGATCGCATTCATCGTGCTCGTGATCACCGGCTTCGCCCTGCGCTTCCCCGACGCCTGGTGGGTGCAATGGCTCGCCGCGATTGGGATGAGCGAGCCCGTGAGATCGAACGTACATCGCATCGCGGCCGTGGTGCTGCTGGCGGTGGGTGCCAGCCACCTGCTGTACGTGCTGTTCGTGGCGCGCGGGCGTACCGAGATGCGGGCCATGCTGCCCGGGCTGCGCGACGTCACGGAGGCCGCTGACAATCTGCGCTTCCACCTGTGGCGCACCAAGCAGCATCCCCGGTTCGGCCGCTACGACTACACACAGAAGGCCGAGTACTGGGCGCTGGTCTGGGGCACCGCCGTCATGGCCGTAACGGGCTTCGTACTGTGGTTCCCGGTGCAGGCCACGCGGTTCCTCCCCTGGTGGGTGGTGCCGGCCTCGCAGACTATCCACTACTACGAGGCGTGGCTTGCCACCCTGGCCATCCTGGTGTGGCACTTCTTCTTCGTGATCTTCCATCCCGATGCCTACCCCATGAACTGGGCGTGGCTCACCGGCCGCGTGCCCGAGGCGTTCGTGAGGGAGCACCACGCGCGTTGGTACGAGGAGGAGCTGGCACATCCGGATGCGAGGCAGGTGGAGAAGCAGGGCGGGGACTCGACGGGCGTCCCGTCGACATCCGAGGCGTCCGGGTCGGTGTCGACCAAGCCCGACTGAGTCGCTCCCGTTAGTACTGCGCGGGCCGTTCTCCAGA
>JBDHJM010000085.1:0-7912 GCA_039586895.1 Gemmatimonadota bacterium | reverse complement strand
ACCCAGCCGGTGCTCACCGGCGAGTTCACTGCTCTGGGGGTGACACGCATCCTGGAGGCCATCCGGCTGGCCAAGCCGGATGCCCGCTTCTACCAGGCCAGCTCCTCGGAGATGTTCGGCCAGGTGAGGGAGTCGCCTCAGAGGGAGGAGACTCCGTTCCACCCGCGCTCGCCCTACGGCGTGGCCAAGTGTTACGGCCACTGGATCACGGTCAACTACCGCGAGTCGTACGGGATGTATGCCGCGAGCGGCATCCTGTTCAACCACGAGTCGCCGCGGCGGGGCCTCGAGTTCGTGACGCGCAAGGTCACGGACGGCGTGGCACGTATCAAGCTGGGGCTCGCATCCGAGTTGCGACTCGGCAACCTGGAGGCGCAGCGTGACTGGGGCTACGCCGGAGACTACGTGGACGCAATGTGGCGCATGCTGCAGCAGCCTGAGGCCGGAGACTACGTGATCGGGACCGGAGTGATGCACTCGGTGCGGGACCTGGTGGAAATGGCCTTTGGTCACGCGGGTTTGGCGTGGAAGGAGTTCATCAGGGAGGATCCCCGGTTCAAGCGCCCGGCCGAAGTGGAGCAACTCCAGGCGGATCCAGGCAAGGCCAAGCGCGTGCTGGGCTGGGAGCCCACGGTGTCGTTCGAGCAGCTGATCAAGATGATGGTCGATGCTGATCTCGAGAGGCTGGGCAGCGCCCGGTGAGAGTGCTGGTCACGGGGGCCGATGGGTTCGTCGGGTCGTGGCTTGTACCGCGGCTCGAGCGGGGCGGGCACGAGGTCGTGGCCGCGGTGCGGCCGACGCGGCCGCTGCTTGCCGAAGGCGCGCCGCCTCCGTGGGGCGGGGACGTGGTCACGGTACCGTTCGAGGTGCTGGACGACCGCTCGGTCGAGGCCGCGCTGGCGCCGGGCTACGACGCCGTGATACACCTGGCGGCGGTAGCCTCGGGCGGCGACGCGCGGCGCGATCCCAACGAGGCCTGGGCGATCAACGTCGGGGGCACAGCCCGGATGACCGCGGAGCTGGGGCGGCAGAAGGCGGCGGGGCGTGCCGATCCGCTGCTGCTGTTCGTCTCCACGTCGGAAGTCTACGGCGCGGGCCCGGCCACTCCGCGGGTGGAGTCGGATCCCACCGAGCCGAGCTCGCCGTATGCCGCTTCCAAGCTCGCGGCCGAGACCGCGGTGCTCGAGGCCCAGCGGCGCACCGGGCTCAGGGTGATCGTGGCGCGTCCCTTTTCGCACACGGGGAGGGGCCAGGATGGCCGCTTCGTGGTCCCGGCCTTTGCGCACCGCCTGATCGAGGCCAGGCGCAACGGGGCGGGCACGGTGAAGGTCGGCAACCTCACGCCGGTACGGGAGTTCCCGCACGTCTCGGACGTGGTGGACGCCTACTGCCGGCTGCTGGAGGACGGCGAGCCAGGCGAGGTCTACAACGTGGCCTCGGGCCGCGCGGTGCGGCTCGACGAGTTGTTCAGTATGCTGGCGGACATCGTGGGGTGCGACGCTCGGCCCGAACAGGATCCCGAGCTGGTGCGGCCCGCCGACATCCCGTATCTGGTCGGCGACGCTTCGAAGCTGAAGGACGCGACGGGCTGGGAGCCCCGAGTTTCCCTCGAGGACACCCTAGCCGAGGTGGTGGATGCCCAAGCGCACTGACCTCGAGTCCATCCTGCTCATCGGCTCGGGCCCGATCGTGATCGGGCAGGCCGCGGAGTTCGACTACTCGGGCACCCAGGCGGTGAAGGCCCTCAAGGAGGAGGGCTACCGGGTGATCCTGGTGAACTCCAACCCGGCCACCATCATGACCGATCCGGAGCTGGCCGACGCCACCTACATCGAGCCGGTGACTCCGGAGTGGGTGGCCCGCGTCATCGAGCGCGAGAAGCCGGACGCGCTGCTCCCCACCATGGGCGGCCAGACGGCGCTCAACGTGGCCATGGCGCTGGCCCAGGACGGCACACTGGAGCGGCACGGCGTGGAGCTGATCGGCGCCAACGAGCGCGCCATCCTAATGGCGGAGGACCGGCACGAGTTCGGGGTGGCGATGGAGCGCATCGGGCTCGCGGTGCCGCGCGGCGGTGTAGCGAGCTCCCACGAAGAGGCGATGCGGCTGGTGGAAGATGTGGGATACCCCGCCATCATCCGGCCTTCCTTCACCCTGGGCGGCACGGGCGGCGGCGTCGCGTACAACCGCGAGGAATACGAGGAGCAGGTACGCCGCGCCCTGGACCTGTCGCCGGTGAACTCAGCCCTCATCGAGCAGTCGGTGCTGGGGTGGAAGGAGTTCGAGCTGGAGGTGATGCGCGACGGCCACGACAACGTGGTCATCGTGTGCTCAATCGAGAACTTCGACCCGATGGGCGTGCACACCGGCGACTCGATCACCATCGCTCCCGCCATGACCCTCACCGACCGCGAGTACCAGGTGATGCGCGACGGTGCCATCGCGATCATCCGCGAAGTAGGCGTGGCTGCCGGGGGCTGCAACATCCAGTTCGCGCTGAATCCCGACACGGGCGAGATGCTCACCATCGAGATGAACCCGCGGGTGTCGCGCTCCTCCGCTCTGGCGTCGAAGGCCACCGGATTCCCCATTGCCCGCATCGGTGCCAAGCTGGCGGTGGGCTACACGCTGGATGAGCTGCCCAACGACATCACGAAGACCACGCCGGCTTCATTCGAGCCGGTGCTGGACTACGTCGTGGCCAAGTTCCCGCGCTTCGCGTTCGAGAAGTTCCCCACCGCCGACAACCGCCTCACTACGCAGATGAAGTCGGTAGGGGAGTCGATGGCCATCGGGCGCACCTTCAAGGAGGCGTTCCAGAAGGGGCTGCGGGCACTGGAGATCGACCGCCCCGGATGGGTGACCGGTGAGGCGCCGTCCGACGACGGGCTCGAGTCAGAGGAGCTGGCCGACCTAAAGCTCGCGCTGCGCACACCAACGCCCGAGCGGATCTTCCAGATCAAGCGCGCCATTCTCGAGCGGATACCCATCGAGGAGCTCGCGGAGCTAACTGGAATAGACCGCTGGTTCCTGGCTCAGCTGCGCGACCTGGTGGAGGCGGAGGACCGCTTCCGCAGCGCCGATTCGGCCGCCGACGCCGACCTGCTGCGCCACATGAAGCGGCTCGGCTTTTCCGACAGGCAGCTCGCCGACCTGCGCGGCACCGCAGAGCAGGAGATCCGGGAGCTGCGCTGGCGCCTGGAGCTGCACCCGACCTACAAAGTCGTGGACACGTGCGCGGGTGAGTTTCCTTCGGCCACGCCGTACTTCTACTCGACGTACGAGGAGGAGAACGAGTCGGAGCCGCTCGGGTCGGAGGGTGTGGTGATCCTGGGCAGCGGCCCCAACCGCATCGGGCAGGGAGTGGAGTTCGACTACTGCTGTGTGCGCGCCGGGCTCGCGCTGCGGGAGCTGGGCCACCGCACCATCATGATCAACTCCAATCCCGAGACGGTTTCGACCGACTTCGACATCTCCGACAAGCTCTACTTCGAGCCGCTCACCTTGGAGGACGTGCTCGAGATCGTGCGGCTGGAGAGTCCCAAGGGTGTGATCGTGCAGCTGGGCGGGCAGACCCCGCTCAAGCTGGCCAAGGGACTCGAGGCGGCCGGCATCCCCATCCTGGGCACCAGCCCCGAGGCCATCGACACGGCGGAGGACCGGCGCCGCTTCGAGGCGCTCACCCGCGAGCTGGGCGTGACGCAGCCTCCCAACGGCACCGCCGTGGCCGAGGACGAAGCCGTGGCAATCGCGGCCGACGTCGGCTACCCGGTGCTCGTGAGGCCCTCGTACGTGCTGGGCGGCCGGGCGATGGAGATCGTGTACGACGAGTCGTCGCTGCGGAACTACTTCCAGCACGCGGTGCGCGCGTCCCCGGAGCACCCGGTGCTGATCGACCGCTTCCTGGAGGACGCGTTCGAGGCCGATGTAGACGCCATCGCCGACGGCGAGCGCTGCGTGATCGGCGGCGTGATGCAGCACATCGAGGACGCCGGCGTGCACTCGGGCGACTCGGCCTGCGTGCTGCCGCCCTACCTGCTGGACGAGCGGCACGTCGAGGAGATGCGGCAGCACACGCGAGACTTCGCGCGGGCGCTGGGTGTGGTGGGCCTCATCAACGTGCAGTACGCCGTGAAGGACGATACGGTGTACGTGCTGGAGGTTAACCCACGCGGCTCGCGCACCGTGCCCTTCGTGAGCAAGGCCACCGGCGTCTCGCTCGCCAAGCTGGCGGCGGGCGTGATGGTCGGCAGGACGCTCGACGACCTGGGCGTGGCCGACGAGGTGTCGATGCCGTACGTGGCGGTGAAGGAGGCGGTGTTCCCCTTCGCCAAGCTGCCCAACGTGGACACCCTGCTGGGGCCCGAGATGCGTTCGACCGGCGAGGTGATGGGCGTGGCCGACAGCTTCGGCATGGCGTTCGCGAAGGCCCAGCTCGGGGCCGACGCCGGACTGCCGCTCGAGGGCGGCATCCTGGTCACGGTGAACGACCTGGACAAGGCCACGGTGCTGCCCATAGTGCGGCGCTTCCACGAGATGGGCTTCCGCATGTACGCCACCGAGGGCACGTCCCGCTATCTCAGGGCGCGCGGCATACCGACCCAGTTCGTCACCAAGGTGTACGAGGGGCGGCCCAACCCCGCCGACCTGATCGTGTCGGGTGACGTGGGACTGCTCATCAACACTCCGCTCGGCAAGCTCACCCAGCGCGACGACTACTACATCCGGCGCGCGGCGCTGCAGCACCGGGTGCCGTACATGACCACCATGTCGGCGGCGAGCGCGGCGTGCGACGCCGTGCTCGCACTCAAGAGCCGGCGCGGCGGCGTGCGCTGCCTGCAGGAGTGGTACGAGCTCACGCGAGGGATCAAGCAGGAGGAGCTGCGCCTGGGAGCGCGGGCGCCGAGCAGAGTGCCCGAAGTGACCGCGCCGGGCGGCGGCAACGGCGACTCGCCGGATGTCGCCGCCACGGAGGGCGGCCCGTGAACTCCACGGCGCTGCAGGAGCTCCAAGCCCGGGTGCGCGGCGAGGTGCGCTTCGCCGAGCCGCTGGCGGGGTACACCACGTACCGCATCGGAGGGCCGGCCGCCGCCCTGGTATTGCCGTCTTCGGTGGACGACGTGGTCGAGACGCTCCGGTTCGCGGCCGAGAGCGGCACGCCGTGGCTGGCCCTGGGACTGGGCTCCAACGTGCTGATTTCGGACAGCGGCTTCGACGGCATCGTGATCCGGCTGGGCAAAGGCCTCGACAGGGTCGAGCGGGGCGTCGGCGGCGACGAGCACGTGTGGGCGGTGGGGGCGGGAGTGCCGACGCCGCAGCTGGCGCGTCAGACCGCCAACGCGGGCCTGGCCGGAGTGCAGCGCCTGATCGGAGTGCCGGGGAGCGTGGGCGGGGGCGTATTCATGAATGCGGGGGCGCACGGTCAGGACTTCGCCAGCGTGGTGCGGTCGGTGGAGCTGGTTGAGGCCGATGGCAATGTGCGCGAGCTCGCGGCCGGCGAGATCCAGTGGCGCTACCGCTCCAGCGGGCTGGGCCAGCGCGTCGTCGTGGGCGCAGCTGTGGCGCTGGAGCCGGCCGACCCCGCCGAATTGCAGCGGGACGTGCGCAAGCACCTGGAGTGGCGCAAGGCGGGAACGCCGTTCAACGAGCCCTGCTGCGGCTCGGTGTTCCGCAATCCGGACGCGCCGCCGGAGGGAGGGCCTCGTACCGCGGGGCAGCTGATCGACGCACTCGGCCTCAAGGGCTACAGCGCGGGCGGGGCACAGGTGTCGCCGATGCATGCCAACTACATCGTGAACAGCGGCGAGGCATCGGCGAGTGACGTGCTCGCAGTGATCGGGCACGTGCGGGAGCGGGTGGGTGCGGAATACGGGATCGAGCTGCAGCTGGAAGTGAGGGTGATCGAGTGAGGTGCTCATGACGGATTACTTCGCACACGAGAGCTCGTACCTCGACGACGGTGCGCGCGTAGGCAAAGGGACCAAGATCTGGCACTTCAGCCACTTGATGCCGGGCGCCGAGATCGGCGAGAACTGCAGCCTGGGCCAGAACGTGGTAGTCATGCCCGGCACCAAGATCGGCAACAACGTGAAGATCCAGAACAACGTGTCGATCTACGAGGGCGTGGTTCTCGAGGACGACGTGTTCTGCGGGCCGTCGTGCGTGTTCACCAACGTCTCCACTCCGCGCAGCCACGTTTCGCGGCGGGGGGAGTATCAGACGACTCTGGTGAAGCGAGGAGCGGCAATCGGAGCCAACGCCACGGTCGTGTGCGGCGTGACGCTGGGAGAGTACGCGTTCATCGGGGCGGGCGCCGTCGTGACGTCGGACGTGCCGGCGCATGCGCTCATGGTGGGTGTGCCGGCCCGCAGGGTGGGTTGGATGTGCCAGTGCGGCGAGCGACTGCACGTCGAGTCGGGGCAGGCCAAGTGCGAGCGCTGCGGCTCGGGCTACCGCGAGCAAAACGGCAGCCTCGCGCCGATTGCCTGAACTCGGGCTCCCTGTGTAAGTTTCGAGCTTTCAAGGACTTGGAATTTTCGTGAAGATCCCGCTGCTGGACCTGAAGGCCCAGTTCGAGACCATAAAGGACGACGTGCTGCCGGCCCTGATGGAGGTGGTGGAGTCGCAGCGCTTCATCATGGGCGACCAGGTGCGGGAGTTGGAGCAGAAGGTCGCCGCGCTGTGCAACGCCGGCTTCGGCGTCGCCTGTGCCAGCGGCACCGATGCACTGCTGCTTCCGCTCAAGAGCCTCGACCTCCAGCCCGGCGACGAGGTAATCACGACCCCCTTCACATTCTTCGCCACGGCCGGTGCGATCCACAACGCGGGCGGCACGCCCGTGTTCGTGGACATCGATCCGCATACGTTCAACTTCGATCTCGACCAAGTGGCGGCAGCGGTCACGCCGCGCACCCGGGCCATAATGCCGGTGCACCTGTTCGGGCAGATGGTGCAGATAGAGCGTGTGATGGAGCTGGCGGAGCAGCACGCCCTCGCGGTCATCGAGGACGCGGCGCAGGCGATAGGCGCACGCCGGAAGATCGACGGAACGTGGTGCATGGCGGGCGAGCTGGGGATGGTCGTAGGGTTCTCGTTCTTTCCCAGCAAGAACCTGGGGGCGTGGGGCGACGGCGGGATGATCGTGACGCAGGACGAGGCCCTCGCGGAGCGGCTCGCGCGACTGCGGACGCATGGGGGAGCCAAGCAGTATTTCCACGACGAGATCGGCACCAACAGCCGGCTGGACACCCTGCAGGCCGCGGTGCTGCTGACCAAGCTGGAGCGGCTGGGCGCTTGGAGTGCAGCCCGGCGCGAGAACGCCGCTTATTACTCCGAGGCCCTGGCCGGCGTGGACGGTGTCACGCCCCCGCTGGTAGATCCGGCCAACGAGCACATCTATCACCAGTACACGCTTCGCGTGCCGCGTCGGGACGAGCTGCGGCAGCACCTGCTGGACAGCGGGATCGGCTGCGCGGTGTACTACCCCAAGGCGCTGCACCTGCAGCCCTGCTTCGCGCCGCTGGGATACGCCGAGGGGCAGCTCCCGGAGGCCGAGCGGGCAACCCGGGAAGTGCTCTCTCTGCCGGTGTATCCGGAGCTCACCCGCGAGCAGCAGGACGTGGTCATAGAGACGATCAGGGAGTTCCACGCATGACGAGGCTCAAGGTCGCGGTGGTGGGAGCTGGGAACTGGGGGCGCAATCACGTGCGCAGCCTGGCGGCCCTGCCCGAAGCGGACGTGGCGGCGGTGTGCGATCCGGACCAGTCGGTGCGCGACGCAATGGCGCGGCAGTACCCGGGCTCGCTGGTGACAGACTCGCTGGACAAGGCGCTCGAGAGCGCGGAAGCAGCACTCGTGGCTACACCCGCCGCGAACCATCCCGAGGTCGCGCGCGCCGTAATCGAGCGCGGAC
>JBDHJM010000005.1:0-161859 GCA_039586895.1 Gemmatimonadota bacterium | reverse complement strand
AAAAAAAAGGGCGACCCGCTCACCCGAAGGTGGCAGGCCGCCCAGCGTACTGGCTACCCGGAGCCGCAAGGTTCACCAGCACGAGCGCTGCGAGTCAATCGAGTCGCGGACCGATCTCCCGCACTGCACGCCGAGGCGCCACATCGACGCGGACGAGGCACGCGACTGGCCTCGCCTACCCCAGTGAGGTGTCCACCCGGATCGCCGAACGCCCGAAGCCCTTGAGTTTCGTCGGCGCTCTCCCCGGAATTCTCAGATGGGGCATGTCCCAGAAGGCGTGGTTGAGACTGACGGGGTCTCGACCCTTCCCCCCTGCGACGAGCCCAATTTAGGGTCCGGCCAAGATCCCGCAAGTGCCGATTTTTCTTCGACTTACGGCACTTCGATGTGGATGGATGTGGAATCGCAAGCCGTAGGCCGGAGCCGAGTTCCGCGATCTGTCCACGCCGTGTGGAAGTGTGCAAAACCCGCTGTCCACCTCCCCACAGGGCTCAGTGGGGGCTCGCCGATGGACTCAGGACGGTGACGGGGGCTCCAGCTTGAACTCGGCAGCGTCCAGGAACCGTGCCACCGATCCGTAGTAGGCACCCAACGCCCGATCGATCCGGCTGGAGTAGTAGGGACCCCACGCCCGCAGCGAGTCCGCGCGCTCACCCGGCCCTTCGGGTGCCAGCGCCTCACAGTTCTCGCCCAGCGCGCGCCTCAATGCGCGCATCTCGGTCACCAGCTCCGCGGACCTTTTCCGCACGTAGTCACGGGAGGCGCGGTCGGGCGCGAATGTGGGCTCGGCCTCCTGAACCGTGACGACGGCACGGCCGCATACCGCGTGCAGGCTGCGCGCGCGGTTGACCACCGTCTCGCTGCCGCCCTGGGCCAGCACGCGGCGGAACGAGCTCACGTTGGCCTGTACGTCCGTCAGCGTGTCACGCAGCACGAGCAGCACGTCCTTGTAGCTCTGCGACAGGCTGTCGAGCTGCACGGTGTCCGGCCGGACGAAGACGCCGGTTACCTGAGCAACTGCCGCCGAAGGTGAGTACAGTACCGCTGCTGCGACGAATCCAACTACATAGCGAGTCACGACTCTACCTCTGCTTCTGCCTCTTCGTATACGTAGGGATCGCCCGGCGTGGCCGGGGCGAACAGCACTCCGCCGCCGCTCGTAGCGAACCAGCCGGCGAGCATCTGGTTGGATACCTGGGGAGACGGATTCTCGAACACCGCAGCCAGCCAGCGCCGCGCGTGCTGCAGCTCCGGCGCCCGACGCGACAGCATCGAGACCACACCGCCCACCCCCTGCGTGGCGCGCAGGAAGTGCGCCAGCGCGTGGGCCCGCTGCACGAACTCGAACGCCCTGACCCCGGGTTCGTCGTACAGCAGGGAGCCCTCGTAGGGATCGGCCGGTGGGGCGTCCATGCGGGGGCCCATGTACACATAGCGGCGCCGGCCGTCCACCCGGCGCTCCACCATGGCGGCCGCTGCCTCGCCGCTGAGCCGCGCGGCGTGGATCAGGTCGTCATCGTTGAGGATGCCGACGGCGAGGGTCCACTCCAGCGTCGCCAGGGCGTTGTGGAGCGGGCAGCCGAGGTCCGGATCATAGGCGACCAGCCTGGGGGCTTCTCCAGCCCTCTCGAAGAAGTGCCCCAGCGCCTCGCCCCGATCGGTCCAGGTGTGGGTAGATCTCAGAATAGCAGGCACCGTCATGGGGTCACACAAGATAACCCTACCCCCACACCTCCCATAAGGCTCCGGTGCCCCCGGATTTGGCCCGGGCTGGGCCACTGCCGCGTGCCGGACCTCGCCTGTCCGTCCCAGGTGGCTTGTAGTAAACTGACACATGCGGACACTCCTCATCGCAGCGCTGGCAGCCGTGGCTGCCCTCCTCCCCGCGCAGGAAGAGGAGTCGCCCCTGCTGCGCCGCTGGGTGGGCACCCACTACAACGTTCCGCTGCACTTCGACTTCTACGGCGACTCGATGCTCGTCGTGAATGACGTGTACCCGCTGGCCTACGAGATCTACCGTGACTCGATCCTGGCCTACGGCGATACGGCCTTCTCCGTCTCGTACTGGTTCGCCCGCGACCACCTGCTGCTGCAGACCGAAGAGGGCCGCATCATCACCATGACAGAGCAGGACAAGCTGGCTCGCCCACTGCACAACGGGCGCTGGCACGGCGGCCAGATCGGCATGCTCGACGACATGGAACTGGTCATCTTCCGCGGCGGCGTGGCGCGCTGGCGCACCATACCGGAGGGCGACTGGATCGAAGGCGAGTGGGACCGCTCCACCCGGATCATCACGTTCACCTGGTTCTATCCGGACACCACGGAAGTCGAGGAAGGGTTGGACGTGGAAGCCGCCATCGACTCGGTGCAGTGGGTGGGCCAGTACGATCCGGAGGGCTCAGCGCTGCTGTTTCCGGAGACCATTCCCGAGCTGGGGACCGTGGTGCTCCGCAAGGCGTTTCGCTGGTAGCCCGCCGCGCGTAACCGAGTCTAGATCACCACGACCGGCGTAAGCACCTCCCGCTCCTCCTCGAACATCTCCTCGGCCTGGTCCAGGGCCGCCTGCACCTCGGGAGCCGCAGTGTCGGCGTACTTGGCGTTCTCCTCCAGCCGGCCGGTGAGGCGCCGCACCATGACCAGCGCGCGGGTCACCTCGCAGTGGGTGGGATGGTGGTGCGTGTATCCTGCGGTGAGGAGCCCCCGGAAGAACTTCAGGGTCTCCGCGCCACCACCCAACACGAACAGCGACTCGAGGATGCGCGGGCTCAGGAATTCCCGCAGGTGGATGTCCTCGCGCACCGTGGTGAACAGCTCGATGAGGAGCTGCGTCGGTTGGTTCCCGGGGTAGAAGCGGGCGGCCTCGGCCGCTGTCCCTACGAAGGCGTGGTGGGCGTCGGGCGTCAGATAGCGCTCGAACAGGGGCCAATCGGATCGCCGGTGGCGCTCGGCCAGGGCGTGAAACGCGAAGTAGCGGCGCGCCACGGGCGCATCCTGGTCGGCCACCACGGCGCGCAGGCCGGCCGCCCCGAAACGCTGCGCCACCAGCGCTGCGGCGGTGGCGTGCTGCAGCCGCTCCAGCTCGGGCACGCGGAAGGTGCGCACGTGCACGGCATCCGAATCGGTGCCGGCCGCCAGCACGGGCAGCCGGTCGAGCAGCCGGAGCAGCAGGCCGTCCACCTCGTCCAGGGCGGGCTCCCAGGAGCGCACGTCACGTTTCCAGGCGCGTGCAAGCGCCTCCCAACCGAGTGTGTCGGGCTCGGACTCACCCCAGGCGAGCTCGAGACCGCCCGGTGTGCGGGCGCCCAGCAGACGCCGCAGCGCCTCGGCGAAGCGATAGACGGGTTCGGGCATGACGAACCGTTCAATCTAGCCGTTGCGCGCGCGCCGCGGCGGATTTAAGGTTGCCCACGGTGCGTATCTCGCGGCGCTGGACCCTCGCAGCCGCGCTCGCCGCGTTGCTCGGCGGGTGTGGCTCCTCCGACGACCCGATCCTGATCGGTCTCGCCGGCCCGTTCTCGCAGCAGCGGGGCCAATCCATGCAGCTCGGTGCCGAGCTGGCAGTGGCCGAGATCAACGAGCAGGGAGGGGTGCGCGGCCGCCCGCTCGAGCTCGTGATCCTCGACGACAGCGCCTCGTCCGAGGCCGCCGTACGGGCGGCGCGCGAGCTGTACGAGACGTCCGGGCTCGTCGCGGTCATCGGGCATCTCAACAGCGGCGCCACTATCGCCGCGGCGCCCGTTTACAACGGCGGCGACGATCCCGTAGTGCAGATATCTCCGTCAGCCTCGAGCCCGCTGGTCAGTGACGTCGGGCCCTACACCTTCCGCGTCTGCCCCAGCGACCTGGTGCACGGGGCGCGGCTCGCCGAGTGGGCCTGGGCCGAACTGGGAGCGCGCCGTGCGGCCGTGCTGTACCAGAACGACCCCTACGGCCGTGGCGTACGCGGGACCTTCTCGAGCAGCTTCACCGGACTGGGCGGCGAGATCGTCTCCGAGGATCCGTACGTTCTCACTATTCCGAGCTTCGAGCCGTACCTGCGGCGCCTGGGCACACGGGGCGGCGCGGCGGCGCTCATGATCGCCGGCACGCGCGACGGCGCCGAGCGCATCCTGGCCAGCCTCGACTCGCTGGGCACGCGCTACCCCGTGCTGGGCGGAGACGGCCTGGCGGGGCTGGAGACCTCGCCGGTGGATGCCGAGGGTACGCTGATATCCACTGCGTACCTGGCCGATCGGCCGGGGGAGAGGAACCAGGAGTTCGTAGCGGCGTACCAGCGCGCCTTCGGCGACCGGCTGCCCGACCACCGCGGCGCCGGAGCCTACGACATAGTGCACCTCCTGGCGCGCGCTATCGAGGAGGTCGGCTTCAGTCGGGACCGCATTCGCGAATACGTGGCGGGAGTGGGGAGCAGCACCGAGCCATTCGAAGGCGTCACCGGTACGATTGCCTTCGACGGGAACGGTGACGTACCCAACAAGGAAGTCGTGATCGGAGTAATCGAATCCGGCCGGCTGCGCACGGCGGCGGGTCAATGAGATTCGCCGAGCGTATCGACACGCTGAAGGCGCGCGTCGCCGTGGCCCAGGGGATCCTCGTGGTCGGGCTCGTCGTGGTGGCCGTCATCGGCGTCGCCGCCTTGCGTACACTGGCCGACACGGTGCGTACCGAGATGGAAGCGCTCACCCGGACCTCCGAGATCAGCAACGGGCTCGTGATCAAGCTGTTCGACGCGCTGCGCACCGGCGAGCAGTACCTGACCGACAGGGCACCCGAAACCAAGCAGGCGTTCCGCGAGGCCGGCGAGCGCGCCTACGGGTACCAGAACAGGCTGGGTGCGCTCCCCGATCTGCGTGAAAACGACCGCCTGATGATCGCGCGCATCGGGGAGCTGCAGGCTGAGGTGGAGGTATGGTACAGCTTGGCCCATGCCCAGCTCGACCTGGGACGGCGCACGGCGGCCGAGGCGACTGCCGCCGCAGTCCGCGCGCCCACCGCGGAACTGCTGCGCCTGGTCCAGGATTTCTCTGCCCTGCAGCGCAACCGTGCGGGCATCGTATCGCGGTCGCTCGAGGCTTCCAGCGAGGAGGGGCGTCTGCTCGTGTGGACCGTGCTCGCGGCCTCGGTGCTGATCGGCATCGTGATCGCGATCGCGACGGGGCGCGCGGTAGACCGGCCGCTCACCAGGCTCGAGGCGGTGGCGAAGCGGTTCGCCGACGGCGACCTGCGGCCCGTCACGATGGGGGAGATGCCGAGGGAGCTCCACGCGCTGGGCGAGGCCATGACTACGGTGAGCACCAAGCTGCGCGCGCTGGTGAGCGACCTGGTGGGCGAGAGCGAGCGGATCGCGTCGTCCGCCAACGACTTTTCGGCGATCAGCGAGGAGCTGGCTGCCACGGCCGGCGAGATCTCCACCGCAATGGTGGAGGTTTCCGGCGGGGCCGGGGATCAGGTCGCGGGCCTGGAGGAGTCGAGCTCTGCGATGGAGGAGCTGCGGGCCGCCACCGAGCGCAACGGACAGCTGGCGGAGCGGCTCGCGCAGCTCGGTGAGGAGATCCACGGCCTGGCGACGCGCTACCAGCAGGACGTGTCGGTGTCCGCCGAGACCCTGCTGGAGCTGGGGGAGGTGGTGCAGACCAGCGCGGGGCAGGTGGAGGAGCTGGATCAGAGCTCGGGTGCGGTCTACGACTTCGTAGAGCTCATCAAGAGCATTTCTACGCAGACCAACCTCCTCGCACTGAACGCGGCCATTGAAGCGGCCCGCGCCGGTGAGCGCGGCATCGGCTTCGCGGTAGTGGCGGACGAGGTGAGGCAGCTGGCCGATTCCAGCGCCGCGGCGGCAGAGGACGTAACGCAGACATTGGGCGCGGTCCGGAGCCAGGTGGGAGAGGTGGCCGGCACGATGGCCGCGGGACGCTCCAAGGTCCGGGGCGTCGAAAGCATCGCGCAGGGTGCTGCCGGGGCACTGGAGGAGATCCGCAAGGCGATCGAGGAGGTGGAGGCAGGGGCGCGGCGGGTCCAGCGTGAGGCCGAGGCCAGCCTGACGTCGGCACAGCGCATCCTGGACGAGATCCGCAGCGCGGCACAGTCCGCCAATGCACATGCGGCGGCCAGCGAGGAGGTGGCTGCGGCGGCCCAGGAGCAGGGTGCCTCAACCGAAGAGATGGCCGCTCAGGCCAACCAGCTGAACGAGTCGGCCGAGCGGCTGCGCCTGCTCGTGAAGGGCTTCCGCGTTTAGCGCTTCTTCCTGGGACGCGTAACCGGTTTCCGCGAGGACTTGGGGGCGGCCTTCTTGGCCGCCTTCTTCTTGGCCGGCTGCTTCTTGGCGGCCGGCCTCTTCGCCGCTTTCTTGGCGGGCTTCTTCACCGGCTTCTTAGAGGGCTTCTTGGCCGTCTTCTTGGCGGGCTTCGCCTTCCTGGCCGGCTTCTTCGCAGCAGGCTTGGACCGGCCGCGGCGCCTTCCCGCTACCGCGGTCACTTCGGCCATGAGCTCGTCGCCCTCGTCGCCGCTGATGAGGCCGCGACGCACCGAGTACTGCACCAGCTCCGCCGCGGAGTCCATGCGGAAGGCGTCGAGGCCCGCTCCGGCGCGGATCATCTGCACCAGGGCGTCCGCCACGGGACTGCGCAGGACGCTCCGGATGCCCGGCACCGATTCCAGGAGGGCCGAGATTTGTGATCCGCCAAGCTCACGGGCCATGGGGGCTCCTTCGGGGGGAATGCTCGGGCGGCAAGCTAGTCAGTGCGGGGTCCGGCGTCAAGTTGAGTCCAAACCTGACAAGAAGAGCCCAAGCCGCTGTCAGTCAACGACTTGGGCGTGATCGCCCGGGCCGGGTTCGAACGCTCAGGCGTTCGTCTTGCGGGCCGGATCGGGACGCTGCGGCCGGCGGAACGGCTCTGGGGCCCGACGCAGCACCCTCCAGTCGGACTGGGCCAGGAGTTCACCGAGCACGGCGCGGGTCTGCCGGTCGATGGGCATCTCGAGCTCCATCTCGAGACGGTAGTCCGCCCGGTCGCTGCCGCGGCCGGTGAGCACGAACCCCGTTCGACTCGGCTGGACGGCGTCGACCTCGACTTCCGCCATGTTCACGAATCCCTTTTCGGCCTTTTCCTCGGGAGCCATCTCTACGCTCCGATTTTCACGCTTTGATCTGAGTGTGGAGTCCAAATTGGTGCGCGTCAAGGGCTTCTGGGCCGTTTGCCAGGGCACCCGGTCCGGGATAGATTTAGCGGCCCAACGACAGCCAATTGTGCTTTTTTCGTGGAGTGGAGGCCGTGGGACGACGAGGAATCAAAGAGTACCGGGCCGCTGAGGCGCTGCAGCTGATCCTGGCTGACCGTGACCGTGAGCCCCTGACTTGTCCCTCCTGTGGACACAAGAACATCGATCGTACACCGAAGCGCCGGCTTCCCAAGAGCCGTTTCGGTTCCCACCGGCACGTGACACTGAAGTGCCGCAAATGCGGCCGCCAGGCCGGATACGTGCCCCGCAACGTCACTCAGCCCTCGGACAAGCAGCTGATCGGCACATAGGGCTACGAGGGCGTCGGCAGAGTCCAGCGCTCGAAAAGGGTTTCGATTCCGAGCTCCGCGGCGACGCGGCCGCCCGCCTTCCGCACCGCGTCCAGATGCGGCTGCAGTCGTGACACGTCACCCACGCGCAGCTTGAGCAGGTAGCCGTAGGCACCTGTGAGCCGGTGGCACTCCAGCACTTCGCCGGCGGACTCCCATCCCAGCGCCAGCTTCCCGACGTCCGTCTTTGCACCGGGCTCCACGCGCAGAAAGACGAGCACGCCGCGGTCCAGTGATTCCGGGGCTACCCTGGCGTGATATCCGGTGATCACGCCGCCCGCCTCCAGCTTGCGCACCCGCTGGTAGGTGGCCGGCGCCGAGAGCCCTACGGCTTCACCGAGCTCCTCGTAGGTGAGCCGCGAGTCCGACTGGAGCAGTGCCAGGAGATGGCGATCTGTGCGGTCTAGATTAATGTCCTTCATGTCTAGATGATAAAAGCAATAGATTGTTTTGTCCATATCCGTATTGCCGCAATTCTTTGTTGCAAAGAAACGCGCCCCGGAATGATCCCCAGGGCGCATGGTCGTTCTGGCGCTTGCCTTGTCTGCGCCGAGCTTCGCTCTCCGCCCGGCCGCGCTCGCTCGAGCCGGCTCAGTCGGGCGTGGAGAAGATCCTCCCCCAGCGCACGTTCAGGAACGGTACCGGCATGAGACCGTTCTTGTCGAAGCTGTAGTAGATGAACAGCGGTCGGCCTGCTATGCGGTCGCGCCCCAGGAATCCCCAGTAGCGCGAATCATAAGAGTTGTCGCGGTTGTCGCCCATCACGAAGAACGAGTCGGGCGGAATCGCGATCGGACCCCAGTTCTTGAGCGTCGGGCGGTACATGCGCCGGTCGCGGCCCACCAGGTATCTGATCTGCCACGCGCGCATGCGCGGGTCTTCGGGATCGGTCGCCGGGTTCCCGGTGATGGCGTGCGGCTCCAGCATCGGCTCCCCGTTCAGGTGGATCACGTTCCCCACCATGGAGAGCGTGTCCCCCGGCAGGCCCACCACGCGCTTCACCACGTTGACGCCCCGCTCCTCGGGCGATTCGAAGATCACGATGTCGAATCGCTCCGGCTCGCGGAACGCGGGAAGGCGTCTGTGCACGATGGGGATCTCGGCTCCGTACAGCGCCTTGTTCACGAACAGGAAGTCGCCCACTAGCAGGGTGTTCTCCATGCTGCCCGACGGAATGCGAAAGGCCTCCACGAGGAGTGCCCGCAGGAAGAACCAGATCACGAGCGCTATGGCGATGGACTTGATCCACTCCTTGGCCGATTGCGACGCCGACTTCTTGTACGTGCGCTTCTCGGCGGGCTCGCTCTTCGCTTTGCCCGACTCCTTGTCCTTGCCTCGCGCTTCCTTCTCCTGCTTTGCAGTCACTTGTTATCGAGCCTCCAGCCTACTGCTACTCGCTCTGTGGTTCTACCCAGTCGGCGACGAAGATGTTCGTCTCGCCCGGAACACTCCCATAACGGTTCGACGCGAACGCTAGTTTCGTGCCGTCCGGGGAGAACATCGGAAAACCGTCGAAGTCGCCGTGGTTCGTGACCCTGGTGAGTCCGGACCCGTCCAGGTTGATCATGTAGAGATCGAAATTGCGAGAGCGTGGCTCGGGATCGGCGTGGTTCGACGAGAAGATGATGCGCTGATTGTCGGGGTGGAAGAACGGGGCGAAGTTTGCCCGCCCCAGGTCGGTCACGCGCCGCTGACCCGAGCCGTCGGCGTTCATCACCCAGATCTCCATGCGGCTGGGGCGCACCAGGTTCTGATCCAGCAGCCTGCGGTAGTCCGCCAGCTCTTCCGCGGTCTCGGGATGCCACGAGCGGTACACGATCATCGAGCCGTCGTGCGAGAAGAACGGACCGCCGTCGTAGCCGGGTGTGTCGGTGAGGCGCCGCACGTTGGATCCGTCCACGTCCATCGCGTAGATGTCGAGGTCGCCGTCTACAGTGGAGGTGAACACTATCGTGCTGCCGTCGGGCGACAGGGTCGCCTCGGCGTCGTAACCCGGCGTGCCGAACAGCTTCTCGATGCCGCTTCCGTCCGGTGCCGACGAGTAGATATCGAAGTCGTACACCGGCCAGACGTAGCCCTGGCTGAAATCCGGCGGCGGCGGGCAGCGCTCGTCCGCATGGAACGTGCTGGCGTACAGCACGCTGGACCCGCCCGCGTGGAAGTAGCCGCACGTAGTGCGGCCCAGACCGCTGGAGACCATCCGCATCCCGCTTCCGTCGGTGTTGATGACGTACTGCTGGTCGCAGGTGGAGTCCGACTCGGTACGCTGGAAGATCAGCTGGCTCCCGTCGGGGGAGAAGTACGCCTCGGCGTTCTGCCCGCCGAACGTGAGCTGCTTCAGATTGGCGAAGAACGGCTCACCGTCCTCCGGGGCACGGTCCACGGCCGGGCTCTCGGCCGCGCCCGAGCATGCCGCCGCGGCTGCGGCGGCTATCAGAGCCGCTCCCAGCACGGAGCGGCCTCGAAGTAGAAATTTCGGCATCCGGAAATTATAACCAGGCCCGCGCGCGGCCCGAACCCCGAATCTGGAGCCCGAAGCCGCAATCCCGGGGGGCTGGAGCCCGGTGCAGCGGGGCAAACAGAAACGGGCAGGGGCCCAGCGGCCTCCTGCCCGTCCATCGCCTGGCGAATTCGCCGTGATTCCGGCGCTTTCAGGCCGTTAGAAGAAGAACCCCAGCTGCAGCAGTCCGGCCGCACCGCGGGCGTCACCTATGAAGCCTCCCGCGGAGCGCGCGGCCACCTGGAAGAACAGGTTGCGCGTCTCGATCCCGAGACCCGCCGTGAAGCCCACTTCCTGCCGGCCGCCCAGGAGCAGCCCCACCCGCAGCGGCACCACCCGCAGCAGCCGCCACGTGGTCCCCAGCTCCACCTCGAGCGGGTATTCGAGAATCTGGCCGCTGGTGGCCAGCCGGGCACTCGCGTCCAGCTGCAGGATCCGGTTGGCCCACGCAGAGCCGCTGAAGCGCCAGATGGTCGGAATGTCCACGGTGGTGCTGACCGTGTCCTGGATCTCGAGGTCCCGGAACTGGATGCCGTCGGTGGTCGGGTCGGAGTCGAGCGAGTCCAGCACCTCCTGCACCCGCGTGGAGTTCACCTGATAGGTCCAGGTCCGCCGCTCCACGGCGTCGATGGAGAGGCTGCCGACGTTGGCGACCGACGCCTCGAGGGCGAGGCCCGAGGTGGGCCACTCGAAGCGCACCATGAAGTCTCCTACCACGCTGTTGCCGAGCTCGAGCGCGAAGTCCGGGTCGCCGGGCGTCTCGAGCGTCTCGATACCGACCGTGGCCGCGACGCTGTCGCCCGTAGCGATTACGCGGCTGTCGATGCTGGAGGCGCCCTGGTAATAGAAGACCGGCTTGAGCAGGCGTGCTCCTCCGCCCAGCATCAAAACCAGGCCGTCGGCACTGCCGATCGGCCCAAACCTGACCAGAGCATGCAGGCCCAGCTCCTCGGTACCCACCGCAGCCGCACCGGTCGACCCGAGGGGGAAGGAGTCGCGCGCGACGTTGCCTTCGCGCAGCAGGGCGACGGCAGCCTCGTCGAGCGTCGAGACGCCGTAGCTGCGCCCCTGGGCCGAGACACCCAAACTGAAGTGCCGGCCGAACGGCCCGCCCAGGTAGAGCCCGCCTTCCAGCTCGCCGCCGGCCTCGAACCCCTGCCCCGACGGCACCTTGTTCAGCGCGTCGAGCACATCACCCACCAGCAGATCATCCTGGTCGGCGATGAAGATCAGTGCCCGCGCGTCGTTGAACGTCATCGAGTTGTTGGACGCCACTCCCGCGCCCGAGATCACCAGTCCCCAGTGCGGAATCGTCAGGTGGCGAAACGGGTCTACTCGCACCGAAGGTATGCGGCGGTAGGCCATCGGCACTTTCGCCGCCTGCGCGTCTTCCGGAACGGCCTGGGCCGCGAGCTCGCCGCAGACCAGCGTGGCGGCGACGGCCATCAGCATGGCGCGCCTCATTGTCCACCTCCGACCCGCAGGTGCATAAGCGTGCTGACGTCCACTATGACCTGGTCGGTGGCCCGGATCGCGCCGCGTCCGCCGGCCGGCGGCAGCAGCGTGATGCGCACTCCAGCAGTGAACCACTCACCCAGGAACGGCCGCACGTCCACACCGAACAGGCGGATGGTCGCCTCGCTCTGCGACGGCACCGTGACACGCCCGTTGGCGTCCACCGTTGCGGGCGCCACGTTCACCGACTCCAGCGATATGCGGTTTGGCTCCGAGAAGGCGTCGACCACCGAGTCGGCCACCACGTCGATGTCGACCGCCAATCCGAACGGCGTGCCGTTCGTGATGTCCAACAGCGCGGCCGCCGAGTCCACCCGTGATTCGATGTCGGCTGCGTTGGGGTCGTCCAGGTCCAGGCCGGGACGCGCCGTCGAGCTGTCGACGGTCACGCCGGACTGGGGGATCGTGAAGTCGAGCCCGATGATGGGCCGCGCCGCGATCGTGAGCTCATCGGCTCCGGTTATCGTGCCGACCGTGTTGTCACCCACCAGTGCCAAACCCGAGCCCACCAGCGCCACGCGGCTGCCGGCGAGCAAGCTGTCCACCAGCCGGTCGACCAGCTCCGCGGCCAAGAGCGTGTCCACCCGGGAGCCGGAGTGCGGGATGCTGAACACCGTATCGCCGGGGTCGACGGCGGTCACGAGGATGGGTGTTCCCGTGCCGTCGGTCTCGTAGTCGGGCACTCCGCCCACACGCCGGATCGTGTCCCCCACCGGATCCACCATGACCACGCCGAGCTGGAAGTTGTAGACCGCAAGTGGCGCGTCGGCCGTGTTCGTCACGTCGAGCGCCAGCAGTGCCGAGTTCACACTGGCATCGGCGGCCGCGTCCTCGAACTCGCCCAGGTTGAGGCCGGCCGCCGAGAACTCGACGCTCTCCTCGAGGGTGAAGTTGAGGATCGACGGGTCGAGCACGCCGGTGACCGCACCAACCGTGTCACCCACGCTCACGATGATGGTCTGTGTGTTCGCCTCGACCGCGAGCAGGTTGTCGAGGATGGTGATCAGGGGGATGCCGAGCCAGTCGGTGAGCAGGTCTCCTATCACGAACGTGTCGACGGCCACCGGAATCTCAGCGCTGAAGGTCCGCCGTGGACCCTTCGAGAGCTGATCCCGTGCGGCCGTGACGCTCGCGGGCTCGCAGCCCGTGAGTCCCGCTCCGAGGCTCAGCAGACAGGTTGTCAGTACGGCTTTATGCACGGCTAAACCGATCCTCTGGTGTGATTTGCGCAATCTCTAATCGAGCGGCCCTCGAAACAAGTGCCTAAATCACATGGGGGACAGTGATTTAGGACACAGGAGGGACGTGAAATGGTCGGGATTGGGCCGCCCGGAGGGCCATGTGGGCCGAAACGAGCGGTGGCGGTCGGGGCGACGGACTCATGATGCCACAGTCCGTCTCGCCGGCCGCCACCGAGCGCTTGATACCGCCTGCCGCGCACCGCGCGGGGCTGATAGCCTATAGGCTATAGGCTATTCGGCCCCCTGATACGGGTACTCGTATTCGGTCGGCGGCACGAAGTTCTCCTTGATCGACCGCGCCGACACCCACCGCAGCAGGTTCATCATCGATCCCGCCTTGTCGTTCGTGCCGCTGGCGCGCGCGCCACCGAAGGGCTGCTGTCCCACTACCGCACCGGTGGGCTTGTCGTTGATGTAGAAGTTGCCCGCGGCGTGGCGCAGCCGCACCATCGCCTCCGTAGCGGCCTTGCGGTCGTCGGCGAACACCGCTCCGGTCAGCGCATACGGCGAGGTCTCGTCCACCAGCCGCAGGGTCTCGTCCCAGTCCTTGTCGTTGTAGACGTACAGCGTCACGACCGGGCCGAAGATCTCTTCACACATCAGCTTGTAGTCGGGCTTGGTGGTCTGCACGACTGTCGGTCGCACGAAGTATCCCCTCGACTTGTCGCATTCGCCGCCCACCAGAACCTCAGCGTCACTCGAACCCTTTGCATGCTCGATGTAGCCGCTGATGTCGTCGAACGACTTCTCGTCGATGACGGCGCCCATGAAGTTGCGGAAGTCGGCGACGTCACCCATCCGGATGCTCTCGACCTGGTCGAGTAGGTTGCCCTTGATCCTTTTCCACAGCGACTCGGGCACGTACACCCGCGACACCGCGCTGCACTTCTGCCCCTGGTACTCGTAGCTGCCGCGGACGATCGCGGTGACCAGGGCGTCGGGGTCAGCGCTCGGGTGCGCGACGATGAAGTCCTTGCCGCCGGTCTCCCCCACGATGCGCGGATAGGTCCCGTACGTCTGGATGTTCTGACCTATGGTGCGCCAGAAGCTCTGGAAGACTCCTGTCGAGCCGGTGTAGTGGATGCCCGCGAACTCGGGGCTGTTGAGCACGGCCTCAGTGACCGCACGCGGGTCGCCCGGCAGAAAGTTGATCACACCGGGCGGAACTCCGGCCGCCTCGAACAGCCGCATCAGGTAGTAGCCGCTGAACACCGCCGTGCGAGACGGCTTCCACACCACCACGTTGCCCATCATGGCGGGTGAGCTCGGCAGGTTGCCGGCGATGGACGTGAAGTTGAACGGCGTGATCGCGTAGACGAAGCCCTCGAGCGGCCGGTACTCGCTCCGGTTCCACATCCCCGGAGCGGAGAGCGGCTGGTCCTCGTAGAGGCGCTCGGCGAAGTGCACGTTGAACCGGAAGAAGTCGATGAGCTCGCACGCGGCGTCGATCTCCGCCTGGTGCGCCGTCTTGGACTGGCACAGCATGGTGGCCGCGTTGACCCTGTCGCGCCACGTCGTGGCCAGCAGGTCGGCGGCCTTGAGGAACACGCTGGCCCGGTCTTCCCACGACCAGGTGGACCACTCGCGGTAGGCCTCCTTGGCCGCCTTGATGGCCCGCTCGGATTCCTCTTTGCCGGCCATGTGCCAGGTAGCCAGCGTGTGCCCGTGTTCGTGCGGCATGACCGCCTTATAGATGCGGCCCGTGCGGACTTCCTCACCCCCGATGATCAGGGGAAACTCGATCTCCTCACCCTGCATCTCGGCCAGCGTCGCCTTGAGCGCCTGCCGCTCCGGCGTGCCCGGCGCGTAGGAGCGCACCGGCTCGTTGACCGGGATCGGGACCTGAATGTCTCCGCTCATCCTCTTCTGTCTCCTTCCACCCAAACACCGTTACATGGGGAATCTGTGACTGCCTCGTTTCCGGCGGCATGTAAGATGCATAGGCGTACCGGTGGATTCCACGGGGGGTGCCGGTGGGCTCAGGCTTCGGCTGCGGGGTGCTCCGCGTCGAGAATTTCACGCACGTGCTGCAGCAGATCGTCCACGTTCCAAGGCTTCTGCAGGAACGGCCACCCGGGATCCAGCGAGTCGGTGTCGCGCATGTCGCGAGCCGTATAGCCGCTGGTGAACAGGAACCGGGTCCCGGGGGCGCGCTGCCGCAGTGATTCGTAGAGCTGGCGACCCCCGAGGCGCGGCATGACCACGTCGGTGATAACCAGGTCGATGTTGCTATCGTGCCGGTCGAACACGTCCAGGGCCTCCACCCCGTCGCCGGCAAGCAGGACCGTGTAGCCCTTCTTCTCGAGCAGCCGCTTGGCCGCGCGCCGGATGGCCGCCTCGTCTTCGACGAGCAGGATCGTCTCGCTCCCGCCGGAGCCAACCGCCGTTACTGCCTCGACGGCCTCTTCCGCAGCAGTCTCCGCCAGAGGGAAGTAGAGATCCACCGATGTGCCGTGTCCCTCGGAGCTCTCGATCTCGATGAACCCGTCCTGCTGCTTCACGAGACCGTATATCATCGCCATTCCGAGTCCAGTACCGAGTCCCGGAGGCTTCGTCGTGAAGAACGGGTCGAAGATGCGCTCCTTGGTGTCCTCGTCCATGCCGTGCCCGGTGTCGCCTACGCACAGCAGAACGTACTCGCCGCCCGCGGCACCCCACCCCTGGAGCGCGCTGTGCTCGCGGTCCACCAGGATCTCGGTCACCTCTATCCGCAGCACACCGCCCTCGGGCATCGCGTCGCGCGCGTTGGTGGCGAGGTTGAACAGGATCTGCTCCAGCGCCCCCTCGTCGGCCATCACGACGGCCTCATTCGCCCGCGGCACGAACCTCACGTCGATGGACTCGGGCAGGATGCGCCGCAGCGTCGGCAGGAGATCCGCGATTACTCCCACCACGTTGAGCGGCTTCAGCGCGATCATGCCGCGGCGGCTGTAGCCGAGCAGCTTGCGCACCATGTCGCTGCCGCGCTGAGCAGCGCGCCTGAGATCCGCCAGGTCCTCGGAAAGCTCGCCCTGCTCCGGGTGCAGGCCGCGCTCGATCATGTCCGTGTTCGCCAGGATCACCGTGAGCAGGTTGTTGAAGTCGTGCGCGATCCCGCCCGTGAGCTGCCCGATGGCCTCCATCTTCTGGGCCTGGCGGAGCTGATCCTCCAGGGCGCGCTGCTCGGTCACGTCCTCCGCGATCATCTCGTAGGACTCGATCACCCCTTCGCCGCCGCGCACCGGCTGGCCGCTGAGGCGCACCAGGAACGTCGCCCCGTTCTTGCGCTTCCACTCGACCTCGACACCGTCGATCCGCTCGGCGGCCCGGTCGCGGTGCATGAGCACGCGGCGCATGGCGGGTTCGGCGTAGACATCGCGCGCTATGTCCAGGCTCAGCAGCTCTTCCTCCGAGTCGTAGCCCAGCATGCGCACCAGCGCGGGGTTGACCGAAACGAAGCGGCCGGCCGGCGTGGACCGGTAGATCCCGTACGTGGCGTGTTCCACGAGCGCCCGGTTGCTCTCCTCCGACTGGCGCAGCGCCTCGAGTGTGCGCTCGCGCTCCAGTTCGGCCGCGGCACGGGCGGCGAACACCTCGAGTGTGGAGCGCACGAGCTGCTCCTCGGCCATCGTTTTGGTGTCCATCACCACCAGCAGTCCGAGGGGCTGCCCTGTGGTGTCGAACAGCGGCGTGCCCAGGTAGCTCTCGACATCCATCTCGCCCAGCAGATCATCATGCGGAAACTGCTGCCGCACGCCGTCGGGATAGCTGCAGGTTTCCCGGCCGAACACGTTGCCGCACGGCGAACCCGTGAGGCTGTATGCGAAGTTCTCCTGGATCTCGTCCGCCGAGGACACGGCGATCGTGGCCAGCTCACCTTCCCCTGCCCCGTCGGCCCTCGCTATGAACGCGTACCGGGCTCCCAGGACCTGGGTCAGCAGCACCACCATCGAGTGGAAGAACTCCTCCCCGGTAGCCCCCGAGATTCCCTCGGTGATCGTGCGCAGCACGTCCTCCAGACGGCGGCGTGCCGTCTTGTCGCGGAAGATCACCACCACGGCTTTCACGGTGGGATCGTCGAGCAGGTTCGTGCCCACCGCCTCCAGCCAGCGGTACTCGCCGCTGGCGTGGCGCGCTCGCGCCTCCACGAGCACCGAGCGCCCCGGTTCGCTCAGGACTGATTGGAACGCCTCCCCCACCTTGAGGAGCTCATCGGGATGGACGAAGTCGAACATCTGCCGGCCGGCGTACTCGCCGGGGGCGTTGCCGAGCACCCGCTGGATGGAGGGACTCATGAAGTCGATCACGCCATCCCGATTCAAGAGCATGAAGACGTCCCACGACTTCTCGACCAGCCGACGGAAGCGCCGCTCGCTGGCCCTGACCGCAGCCTCCGCTTCGCGCCGCTGGGTGACGTCGCGCGCATTGATGACGATCGCCGAGACGTCAGGATGGGTCAGCAGGTTGTTGCCCGCGACCTCGAAGTGGCGCCACGACGCGTCGCGGTGTTGGATGCGGCACTCGATGAGCGGCGCGACCCCGGGCTTGTAGATCCGGCTGGCCAGAAAGCCGCGCACCCGCTGGAGGTCGTCGGGGTGAATCAGGGTGAAGACGTCCGTGCCCTTCAGGAGCTCGGGGTCGTGCCCCAGCACACGCTGCACCGACGGGCTCACGTACAGGACCATCCCGTCAGCGGTAATCACAGTCACGATGTCGAGCGCGTTCTCCACCAGGGAGCGGAGCCGGCGGTCGCGCTCCCAGGCGCGGATGCTCTCCTCACGGACCGCAGCCAGCCGGCCGCGCATGTGCGCCAGCCCGAGGAAGAGCAGCAGCGAGAGCAGGAGGATGTTGACTTCGTCGCCGGTGGAGGCGGGCTGGGCCACGCCAGTCACCTCCCAGAGCAGGCCCGCGACCCGAAATGCAGCCAGCAGCCCCACGGCCACCGCGAGCGGCAGCCATGGCAGCAGCCTTCCCGCGACGCGCACCAGGCGCAGCGCGTACACCGTGACCGCAATCAGAATGACGATTGAGGCCGCGTGAATCAGCTGCACGCCCATAGGCCCAAAAACTAAGGCCCGTGCGAGGTGTCGGTTAGTCTCGCACGGGCCCGCGCCGTCGTTCCGGCGACTGCGCTAGAAGTACACGTGCGCCTCCAGCGTGATCACGTCCAGGTCCGAGCCGTCTCCTGCATTGTCCACGCGAGTGTAGAAGCCGGAGAACTGCAGAAACGACACCGGGAAAGCCTCCAGCCCCACTCGCGTGCGCGCGCGCTGGTCCTCGGGATCGATCGGGGTGCCGTCGCGCAGGCCGGCCGTTGGATTATGGAATCCGTGAGTCAGCTTCAGATTGAGGCCGCGCACCACCAGCCAGTCGCCTTCGACGAAAGCCACCAGCTGATCGCGGTCGCTCAGCGCAGGATCCTCGAACGAATCGAACACGAAGTCCGCCTCTGCCAGAAAGACGAGCGGCCCGACCGTGAACCCCGCGTACCCTCCCACTATGCCCGTCTCGCGGCCCGGCTCGCTGTTGTAGGCACCCGAGGCTCCGACCCGGAAGCGGCGGAACGTAAGGACCGCGCTCGAGGTGAGCATCTTCTGGTTGTTGTTCTCCTCGCCGCTGAAGCTCCCGTTTGTCAGCGACACGAACCACGACAGGGGGCCCGGCTCGATGCCAACCTCTACCCCGACGTCGGGCGTCGCGTACATGAAGTTGGTCACCGATCGGATGAACTCATCGTCGTCCCACAGGCGCCAGCCGTAGGGCAGCAGGAACTTGCCGGCCTTGGCATAGCCGTCGAGCGGCTTCCAGGCAATCATTCCGAACAGCTCCCGCGCCTTGGCCTCGTCGGGCCCCAGGGTTTGGTCCAGATAGAGCGTGAGCACGCTGGGAATCAGGTTCGCTTCCAAGTAGAGCTGCGACTCGTCGAGAGCGAACGCGGTGTTGGGGGTGACGCCCTCGTTGAGCGCCCAGTCGAACTTGGCGCGCACGTCGAAGCCGATGCCGAGCCAGTCCACCAGGCGGCGGCTCTTGGTGGCCAGGCTTCGAGCGGGAAGCTGAGTCTGCGACCATGCGCTGCCGAAGTCGCTGCGCCCTCCCCCGCCCGACCGGTTCACGTGACACTGGGCGCACTTGAGGCCGGTGCGCACGGCGAGGTAGGGCTCCGCCCGCGGTTCCTCCACGGTGAAGGCCAGCAGCACAGCTGCCGCTGCTGCCGCTGCACCGAGGGACCCGTACGGGCGCGTGCGTGGCGGCCGCATCAGTTGTCCAGCGCGCCCGCGGTCACCCAGGCGCGGATGATGTCGACCTGGGCCTGCGTGAGCGGCGTGCGGCCCAACGGCATGCGGCCGCCCGTCCCTCCCACGCTGCCCTGTGTGCCCTGGATTTTGTGCACCAGGTAGCTCTGATCGGGCTGTCCGGGCTCGATGCGGTCCATTCCGGGAACCTCGTTCGAGGCCACGTCCACCGTGTTGGAGTGGGTCTGGCCGCTGGAGAGGTTCATGCCCTGCTGGGGCGACGTGCCCACGTGGCATCCCGATACGGCGCAGTTAGCCGAGAGAATCGGCTGGACATCACCCGAGAGACTGGGGTCGCCTCCACCGTTGCCGTTGCCCGGGTCGGTGCCGTCACCGGCACATGCGATGACGAGGGAGAACAGTGCGGCCGCGCCGGCCGCGACCGGACGGGAGATGGCCATGGGAGCCTCCGGTGCTGGGGTGACGGGCGCTGCTTGGGGAACGCCGTCTCTCCCCGCGCGGGTTCCGGGCGGTTGTCGGCGCCCCACGTGGGCTGTTCTCGTTTTGCGGAAGGCTCGAGCTGGACGGGCAACCTGCGGTGCGGTTAGAGTGTTCCTTCCAACAAGCCCCACCTCCCGGAGGCACCATGCGCGTCGCAACACTCTCCCTCGCCCTCGCCCTGCTGGCACCGGCGCTCTCGGCTCAGGAGCAGGAAAAGGAATTCGAGCGCCCTGCTGACTGGGTCGTACGGTTCGACCGGGGCGGCCAGCCCGACGACATCTACTTCGTGGAGATGCCGCCCGGATGGCACGTCACCACCGGCCCGGCGGCCATCCTGTACGACCCGGCGCGAACCGCGCAGGGCAACTACGGCGTCGAATCCCAGATCTACCTGTTCCCCGTCGAGCGGCGTGAGGCGTTTGGCGTGTTCATCGGCGGGACTGAGCTCGACGGCTCAGGGCAGGCCTACACCTACTTCCTAATCCGCAAGGACGGCAGCTTCCTGATCAAGGAGCGCGCCGGCAGCGACACCCGAGTGATCCACCCCTGGACGGTGCACGAGGCGATCGTGAAGCACGACGGCGGAGAGGGAACCGCCAAGAACGTGCTGGCGATCGATGCCGGGGGCGAGACGGTACGCTTTCTGGTGAACGGGCAGGAGGTGGCGAATCTGCCCCGGACAGAGCTGCGCACGGACGGGATCGTGGGCCTGCGTGTGAACCACGGGCTCAACGTGCACGTCAGCTCGCTGGAGGTGACGCCGCAGTAGGGTCTCGGGACGTCTGCCTGACAAAACGGGCCCCTTCGCGGGGGCCCGTTCTTGTTCTGGGGGCGTAGGGCGCAGTGGCCAGGGACGGAATTGAACCGCCGACACGGGGATTTTCAGTCCCCTGCTCTACCAACTGAGCTACCTGGCCCGGGGGCGGGAATAATACACAATGAGGACCCGTGCGGGGAGATGTCGGCAGGTGCCGGAGGGCGGCGAGCGCCGGGGCCGGGCGCATCCAGCGAGGCAAGCCAGACACCCAGTGTTCCCGGGAGAGGATTGTGGGGCTCGGACCCTGCCGAAGGCCACGAAGCAGCCCCCGGTTATTCCATTATTTAATTTCGTGTTTGAACACTAGCAAAAATACCGGGAATTCGGTTGCCGACGTCGCTCAGGCCTGCGGATCGTCCCGATTCAGCTGCTCCGGCCTACCTCCCAGGACGGGCCCCAGCCACTCGTCTTCGTCGTCCCCCAGCTCGTAGCGGGCCAGCTCAGGGGCGTCCGGATACCGCTCCTTTACCAGCCGGATTACCGCGCGGGCCCTGGCCGGGTCCTTCTTCACGGTCCGGTAGATCTCCTCCAGTCGGATGGCGGCATTCAGGTCTACCTTGCGGGAAGTGCCCCGCTGGAGGTGCCCCTCAAGCAGTTGCAGGACCTCCTCGAAGTTGGGCCTTGTTTGGGGGGGGAGCGCCCCTATCCCACCCCCCATGATCTGCTCCTGGATCCACTCACCCAGGGGCGCCACCACGTGCCCCCAGATGAGATCCCAGGCCCACCATATGGCGCCGCAGGCCCCCGCCGCCACGAAAAGCCGGGGCTCGGACCGCACCAGAATGGCGGCCGCCAGAAGCACTAGCGTGGCGGCCGCCAGGAACCGGCGAACCACCTTCCCGGCGCTGTAGGGTTCGACCTGCGGCTTCATGGAGGCATGGTTATTGGTTCCCGTCCGGCCTGTAAAGGCCACGGGACACAAACGCAGTGTCACGAAGTCGCAGCTGGATCACAATCGCAATATCGCAGAACCGCGGTGCCCATATTTCCTGCCTTCCCTGCCCTCTTACGCAGTTGCGCCACCAACCATCGTCTTTGGCTGTCTGCGGTAGCACCCCGCGGAGACGCCCGGCGCCAGCAGTAGTAAATCGCAATAAATCAACAGCTTGGGGATCTCGGCTGCGGCTCCCGGCCGACTGGCACGGCCTTCCCGGCGGGCTTACGGCAGCCGAAAGCGGTCCAATCGCAATCACAGGATCATCGCAGCTGCGTTTTGCGGTATTGTGATTCCTTTCACAACCGCGGGAGCATCGAAATCGGGGTCCGAATGCCTCCGGGGCGAGTGGGGCAGGGTAGGGCGCCCCCGGGCTGGCCCGCGGATGTCCCGGCCGAAGGCCCCTTGGCGGGCCGGTCCCCGACGCTACATTGCCCAGGAACACCACAAACTCGAGGCTGGAATGACCGAGTACCAGGCTGTGATCGTCCGGATGCACGGGAGGTCCCGCGACGACGAGGACCAGGTCACAGACCTCCTCAACGAGCGGGCCCGGGGGGGCTGGGAGTACCATTCCGCCACCAAGTTGGGCGACGACAGGCTGCTCGTGGTGTTCCGTCGGACCGCCTGACCCCGTGTCGGACTTTTCACCGCAGCAAGTGGGTTCCCGGCGGGCCTTTGACGGCCGCTACGTCCGGGTCGACGTGGATACGATTCGGGGCCCCGACGGCAGCGAGCACGACCTCGAGATAGTACGCCATCCGGGGGCCGTGGCCGTAGTTCCACTGCTGTCGGACGACGACAGCCCGGATCCCACAGTCCTGCTGATCGAGCAGTACCGGCACGCCACGGGTGGCTCCATCTGGGAGATACCCGCCGGAACCCTGGAAACGGGCGAAGATCCTGCCGTCTGCGCCAGGCGTGAGCTCCTGGAGGAGACCGGAGCCGCCGCCGAGAGCCTCGAGTTCCTCACCACGGTCTACACGACGCCCGGCTTCACTGACGAGCGAATGCACCTCTTCCTGGCCACCGGGATCACGGTCGGGGAACCCAGCCGTGAAGCCGACGAGTTCATCAAGGTGAAGCCGCTGCCGCTCGGCCGGGCCCTGGAGATGATCCGCGACGGCGAGATCGTGGACGCCAAGACGGTGGCCGCCCTGCTCTGGGTGGCCGGATTCCGACTCAACCTCTAGGAGTCACTGTCCCCAAAACGGGACAAATGGACCCTCTCCCGGGGTCCGGTCGTCGGCCGGCCGGGCAGTTTGTATCTGCCGTTCCCACAACCATTTGCGGCCGGTGCAGTGGATGCGGGACCCAGGCCGGTACGATTCGTGCGGAAGAAGAAGGCGGAAGGAGGCGCTTAGCGCACCTTTTTCGTCCGAACGAGGGCTCGTTCCGGGGACGTTTGGGGCGCAGCCCGGGAGCTACACATGACCGCAACTCCAAATCCCCTGCCGCGGATCAAGCCCGCGTCCGCCCTCGGGGCGGAAACCCTGGAGCTGACAGCGCTCGGCGATTCGGGCGTGGTCGCGGCGTATCTGGCGGGTCGGAAGCGTGCGTTCGACGTCCTGGTCGACCGCTACCAGAAGCGGCTCCTCAACTTCATCTACCGGACGATCGGCGATCGGGAGCGCGCGGAGGACCTCGTGCAGGAGGTCTTCATCCGGGTGCACCGGCACCTGCACAGGTTCGACCAGACAAAGAAGTTCTCGACGTGGATCTACACCATCGCGTCGAACCTGGCGAAGAACGAGCTGCGCAACCGCAGCCGGAGCCCGCTGGTGCTGTTCCAGACCATCAAGAAGAACTGGGAGGCCGACCACCGGCCGCTCCAGTTCGAGGACAAGCACCACCGGCCGGAGGACATGTACCGCAAGCGCCACCTCCGGGAGCTGGTCGAGTGGACGGTGGCCCAGTTGCCGGAGCATCACCGGGTGGTGTTCGTGCTGCGCGAGCTCGAGGGCAAGACTTACGAGGAAATAGCGGAGATAACCGACTGCAACCTCGGCACCGTGAAGAGCCGGCTGAACCGGGCACGCAATCGGTTCGCTCAGATCATCGGTCCGCTGCTGGACTAGGACCCCTCACTCCCACCTCCGCGGGAGAGAACGGGGAAGGGCGCTTAGGCGGCCTTTCCCCGTTCGTGGTTCAGCGGCGGAACTCTCGCCCCGGGCTGCGGTACCATCCCATGGCATGAACTGCACCGATTTCCTCGAGCGTTACTCGGACTACCGCGACGGCCTGATCGAGGACGCCGAGCTGTGGGAGCGGATGAGCCAGCATCTGCTCAGCTGCCCGCGCTGCATGCAGTACGACGCCCGGGTGGCCCGTGGCGTAACGTTGTTCAAGACCCTCAGCGACATCAGGCCGTCGTGGGCCTTCCGGCGGCGCCTCGCCAGCCGGCTGGCGGACACCCACCTGGTGCTGCACGAGCCGGTCACCCCGGCGCCTGCAGGGATCATGGTGGCGCTGATGCTGATCACGGCCGCGGCGCTGTTCCTGTGGGAAACGACCAATGCCCCCCAGCGGGTGGCGGTGGAGCCGGCGGCCGCGGAGGCTCCGCTCCCGGTCGCGGTGGCCAACCCTGGCCCCCCGTTCGTGAGCTTCGCCCACCTCTCCGTGCCAGCGTTCGGGGGGGAATGGCGCGCCCCGGGGTCGGGCGAGGCCCAGTTCGGGGTCCCGGCCTCGCTGACGCGCTAGCTCACCCGCTCGCTCACCTTTCTCCGGCCCTCCCCGGTCGGTAATTTCCGCGGATATGGCGGCGTCCCTTTCGTTCGACTCCGCGTACCGGAGCATCCGGCGCGAGGAGCTCGCTCCCGTCTACTACCTGACCGGCGATGAAGACGTGCTGAAGGACGAGCTCGTGGCACAGGTCGTCGAGCGCGCAGTGGACGCGGCGAGCAGGGATTTCAACCTGGACGTGCGTTCGGCCGGAGATCTGGACGGCGAGAGCCTGCACGCCCTGGTGGAGACACCGCCCATGCTCGCAGAGCGCAGGGTGGTGGTCATTAAAGGGCTGGAGCAATGGCGCCGCAACGCCAAGGTGTGGCAGGTGCTCGACCGTTACGTGGCCAACCCTTCGCCGACCACGGTCCTGGTGCTGGTCCACGGTGCCGGCCAGAAACCGCAATCGGGCATTACCGGTGCCGCGGCGCACGTGAGCGTCGAGGCACTGAACCCGGAGCGCACGCGGCGCTGGGTGAAGCGCCGTGCCGAGCAGTCGGGCCTCGACCTGGAGACCGACGCGGTGGACCACCTGGTGCACGCGGTAGGCAGCGAGCTGTGGGAACTGGCGATGGAGGTGGAGAAGCTCGCCGCCGCAGCGCGTGGCGCCACGATGACTGTCGCGCAGGTGGCCGACCTCGTGGGAGTGCGGCGCGGCGAGACCGCCCACGACTGGATCGCAGCCGTGCTCGAGCGCGACATTGGGCGCGCGGTCGGCATGCTGGAGAACGTGCTGGCCGCAGCCGGAGTGAACGGCGTGCGCCTCGTGAGCCAGCTCGGCACCGCGTTGGTGGGAGTGCGCATGGCCCGCGCAATGCTCGACGGCGGCCGCAACGCGCGCAGTGTGGAGCAGGCGGTGTTCAACCACATCCGGCGGGCGCGCCCCCCCGGACTCGGCAGCTGGAAGGCCGAGGCGTCCCGCTGGACCGGAGCCGCCCGCGCTTGGACGGGACGTGCGCTGGACCGGGCGATCCGGGCCGCATACGAAACGGATCGTGCACTCAAGTCGACGACAATCAGCGACGAGGTAGGCACCCTGTGCGACATGCTGCTCGTCATGACCCCGCAGCGGGCCGTGGAATGAGGCGACCGACGGCGTTCGCCGCTCTGCTTGCCGCGCTGGCGGCGGCCTTTACGATCACGCCCACGGCGGCGGCACAGGAGGCGTGGCCGGTAATCGAAGGCGACTCCACGCTGGAAGTGGCCGTGCGGCTCGCCACCGAGGGACAGGCGGACTCCGCGCGCGCCTACGTGCGTGCGCGCCTGGCCGAGACCTCTCCCGGCGACACACTCTACCCGCGGGTGCTTTACGCCGCAGGTGTCGTCGCGGCCGACGTGGACAGCGCCATGTTCTACTTCCGACGCGTGGGCATCGAGTTCTCGCGCAGCAGCTGGGCCGACCGCGCCCACCTGCGGCTGGCCCAGCTCGCGTTCGCATCCGGAGACTTCGCCGCCGCCTACCGCTCGTCCCTGCGCGTCATCAGGGACTACCCGTTCAGTGACGTGCTAGCGGAAGCGAACTTCTGGGCCGGCCGCTCGCAGCTCGAGCTAGGCAACCCCATGGAGGGATGCCGCCTGCTCAACGTCGCTGCCGCCGGCGCAAGCGACGACGTCGAGCTCGGCAACCGGGCGCGCTACCAGCTGCAGCGCTGCGCCGCCGTGCAGCAGGCGGGAGACTCGGCAGGCGCCGACACCACCGCCCGGCCGCGCACTGTGACGGTCTACGCCGCGCAGGTGGCTGCGGTTCAGAGCGTGGCAGCAGCGGACGAGCTGATGCGCCAGCTCAACGCCGCCGGGTACGAGCCGCACGTCGTGCGCGACGCCGACGGTTTGTTCAAGGTGCGGGTGGGCCGCTACCCCGACAGGCAGCAGGCGCAGCGGGTGGTGAACGAGCTGCGGCAGCGGCTGGGAGGCAGCCCGTTCGTGGTAGAGGAGCAGCAGTGAGCCGCAAGCGCGGTTCGCACGGTTCGAGCGAGACCCCGCTGATGCAGCAGTACCGCGAGATCAAGGCGCGTCACGCCGACGCGATTCTCTTTTTCCGCATGGGCGACTTCTACGAGATGTTCCTCGACGACGCGAAGCTCGCGGCGCGGGAACTCGGTCTCACTCTGACCAGCCGCAACAGCGGAGCCGCCGCCGACGTCCCGCTCGCGGGCGTGCCGGTGAAGGCGGCCGACGACTACCTGCGGCGGTTGGTCGAGCGCGGCTACCGCGTCGCCATATGCGAACAGGTCGAGGATCCCAAACACGCCAAAGGCGTCGTCAAACGCGAGGTGATCGAGACCGTGAGCCCCGGCGCGATCCTCGCGCACGAGTGGCTCGATGGTACACGCAACAACTTCCTCGTAGCGGTCTTGCCGGGTGATCCAGCGGGACTGGCCGCGCTGGACCTCTCCACCGGCGAGTTCATTCTGGAGACGGTCGCGGTAGAAGACCTCGCGGTCGCCTTTTCGCGCTTCGATCCGCGCGAGATCGTGGTCCCCGAGGGAGACGAAGTTGCCGCTGCGGACGGCACGGTGATGGTCACGCCGCGCGAAGGTTGGGAGTTCGATCCCGACCAGGCGGCGCAGGACATCGCCCTGCGCTTCGGGCTGCACGGCCTCGACGGGCTCGGCATAGCAGAGCAGGATCGCCCCGCGCTCGGCGCGGCGGGAGCGCTGCTGCGTTACGCGGCGGAGCTGCAGCCCGGCGGGCTGCCGCAGCTGGCCCCTCCGGCGGTGCGACGGCTGGGTGCCACCATGCCCGTCGACGAGATGACACGGCGCAACCTCGAGCTGGTCGAGCCGCTGCGGCCGGGTGACAAGGGCGGCACGCTGTTGGACGTGCTCGACCGCACGGTGACGCCGATGGGCGCGCGCTTGCTGAGGCAGTGGCTCCAGGCGCCGCTGCGCACCGTGGCAGCGATCAACGGCAGGCTCGACGCGGTGGACGTACTGGTCGGTGACCAGCGCGGCCGCGAGCGAATGTGGGATGCGCTGGACGGAGTGCGTGACGTGGAGCGGCTGTCGGGCCGGGCCGCCGCGCATCGCGCCAGCCCACGCGACCTGGGCGGGCTGCGCGACTCCCTGTCCCGCCTGCCGGACCTCAAGAACGCACTGGACGGCCTGGCCCGGCGCGAGCAGAGCGGCGAGCTGGAGCAGATGGCGGAACGGTTCGACCTGCTGGCCGACCTGACCGACGAGCTGGCACGGCTGCTGGTCGACAAGCCGCCTCCCAGCCTCGGCACGGCCGATGCGGTCCGCGCCGGCGCGGATACCGCGCTAGACGAGATCCGTGAGCTGCGCGACGGAGGCAAGCGCTACATCGCACAGCTACAGGCGCGCGAGCGCGAGCGCACCGGCATCGCCTCGCTCAAGATCGGCTACAACAAGGTCTTCGGTTACTACATCGAGATCACGAAGGCCCACAAGGACGCGGCGCCCGACGACTACGAGCGGCGCCAGACGCTCACCAACGCAGAGCGCTACGTAACGCCGGAGCTCAAGGATTACGAGGCCCGTGTGCTCGGCGCCGAGGAGCGTGCGCTGGAGCGGGAGCGTGAGATCCTGGGCGGCATTTGCGAGGCTGTCGCAACGCGCCTTTCCCGGCTGCGCCACGTCGCCCGCACCGTGGCGGCGCTGGACGTGTTCGCGTCGCTGGCCGAAACCGCAGTGCGGGAGCGCTACGTGCGGCCGGTAATGAGCGACACGCTCGAGCTCGAGCTCGAGGCGTCGCGCCATCCCGTCGTCGAGCGCGTGCTGCCGCCGGGCAAGTTCATCCCCAACGACATCCGGCTGGACGAAGCGGCCCGCGTCATCCTGCTCACGGGACCGAACATGGCGGGCAAGTCCACCGTGCTGCGCCAGACCGGGCTCGCCGTGGTGATGGCGCAGATGGGCTCTTTCGTGGCCGCCGACGCTGCGAGCATCGGAGTGGTGGACCGTGTGTTCACACGCGTGGGCGCGAGCGACGCTCTGGGGCGCGGGCAGTCCACGTTCATGGTCGAGATGAGCGAGACGAGTGCCATCTTGCGGGGAGCCACCGAGCGCAGCCTCATTCTGCTCGACGAGATCGGCCGCGGCACCGCGACGTACGACGGGGTGGCGATAGCCTGGGCCGTCACGGAGCATCTGCATGAGAGCATAGGCTGCAAGACGATCTTCGCGACCCACTACCACGAGCTGACGCAGCTCACCGAAGAGCTGCAGCACGCCCGCAACTACAACGTCGCCGTTAAGGAATCCGGAGACGACATCGTATTCCTGCACAGGCTGGAGCCGGGAGGCTCCGACCGCTCCTACGGTGTACACGTGGGCCGCCTCGCCGGTCTGCCCGGCACGGTGGTCGAGCGCGCCTGGGAGATTCTCGCGCTGCTCGAGTCGGGACACCACGTGGCGGGGCAGGCGCCCCCGCCGCGTCCCGACCCTCAGCAGCTCGCACTGTTCGCGCCGGGAGAGCACCCGGTGCTCAAGGCCCTGCAGGACCTGGACCCCGAATCAATGACCCCGATCGAGGCGCTCACCAGACTGGCGGAGCTCAAGCGACGGGCAGAGGATCGCTGATGCGCTATCACTGGATTGGCGCCGCACTGCTGCTGGCGTGCGGTGCCGAGGACTCCACACCGGAGCAGGGCACGCCGGTTGCACCTCCACGCGGCTTCGAAGCACCGGTCGTCGTGAACGCGGAATCCCCCGTCGCATACCCGCCCAGTCTGTTCCGCGACGGCGTGGAGGGCACGGTGATCCTGCGCATGTTCGTGGACGAGACGGGAGCGGTAGTGGGCGACTCCACGATCGTGGCGGAGAGCTCCGGCTATCCCGCGCTCGATTCCGCCGCGCTCGCGGGGGTGACGGAGATGCGCTTCGCGCCGGCGCGCCGCGACGGCGAGCCGGTGCCCACGGTGTTTCTGCAGCCGGTGCATTTCCAGGTTCCGAACGGGTCGTCGGGAGGTGGATCGTGAGCGAACGTCACCTGAAGCCCTATGAGAACGTCCTCGACACCATCGGGTGGACGCCTCTCATCCGGCTGCACAGAGTCACGGCGGGCATCAAGACGCCCGTGTACGGCAAGGCAGAGTTCTTCAACCCGGGCGGCTCGGTGAAGGACCGCATCGGGATTGCCATCATCGAGGACGCGGAGCGGAGCGGCGAGCTCAAGCCCGGCGGCGTGATAGTCGAGGGCACTTCCGGCAACACCGGGGTGGGGCTGGCTCTGGCTGCAGCGCTCAAGGGGTACCGCTGCATCTTCACGATGCCCGACAAGATGTCGTCCGAGAAGGTGCGCCTCCTCAAGGCGTTCGGGGCGCAAGTCATCATCACGCCCACCGCCGTGCCCCCCGACCATCCCGAGAACTACGTCATGAAGGCGAAGGCGATCGCAGCCGCGACTCCCAACGCCGTGCTCGCCAATCAGTTCTACAACGACGCGAACCCGGCTGCACACTACAGCACGACCGGGCCGGAGCTGTGGACGCAGACGGACGGCAAGATCACGCACATCGTCGGGGGTGCCGGCACCGGCGGCACGCTGAGCGGCGCGGGACGGTACCTCAAGGAGCAGAACTCGGCGGTGCGCGTGATTGTGGCCGAGCCGGAGGGTTCGGTGTACGCCGAATACGCCGAAACCAAACAAGTGGGCAAGGGCCACCCCTACAAGGTCGAGGGAATCGGCGGCGACAAGATACCGGGTACGCTGCACTACGACTACGTCGATGAATTCCGCACCGTGAGCGACAAGGATGCGTTCCAGATGGCGCGGCGCCTCACGCGTGAGGAGGGCCTCTTCGTGGGCGGCTCCACCGGGCTCATCGTGTCCGCCGCACTCGAGGTGGCGCGCGAGGCTGGCGATCCGGACGCCTTCGTCGTCGCCATCCTGTGCGACACCGGCGAGCGCTATCTCTCCAAGGTGTTCAACGACGACTGGATGCGAGAAAACCAGATGCTCGATGTGGAGCGTGTCACGGCGGGCGCGCTGGTGGCCGCAAAGGCCGACGGGGCCCCCGGGCTCGTTACCGTGCAGCCGGCCCAGACCGCGCGGCAGGCACTCAACCTGATGGAAACCTACGACATCTCGCAGCTCCCGATCGTGGACCAGCACGAGTGCGTCGGCTCGGTCAACGAATCGAGCCTCATGGCGCAGGCCATCGCGCACCCGGTGGTGCTGGACCAGCCCGTGCGGGACATCATGGAGTCACCCTACCCGGTGGTGGACGACACGCTGCCCCTTGATCAGTTCTCCGACCTGCTGTCGCGCGAGACCCCCGCGGTCCTCGTCCGCGCCGCGGGAAAGCTCAGCGGCATCGTGACGCGCTACGACGTGCTGCACCACGTGGCGGGAATCCGGTGACCGCGCACTACCTGCTCTCCGCTGAGGCGGCCTTCGCCGCGGCGCACACACTGCCCGGAGTGGAGAAGTGCGAGCGCATGCACGGCCACAACTGGCGCGTGCGCCTCACCGTGCAGGTTGACGAAAGCGCGCTGGACGCGGGCGGCATGGCGGTCGACTTCCGGGTCATAGAGAGCGCACTGCAGGATGCCGTGGGCGAGTTCGATCATTCCTATCTCAACGAGCTGGAGCCGTTCCGTCAGACGCCGCCGACCGCGGAGTGCATAGCGCGGGTGGTGTGTGAGCGCTCGGCGGCCCGGCTCGGCGAGGGCGCGCCCGCTGCCGCCATAACCTCCGTGGAAGTCTGGGAGACACCACACTACCGCGTGGAGTACCGTCCGGCATGAGTCGCGTGACCGTGCTGACAGGCGGCACCACACCCGAGCGCGACGTGGCACTGGCGGGCGCCGGGCAGGTGGTGGCCGCGCTCAGGGCGAAGGGTCACGACGTCACGGTCGTCGATACCGTGGACGGCACGCTGTCGCCCGGGCAGGAGCGCGAGCGGCTGCGCCCAGTGGGCAAGGAGCCGCCCACGCTGGAGCAGCTATCGGAACTGGCCGCCCGCGAGCTGTGGGAGGAGCTCACGGCGCTTCCGGCCATGTGCGCGGCCGAGGTGATCTTCCCCGTGCTGCACGGCCGCCAGGGCGAGGGGGGAGAGATGCAGGCTCTGCTCGAGCGCGCCGGCTTCGCCTATGCGGGGAGCGACCCCCACGGCAGCGCGCTCGCCATGGACAAGGACAGCGCCAAGCGCCGGCTGCTGGAGGCGGGGATACCCACGGCACCGTGGTGCATGTGGCCCGCGCCCGAAGACGAGATCGGAGCGCTCGGGCTGCCGCTGATCGTGAAGCCGTCAAAGGCAGGCTCCACCGTGGGGCTCACGGTGGTGGAGGACGCTTCGGGCGTACCGGAGGCGGTGCAGGTCGCTCTCGCGTACGATGACGAGGTGATGCTCGAAGCGTATGCGCCGGGACGCGAGTACACGGTGGGCATCCTGGACGATGAAGCGCTCGCCGTGGGCGAGATCATCCCGAGCCACGACATCTTCGACTACGAATGCAAGTACACGCCGGGCATGGCGCAGGAGATCTTCCCGGCGGAGCTCGAGCGGGAGACCGCCGAGAACATGCGCAGGCTGGGGGCCGGCACGCACCGCGCACTCGCCCTGCGCGACTTCTCGCGCGTGGACTTCCGACTGGCGGCCGACGGCACCCCCTGGGTGCTGGAGGCCAACACGCTTCCCGGACTCACGGCCACCAGCCTGCTGCCCCAGTCGGCGGCCGCCGTGGGCATACCGTTCGAGGAGCTGTGCCACCGCATCTGCCGCATGGTGCTGGACCGGGCGGGCGGCGGGCCGGGCAGCCGGACGGGGAATCGAGCGGAAACCGGAACAAAGGGCGCGCCAGAGGTCTAGAGTAGATGGATATGCGCACTCGCTCGGCGTTCTCGCTCACCCCGTGGGTGCTGGGGCTCATCGCCGCCAACGCGGCGGTGTACCTGCTCACCATCACGCTGTTCACCGGGCCGTGGTTTTACGAGATGTTCTCGTTCGATCCGGCGGCGGCCGGGCGGCGCTGGTGGACGTTCCTCAGCTACATGTTCGTGCACGCGGGCTTCCTGCATCTCGCGTTCAACATGCTCATGCTGTTCATCTTCGGACCTGCAGTCGAGGAGCGCATGGGCGGCACAGCCTTCCCGCTGTACTACCTGATCTGCGGCCTCGGCGGGGCGGCATTCTCCTTCGCCCTCTCGATGTTCACACCGGTGGCACCCTTCGTGGGTGCCTCGGCGGCGGTGTTCGGCGTCTCTCTGGCGTTCGCCATGACGTGGCCGGACGCGCCCATCTACGTGTTCCCGCTGCCCGTGCCGGTCAAGGCGAAATGGCTGGTCGTATTCCTCGCCACGATCAATCTGGTTCTCGCCATAAGTGGGGCACGGGATGGCGTAGCGCACCTTGCGCACCTGGGCGGGTTCCTGTTCGGCTTCATCTACATGCGGAGCGAGGAAGCCGTCATGCGCCGCGCACGTGCAGCGCTCAAGGCCCGCGAGTTCGCGCACGTGGTGCCGCCGCGCCCCACGAGAGAGCCCCCCACCGCGGCGTCACCCGCCGCTGCGCCTCCATCGCAACCTGACAAGGAGGCGGACGGCAACAGCGACGAGCTGGACCGCGTGCTCGACAAGATCTCCCGCACCGGCCTGGCTTCCCTCACGCCCGAGGAGCGCAAGGTCCTCGACGAGCGGAGCCGCGAGCTGCGCGACGACGAGTAGCCGTGAGCCCGCCCATCGCGGTGCGCCAGGGCGACATCACGACCTACGAGGGCGACGCAGTCGTCAACGCTGCGAACAACCACCTGCAGCTCGGTGCCGGCGTGGCCGGTGCGGTCAGACGCGCCGGCGGACCGGCAATCCAGGAGGAGTGCGACCGGCACGGCCCGATCCGCGTTGGAGAGGCGGCCCTGACCGGAGCCGGGCAAATGTCCTGCAAGTGGGTGATCCACGCGGCCGCGATGGGCGACGAGCCGGTGTCGGAGCGCTCCATTCGCGACAGCACGCTTGCCAGCCTGCGGATCGCCGCGGAGAGCGGCGCGCGCAGCATCGCGTTCCCGGTGCTGGGCAGCGGCATCGGTGGCTTCGACTTCGGCCGCGCGGCCGGCATAATGCGTGACGCCATCGGCGCCTCCCTCGATACCCCGGCCCTGCATGAGATCGTCTTCTTCGGCTTCCTCCCCGAGCAGGCGGCCGAGCTGGAGCGCATCATGGGGTGACGACGCTCGCCATTGCGATGTCGCTGGCCGCGGCCCTCCCCGCTCAGGACTCCGTTCAGTTCTACGCCGAGGCAGAGTCGCTGCTCGAGGCCCGGCAGCTCTCCGAGGCGCGGGCCATCCTGCGCGAGTGGCTCGACGAGGACCGGCGCGACGCGCGTGCGCTTACGCTGCTGGGCCGCGTGTACGTGACGTGGGGTGCGGCGGACAGCGCCACCACCGGATGGCACGTGCTAGAGGAGGCGTGGGAGCTCACGCCCGAGGATCCGGCGATCCCCTATTGGCAGGCGCGCGCGGGCCTGCAGGTGAACGGCCGCAACAGCGAGTGGGCCGAGTGGGCCATCCGCGACGGCCTGTACCGCGTCTGGAACCTGGATCCTGCCTACCGTGACACCTGGGAGCTGTGGCGCCACGCATACCACGGCACCGGGGAGCTGGAGCAGGCAGTGGAGATTCTGGCGCGCAGAGACGGCGTCGCCGCCGCCGACGTGAGGCGCGCGCAGCTCCTCATCGACCTGAACCACGACGAACAGGCAGAGCTGATCCTCGCCCGAATGGTGAGCGCCGGCCACACGGACGCCTCCGTCTGGGCGCTGCGCGCACAGGGCGCCCTGGAGGCAGGCGACACGGCGAGTGGTCTGGCGCACTACGGCGAGGCGGTGCGCACCGCGGCAACGGACACGCTGGGAATCCTGTGGCAGCAGATCGAGATGATCGCCTCGCCCGCCGAGGTCGCCTCCCACGCCAGCGCTGCACCGGACGAGTGGCCCGCCTTCTTCGCCGTGTTCTGGGCCCGGCGTGAGCCGGACCTGAACACGGAGCCCAACGAGCGCATTGTGGAGCACTTCGCGCGGCTGCGGCGCGCCAGGCAGGATTTCCGACTGCTCTTCCCCCAGGCCGCGTTCCACACGACGCCCGCGCGCCGGGCCGTAGTCGCCAACGTGGCACCCAGCGTGTTCGTGCGAGTGCAGCGCCTCGGGGTGCCGGGCATCCTGCCGCAGATGTCGGCCCGGCTCGAGGCGGACCTGCAGCGGGCCGGCGTGGGCACCGACGTGCGCGACCTTCCCGAACCGGACACGCTGTCGCGCTACCGGCGCTACGGCTTCGACGGACGCGGCCTGATCTACCTGCGCTTCGGCAACCCCGAGCGCCGTTACGTGGAGGACGCGGTCGAGGCATGGTACTACCAGACGGCGGACAAGCCGCAGCTGGTAGTGTTCGCCCGGGCCACGTCCGCAGCGGCGTTCGCCGGCGGCGCCTCGCTGGGCGGCGACATGGTCGTGTTCCCAACCACGCCGCGCGAGGTGAGCCACTCGGTCGAGCTGCTGCAGCGCGACACGACGTCGGTCACGGCCACGCTCGACGTGCACGCCTGGGTTGCCAGCTTCCGCGGTGCCGTCCGCGGCATGCATCTGGTATACGTGGGTGCGACCCCCGACACTGGCGCTGCAGCCCTGTGGGACGATCAGTGGACCATGGTGGACCGCCGCAGCGGAGTCAGTCCCATCCGGCTACATGTGGAGGCGGGACCGTACACGCTGGGATTGGACGTGCAGCGTGATGGAGAGCTGGGCCGCCTGCGCGCCGACGTTGCCGTCCCCGACTTGTGGCGCGACCAGCTCACCGTCTCCAGCCTGCTCGTCGGGGCGGTCGCCGACACGGGGTTCGGCCGCGAGGAGGTGGCGGCCGCGATGCCGGGCATCCGACGGCTGCAGGCCGGCGTCCCGCTCGCGCTGTACAGCGAGATCTACGAGCTCCCAGCCGACGCGGCAGGCCTGACCAGCTACGAAGTGGAATACGCGTTCCTGCCTGAGGGCGCCGGCGACCCGATCAGCGTTTCGTTCGAGCGCACCGTGACGGCCGCACCGATCGTGCCCGAGCGGGTGGTGCTGGCACCCGGCAGGGTGCCGCGCGGCACTTACACGATCACCATGACGGTGCGCGTCGCGGGGCTGGAGGAGGAGTCGACGATCGCGGACGTGGAGCTGCGATGAAGGCCGTCCTGGTCCTGGCGCTGTCGGCCACCCTGCAGCAGCAGGTGCAGGACACGAGCATCTACGCACGTGCCGAATCGCTGCTAGTGGCGGGGGAGCTGGGCGACGCCCGCCGCATCCTGGAGCGGCAGGTGCGCCGCGACCGCGACGATGTGAGAGCCCTCACCCTGCTGGGACGCGTACACCTCGCCTGGCCCGTGATCGGGCGGTGGAAGGCGTGGGACTACCTCGAGAGTGCGCGCAAAGCCGACCCCGGCAACCCCGAGCCTCCCTACTGGCAGATACAGGTCGGCCTCCACTTGGCCATGGAGGACGGGCAGTGGATGATCAAGCGCGGCCTGTTCGACGTGTGGCGCTCGGATCCGCACTACAGGGACACCTGGGATATCGCCGACCAGGTCTACTGGAGCAACGAGGACCGCAGGGAGGCTGCGGTGATCCTGGCCGCACACGGCACTGATCCGTTCGCGGCACTGCAGGGCGCCCGGCTGCTGGCGGATGCGGATGAGTGCGAGCCCGCGGCGGCGGTCCTCGATTCCCTCGTCGCGGCAGGCCACGAGAACGGGACGCTGTGGGCGCTGCGTGCACAGTGCGCCCTGCAAGGCGGGGATGGGGCCGCCGGCAGCGCCTACTATGAAAGGGCGCTCGCGCAATCCGAATCCGACTCGCTCGGCCTGTTGTGGCGCCAGGTTGCCGGGATCGCGTACCCTGAAGAGGACAGCGCGTACGTGGCGACTCCGCCTGGAGAGCGCGAGACGTTCCTGCGGGGATTCTGGAGCAGGAGGGAGCCCGATCTCACCACGGCGTCGAACGAGCGCATCGCCGAGCACTTCGAGCGGCTGGCTCACGCCCGCAGCTACTACCCGCTGGTCCATCCGCAGGCGCTGTACCACAGCTCACCGCTGCGTCGCGCGCTGTTCGCGGGCTCGGGAGCCCAGGTCCTGAGTGTCGCGCAGCAGTTCGGCCTCCCCACGAGCCCGCTCCCTGGTAATTCCAGGCTGGAGGACGCGGTGACCGCGGCCGGACTGGGACTGGACCTCCGCGACATCCCCGAGCCGGACTCGGTGACCCGGTACAGGCGCTACGGACTGGACGGAAGGGGACTCATGTACCTGCGCTTCGGGCCGCCCCACGACCTGTTCACCACGTTCGGCAGCGACACGCCGATAGACGTGGAGCGCTGGATCTACGACCTGCCCGAGGGCTATATCGCCGTCACGTTCGCCTGGCTCGAGGGCGCGGGCGACATGCTGCTCCATCCGATCAGCCGGACGGAGCTTCACAACACGCTCCTCATGCTCGAATCGGACGAGAGCTCGATTGCGGCCGATCTCGAAGTCGACGCCTGGGTGGCCACCTTCCGCGGCGCCCTGAGCGGCTACCAGCTCGTCTACGTCGGGGCGGCACCCGACTCCGGCGCGGCCGCACTGTGGGACGCCGAATGGAACGAGCTGGTCCGCATCGGCGGCGTCAGCCCGTTCGTGTTCCACGTCGAGGACAGGAACTACCACCTCGGGGTGGACGTGCGGGAGGGAGAGCGGCTGGGCCGGCTGCGCGCCGACGTGCCGGTGGCGGACCTGTGGCGGGATTACCTGATGCTCTCCAGCATTCTCGTGGCTCCGCTCGGCGATACGGCGTATTCACGCGAAGACGTGGCGCGGGCCATGCCGGGTACGCGCCGCCTCCCGGTGGGGAGTCCCCTGGCGCTCTACGCCGAGATCTACGAGCTCGCCGCCGACCCCGCAGGATTCCTCAGGTACGAGGTGGAGTACGCCTTCATGCGTGGGGGCGAGCCAGTGCTGACGGTTCGCTTCGAGCGCCAGGCGCAAGACGCACCCATGGTCCCGGAGCGGGTGATATTCGCGCCAGGCCGGGTGCCGCGGGGCGAGTACCGCATAGTCATGCGCGTTCGCGACCTCGTGCGTGGCAGCGAAGCACGCACCACGCTGGTGGATGTAGAACTGCGCTGACAAAAGGGGTTGTCAGTATCGGAGTCGCATCGCAAATTGTGGGCGCCTCCAATGCTTATAAACCTCGTTCCGGAATTCCTCGCCGCGATCGATGCATCGGATCCATTGGAGGCGTATCGGCGCCACCTGGACGAACACCGCAGTTTCCTCTCCTCCTACTGGCACAACTACATACTCGACCTCGACAGCCCCCACGCCGAAGAGGTGATCCTGCGCGCCCTGGAGGCACAACGCCAGGACATGCACGCGCTCCTTGGTGGCTACGATGTCGCGGCAGTGGCGGAAGAGACGATGAAGCGGTGCGAAGATCGGTTCGAGATCGACCGCCAGTACGACGTCTACCTGATGATAGGCGTGGGCGGCGCCAACGCCGGCGAGCTGGTGGTAGACGGCCGTGGCATCGCCTTCGTGTGCCTCGAGCACTTCACGGGACGCCCCAACCACGAGACCCTGGGGCTGGGGCTGCCGCCCGAGCAGCTGCCGCTTTGGATAGCCCACGAGGTGGCACACACCGTCCGCTACACCTCTCCCGAGAGCCGCAGCGAGCTGGCCGAGGTCGTGCGTGAGATGGGCGGCTGCTACGACTATTGGGAGTCCGGGAGCCGCGCGACGCTGCGGGAGCTGCTCGTGAACGAGGGACTGGCGGTAGCCGCTTCTAGGGCCGTGGCGCCAGGCTTCGAGCCCTGGGATTACATGGGCTTCGTCAGGCGCCAGTACCGTCGCCTACGGCAGCTCGAGGCCTTCCTACAGCACGCCGTGCAGGAGGAGCTGGACCAGCGTGGCCTCGGGTATCGGCTGCGTTATCTCTCCGGCGGAATGTCGGCCGCGCAGCGCCTCGTCAGCGGCAAGGTGATCCCCGAGCGCGCCGGATACTACATGGGCGAGCGCATGGTCGAGGCCATCGTGGCCGAACTGGGGCTCCCCGCTGCGCTGCGGGCGCACGCCCTCGAGTGCCAGGGATTCGACGAGCGCGCCCGCGACGTACAGACCGCGTGAAGAAGAAGCCCACCAAACGACCGTCCCGGCGCCCCAAGGCGCGGGGGGCAGCGGCCAAGCCGCTCCCCGAGCGGCGCCGCATGCGCGGGCTGCGCGAGGTGCTCGACGAGCTGATCGAGTTAGTGCGGGAGGTAGCCAGGAAGTCGCCCGACATGGGCCCCTCGGAGCTGGAGTACGCGCAGGAGCGCCTGCAGTGGCTGGTCGATGAGGTGTGGCGCCTGGTGCTGGAGGGGGGAGACGAGAGCCTGGAGTAGGCGCTACTTCCCAACGCAGAACCGCTCGAACACCCGCTCCAGTACGTCCTCGCTCGCCACCAGCCCGATCACGTCCTCCAGCGCGGTTACGGCGGCACGCAGGTGCGTGGCCGCCGCGGCAGCTTCCAGCGCCTCGCTGCGCGCTCGCACGAAGCCCCGCACCTCGTCGAGGGCCGTCTCGAGTGCCGTGCGGTGCCGCTCGCGCGTGACCAGCGGCTCCACGTCCGCAGCACGCGCCAGCGTGGTGAACGCGTGCTCCGCGAGCCTCCCGCGCAGAGCGGGAATTCCCTCACCGGTCTCGACCGACACTATCACATCACTGTCTGCCGGCTCATTCGAATCCGTCGCCAGATCGGCCTTCGTGCGTGCGACCACTACCGGTGCCGTGGTCTCCTCGAGGAAGGCGCTCTCCTCCGCACCCAGCTCGCGCCCCGCCTCGGCACAGAAGATCACCACGTCCGCCGCGTCGAGGTAGCGTCGGCTCACCTCGATGCCCAGTCGCTCGATGGTGTCCTCGGTCGAGCGCAGGCCGGCGGTGTCGATGAGCCGGAACGGGAACCCGTTGCAGCTTGCCGGAGCTTCGATTGCGTCGCGTGTCGTCCCTGGGATCTGCGTGACGATGGCCCGCTCCGTGCCGAGCAGTGCGTTGAACAGCGATGACTTCCCGGCGTTGGGGCGCCCGGCAATGACCGCCAGCGCACCCTCGCGCAGGCGCTCTCCTTCGGCTGCGGTGCCGATGAGGGCTGCCAGCTCCCCCTCGAGTGCCGCCGCCGCCGCTGCCACGCGCTGCGGCGGGACCGGTCCCGAGTCCTCCTCTGGGAAGTCGATCTCGTAGCAGACCAGTGCCTCGAGCTCCAGCACCTTGTCGCGCAGCGCTCCGATACGCCGGGAGAGTCCACGGTCGAGCTGGTGCAGGGCGGAGCGGCGCTGTGCGGGAGCCGTGGCGTCTATCAGGTCTGCTACGGCCTCCGCCTGAAGCAGGTCCACCTTGCCGCTGGCAACGGCGCGCCGGGTGAACTCCCCGGGGGCCGCCTGGCGCGCGCCGGCTGCGAGCAGCGCCCCCAGAGCCTCGGCGGGCACGAGCAGGCCTCCGTGGGTCGTGATCTCGACCATGTCCTCGCCGGTGTACGACGCGGGCGCCCCGTACGTCAGGTAGAGCGCTTCGTCGAGCAGCTCCCCCGAGCCTGGGTGCGTTACCGGAGACAGACGTGCGGTGCGGTGCGGCTTGGCTTCAAACGCCGTCAGGACGCTCGCCGCGACCTCGTGGGCACCCGCGCCGGAGATGCGCAGCAGCGCGATACCGGACTTGCCCGGTGGGGTGGAGATGGCGGCGATGACGTCGGAGAGCATGGGGAGAACCTAAGCGTCAAAAGCGGAGTTCCAGCCAGGTCGTTGGCATGAACACGAGTTTGTCGTTCGCCCCGCCCTCGATCAAATCCCGATCGAGCGACGCATCGGCCAGCTCCGCCGGCGCGCGTGCGAGACGAGTTGCGGCACGGGCCTGCAGAAAGACCACCGACATGTACACGGTGGATTGCGCCCCGGCAGTGAGATCAACCTGATACTCCATGTCCGTACCGGTGCCCGCTTCGACCAGGTTCGCCACCCATCCGAACTGCTCCAGTTGGGCCGCGCTGTACTCCTCCGTACGTCCAGCCTCACCGCGGGTGAACCTCTCCCCCGTTGCTTGCCGCGGGCCGCGGAATCCGTGCACCAGGCGCCATGCGTCACCATCGCGCTCATAGGCCGCCATTATTAGCCCTGTGGAGGCGTGCAGCACGCGGATTCTATCGGCGTTGCCAAGGCAGACGGAGCCGATTCCCCCGGCCGCCCCGCGAATCGCGATGTACAGTTTCCCGTCCGCCCGCTTCAGGTAGAGCGCCTCGCCGCCATGCAGCGGGAGCCGGACGGCGTCCTCCCACTCGTCGTCGTGAATCGTCCCATCAACGATCGGGGCGCCGCCGGCTGGAACGATCACCGCCGTGTCCTGGCCCACCGCCGCCGCCGGTCGCATCAGGGGTGCCGCAATCGCGATGACAGCAAGCGTCAGGCGAGGCGCGGCGTGCCGGCACGAGACACAAACTGCTCGGCGGCGCGACACGCGGCTACGTCTCCCGGCTCTTGTAGATGCCAACCAGTCCCTTGACGATGAAGAACGTTCCCAGCCCGTCAAAGATGAGGTTCAGCAGACTGAAGTCGCCCAGGAAGACCGAGCCGCCCATGAGAAGCCCGATCGCGATCAGAACCACGCCTGTGATGATGTCCCGCATTGGCCCTCCATCTCTTCAGTTCCCCATGCACTTCATGTCCAGTGAGCGGAGCGCGAGCAGGAGCCGACCGTCACTTATCCCTGCTCCTGATCCTAACCTCTTGAATCAGCGGATCCCGCTCCGGCGACAGCGTAAAGAACACCTGCAGGTTCTTGTGCTCCCCCTCGAGAACGAAGGTCCCGCGCAGCTGGTTCTGCGGCATCATCTCTCCCACGGCCGTGATCTCGCCCGCCTCATCGAACAGCTCCCTGGTCCGGTTCACGACGTCGCTGAGCCGGTAGTCCATGAAGAAGTTCTCGGCAAACAGCCCCGAGGTCTCGGCTCCTTCCCAGTCAGGCAGGATCGCCACCAGCTGGTTCTTCCTCTGCTCCAGAATGTCGGATGCCGGAAGCGCGCGCGGCTCCAGGCCGGTCAGAGCGATGATCGTGTCGAGCACGGCCATGTTCAGCGTGCTGGTGCCGCCGTAGGTGCGGTTGTCGAACGACATCACGGCCAGGCCGTAGTCGGGGAGCATCGTCCAGTTGCTGCCGAACCCGGGCAGTCCGCCGCTGTGGCCGACCATCACCTTCCCGTCGCAGTCTTCCATCCAGCCCAAGCCGTAGGCGTACGCCCTCGCTGCCGCGCACTCCCTGCCGTTCGGATACCGGAACCCGGGGATCAGCCTCGAGAACCGCCACGGCTGATGCATCTCGCGCAGCGAGCTGCGCTTCAGTGGACCGGTGTCGGGGTCGCTGCGCGGGGGCCATGCCCCCAGATGCATGGCGACGTATGCGGTGAAGTCATCGATCGACGTGAACAGCCCGCCCATCGCTCCGAACGAGCCGTGGTGCTCGAGCGGGATGTTGACCCAGGTTTCGTCCACCCAGTCGTACCCAAGCGCGAGCTGCTCGTACGGCGCGTTCTCGAACTCCCACACGGTGCTGTTCATGCCGAGTGGCTCGAAGATGTGCTCCCTCGTGTACTCCTGGAAGCCGACCCCCGACGCTCTCTGGACTATCTGCCCCAGCAGCGCGAACCCGAGGTTGCTGTACTCGTACTCGACTCCCGGAATGTTCGAGAACGACACGCCGCCGGCGATGAGCTCCATCAGCTCTTCGTCCGAGTCGGCCAGCTGGCGGTCACCCCACGGATTGTCCTCCGGAAACCCGGCCGAGTGAGTCAGCAGGTGCCGGATGGTGATCTCCGGCGCGTCGCTCCAGAGGTGAGTGAGTGCCTGGGCTTTCGGCAGGTACTTCGAGATTGGGTCGTCGAGGCTGAGCTTCCCCGCGTCCCGCAGCTGGAGAATCGCCATCGCGGTGAAGCTCTTGCTCATCGAGGCAATGCGGAACAGCGACTGCATGCCCGCGGGTATTTCTGCGTCCAGGTTCGCGAGCCCAAAGTTCCCAGAGTAGACCAGCTCCCCGTCCAGCACGACGCCGTAGACGAAGCCGGGCATGTGCCGTTCTTCGGCGTACTTCTTGAAGATCTGCTCTGTGGCTGCGGCAGTAGCGGCGACCTTGTCCGCTCTGTCCGGATCGGTGAATGCTGGGGGTTGTTGGGCGTGGAGGGTTGCAGCGAAGAACAGACCGGCGACGAGCAAGCGCACCATGGGGGCCTCCGTGATGGCCTAGTGAATGCGGGTCATTCCCTCCTGTTCGCCGCGAGCCGCTTCATCCGTTGCTTGGCAATGATGTACTGCTGCGGAATCGACAGGATGTTGCTGACCGCATAGTACAAGTTGAGCCCTGACGACAGCTTCAGGAAGATGAACGTGAGGAAGCCGGGCATCACGTACATCATCATCTTCGCCTGCGGGTTCGCCGGGGCGCCCATCTGACCCAGCTTCATCACGGCGAACATCGAGAGCCCCATGAGGATGGGGATGATGAACAGCGGGTCGGGCCGCGACAGGTCCGGCAGCCACAGGAACGGCACTCCGCGGAACTCGATGGTCTCGCGGAACACGAAGAACAGCGCGAACAGCACCGGCATGGGGATGAGCATGGGGAGGCACCCGCCCAGCGGGTTCACCCCGTGCTCCTTGTACACCTTCATGACCTCCTGCTGCATGCGCTGCGGGTCCTGCTTGTGGCGTTCCTGGATCGCCTTCACCTCGGGCTGCACCGCCTGCATTGCCATGCTGGAGCGCATCGCCTTGTGGTTGAGCGGCCACAGAACCACGCGGACCATGAGACCGAACAGGATGAGCACCCACCCGTAGCCGATGTTCAGCGTCTCGTGCATCCATAGCAGGATTCGCACGATGAAGTTCGCGAACGGCATGATGATGGGGCGGAAGATCCAGCCGTACGGGTTCACGTTCTGCAGGTCGTGCCCGATCGCGGCTAGCCGACGATACTCCTGCGGCCCGAAATACCCGGTGAACTCGAACTCTCCGCCGGGCGCCGGCAGCGAGGTAACGACGTCAGCCCGGACGGCGTGCTTGCCCTGGCGCGGCCCTCCCGTGGCCAGCGCCCCGCCGAACCGAGGCTGTCCCTCCCCGACGGTCAGCAGCACGCCGAGGAAGTACTTCGACTTGATGGCCACCCACTCGAACGGGCCCTCGAGCGCGCGCTGCTCGCCCGGGTCGAGGGAGCGGAAGTTGAGCCGCTGGGCCCCGCCGTCCTTGGTGACCACGGCGTAGGAGCGGAAGTCCCACACGCTGTCGGCATCCACCATCGCGAGCCGGGGCCCGAGGCGCACAACCACCAGCGCACTCCGATCCACTCCGAGGATCCGGCCCTCCACGTCGACCATATAGTCGTCCGGCCCGAACGTGTAGCTCAGCTCCACTTGGAGGCGCCCGCGCTGCGCCACCCAGTCGAGACGCGTCCCCTCGGCGGAGACCTCTATCTGAGTTCTGCTCGGCTCGAAGCTCCAGTCGGCCAGCGACACCGTGTCACCCTCAAACACCAGTCCGTACTCGAGCCAGCGGGAGTCTTCGGAAACGATCTGGGCGAGCCCGCCGTCGTTGCCCGGATTGAAATCCCGGAAGTCCTTGAGTGTGGCCCCCGTGAGCCGGGCGCCGCGGGTCGAAAACTCGAAGTGGTAGAGCTCGGACTCGACACTCACGATCTGCTCGTCGGCCGCAGGGGCAGCTGCCCCGGCAGCCGCCTCGCCGGCCGGTGTAACGGCCTGCTCGATCGCTGCCTCCTCGAGGGCGGCCTCCGCCGGGGGCGGAGGCCGCGTCTCCGTAGCGGCGATGTCCGCCGGTGCCATCCGAACCGTGTCGGCGGGGGCACCGGGGGTCGCGCTCCGATCGGGACGCAGGAGGATCGCGGGAACCACCGCTACCAGCAGCATGAGGCCCACGGCCAAGAGTGTGCGGCGGTCCATCAGGCGTTGCTCACGGTACGGGGTCAGGTCCGCCCGGATGGAACGGGTGGCAGCGTACTATGCGGCGGATTCCCAGCCAACCGCCCTTCAGCACACCGTAGCGCTGCACGGCTTCCAGCGTGTAGGTGGAGCAGGTCGGCGCGAAACGGCACGGTGAAGGGAAGGGGGAGGCCGCCACCTGGTAGACGCGGATGAGCGCCGCTGCGGCCTGCCGCGGCCACCGGACTACCCGGACAGCGATACTGCCCATTTGTCCATGTCGGCCGCGAGCTGCTCGAAGCCCGACTCGTAGGCGCCGGGCCGGGAGCGGATCACCAGGTCCAGCGGCGCCAGTTGCCGCAGCACGTGCCGACGCGCGATCTCGCGGACGCGGCGGCGCAGACGGTTGCGCTCCACGACGCTGTGGCCGTGTCGCGGCACGACCACGGCCAGACGTGGATGTCCCAAGTCGTTGGCTCGCCAGGAAATGTCCAGTCTCGGGGTGCGGCGGCGGTGTCCGGAGCGCATCACCGCCGTCAGATCTGATCTGCGCGTCACGCGCCAGCTCCGAGGTAGGCCCTCGCCCGTCAGCCCCCTCCGTGCTTCGACGGCACCTGGACCGTCAGCCGCTTGCGGCCCTTCTTGCGCCGCCGGCTGAGCACTGCCCGGCCCCACCGGGTCGCCATGCGGGCCCGGAATCCGTGCTTATTTTTTCGCCGCCGATTGCGCGGCTGATAAGTCCTCTTCATGCTCCCAGTCCCTCTAGTGCGGCCGCGAAAGCTAGTCGGAAAGGGCGGTTTCGGTCAAGGTTGACTTTTCCACATCCGAGGGATAGCATCGGGAGCCCTATCAAACCCCCTACCGGTAGTCCGCAGAAAAAACAGTTGATGGAGTTGACAGCTAAGCAGGCGTGGTCCCGTCTCTTGGAGGCGGCACGCACCGAACTCCCCGACCCCACCGTCCGGACCTGGCTCGAGCCGGTGGAACCCATAGCCCTGCAGGAGGACCGTCTGGTCCTCGGGGCCCCGGATCAGTTTGCGGTGGAGTGGAACGAGTCCAAGCACTCTGATTTGCTGGCGCGGCTGGCCCAGGAAAGCCTGGGCTCCTCGCTCAAGGTCTCGTTTCGGGTTCAGGAGGAGCGGGCGCAGCGGCCCCAGATGGACTTCTTCGTGGCGCCGACGGGTGGGGATGGAGGACAGCGCAGCCGCTCCACCCGCCCGCTGAACGAGCGGTACTCGTTCAAGACCTTCGTCATCGGCAAATCCAACGAGCTCGCCGGCGCTGCGGCCCACGCGGTCGCGGAGGCTCCCGGTAAGACCTACAACCCCCTTTTCATTTACGGAGCGACGGGCCTGGGCAAGACCCACCTCATGCAGGCCGTTGCGCACGCGGTTCTGGAGCGCGACGACTCCGCCCGGGTCGTCTATATGGGGGCTGAGCAGTTCATCAACGAGGTCATCGAGAGCATCCACAGCCGCACCATGGTTGAGTTCCGCAAGAGGTACCGGACGGAGGTGGACATCTTCCTGGTGGACGACGTGCATTTCCTCGAAGGCAAGGAGATGACCCAGGAGGAGTTCTTCCACACGTTCAACGCGCTGCACGAGGCCGAGAAGCAGATTGTCCTCACGTCCGACCGGCCGCCCAAAGAGATCCCGGGCCTGGAGTCGCGGCTCGTCAGCCGGTTTGAGTGGGGCATGGTGGCCGACATCGGCCAGCCCGATCTGGAGCACCGCATCGCAATCCTGCGCAAGAAGGCCGAGCAGGACCATCTGGAGCTGACCATCCCGGACGACGTGCTCCGCTTCATCGCCGAACACGTGCGCAGCTCGGTGCGCGAGCTCGAGGGCTGCATCATCAAGCTGCTGCTCTACGCGTCGCTCAAGCACCGCGAGGTTTCCGTCGACCTGGCGCGCGACGCCCTGGCCGACAAGATCCAGCAGGGAGCGGCCGGATCCGGCGATCCGGCGGCGGCGCTGCCGAGCGTAGACCGGGTGCAGGAGGTGGTCGCGCGTCGCTGGGGAGTGACCCCGGAAGGGCTCCGCTCCAAGGCACGCACCAAGACCCTCACCGTGCCGCGCCAGGTCGCGATGTTCCTCGCGCGTGAACTCCTCGGCATGCAGCTCGTCGAGATCGGACAGGCCTTCGGCGGCCGAGACCACTCGACGGTCATTCACAGCCTGGACAAGGTTCAGCGGGAGATGGCGAGCGACCGGAAGTTCCGGGATCGCGTCGAGCACGCGCGCCGCGAGCTCGTGGAGGTGTCGTAGAGAGTCTGTTGAATTCGGTGTGGATGTGTGGGACGCCGGGGAAAGCGGCCGGTTATTCGCCAAGCCGTCCACAGCGCATACAGCGAACCCACACGACCTGGACGGTGGAACTGGCAATGCGAAAACGACTTGCCGATTCCTTCAAGGTTTCAAGACCCTCTACTAGTACTACTAATTAGATATACAGTAGAGTAGTAATAGTATCTTTCTCCACGCAGCGGAGAATCGAACGGAGAATCGAACGGTATGAAGTTCACCATCACACGGGAACGGTTGCAGGAAGGCCTGGTGGCAGTGGCAGCCAGCGTCCCGACCAAGACCACCCTTCCCGTTCTCTCGAATATCCTGATGGAGGCCACCGGAGACGGAGTGCGGCTGTCGGGAACGGATCTCGATATCGCAGTCAGCACCGTGGTCCCTGCCGAAGTGGACGCCGAAGGTGCAGTGACGGTCCCGGCGAAGAAGCTGGTCGAGATCGTGCGCGAGCTCCCCAGTGCCGCCATTCGCATTACGGCCGCCGGCGAGCAGCGGGTCAACCTGGAATGCGGCCGCTCGCGCTTCAAGCTGCTGGGCATTCCGCGGGAGGAGTTCCCCAACTTCCCGCCCGTGAGCTTCGACGAGAGCTGGACCGTAACGTCCAACGATCTGCAGAAACTGATCAACCACGTGAGCTTCGCCGCCTCCACGGAGGAGAGCAGGCCCATCCTGAACGGCGTGCTGTGGCAGCTGCAGTCGGATGTGATGCGGATGGTGGCCACCAACGGGCATCGCCTCTCCAAGATGGAGGTCCCGGCTGCCGGCGGCTCCGCGACCGCCGAGCTGATCGTCCCGCCCAAGGCACTGGAACAGGTACGCCGCCTGTTCGGCCCGTCCGAGGAGCTGGAGATCGCCAAGAGCGACAATCACCTGGGGTTCCGCAGCGGCACGACCCTGGTGTTCACGCGCCTCATCGAAGGGCCGTATCCCAACTACGATCAGGTGATCCCACGGGAAAACGACCGCGCCTGCACCGTGGAGAAGGACGGGCTCTCCTCGGCCCTGCGCCGCGTCGGTGTGGTGGCGAGCGACCAGACCCACCGCGTGCGCCTCCAGTTCGGGAGCGGCGCACTGAAGCTGAGCGTGAGCACTCCCGACCTGGGCGAGGCCCAGGACGAGATTGCGGTGACCTACGACGGCGATCCGCTGGAGATCGGCTTCAACGCCAACTACCTGCTCGAGATCCTGAAGTACATGCCCACCGACGAGGTGCGGCTCACCTTCAAGGCACCCGAGCGGGCCGCGACGGTCGAGCCGGTTGGGTGGGACGATCCCGCCCAGTACATGTGCCTGGTGATGCCGCTTCGGCTGGTGGACTAGGAACGGAGTGGAGCTGGACTGCCAAGGGCAGGGGGCCGCGTGGCCTCCTGCCTTTTCTTATCGATCCGGTCTGCGCCGCGCCACTCCTGAGAGGCTGAACCGCTGCAGCTCGATGTCCTGGCGCCGGGCGCCGGTGCCCAGCAGGATGCCGCGGTCGTTAGCTCCCACCGACAGGCCCAGGCTCAAGGCGTCCACCTTCATGTTGCTGCCCAGGTCCAACGCCCCGATGAGCGCCACGGGGATGGACCCTCCGGTCGAGGCCGTGAGGCCGGCGCGGAACCAGGACTGCCGCGTGCTGTTCTCGAGCTTCTCGGACACGTGCGCCTCGAACGACAGCTCGAGGTGCTGCGCCAGCGGCACCCACGAGAATCCCCCCACGCCGGTGAGCGGCGCCACCGAGTCCGCAATCACGGGCCGGCCGATGTTCTGAAGCACCAGCCCCACGGTGAGCGACGGCAGCAGGTGGTACATGAGGCCGATGTCGCCGCTGCGCGAGTTGTCCGCCTCCTGAAAGTAGTTCGATACCGAGCCGCCCAGCCCACCCCCCTTGAAGCCGACTGCCAGTCCGAAGCGGAGTGTCTCGACAGTCTGGCCGTCGAGCAGGCGATCCTGCATGAAGCCGAGCGAGAAGCCCCTGGAGTTGAGTGCCGCGCTCCACTGCCCGACGCGGAGGCTCTGGTTCGGGGGGTTGTCCACTGCAATCTCGGCCATGACGGATGCGTCGGGCACGATCGCGAGACCGGCCGGATTCACCCATACCGAGCGCGCGTCGTCGGCGTTGGAAGCGTAGAGGTAGGCGGCCGAGCGCGGCCGTACGGCCTGCGCCGCGGCGACGCTGCTGTGCAGCGCCGCCGCCGCCACCAGGAAGGCGAGTGCGCGAGTCAACTAGTGCACGACTGTGAGCGTGTCGAACCTCACCTGCGTGATCGGAATCGACATCCCCATCGCCATCACGAACGCCGCCATGTTGGCCGTGTCGGCTGATACCCCACCCATGAACGCACCGTTCGATCCAAGGTAGTAGGTGGAGTGCGTCACGCCGGTACCGTCGAGAGTGATCTCGGTCCCGCCCTGCATACCGCCGCCCGACAGGGAATAATCGGCCACCGCATCAACCGGCAGAGCCTGCACTCCCGCGTGGTCCATCCAGCCGCCGGCGTCGTTCGTGGTCGTCGTCTCGACCAGCAGCTCGATGCCCTGGGAGTTCACGTCGACTGCGCTCGTGTCGCTCCACGACTGGTTCGCCACCACTCCGCCGGCGGGAACGTTGGGGAAGAAGCGGCGGAAGCGCTCGGCGAGCTGGCGTACCAGCTGCGACGTCGTGTCGCTCACCTGGTAGTCGAGAATATTTCCCTCGCTCGTGAGTATGCCCGAAAAAGTGACGCCCGCCGCGCTCTCGGCGTCGGCCGCAGTAGCGCCGGCCCCTTCCAGGACGGTCACCGAGTCCATCGTCATGGTCACGCGGCTGACGCCTGCGTCGTCCACGACCTCGGACGTGACGTAGTACTGCATGAAGAAGTCGTTTGCCTGCACCTGTCCCTGGAATTCCTGCTCGACGCGCAGGTGCGAGCTCAGCATGTACTGAACCGAGGAGGGACTGTAGGTGAACCGGGCCGGTGCTGCAGGAGCCGGCGCCCCGCCACCCGCGCCACCCGAAGTTCCACACGCCGCCGCGCCCGCGAGCGCGAGGATCGATAGAGTGATCCGCTTCATGATGCCGCCCCTTGTCTTGCGAGGAGTTCCTCTTTTGTCCGGCCAAAAACCGCCACCAACTCTCCGGCCGTCGGCCCCACACGCAGCAGTTTCCATCCCTTGCGCCGCATTTCCGAACGCCACCCGATCAGACGCTGCCAGCGCTCCTCCGTCGTGCGGAACACACGCAGCTCCGCGACGTCCTCCCAGTCCAACGGGTAGGGGCTCTCGGGCGAATCGGCTGATCTCAGGGCGCTCTGGGGCATCGACCTTATGAGTCTCTAGGCTGGTGCTGCGCAATGATATGACGCCCAGGCGCCGGAGGCCAGACCGGACCGGAGGGCGGAGAGAGTGGGACAGAGGTGGTGGAGCCGTAAGCCGAGTTCTGTTCGGAGCCGAAGCTCCGGACGGTCATCTGTCTGGGATGGCGGTCACCCGCCACCTCGAGCGGCCTACCCGCGGCTCGAACGGCCCGGGCCGGGCCTCGCCGCCTATTTGGCCTTGCTCCGACTGGGGGTTGCCGTGCCACGGCTGTTGCCAGCCGCGCGGTGGGCTCTTACCCCACCTTTTCACCCTTACCCGCCGAGGCGGGCGGTATGTTTTCTGTGGCCCTGTCCGTCGCCTCTCGGCGCCCAGGCGTTACCTGGCAGTCTGCCCTGCGGAGCTCGGACTTTCCTCGACCCACCCGAGGCGGGCCGCGACCGTCACGCTCCACCACCCCTCTGCAGAAATTTAGCGCCGTCGAACTCCGCGCCATAGACCATTCGGCTACGGCGGGTCGAACGCTGGGTTGAGTGCATGTTGAGCAGGCCGGACGATTCTCCCCGCCCCAAAGAGCGGAGGCAGGATCTCGATGACACCGACGGCCCGCGCAATCGTAGCGACGCTGCTCGAACCGGGTGAGCGGCCCCGGCTGGACGTGGCGGCGGAGGGGCGGTTTTCCACTCTCCACGCCCGCTCCTTGCGCGAAACGGTGGCCGCCGTGCGTCAGCGCCCGGTCGCGGCCGTGCTGCTCTCTCCCCGGTGCATCGAGCGCGAGCACCTGCCGGGAGTGGCCGACCTGGTGCGGGGCTTCCCGGGAGTCCCGACGCTCGCCGTGCTGTCGCGCCACGACGGCTGGGCGAGCCAGCGCCTGCTGGATCTCGGTGCGTGCGGCATACGGCGGGTGATAGACCTTGGAGGGAGAGAAGGCTGGGTGCGCCTGCGCGAGCTGGTCGCTCAGCCGACGCGGTCCACGGAGGCGGCGATCCTTGAGCGGGTGGTGCCGGCGATCGGGGAGGCAACCCCGGCGTGCCGCCGCTTTTTTGAGGTGCTGGTGCGCATTGCGCCCCAGGTGACCACAGTCAGAGCCCTGGCGCGCCGGCTCGAGCTGGGTGCCAGCACGTTCATGTCGCGTTTCTTCCGTGCGCGCCTGCCGTCCCCCAAGCGCTACCTGGCTGCGGTGCGCCTGGTGTATGCCGCGGGGCTGCTCGAGTCGCCAGGCCTCTCGATAGCAGACGTCTCGTACCGGCTGGACTACTCATCGCCGCAGAGCTTTGGGCGCCACCTGCGAACCGTGCTGGGAATGACTGCCGGGGAATTCCGGCAGCGGCAGCGTTTCGATACCGCGCTGGATGATTTCCTGTCCCGTCTGATCACGCCCTACAGGCCGCGTTTCCGTGACTTCCATCCGCTTAGTGGGTGGGTTTCCCCGGACTAGTCCGGAGCCGTCGGTCGGGAGTGGTCAGGCGGGAGGAGGTGGCTGTGCCCTGGGGGCGCCGCGGCCGCATCTCAGCTGCGATCGGGCACCTTGTGCTCACGGGTGGTTTGCTCCTCCGCCATCACGCGGAAGCGCGCAATGCTCTCCTGCAGCCGCTCCGCCAGCTCGGCGAGCTGCTGGCTCGTTCGGGTGACGGTTTCGGTGGCTCCTACCTGGGCGGTGACCTGGCGCGACGCGTTGGCGGCGCTCGACGCCGAGCGCGTGCTGATCTCCGCCACGCGGGCCAGCCGCTGGGCCAGTCCGGCGAGCCGCTCTGACTGCTTCTGCGCACTGTCCCGGGCGGACTCCACCATCTCGGCTGCACTGGCCGCCCCCTCGTGGATCTCGTCCAGCGCTCCCTGCGCCTCACTCGCGATCTCGCCCACGCCGCGCACGCGCTCCTCGCCCGAAGACATGGCTGTCGCGACGACCTCGATGCCGGCGCGGATCTCCGTGATGACGTCACCCGCCTCGCGGGCCGACTCGGCCGCCTCTCCGGCGAGCACGCGCACCTGGTCGGCCACCGCAGCGAACCCCTCGCTGTGTTCCCCCGCGTGCGCGGCCTCGATCGCCGCGTTGAGTGCCAGTACGCGGGTGCGCCGCGCGATGTGTGCGATCGTCTGCGCGAAGGAGCCTATCCCGTTCGACAGCTCCCTCAGCTCGTGCACGGTGGCGGCACTGGTATGCACTTCCTCGCCGATGCTCACGAGCGTCTGGCTCGCCCGACCCACCCGCTCGCGGCCCCGTTCCGCGGCCTGCAGCAGGTGGCCGGCCTCCAGCTCCATACGCTGGCTGCGCGACAGCAGCACATCGGCCTCCTCGGCCGCGGCGCCGCCATCGGAGCGGCCGTCGTCGGCCAGCGTCCGCTGTTCGTCCATCGCCTCTGCGAGCTGAGTGGCGGAGGAGCCAACGTCGCGGGCGGACGCGAGCATCTCCCCCGCGCTCACTGCGAGCATCTCGGCGAACGTCGCAACCTCGTCGGCTTCGCGCTGCACCACCGAGATCGTCGCGGCTATCTCGTCCATCGTGCGGTTGAGCGACTGCTCCAGGAATCCAAGCTCGTCGGCGGTGTCGGCCGGCACCCGTGCACCGAGGTTGCCCCGTTCCGCCTCTGCGATGGCGCGGCGAGTACGCCGGAGCCGCCGGTTGAGGCTCGAGTGCATCACCACCAGTGCGATGCCCACTGCCACGAGGGCGGCGGCCTCTATGTAAGTGCGCGCGCCGTGGGCTGCCGCTTCCGGCCCCAAGAGACGGCCGTGGAGGTGGGCGGCCGCGATGTACACCCCGCCCGCGCCAACCACGAGAGCCTCACCTACCCCGCGCCCCTGGTCGTAAGCATATGGAAGAATTGCCAGGTAGAGCGCGACGGCCAATCCGCCCGGTCCGTAGATGACGATCAGGACCGACACCAGCAGCGCATCGAGCAGCGCGAGCACGTAGACATACCACCAGTTGTAGCGGCCGCGCGCGGTCTGGGTGGAGAAGTACCAGTTGAGAGCCAGGCCCGCCGCGGCCACGCCCCCGACCGCCGTCCAGGAGACCGCTGCAATCCCCAGCACTCGCCCCACGGCGAGCACCAGAACCACTCCACCAACCAGTCCCCACCGGCGGCGAAAGCTCCGCCTCATCGTCTCGAGGTCCTTGAGCTTCTGCTCCTCGCCGGGATCTTCGTCGGCCCAGCCCCGCAGGCGCATGGCCAGGGACGTGCGCCGGGGCCGCGGCGTGCGGGAGGACTGTGCGCTGCTCAAGTCACCCGCCGGCATCGCCGCTCTTGGGGGGCAGTCCTAGGTCGGCCAGCGTGGCCAGAACACGCAACTGGTAGCCGCGCTCCTCAATGGCCTCTCGTCCGCCCTCCGAACGATCGACTACGGCCAGCACGCCGGCCACTACTCCGCCGGCTCCCTCGACCTCTTCGATGGCTGTGAGGGCCGACTGGCCCGTCGTCACCACGTCCTCCACGACCACCACGCGGGCGCCCTCCCGGAAGCAGCCCTCTATGCGGCGGCCTGTTCCGTGCTGTTTCGCGGCCTTACGAACGGTGAAGGCGTCCATCTCGGGAGGCTCCTGCCGGCTGGCCCGCGCGACGGCGTATGCGACCGGATCGGCCCCGAGCGTGAGCCCGCCTACCAGCTCGGCATCCCAGGCGGCGTCACGCACCGCCGCGAGCCCTAGCCGGCCGATCAGCTCCAGACCCCGGGCCGACATGGTGGTGCGCCGGGCGTCGATGTAGTAGCTGGAGATGCGGCCCGAAGCGAGCGTGAATTGCCCGATTTCTACGGACTCTTCCTTCAGCAGCTGGATGAGGCCGGACTGGAGCTCGGCGAGGGGTGTATTCATGGGAATGCCCGAGCAAACCTGGGCCGAAAATGGTAGTAGTAGTTACTACTACTAACTCTTCTCACGGCGTTTGAACAGTGACTTGATGGATCCGAACACCCCGGCGTCACCCTCCCCGTTGCCCCCGCCCTGAGGCTCGGTCATCGGCCCGTCGGCGGCGGCCACGAGCGCGGCACCCAGCTCCCGCACATTGGACTGGCGATCCCCGGGGGTGCGGCTCAGCCCTCGCATCACGGCCCGCTCCAGGGCGGGGGGGAACTGGATCCCCTTGACCGCCTGGTTCAGTGGGGTCGGATCCTGCGTTAGCAGCTGCTGAAACAGCTCACGGGGGGAGCGCCCCGGGTAGGGATGCTGTCCCGTGAGAAGGTAGTAGGCGATGGTGGCCACGCTGTATATGTCGGCCGCCTCGTCCACCAGCTCACCGGAAAGGGCCTCGGGCGCCACGTAATGCAGCGTGCCTACGAAGAACCCGGTGCGGGTCAGCCGCTCGGCGGCGTCCAACTGAGCATCGCGGGCGATCCCGAAGTCCAGCAGCTTGACCGTCACCGTCTCCGGATCGTAGATGATGTTCTCGGGTTTAAGATCCCTATGGATGATGCCCTGGGCGTGCGCTGCCGCCAGCCCGTCGGCCAGTTGCGACACGATCTGCGCCACGAGCGCCGGCGCCAGGCGCCCCGATCGGTGGAGGAACTTGGACAGCGGCTCCCCGGTTGCCCACTCGAGAGCGAGATAGTGCAGGCCCTCGACCTCTCCGTAGTCGTAGGTCCTGACGACCGCAGGGTGTTCGACGCGCGACCCATAGCCCGACTCGCGAAGGAAGCGCTTGACGGCGGTGGGGTCGTTGCGCATGCGTTCCCGTAGGACCTTCATGGCGCAGGTACCGTGATCCGGGTGCTCGGCACGGTAGACGGTAGCGGTACCGCCTTCGCCTACCCGCTCGAGGAGGCGGTAGCCTGCGACCGTCCGGCCGGCGAGATTCTCGTGAGGCATGAGAGGGTGGGCGCAAAGTAAGCCCGGCCCGGGAGCTTCGGCAAGTCGTGATCGAGGTGCACTAGGCATGTGCCGTTTTCCCAATCAGCTGCGTGCTGCGACCGCTGCGGCCTTCGCGCTTGCGGCGGCTCTAACGGCCGCGTGCGGCGGCTGGTCCCGGGTGGGAAGCACTCCCGAAGTCGACCCGGGTGAAGTCGTCCCGCAGCTGTTCGACGTGAAGGACATCTACCGCCAGGCCGGCCTCATGTCGGCGCCGGAGCCGATCCCGTTCGTGGGAGGCTTCTCCTACTTCGCCGGGCCCGCGGCGGACAGCACCGTCGTCGTGCTGGGGCTTTCCTTTCCCAACCGCTCGCTGTCGTACCGGCGCAGCAGCGACGCCTACGAAGCGCGCTACCGCGTCGAGGTCAGGTTCCAACGGGACGGGCGAACGCTGAACTCGACCTCCGCGGAAGAGACGGTGCGGCTGCCCACGCTCGAGGCGACGCAGAAGAGCGACGAGAGGGTTGCGTTCCAGCAGTACGTGACGCTGCCCCCCGATGCGGTGGTGGCGCAGGTCACCCTGCGTGACCGCTACGGAGGCAACACGGCGCAGGTCGTGGACACGTTGGCGGTGCCGCGCTTTGAAGACGATGTCGCGTTCTCCAGTCTGGTGCCGATCTGGGCAGGTGCTGCCCGCCCCAGCCGGACCCTGGTACCCGACATCCTCGCGAACCCGCGCCGTACGGTGTCGTATGGCACCGACACCCTGGCCTTCTACGTGGAGGCGTACGGCGTGGAACCCGGTGCGCCGATCACACTGAGCGCCTTCGCGCTGGACAATCCGGCGGCGCCGCTGTGGACCGATACCTTGCGGCTGGCGGCGGCGGGGGTGATTCCGGTGGCCATGGTTATGGTCGAGCCCGAGCGGCTCCCCATGGGGGAGCTGCGCTTCGACGTGAAGTTGCTGGGCGGTACCGCAGCAGCGAGCACGACGGTGCTAGTGGCCTTCTCGCCAGACTGGGTCGTGGGCAACTTCGAGGAGACCCTTTCGCTGCTGCGCTTCTTCGGGCCTTCGGGTACGCTGGAGGCGATGGGCAGTGCGCCGATCGAGGAGCGGCCCGCGGTGTGGAAGGCCTTCTGGGACGCGACCGACCCCGATCCAGAGACGGTGGAGCACGAGGCCATGATCGCCTACTTCCGCCGGCTCCAGACGGCCAACGGGTTGTTCGTGGAGCCCGCCAAGCCCGGCTGGCTCACCGACAGGGGCGAAGTCTACATCTCCCTCGGGGCACCCGACGAGACGTTTGACCAGAGCGCACCGGTCCAAGGTGTCGAAGGCGCGCGTTACATAAACTGGACCTACATCACTTGGCGCCTCGATCTCGTGTTCTGGGACAGGGACGGGTTCGGCCACTTCCTGCTCACGCCGGAATCGCGCCAGGAGTTCCAAGAGGCCTTGTCTCGCATCATGCGGGGCGGGTGATCCTGCGCGCCGGGCGCTTCCTCCTGGCGACGGCGCTGCTCCTGCCCGGCAGCGCCTGGTCCCAGACCCAACCGACAGCAGGCTCCACCTTCGCCGGCCCGTGGCACACCGCGGAGCGGCTGCGTCCGGCCGTCCAGAGCGGGGGCGCCGGCCGCGGCGATTCCGTGGAGCTGGCGCGGGCCGAGCTGGAGCTCGGCAGGGCCGCCGAGGCGTACGCCCTGCTGGGCGGGATGACCACGGCCCCTCCGCTGCTGGCAGCAGCGGCCTACCAGACCGGCGATTATGAGATTGCTGCCGAGCTGTTCCAGCGCGCCGCCGCCGAGGCCACGGGGTTGAGGCGCGGCGTCTTTGCGGCGCGCGCAGCGCGCGCAAACGAGCTGGCGGGACACGGCACCGCGGCCGCCTCCCTATACGAGATCGCAGCGGATGAGCTGAGTCCGATCGAGCCCTGGCTTACGATTCGCTGGGCCCGAGTCACCGAGGACCGGAGGCGCGCCCTGGAAGCGGTGCGCTCCGCTCCGCCCGAGGTCCGGCGGTTTGCGGCCGACGCTCGGGCACTGCTGCTGCTGCTGAGCGGCGACACCCTAGCGGCGGCGGCGGCGCTGGAGGAAGCGGGGCGCGCAGACAGCGCCGCGCGTCTCGTTCTGGCCCAGGGAGATCGCACCGAGGCACGCCGGCTCACGTTCGTCGCTCTGCAGTCGGGAGATACCGGCTCCGTGCGAGGGGCGCTCGCCCTCGCGGAGGTCGACCTGGAGCCGCGCGATCGGGGAGAGCTCCGCAGCGTGGCCAGGGCGCGGTTGCGGCTGGGGCAGAGGCAGGAAGCGCTGGCTCTGATGCGCGCCGCGGTGGAGCGGGGTGACACGACGGCGCGCACGCTGCTCATGCTGGGCGACCTCCAGCGCGACGTCGGCAACTTCTGGGATGCGGTACGTGCGTACGGGCGTGCGGTGGAGCGGGGCGGCGAGTACGGAGCGACCGCCCAATACCGGCGCGCTCGCCTGCTTCCCAGCCTCGGCAGGTCGAGCCAGGGTTATAGGGAGCTGCAGGGCTTCGTGGACGACCACCCGGAACACGAGTTGGCGCCGCGGGCGCAGTTCCTGGTGGCAGAGCGGCACCGGCGGGGCGGAAGGCGCTCTGTGGCCGACAGCCTCTACGCGTTCGTGGCCGAACGCTGGCCCACGCACCAGTACGCGGGCCGCAGCCGGCTGACCTTGGCGCGGCAGGCCCTGCGCGCGGCTGACCGCGAAGCGGCCATGCGCTGGTACAGCGCGGAGATCACCGTGGGCGGGAGCCAGCGCAGGGTCGCGAGCTACCTGCTGGCCAGCCTCGAAGCGACGATGGGTGATACCGGCGCGGCGCGCGTGCGCTGGCAAGCGCTCGCTCGGGAGGACTCGCTCGGCTATTACGGGACGATGGCCCGGGCCGCCGCCGGTGTGCCGGATCCGGTGTTCGCACCGGCACCTGCGCACGACCTCACACCGGAGGCGCGCGCCACGCTCGAGCGGCTGGACCTGCTGCGCGCGAGCTACCAGCACGACGAAGCGGAGGCACTCGTCCGCTACGAGATGGCCCGCCGGGACCGCCCACCGCAGGAGCTGCTCGACCTCTCCGAAGGGCTCACCGTCCGCGGCTGGGTCTCGGAGGGAATCAGGCTGGGGTGGCGGGCGTCCTCCACGCTCACGCTGGGCGACCCGCGGACACTCCGTGCCGTCTTCCCTTGGCCGCTGCGCGGCCTGATCGAGGCCGAGGCGGCGGAGTGGAGCGTCGATCCCTATCTGATCGCGGGCTTGATGCGCCAGGAGTCGTCCTTCACACCCGATGCGACGTCACGGGCCGGGGCCAAGGGGCTGATGCAGCTGATGCCAGCCACCGCCAGGGGATTGGCCCGGCAGCTCGGAGTCGAGTGGGACGAGAGCCTCCTCGTCGTAGCCGACGCAAACGCGCACCTGGGAACCGCGCACCTCACCGCGCTGCTGCGAACCTACGACGAGCGGATCGCGCCGACGCTGGCCGCGTACAATGCCGGGGGCAGGCCCGTTTCCCGCTGGCTGCGCTATCCGGAGGCGCGCGATCAGTTCCTCTGGGTCGAGCGCATACCGTACGTAGAAACCAGGGGCTACGTGCGCACGGTGCTGCGCAATCGGGAGCTTTACCGGATGCTGTATCCCGTGGGGGATGGAGGTCCGGCAGCAAGCCGGTAGGCCGCACCAGCGGGGCCGCCCCGGGGCAGGTCCCTCGCTTTTCGCGTATCTTGTTCGAATGGCAGCGCGCAAAACGGCGCAGCTCTTCCTCATAGACGGCTACGCGCTCATCTACAGGGCGTTCTTCGCCATGATCGGCCGGCCTCTGCGCACCGGCCGTGGCGAGAACACCTCGGCGGCGTGGGGCGTGGTGAACTTCCTCCATCGCCTCTTTGAGGAACACCGTCCGGAGTACCTCGCGTGGGTGCACGATGCTGGGAGCTCGTTCCGAGAAGAGGTCTACCCCGAGTACAAAGCCACGCGTGACAAGCTGGACGAGGAGCTGCAGGAGGACTTCGACCGCTCGCTGGAGCGCATCGAGGAACTGCTCGAGGCAATGTCTGTCCCCCTCGTGGTGCTCGACGGTTACGAGGCCGACGACGTGATCGGCACGTTGGCGGAGCGCGCGTCGGATGCGGGCATCTCCGTGGCGATCGTCTCGGGTGACAAGGACTTCTATCAGCTCATCCGCCCGGACGTCTCCCTGCTCAATCCGGGCCGACGCGGTCCATCCGCGGTGCAGGAGCAGTGGGTGGACCTCTCCAACGCCGACGAGCGCCTCGGCGTGCCCCCGGAACGCGTGATCGACTACCTCGCTCTGGTCGGCGATGCCTCCGACAACATCCCCGGCGTGCACGGTGTAGGTGACAAGACGGCCCGCAAGCTGATCGGTGATTACGGTGACCTGGAGTCGATCCTGGCGCACGCCGAGGATGTGAAGGCGAAGCGGGCGCGCGAGGCGCTGATCTCAGACGCCGAAAACGCGCGCCTCAGCCGCGAGCTGGTGACGATCCGGAAGGACGTCCCCCTGGAGCTGGACCTCGATGCGCTGCGGGCGGCGCAGTGGGACGTCGATGCGCTGCGCCAGCTCTACACGGAGCTGGAGTTCCACTCCCTGCTTCAGAAGCTCGAGATGATGGCCCACGCGGAGGACGATGACGCGCCGGGCGCCGCGGCCGACACGGCGGGGTACCGCCTGGTGCGGTCGGCAGCGGAAGCTGCGGATGTAGTACGGCACGTGCGGGAGGCCAGCATGGTCGCGCTCGATACGGAGACCACAGACCTGGACCCGATGCGCGCCGGGCTGGTCGGTATTTCTCTCGCGGTGGGGAATGGCGACGCGTGGTACTTCCCGCTGGGCCACCGGCTGCCCGACGGGGAGCTCACATCGGACGAGCCGCCGCAGAACCTGCCGCCGCTGACCGACCCCGCAATGCGCCCGCTGGCGGAGCTGCTGGAGGACGCGGCCGTGTTCAAGGCCGGACACAACATCAAGTACGACTGGCTCGTGCTGCTGCGTGCCGGCGTGGAGCTGGCGGGTGTCGCCTACGACTCCATGCTCGCCAGCTTCGTGCTGGATCCGGGGCGGCGCTCGCACGGGCTGGACGTGCTGGCGCGGGACCACCTCAGCATCGAGCTCACCAAGTACGCGGACCTCGTGGGGAGGGGAAAGTCGGAGCGGTCCTTCGCGGAGGTGGGGCTCGACAAGGCGACGGCGTACTGCTGTGCAGACAGCGACATGGTGCTCAGGCTGCGCGAGTTCTTCGACCCCCAGCTGGCGGCGGTCAACATGGACGCGCTGCTCGACGAGATAGAGATGCCGCTGGTGGGCGTGCTGGTGGACATGGAATGGCGCGGGATCGCGGTGGACAGCCAGGGCCTGGAGCGGCTGTCGGCGGCCTTCGGTGAGGAGCTGCGCGAGCTGGAGACGGCGATCCACCGCGAAGCGGGCACGGACTTCAACATCAACTCGACGCCGCAGCTGCGGCACGTGCTGTTCGAGAAGCTGGGCCTGCCGGTCCTCAAGAAGACGAAGACCGGACCTTCCACGGACGCCGACGTGCTCGCCGAGCTTGCGGCAATGGATTTCGCGCTGCCCCGCATGCTGCTCGACTACCGCGAGCTCTCCAAGCTGCGCTCGACCTACGTGGACGTGCTGCCGCAGGCGGTGAATCCCGACACGGGCAGGATCCACACGAGCTTCAGCCAGACCGGCGCTTCCACCGGAAGGCTCTCGTCGTCGGATCCCAACCTCCAGAACATTCCGGTGCGCACTCCGCGGGGTGAGCAGATCCGGCGCTGCTTCGTGCCGCGCGACGGCTCCGCGTTCGTTGTGGCAGACTACTCGCAGATCGAGCTGCGGTTGCTGGCCCACATGTCGCAGGACCCCGCATTCATCACGGCGTTCCAGCGGGGAGGCGACATACACAGGGAGACTGCTGCGATCATCTTCGACGTCCCGCTCGACGATGTGACGCCGGAGATGCGGGCGCGTGCCAAGACCATCAACTTCGCGACCATATACGGACAGGGGCCGTTCGCGCTGAGCAGGCAGCTGGGCATCCCGCAGGACGAGGCCAAGGAGTTCATCCGGCTCTACTTCGAGCGGTTCTCGGGGGTGCGGAGCTTCCTGGACGAGTGCGTCGCCCGTGCCAAGGACGAAGGCTACGTCGAGACGCTCTTCGGGCGGCGGCGCTACATTCCCGAGTTGAAGGACAGGACGTACAGCGTGCGCTCGTTCGGCGAACGGGTTGCGATGAACTCGCCACTGCAGGGTTCGGCGGCCGACCTCATCAAGATCGCGATGATCAACCTGCCGGTGGCGCTGGCGGATGCGGGGCTCGAAGCGGCTTTGGTGCTGCAGGTGCACGACGAACTGATTGTCGAGGCGCCGCTCGAGGAGGTCGAGGAGGCGAGCAGCATCGTGCGTGCCGAGATGGAGGGAGCTGCACAGCTGGACGTTCCGCTGTTGGTCGAAGTCGGAGTCGGACCCAACTGGCTGGAGGCCAAGGCCTAGCGATGCGGCGCGGAGGCTTCACTCTCGTAGAGCTCATGGTGGTGGTCGTCATCATCGGGCTGCTGACGGCCGTCGCGGTGCCGCAGGTGCAGCAGGCTAAAGAGCGCGCCTACGTTTCCACCATGAAGGCCGACCTGCGCAACTTCGCTGTCGCCGAGGAATCCTACTTCTACGACTACCACGTCTACGCCGGCGGCATCGGCACGCTGAGCGCGCGCGGCTACCAGGTGAGCCGCGGTGTCGCGCTGGCGATAAACGAGGCCACTCCGGCGGGCTGGTCCGCGACGGTCTCTCACACCGGCACGCCGATCCGCTGTTACCTCTTCACCGGATCGGCGGCTCCGGTCGGCACCGCCACGCAGGACGGAAACATAGCCTGTGAGTGAGGGCGCCTGGCGCGAGTTCGCGCTGTGGCGGGAGGGGATGGAGCACGCGCTGGAAGGCGGTCTGTGGCTCCACCGATTCACGCTCAGGGGCGAGCGCTGGGCACACCTGGTTTCATCGGACCACACGGCTCTGCTGCGGGCGGGACGGCAGCTGGGACTGCGGGACGAGTGGCTGCAGTACCGGCCGCTCAAGCACCCGCGCAGCGGCGAGCGCGTTGCGGCCTGGCACTGGGATCTCAGGGGTGCGCGTCTGGAGCGGGCGTTGAAGTGGGCGGCGCCTCGGGCTGAGCCTCGGGCTCCCCGGAAGTCTCGCTAGCCGCCTCGGGCTCTGGGGCGTCGGGCCTGCCGCGCACTCCCGGCCACCAGTTCCATCTTCCGGCTATGTGCATCACCGCCGGCACCAGCACCATGCGGATTATCGTGGCGTCCAGCAGCACGGCCATCGCGAGGCCGAACCCGAGCTGCTGGGCCGGCAGCACATTGGAGAAGCTGAACGTGCCGAACACGATGATCATGATGGCTGCTGCGCTGGTGATGACCGACGCAGTGGCCGTGAGGCCCTCCATCGTAGCCTGGTCGTTGCGGCCCGTGCGGTCGAACGCTTCCTTGATGCGCGACAGCAGGAAGACCTCGTAGTCCATGCTGAGGCCGAACACCACGGCGAACACAACCACGGGCACGACGACGTAGATCGCCCCGGTGGGCTCCTCGAGGCCGAACAGCCTCCCCCCGACCCCCTGCTGGAACACGAGCACCGTGAGACCGAAGGCCCCCGCCACCGACAGGCAGTTCATGATCACCGCCTTGATCGGCACCAGGATGGACTGGAACGCTATGAACATCATCAGCGCAGTGGCGATCAGAATGAACGCGATGATGCTCGGGAACTGCTCCAGCAGGCGGTCCTGCAGGTCGACACTTCCCGACTGGAATCCGCCGGTGTACACCTGCACCCCGCTCAGGCCGCGTATTCCGCCCTCCACCATGGCGCGGATGTCCCGCACCACCTGCATGGAGTTCGTGAGCGACACGCTGTCCGCCAGCAGTACGTCCATCAGGATCGTGCGGTTGTCGCTGGATAGGTACGCCGAATAGAACTCGGGTGCTCGGGCGCGCGCCGCATCCAGGTCGCTGTAGAGCATCGTGTAGCGCAGCATCGACATGCCGGGCTCGATGTCCACGGGGCCGCGCACCTGGGTCACGCGCGGGTCGGTCTTGATCGAATCGGAGAACCGCCTCAGGCCGCGCAGATAGCGCGAGCTCAGTATGTTCTCGCCGCCGGGCGCCCGGATCACAAGGCGCACGGGCTGCAGCGCACCGCGTGCCCCGATTCCCTCGAGGGCCTGCACACCCGCGTGCGACTCGGTGCCGGAGGGGAACCAGCCCGAGCGCGGCAGCCCTATCTCGATGTTGGCGAGCGGCCACGTAATGGCGGCGATGCACGCGCCGCCGATCACGAGCGCGCGCCAGGGATGGTGGCCCAGCCACCGCGCCCAGCGCTCCCACCCTGTAGGGGCGTGATACCAGCGAAGCCGCCGGGCGAGCCACCGGGGGCGGTCGATGCCGCGCCCGATGATCGAAAGCACCGCCGGCAGCAGCGTCACCGAGAGCAGCACCGCCGCCGCCACTACGAACAGCCCCCCGATTCCGATCGAGCGCGTCTCCGAGATGGGCGTGATCAACAGGCCGGCGAAGCCCAGCAGCACTGTGAGGCCGCTCGTGATCACGGCGCGGCCGGCGGTCGTGACTGTGCGCCTGGCAGCCTCGCGCGGCCCGTGGCCGCGGTTCAGCTCCTCGCGGAAGCGCGTGACGATGAGAAGCGAGTAGTCGATGCCCACGCCCAGCCCCACCATCGATACGATGGTGAGCACGAACACCGACATCGGGTAGAAGTCCGATGCCACGTATACCAGTGCCAGCGAGCACTCGATCGCGAAGACGCCGACCAGCAGGGGGAGCAGTGCCGCAACGAGGGCACCGAACGCGAGCACCAGCACGACGGCGCTGAACGGCAGCGACTTCTTCTCGCCCTTCTCCGTGTCCTCCTTGCTGACCGTGCGGATGTCGTAATCCAGAGCCGGCCCGCCCGTGACGTTCACCTCGTAATCGCTGGCCCAGGGTATGCGCTGCAGGGTGCCGTGGATGATCTGTCTGAAGTCGGGCACCCAGTCGGTCGCGCTTCCGGTCTCGTTGGGCTGAGCGGCCGCCACGAAGAACGTGGTAAGCCGATCCTCGCTTACGAGGAACTCCTGCTCGTCCGGCGTGGTGAGGTGGGAGAGCACCCTGGTGATGTAAGGCTGCGCCGCGGCAACGCGCGTGAGCGAATCGAGCAGCGCGGTGTACGGCGCGCTGTCGACGGGAAACGGTCCCTTGACCGTTACCGCGAAGTACTCCTTGATCGGGCGGGGGAACTCTCGCTGCATCAGGTCGGACGCCGTGCGCGAATCCGAACCGATCAGAGTCTCGCCCTCGACCTCCAGCACTTCGTGCACGGAAGCCGCCTTCGGTAGCGCGAGGACGGCAACCACGATCCAGAACAGGATTACGAGATAGCGGAACCGAACGATGGTCCGGGCGGGAGGCGATATCACCCTTCTGCCTCCGATCCGCGCCGGCCGGCCCAGCCGCGTCTCGCGGGACTAGTCATGCGATAAGTCAATGATAGCGGCCCGTTTCCGGGTTCTGACCAAGGAAGGGAATGATAGACCGGGGACCTGCGGGATGCCACCCGACCCGGTGGCGCGAGGGAGCCGGCCCCCCTCATATTGCCCCATGCGCCGCAGCACCACCCTGCTTCTAGTAATTCTCGCCGTAGCGGCGACCTACTTGCTGGTGCGGAACCCGGGCTCCCGGGGGCGGCCGGAGGCGGCGGGCCCAGGCGTTCGCGAGACCGTGCGGGTCGGCCAGGCCGGCACCCTGGACTGGGACAGCGTCCGCGCCATGCGGGCAGCGGTGCGGCGCCGCATCGCCGAGTCCGACACCTATCTGCCGCTGATGCTGGCCGAAGGCGATTCGTTGCTGCGGCGCTGGCCCGAGCGCGTCGCCGAGCCGATCGCGGTCTATTTGCCCGAAGGAGGTGCCGCGGGCTACTCGGTGGCGATGGGTCAGGCCGTCGAGGAGGCTTTCTCGCGCTGGCAGCGCGGCAGCCGGATTCCCGTGCAGTTCCGGATCGTGCGGGACCCCGCGAATGCCGAGGTTTCCGTGCAGTGGATCGAGAAGTTCGACAGCCGGCGCACCGGACAGGCGGACCTGACCTGGAATACTGCCGGCTGGGTTCTCAAGGGTACCCTCACGCTGGCAACCCACTCCCACAACGGCTGGCCGCTCCCGGCGGACGCGGTCTACACCGTAGCGCTGCACGAAATCGGACATCTGTTGGGTCTGGGACACTCGGACCAGCCCGAGGACGTCATGTACCCGACCACATCGGTGCACGATCTCACCAACCGCGATCGGCGCACGGCCGGCCTGCTCTACGCATTGCCCCCGGGCTCGGTGAAGGAGCCCAGGGCACGCCGCTGACGGACGGTTATCTGGGCCCGTCCACGGCCCGCGCGATCAGCAGCGCGTACTCCGCGTAACGTGCCAATCCGCTGAAGGGAAAGTCCTCGGACCACTCGTCCGAGGCCTCGTGGTAGTGCTCCCAGCGGCGCTTGAGCGCCGCGGAGCTGTCGGCAGACAGCCCTTCGTACGGAGCCGGACCCGGGATGATCAGCAGCGCCGCCACTCTTTCGCGCGCGAACGGGTAGTAATCCGAGTTTGGGCGCGCCGACGACGTCTTTACTTCCCAGCCTCGCTCGGCCGCGACAGCGACGGCCAGCTCGCCCAGCTCGGTGCCCTGCGCGCCGGCGAGGTGCCAGCTCGTGAGGCGCCCCGGTGGGGCTCCGGCGTCCAGATTGATCACCGCCGCGGTGTGCTCGAGCGGCCACAGGGGGCGAGCCACGTAGTAGTCGGATCCCAGGAGGCCTCTCTCCTCACCCGAGGGGAACAGGAACAGCGCGGTGTGGCGCAGCGGCTCTCCGCGCACCAGGCGGTCCGCGATTGCGAGCAGCATCGCCACGCCCGCGGCGTTGTCGGAGAAGCCGTTGAAGATCGAGTCCCCCCGCTCGTCCGGCACGCCGATCCCCAGGTGGTCGTAGTGTGCCGAGAAAACGATGGCCGTGTCGCGCGCGCCCGGCTCCGATCCCGGCAGCACACAGGCCACGTTGCGCGCCTCCAGGGAACTCCGTTCGAGCGCGATGCGCGCGTCCACCGTCCAGGCGAGCGGCTGCGGCTCGGCCTCCGCGATGTTCAATCCCGCCAGCTGTGCCAGCAGCGCGCGAGCCACCCGCGGTCCCGCGATGATCGAGGGCAGCTCGGGGATGAAGGACGAGCGCACATCGGGCTCCGCGTGGTACAGCCGTGTCGCGCCGCGGCTGCGGGCGTAGAGTTCGTAGCCCTCATCGCTCGCAACGAGGTTGATCATGCCCGCGGCTCCACGCCGCATCAGCGTATCCGCCGCGGCACCGCGAACGGGCCCGAGTGTGACTGCCACCTTCCCCGCGATGTCGAGGGCGCCGATGGCTCCCTGCGCGACCGCATCGCTGCCGCCCACGAAGAAGGCGGCACCCTGAAAGTCCACGAGCGTCGCAGCCGTGCCGACGTTAGGCGTGAAGTCAGCCGGATAGCCGAAGGAGACCTCTCCGCCCGGGGCCGCGGCGTTCAGGTGAGTGGCCTCCAGCACCTGCGCCCTCTCCAGGGGAACCGCCTGCAAATAGAAGCCATTGACGGACTGGAGGCCGAGCGCGCGGCACTGGGCGGCGATGTACGCAGCCGCCACTCGTGCGCCTCGCGAGCCGGTGCCGCGGCCCTCGAGCTCGTCGTGCGAGAGAAAGTGCGTGTGCGCCCTGATGGCGAGCGTGTCGAGGTCGGCTTCCTGAGCGGAGAGGGGTCTTGGCGGCGCCAGCGGCAGAGCCACCAGCAGCGTCGTCAACATCACGGAAGCCGATGCGGCGGTCGTTGCGGCGCGCGGCCGCAGCGGGGGCAGCGGCTTCGGCTGGGGGAGCGCTCGGTTTCCGAAGTGGGCCATGTGGTGCGTCCGTTTGGTGGAACGGATTGTGCGACTGTACAATATCACTACCTGCAACCCGTGGCATTGGAGCGAGACCCAAAACATGCCGCACGCCCTGCTCGCCCTCCTGACCATGCTGCTCCAGGGCTCCCCCGCCCGGGACATCGACCGTGCCATCGAGGACGGAATCGGCGGCGGCGTCTTCCCGGGCGCGGTGGTGATGGTCGGTACCGGCCACCGTGTGCTGCACGCTCAAGGGTATGGGCACTTCACCTGGTCGGCGGATTCGCGCGCGCCTGAGGCCGACAGCACGCTGTGGGACCTCGCATCGCTCACCAAGGTGGTGGCGACCACTCCCGCCGCCATGCTGCTGGTGCAGCAGGGGAAGCTCGAGCTGGACCGGCCCGTGCAGGACTACCTGCCCGAGTTCGCGGGAGAGGGGAAGCAGGGCGTGACGGTGCGCCACCTGCTCGAGCATCGCTCGGGGCTGCGGGCCTTCCTCGATCTGCGGGACGACACGGAGACGCCCCAGGAGGCACGCGCGCGGGTGCTGGGGGAGGAGCTGCGCTGGGAGCCGGGCGGCCGCGTGGTGTACAGCGACCTCAACGCGATGCTCCTGGGGTGGGTGGTGGAGCGCGCTTCGGGCGATTCACTGGGGACGCTCCTGGAGCGCGAGCTGTACGGGCCCGCCGGGATGGCCCAGACGATGTTCCGGCCGCCGCGAGCAGCGAGGGGCCGTATCGCCCCCGTCGGACTGTGGCGCGGTCACGTGATCGCGGGACAGCTGCACGATCAGAACGCCGTGCACCTCGGGGGGGTCTCGGGACACGCCGGGCTGTACAGCGCCGGGCACGATCTGGCGCTATACGCCCAGGTGTTTCTCACCGAGGGCCTGGCCCCCGACTCCACACGCATCTTCCGTCCGGGTGTGGTGCGGCACTTCACCCGGCGGGGGGTGGGGAACCGCGCGCTCGGCTGGGAGATGCGCGACACCACCAGCAGTGACAACACGGGGAGCCTGCTCACCGCGAGCGCGTATGGGCACGGCGGCTATACGGGGGCGTCCATCTGGATCGATCCCACGCGGGATCTGTTCGTGGTAGTTCTCACGAACCGTGTCTTTGCTCCCCGGGCGTCGCGCTCCATCACGAGACTCAAAGAGATCAGAGCGCGCGTGGCCGATGCCGCGGTGGCGTTGCGAGCGGAGCAGTGCGGTCCGGCAGCGATGGTTGCCGGAGCTCGGTGCTGACGGCCGGGCGCGTCGGCGAGGCGCCGGTGCATCCGAGGCGGCCGGTGCTCATCTACGACGGGGAGTGTGCTTTCTGCCGCCGCTGGGTGAGGCGCCTGGCGCGTCTCGACCGCCGCGACGCCATCGTTCTGATGGAGCGGCAGGATGAGGCGGCCTCCGCAACGGCCGGGCGCAGTCCGGATGAGCTGCGGCTCGCAGCGCACCTCGTGAGGCCCGACGGCGCAGTGTTCGCGGGCGCCGCCGCCGTGCGTGAGGCCGTGCGCTGGCTGAGGGGCGGACGGCTGGTTACTGCGGCCACCGCCCTGCCCGGTGTGATGCCGGTTGCCGAGCGCGTGTACGCCTGGGTCGCGCGCCGCTGGGGGCCCGTCGCCGCCTCCGACTTGGCGGGCGGTTCCGGGGGCAGGTAGCTTGCAGATTCAGGCCCAAACCCTGTTTGAAACGGATACGCCATGACGGAAGAACAGAAGCCGGCCACGCTCGACGAAGATGCGGTGCACGGCGCCCTGCGCGGGGTGAAGGACCCCGAGGTCGGCATCAACATCATTGACCTGGGGCTCGTGTACGACGTCGAGATAGAAGAGGGAAAGGTCGACGTGAAGATGACGCTCACGTCACCAGGGTGCCCCGTCGGCCCGCAGATCATGGGGGACGCAGACCAGGCGATTCGTGGTCTGGAGGGTGTGGAGGACGTGCGGATCGAGCTGGTGTGGGATCCGTACTGGACTCCCGAACGCATCAACCCGAAGGTGCGCGCCTACCTGGGACTGTAGGTCCTACTTCCCGGACACCGCGTCCAGCAGGGCGCGGTCACCGATCACCGAACGCTGCCAGCGGCGCAGGTCCGTCACGCGGTCCAGCGCCGCCTTCGACTGCGGCACGGCACGCGCCACCGCCTGCAGAGTGTTGTTGGGGCAAAGCAGCCCGGGCTCGAGCTCCGATTTTTTCGCCTTCTCGTTACGCAGCCGCTTGAGCCGCTCCAGGCGCTGATCGTATGCCGGGTCGGGTGCCGGACGCTTGGTGCGCCGCACCGAGGGCAGGTCGGATTCCGGGATTGCCTTGCCGCGGTCCACCGCCTCGACGATCTCGGCACCGTGACGGCGGGCGATCGTGGGTGACATGCCTGACACCCGTGCGAGCTTGCGGGTGCTTGCCGGCGCGGCGCGAGCGATGGCGAGCAGGACCGAGTTGGAGAGCACGCGGAACCGCGCCCGATCGAGCTGGCGGGCGGTGGATTCGCGCCACGCATACAGCTCGCGCAGGATGGCGAGTTGACGCCGACGCAGCCCCTTGGCTCCCTTGACCCGCAGGTAGGCGTCCTCTGAGTCCGGATCGGCCTGGGTCCAGCGCAGCTCTTCCAGGCGGCGGAACTCCTCCTTGGCCCAGGCCAGTCGGTCGAGCTCGCGCAGGCGCGCCTCCAGCTTGTCGCGCAGTTCGGGGAGGTAGCGGGTGTCGTTGGCCGCGTACGAGATCATTCCCTTGGTGAGCGGCCGGCGCGACCAGTCCGCGCGCTGAAAGCGCTTGTCCACCGACACGCCGAAGTGCTTCTGGAGCAGCGAGCCGAGCCCCAGCGATGGCTCCCCGGCGAGCTCGGCGGCAAGCCGTGTGTCGAACAGCTTCTTGGCGCGGAACCCGTAGTCGCGATCCAGGATGCGGAGATCGTAGTCGGCGTCGTGCAATACGATCTCGATGCCCGGGTCCGCCAGGAGCTTCCCGACCGGGCCGAGGTCCTCAATCTCGAGGGGGTCGACCAGCGCGGTCTCGCCGTCGGTGCTCAGCTGCAGCAGGTACACGCGGTCCACGAACCGGTGGAACGAGGCCGCCTCGGTATCGAGAGCAACCCGGCGCTGCTTTGCGATGCGCTCGCAAAGCGACTCGAGCTCCGCCGGGTCGGTGACGAGCCGGGCTTCCGTGGGTGTTTCAGGCATGGGTGCGACGAAACATGGCTATGAGTGCAGCCCTTTGAGAAGTGCGGTGCCACGCCGGAGGCATCGCTCCGACTCGAAACGCTCGCCGGGAGGCGCTCCACGCCGGTCGACGTGGATTATCGACACACTGTCTAGACGGTGTGGAAAAGCTCCAAATCCTTATGGCACAGCGTTGTAGAAACGTGAACTAGTAGCCATCATCGCGACAGTAACGTGTCACCATTGCTACACCACGGCGCCTCGGCGCACCGCAAGGGAGGCTCTGTGCGGCGGTTGTCCGAACCCGGCAAAGAAGTATGTTTACCCCCGACTTGAACCCAGGATGCCGTGTGAGCTCGGTTCCCTCCGTTGAGTTTCGGGTCTATCCCGACGACTGCGACTCGTTCGGGCACGTCAACCAGGCGGCTTTCCTGAGCATGTTCGAGCGGGCGCGGTGGGAGGCCTTCACCCGCGGGCCGGGCCTGGACGCGTTCGTGCGGAATCGCGCCTGGCCGGTGGTGCGAAAGGCCTCCGTTGAGTACCTGGCGGAGGCGTTCCCCGGCGACCTGCTCTCCTTCGACACCACGCTCACCCACCTGGGCCGCACCAGCTTCTCGCTGCACCAGGCTGCCCGGCGCTCGTCCGACACGGCACTGGTGGCCGAAGCCGACTTCGTTTTCGTGTGCCTGGGAGAGGGCGGCAGGCCCACGCCGGTTCCCGCGGAAGTGCGCGAGTTCTTCGGCACGCGCCCGTCGGTCCGCGCCGGGCCGGTGCAGCATCTGCTGGTGCGGGAGGTAGCGACGGCCGTGGACATCCAGGGCGACGGTCCCGCCATAGTGTTCCTGCACGGCTTCCCGCTGGACCGCACCATGTGGCGCCACCTCATGGCACCGCTCACCGGGTGGCGCCGCGTTGCGGTGGACATTAGGGGCATGGGCCTCAGCGATGCACCGGAGAGCGGCTACTCCATGGAGTCCTACGCCGACGACCTCGCGGAGCTGCTGCGGATGCTGGAGGAGGATCGGGCGGTGGTATGCGGGCTCTCGATGGGCGGCTACATCGCGCTCGAGATGACGCGCCGCCACCCGGAGCTGGTGCGCGGGCTGGTGCTGGCCAACACGCGGGCGGGAGCTGACAGCCCTGCGGCCAGGGCAGAGCGCGACGAGATGATCCGGCTTGTGGAGCGCGACGGTTCGGAGGCGCTGGCCGAGATCATGCTGCCCAAGCTGCTGGCTCCCAGCTCGCTCTCGGCGATGCCACAGGTAGTCGAGCACGTGCGCACGATGATCTCCAACAACCCCAACGAGGGTGTGGTCGGCGCGATCGGAGCGATCCGGGACCGGAAGGACTCGATTCCCGACCTGAAGGACATCAACGTGCCGACGCTCGTCATCGCCGGGAGGGAGGATCAACTGGTTCCGGTGGAAGAAGCCCGCAGGCTGGCCGATGGAATCCGCGGAGCACAGCTCACGGTGATCCCGGAGGCAGGTCACCTCACGCCGATGGAGCAGCCCATCGCGACGAGTCGGGTGATCGGGGAGTTTCTGGAGGCGCTGAGCTAGACCGGCCTGCGCCGGCTTACCACGCCTACGCGGGTACCAGAGTGCGCGGCATCGGCTCGCCGAGCCTGCCGCGGTCCGCGTAGTGCTTCTCCCATTCCTCGCGCAGACAGAACGGATCCAACCCCACCGGCCGGTCCACGATCAGCACTCCGTCCAGGTGGTCTATCTCGTGCTGCAGCAGCTCGGCCAACTCGCCCTCGGCATCCATTTCCTGCGGCTCTCCGTGGAGGTCGGTGTAGCTCACCTTGAGCTGGTACGCCCGCTGCACGTGCACCAGGAGCTCGGGAACCGAGAAGCAGTCGTCCCACACCAGGAAGTCGTAGGTGCCGATGTCGAGGATCTCGGGGTTGATGAGGGTACGCGGCTCATCAATCTCCATGTAGACGATGCGCATGGGCGCGCCGATCTGCGGCGCGGCCAGTCCGCGGCCCCGGCCCAGCTCCTGCTTGAGATGGCCCAGAGTATCCTGGAGGTCGTCCGCCACCACGCGAACCGCCGGCGAGCGCACGTTCTTGACCAGCTCGCAGCGCGCGCGCAGTATCGGGTCGCCCAGGAGGCGTATTGGACGGATCGCCATTTCCCAACCTCGTGCCTGGTGTTGCGGGGAGCCCAATCTAGGGACTTTCGATGATTACGGCCATTGTTCTCTGCGCCGGAGCCTCGGAGCGGATGGGTCGGCCCAAGGCCCTGCTGCCTCTCGGTGAAGCTCCGTTCCTGGCGGTGATCCTGGAGAAGTGCCGCGCCGCGGACCTCCAGGAGCCCATCGTGGTGGTCGGGCCGGATCTGGATAATCGCCTGTCGGACATCGATTTAGGCGACGCCAGGGTGGTGCGGAACCCGCGGCCCGCGAGCGGCCCTATCGGTTCGATTCGCCTGGCGCTTGGAGAGCTCAACCAAATGGTTGAGGCCGTGCTGGTCTGGCACGTGGATCGCCCGCATGTCCGGGTCGACACGGCGCGGCGTCTGCTGGAGCGCCTCACTGCCGGCCCCGAGCCCATCGTGGTCCCGGCCTACGGGGGTCGCCGCGGGCACCCGGTGGTCTTCGGGCGCGCCGTCTTCGGGGAGCTCGAGGCTGTTCCGGACAACGAAGGGGCCCGCGCCGTGGTGCGCGCGGCCCCCTCGCGTGTGGCTCTGGTCGATGTGGACGACCCTGCGGTCGTCGAGGACATCAACACGCCCGAGGACTACGAGGACCTGCTCGAGCGCGGAGGTGCCGGCTAGCTGCCTGCCGCTCAGCCCTCCATGCCCGGCATACCCAGGATGCGCAGTCGCGTCACGTATGCCACGTCCAGCTCATCGCGCCACACGCCGTAGATCCGGTCGTTGGCGAACCCGCGCGGTGCGAACCGGTGGGGCATCGTGATCACACCTAGGTAGCGGCCGTCGGCGTCGAACACGTCCCAGTCGGGAGCTCCCAGATCCTGGATGTTGAAGCCCTCCAACTCCTCTTCGGTCATGTCGCCGATCGACTGGATGTGTTGCACCCAGACCGTTCCCCGCGGACCCGACAGAATCGTTGAGAAGGCGGGGATGTACTCGCCGAAGTTCACCATGGAGAGGAACTGCGCCACGCGTTCGGGAGGCGCGCCCTGGTCCGTCGCCATCTCCCGCAGGAAGTCCAGGACCACCTGTCTCTCCCGGTCCGTGACCTCGGCGGCATCGAAGGGCATCGTGACGATCCGCTCCGGCGTGCCGCCGTCGGAGTAGATGCCGAAGCGGTAGTTGTCGCTCACCCCATAGACAATCTTGAGCCCGTCGGTCACGTCCCAGGCCGGTTCGGGATACCACACGTTGAACTGCGGCGCGCCGCCACGGATCCCGAAGCCTTCCCCGGTCGGAAACCGCATGAGCGTGTCGGCGATACTTCCGTCGGAGCCGAACAGGAGGATCGTGTCCATCGAGTCCGGTGCCGGCGCGTTGGGCAGCGGGATGGGGCGTACCTGATAGGTGATCTCACCAGCGGACGTGTATCGGAAGGTCGCCGGCAGCATCTGGCTGAACGGCAGCGGTATGCTCGGCAGAACCGCACCGTCCGGAGCCCAGCGGTTGATGCGCTGGTTCATCAGGTCGGGTACCCAGACCGTGTCGCCGGCTGCCATCAGGCAGAATCCGACTCCCCGTCCCAGCTCACCCGGTCCGCTCCCGGGTCCGCCCAGAGTCTGGATATAGCGGCCGTTGTCGTCGAACACCTTGATGTGCAGCGCCTGCGCGTATCTGGCCGAACTGATAGTTGGGGTCTCCCTCGACTTCACCAAAGCGCAGTTCTTCGGAGAGAGTCCAGCGGCTCGCGTCACTCCAGATCGCACGGCCGTCGTTCGCGACGAGCGTTACGCCCGCGCTGTCCGTCACGGTGCCGCCCCAACTGCCATCTCCGCCCGCACAGCCCGCGGTGAACCCCAGCAATAGGGCTGCCGTAATGGTCCCGTTCAGTCTCATTCTCCTCACCTCCGTATGTCCCCGGCCATCCACGTAACAGCCAGGCATGGAATCTAGTTGCTTGCTGCCGCCTGCGAGCGGCTCACTCGGGCAGCCCGTCCAGCACCTGCGACATGCTCTGCCTGTACTGGCGCAGCGCGGCGCGTCCGTCGTCGGTGAGCCGCAGCATGGTGTGCGGCTTCTTGCCCTTGAAGCTCTTTTCGACTGCGACGTAGCCGGCTTCCTCCAGCTTGCCGAGATGCGAGGACAGGTTTCCCTGCGTCATGCCGGTCTGGCGCATCAGAAAGACGAAGTCCGCCTGCTCCACCACGTACAGGTAAGCCATGAGCGTCAACCGCGCGGGCTCGTGGATCAACCGGTCGAACGCGACGGTCGGCTTGAATCCGTTGGCCCGAGCGTCGTCACGATCCATTACTGCCCCCTCGCTCGGGTACGGGGTGTCTGCGCACGAAGCTCACGAGCAGCGCCGCGCCCCAGAGCAGAACCGCCCCGCCCGCGATCAGGAAAGTCACCGGCGTGTCGAGCAGACGCGATGTTGCGAACGCCGCCGCGAACGCCAGTCCCATGAGCAGCATGCGCGGGAAGTCGAGCCAGTAAGCGATGCCGCCGAAGATGACCAGTATCACCAGGCTCATTGCGAGAGTGGTGAGCGTGCCCTGGTTCGGCTGCCAGCCGAGCACCTCGAGGTTAGTTACGGCCGCTCCATAGAGCGCCACGCCGAGCAGCACAGTCAGAAACAGCAGCGCTGCCACCTTGCGGTTCTTGGCCCGGCGCTCGGGACCGAACTGTACTGCCCCCATGCGCGGGACCGTGACGAAACGCTTTCCCAGGGCCATTACGCCGGCCGCACCGAGCATGAGCAGGAGGTTGAGCCAGTCGGATCCGACTATGCTCGAGATTCCCGCCGAGAGCAGCAACAGTCCGATGAAGACGTCCCACATGCCGTCCTGGTGATAGGATCTCCAGGCCGTGCGCTCGAGGCGCTTCAGATCGAGCTTGGTCGCGTCCATTGCCGCCCCCCTAGATCGTTCCACCCGGCCCCGCGGCGGGGATCGGGTACTTGCGCATGAAGGCGACGAGAATCGCCAGGCCCACCGCCAGTACTGCCCCACCGGCCACGAGCAGAGGAAGCGGCGAGTCGAGCAGCTCGGTAACCGTGAAGGCGGAGCCGATCACCACCCCGACGGCATACAGACGTGGGAAGTCCTTCCAATAGGCCACCGCAGCGAAGATCAGTGCGATCATGGTGCCGAGGCCGATGCCGAACAGCACGCGCTGCTTTGGGATCCAGTCCACTCCCAGAATCGTAATGACCAGCAGTGCGACCGTGAGCGCGAACGCCACGACCGCCATCACCCTGAGCTTGCGCAGTTTTGCCTTTCGCTCGGCTCCGAACTTCACCTGCCCCATTCGCGGGACCGTGATGATCCGCTTGGCCAGGATCAGGGCCGGCCCGGTGAGCAGCATCGGTACGTACACGAAGAAGCGGCGGTCGCCGGAGATGCCTGCGAGAAACGCCAGGATCAGGAGAATGCCGAGGAACACCTCGACCAGCCCGTCCTGGTGGTACAGCTGCCAGGCCTTTCGCTCCAGCTGCTTGAGATTGAGTTGCTCCGTCATGGTCACTCTCTTCTGGGGCGGTCTTCACCCGCATTATGGCCTGCCCAAATCACGCACACTAGTCTGTATAACAAACTAATCTGCACGTATTCTAGCAATGCAATCCCCCACCGTCAACCCCTCCCGTTAAGTGTTTGATACAAATGCGGTTACGAGATCTAGTGGGGCGGCCGGCTGCGCCGCTGGGGAGACGCCGGACCCAGCGGGCACAGAATAGCAAACAAAAACGTTGAATTAGTTGCGGAAACCGGTACTTATGAGTAGGATTCCTGCCCGATGAACCCGATGACACCCGGCCTGGCGGGCCACAGAGGTCTCCGCGGCGAGATCCTGCTCGAGCTCAAGAAGTCGCAGCCGGCAACGGCCGGCGAGCTCGCGCAGGTGTTCGGCGTTTCGGCCAACGCGGTGCGGCGCCATCTAAAGGAGCTCGAGGCGGAGGGCCTTATCACCTACGGCCGCGAGCAACGCGGCACCGGCGCTCCAACGCACGCGTTCCGGCTCAGCGCCAACGGCGAGGCGGTGTTCCCCAAGCGCTACGGCGAGGCGCTCACTCACGTGCTCTCTTTCGTCGCGCAGACGAACGGACGCGACGCCGTGCGTGAGATGTTTGCCGAGCGGTTCCGGGCGCACGCCGAGCGGCTGCGAGTCGAGCTGGCCGACGCCACGCTCGAGGAGAAGGTGCAGGCCGTGGTAGAGCTGCTCTCGCAGCAGGGCTTCATGGCCGCGTGGTCGGTGGAGGCGGACGAACTCCGCTTGGCGGAGCACAACTGCGCATTTCAGGAAGTGGCCCAGCAGTTCCCGGAGATTTGCGCTGCAGAGGCCGAGTTCCTGCAGGATATCCTGCAGAGCGAGGTGCAGCGCGACCAGTACATCATCGACGGCTGCAACGCTTGCCAGTACTCGATCGCTCCCAAGCGGAGCGCTGAGGAGTCTTGATGTCAGGTTCGGCAATCGATCAACACGTATCACAGCCCTACAAGTACGGCTGGAGCACGGACATCGAGTCCGAGCTCGCACCGGTCGGGCTCAACGAGGACATCATCCGGCTCATCTCGGAGAAGAAGAAGGAGCCGGGATGGATGCTCGAGTGGCGCCTCAAGGCGTATCAGAACTGGCTCAAGATGAAGGAGCCGGACTGGGCAAACGTCACCTACGACCCGATCGACTACCAGGCGATCCATTACTACGCGGCTCCCAAACAGCAGAAGACGCTCGAGAGTCTGGACGAGGTGGACCCCAAACTGCTCGAGACCTTCGAAAAGCTGGGCATTCCGCTGGAGGAGCAGAAGCGCCTCACGGGCGTGGCTGTTGACGCGGTCTTCGACAGCGTCTCGGTGGCGACCACGTTCAAGGAGGAGCTCAAGAAGTACGGCGTGATCTTCCTCCCCATATCGGAGGCGATCCAGGAGCACCCGGACCTGGTCAAGCAGTACCTGGGCTCGGTTGTGCCGGCCACGGACAACTTCTTCGCCGCGCTGAACTCTGCCGTCTTCACCGACGGGTCCTTCGTGTACGTACCGAAGGGCGTGAGGTGCCCCCTCGAGCTCTCGACCTACTTCCGCATCAACGCCCTGGCGACGGGGCAGTTCGAGCGTACGCTGATAGTCGCCGACGAGGGCAGCTACGTCAGCTACATGGAAGGGTGCTCGGCGCCGATGCGTGATGAGAACCAGCTCCACGCGGCCGTGGTCGAGCTGGTGGCGCACGAGAGCGCACAGATCAAGTACTCGACGATCCAGAACTGGTACCCGGGAGACGACGACGGCAAGGGCGGGATCTACAACTTCGTGACCAAGCGCGGACGCTGCGAGGGCGCGAACTCCAAGATCTCGTGGACCCAGGTGGAGACCGGCTCGGCCATCACGTGGAAGTACCCGAGCTGCATCCTCGAGGGGGACAATTCGGTTGGTGAGTTCTACTCGGTTGCGGTGACCAACAACCACCAGCAGGCGGACACCGGCACGAAGATGATCCACATCGGCAACAACACGCGGAGCACCATCGTCTCGAAGGGTATCTCGGCCGGGGTCAGCCAAAACACATACCGCGGTCAGGTGAAGATCCTCAAGAACGCTGCGAACGCCCGGAACTACTCGCAGTGCGATTCGATGCTCATCGGGGACAAGTGCGGAGCGCACACCTTTCCGTACATCGACGTGCGCAATCACTCCGCGATCATGGAGCACGAAGCGACGACATCGAAGGTGGGCGAGGACCAGATCTTCTACTGCAAGCAGCGGGGGATCACGGAGGAAGATGCCGTGTCGCTGATCGTGAACGGCTTCTGCAAGGAGGTGTTCCGCGAGCTCCCCATGGAGTTCGCGGTGGAGGCTACGAGACTCCTGGCGGTGAGCCTGGAAGGCAGCGTCGGGTAACGAGAGCGGACGACACACAACGACGAGTCGGAGAGGCATACAGATGCTCGAAGTGAAGAACCTGCAGGCCAGCATTGAGGGCACCGAGATTCTGAAGGGGCTGGACCTGGTCGTGAACCCGGGCGAGGTGCACGCAATCATGGGCCCCAACGGCTCGGGCAAGAGCACCTTCGCGCAGGTGCTGGCGGGACATCCTGCGTACGAGGTCACCGGCGGCACGGTCACGTACGAGGGCGGCGATCTGCTGGAAATGGACGCCGACGAGCGTGCGCGGGCCGGCGTGTTCCTCGCGTTCCAGTACCCGGTCGCCATCCGCGGCATCACCAACGCCTACTTCCTGCAGTCGGCGCTCAACGCGCGGCGCAAGGAGCAGGGCCTGGAAGAGCTGGACACGCTGGATTTCGCCGAGATGCTGGAGCGCAAGCTGGAGGAGCTCGGCTGGGATGACAGCCTGATCCACCGCGCCGTTAACGACGGGTTCTCGGGCGGCGAGAAGAAGAAGAACGAGATCCTGCAGCTCGCGGTGCTGGAGCCCAAGCTGGCGATTCTGGACGAGACCGACTCCGGACTCGACATCGACGCCGTGAAGGACGTTGCGGCTGCGGTGGAGCGGTTCCGCAGTGCGGAGCGCGCGTTCGTAGTGGTGACCCACTACGAGCGGATACTCAACTACTTCACGCCCGACTTCGTGCACGTGCTTGCCGGCGGCAAGATCGTGATGTCGGGCGACATGAAGCTGGCCCTCAAGCTGGAGGAGAAGGGCTACGACTGGATCACGGAGGCGGCGGCCGTATGACCCAGGCCCAAGATGCCGGAAGCGCGGCCGAGCGGTACGCTGCGGCTTTTGAGAGCTTCGCCGGCAATGGGGCGGGCTCGGCGCCGGCGTGGCTGCAGCAGCGCCGCGAGAAGGCAATGGCCCGGTTCGCCGATGTCGGGTTCCCCAGCGGGCGCCAGGAGGAGTGGCGCTTCACCGACGTGAAGCCGATCGCGCGGGAGCCTTTCACGCTGGCACCCGCTACCCAGGCTCACGGGATCACGAGGGAGGTGGTCGAGCCTTACCTCGTGGGCGGCACGGCAGGCCACGCGGCGGTGTTCGTGAACGGGCACTTCGCCCCCGAGCTGTCCAACCTGGATGGGCTGCCCGATGGAGTCACGCTGAGCAGCCTGCGCGGCGCACTGGAGCACGCGCCGGAGCTGGTGGAGGCGCACCTCGGCCGCTATGCGGCCGACGAGCGCAGCCCGTTCACGGCGCTGGGCACGGCGTTCACGAATGACGGCGCCTTCGTGCGCGTCGGCAAGGGCGTGCAGCTGGACGAGCCGCTGCAGCTCGTGTTCCTCGCCGTGCCCGAAGAGGGCGCGAGCTACCTGTGGCACCCGCGCACCCTGGCGGTCGCCGAGGACGGAGCGCGGGCTTCGCTGGTGGAGAGCTACGTCGGGCTCGGCAACGGAGCTTACTGGACCAATGCCGTGACCGAGGTCGTTGTGGGCAACGGAGCGAACCTCGACACGTATCGCCTGCAGCGGGAGGGGACCGGAGCCTACCACACGGCAACTACCCATTCGCATCAGGGGCGCGACAGCCGGTTCTCACTGGTGACGTTCACGTTCGGCGCCCGTCTTTCGCGGCACGACATAACATCGGTGCTTGATGGAGAGGGTGCCGACTGCACTCTCGACGGCCTGTCGCTGCTCGGCTCGGAGCAGCACACCGACCATCACACGACCCTGGTGCACGCCCAGCCGAACTGTACCAGCTGGGAGTACTTCAACGGCGCGTTCGACGCCAAGTCGCGCGGCGTGTTCACGGGCCGGATCATCGTCCGGCCGGGTGCGCAGAAGACCGACTCGAAGCAGACCAACAACAACCTGCTGCTCACCGAACAGGCGCGGGCCGACAGCCAGCCGCAGCTGGAGATCTACGCCGACGACGTGAAGTGCACGCACGGCGCGACGCTCGGCCCGATCGACGAGGACCATCTCTACTACATCCAGAGCCGCGGGCTCACCCGGGAGGACGCGCGCGCCCTGCTCACTTACGGGTTCGCGTCGGAGATCCTCAACGCGGTGTCGCTCGAGGCCCTGAAGGCGGACCTCGACACCCTGGTTCGCGGGTGGCTGGCCAGCCGCTCCGGGGCGCGCGCCACGGGGTGAGTGTCGTGATTCGCCAGGCGTCCGCCGCCGCGCCGCCGCGCCCGCAGCTGGACGTGGAGCGGGTGCGTGCGGACTTCCCGCTGCTGCAGCAGACGGTGCGCGGAAAGCCCCTGGTGTATCTCGACAACGCTGCCACGAGCCAAAAGCCGCAGCCGGTCTTGGAGGCCCTGCAGCGCTACTACACCACCGGAAACGCGAACATCCACCGCGGAGTGTACAAGCTCTCGGAGGACTCCACCGCCGCGTACGAGGGGGCACGCTCCAAGCTGCAGCGGTTCATCAACGCCGCCGAGCCCCAGGAGATCGTGTTCGTGCGGGGAGCCACGGAGGCGGTCAACCTCGTGGCGCACAGCTACGGACAGGCTGCGCTGGGCCCGGGCGACGAGATCCTGCTGTCCCAGATGGAGCACCACTCCAACATCGTGCCGTGGCAGCTCGTGGCCGAGGCCACTGGCGCTCACCTGCGCGTCATCCCCATGACCGACGAGGGCGAGCTGAAGCTCGACGAATACGAGCGCCTGCTCTGCCCCGAAACCAAGCTCGTTGGCGTCGTGCACGTCTCGAACTCGCTCGGCACGGTAAATCCTGTGAAGAGGATGATCGAGCTGGCGCACGCCCAGGGCGTCCCAGTTCTGGTGGACGGGGCGCAGGCGGCTCCGCACATTCCCATCGACGTGCAGGACCTGGACTGCGACTTCTACGCGGTGTCGGGACACAAGATGTTCGGGCCCACGGGGATTGGGGTGCTGTACGGAAAGGCCGAGCTGCTGGACGCGATGCCGCCCTACCAGGGCGGCGGCGAGATGATCCGCTCGGTCTGCTTCGAAAAGACGACCTTCGCACCGCTGCCGGCCAAGTTCGAGGCCGGCACCCCGCACATCGCGGGCGCGGTCGGGCTCGGCGCCACGGTCGACTACCTGGACGGCCTATCGTGGGAAGCGATCAACGCCCACGAGATGGATCTGCTCGCGTACGCCACCGAGTTGCTGGGCGGGGTCGCCGGCCTGCACATTCTGGGCGAGGCCAAGGAGAAGGCCGCCGTCGTTTCGTTCGTGCTCGACGGCATTCACGCGCACGACATCGGTACGATCGTCGACCAGGAAGGAGTCGCCATCCGCACCGGCCACCACTGTACGCAGCCGGTGATGGAACGGCTCGGCGTGCCCGCCACTGCGCGTGCGTCGTTCGCCTTCTACAACACGCGGGACGAGGTGGACGCACTGGCGAGGGCGATCGCCAAGGTCCGCGAGGTGTTCGGCTGATGGCCGACCTGAGAGATCTCTACCAGCAAGTCATCCTCGATCACAACCGCAGCCCCCGCAACTTCAAGCAGGTACCCGACGCGAGCCACAGCGCCGAGGGCACGAACCCCCTTTGCGGTGACAAGATCGCGGTCTTCGTGAAGGTGGCGGGTGACGTCATAGAAGACGTGGGCTTTCAGGGCTCGGGCTGCGCGATCTCGCAGGCATCGGCCTCCCTCATGACTTCGGCCGTGAAGGGAAAGGGCGTCGAGGACGCAGAGCGCCTGTTCAGGGCCTTTCACGAGATGGTGACGGCGCCGGTGGGCTCTGCCGCCAACAAGAAGGCGCTGGGCAAGCTGGCGGCCCTCGCCGGTGTGAAGCAGTTCCCAGCGCGCGTGAAGTGTGCCAACCTCCCGTGGCACACCTTGCACGCCGCGTTGGCGGGAACGGGGGAGCCGGTCTCCACCGAATGACGCAGCTGCGGCGTGCGATTGGCCTGGCCGATGCAGTGGGCATCGGGGTCGGGGCCATCGTCGGCGCCGGCATCTTCGTCGTCAGCGGGATCGCGGCCGGCATGGCCGGCCCTGCGGTGGTTCTGGCGATCCTGCTCGCCGGTATCCCGGCCACCGCAAACGCACTCAGCTCGGCACAGCTGGCAGCCAGCTTCCCACAGTCGGGCGGCACCTACGAGTACGGTTACCGGCTGCTGCACCCTTGGCTGGGGTACACGGCGGGGTGGATGTTCCTGGCCAGCAAGAGCGCTGCGGCGGGAACGGTCGCGTTGGGTCTGGCAGCATACCTGGACGCTCTCGCACCGGGAGTGCCGCCTCGGGCGGCAGCCGTGGGCGCCGTGGTCCTGTTCACGATCCTGAACGCGTTCGGCGTGCAGCGCACCAGCCGCGTCAACCTCGCGATAGTCGCCCTTTCCGTCGGCTCGCTCGTCGTGCTCGTGCTGGCCGGAATCCCTTCCCTGAGCCGGGCCAACTTCACGCCGTTCGCGCCCGCCGGATGGGATGGAGTGCTGCAAGCGGCTGCGCTGCTGTTCTTCGCCTACACCGGGTACGCGCGCATCGCCACGCTGGGAGAGGAGGTGCGGGAGCCCCGCCGCACCATTCCCAGAGCGATAGTGTTGAGCCTGACCGTAACGGGCGTGCTGTACGCGGCAGTGTTGGTGGTCGGAGTCGGTGTGCTCGGCGCCCCGGGACTCGCAGCGGGCGACGCTCCGCTGCAGGCAACGGCGGCAGCGCTGCGGCCGGGGTTCGTGGCACCGCTCGTGTCACTGGGCGGTGTAGTCGCGATGCTCGGCGTGATGCTGTCTCAGATCCTGGGCCTCAGCCGCATGGTGTTCGCAATGGCGCGCCGGGGAGACCTCCCGGCCGCCCTCTCGACCGTAGATCGACGGCACGGGGTACCGCGTCGGGCGATTCTGTTGGTGGGAACCGTCGCAGCCGTGATAGCCGCAACCGGCACGCTGAGCGGCGTGGCCGCCGCCGCTGCGTTCACGATCCTGATCTACTATGGAATCGCGAACATCGCGGCGCTGCGTCTGCGAGGGGAAGCGAGGCTGTATCCGGCGGCAGTCCCAGTGATCGGACTGGTCGCCTGCGCGGTGCTGGCGGCCGCGCTCCCCAGCGAGACGATCCTCACCGGCGGAGCGGTTCTGGCCACCGGGATCGCAGTGCGGTTCCTGGTGCGGGGGATTGCCCGGGCGAAGTGACGTCGCAGCTGCAGCGGGCCGGGAGCTGAGTCAGCTGCCCGCCCGCGCCGCCTTCTCACGGCACTCCTTGGCCACCTTGACCACTTCCGCTCGAGGCATTGGTGCTGCCACTGCCCTGGCGCCCCCGTCCTCGGTCCAGAGGGCGACCTGGTAGCCATCCGCTGATGCGCTCGTGACCGGTGCACGTCCGGTCCATGACCGGGAGGGCTCTGCCGCCGGCAGATCGAAGTAGGTCAGCGCCGACCCGCGGTAGCGGTACACCACCGCCGCGCCCCGCACGCCATCCATCTCCGCCACCGTCGCGCCCACGACCTCCGCTTCGGAGATGCTCGGTATTGCGACGGCGTACCCGACCTCGTGCTCAAGCCACGCTCGCAGCACGGTGGTGTCGGTGCTCTCGATGGAGGTCGGCCTTGCCAGCCCGATGTGAGCCTCTCGGGCAAGCGGCTGAACCAGTTGCAGCGTAGAGTCGTTCGAAGCCACGACTGCGAAGAGGCCCACCGCGGCCGCCGATAGGACTGTGGCACCGCCCGCAGCGAACAGTCGCCGGCGCCGGCGCCGAACGCCCTCACCGGCGAGGGCGGTCCGGACACGTTCCGCGAGCCACGCCGGAGCGTCCCCAACGGCATGCGCCAGGCGGCGCAGTCTCTGGCTGAGCGCGCGCTGGACCCGGTAGTAGCGGCGGCATGCCTCGCATCCGCCGTAGTGCTCGTACGCCGCCGCCGACCTTGCGTCGCCGGGCCGCGCCTCCGGGTCCGGCCCCAGTGCCTCTCGGGCCGCATCGCAACCGATGGGTCTGTCCGTGCTCACAACCCGGTAACGGCGCCCCGGGGGGATGCGGTTCCCGACCCCTCCGGCTTATCCTACGGCCTCTGCCATTCCGGGGTGGGCAATGCCCAGCGACCCAGTAGTCGACATCGAAGGGATTACCAAGCGGTTTGCAGGACACACCGCTGTGCGGTACCTGACGCTTCAGGTGCAGCGCGGAGCGGTCTACGGCCTCCTGGGACCGAACGGGGCCGGAAAGACTACGACGATCCGCATGATCATGAACATCATCGTGCCGGACGCCGGCCGCGTGAGGCTGTTCGGTTCGTCACGGACCGGCCGCGATCTGAGCGAGCGCATCGGGTACCTCCCCGAGGAGCGCGGGCTGTACCGGAAGATGAAGGTCATGGATCTGCTGGTCTTCCTGGCGGAGGCCAAGGGCGTCGGCCACGGAAAGGCCAAGCGCGACGCCCTCGCCTGGCTCGACCGGCTGGGGCTTTCCGATTGGGCGCAGCAGAAGGCGGATCAGCTCTCGAAGGGCATGCAGCAAAAGGTGCAGTTCATCTCGACCCTGCTGCACGGACCCGACCTGCTCATTCTGGATGAGCCGTTCTCCGGCTTCGATCCGGTGAACACACAGCTTATGAAAGACGTGGTGCTCGAGCTCGCCCGCAGCGGAACCACCGTGCTCTTCTCCACGCACATCATGGAGCAGGCCGAGAAGCTGTGCGATTCGGTGTGTATCATCGCGCGCGGGGAGAAGGTGCTTGACGGGCCGCTGGCCGAGGTGAAGCGGACGCGCGGCGGCAAGCATGTCATCGTAGCGGTGGAACAGGGGACGCCGTCGGTGGATCGGGTGTTCCAGGACCCGTCCCTAGTTGCGACGGCGGACAACTACGGTCAGTACGCAGAGCTGGAGATGGCGGAGGGGGCCGACCCTCAGCGGATACTCGAGCTGGTGCTTGGAACGGGCGCGCGAGTGACGCGCTTCGAGATCGCCGAACCCACGCTCAACCAGATCTTCATCGACATCGTGGGACCGGAGGCGGCAACCGCTCGTGCCGAAGGGGAGGAAGCCAATGCGTAAGATCTGGGTGGTGATTCGGCGCGAGTTCCTGGAGAAAGTCCGCACCAAGTGGTTCATCATCTCGACGGTGCTCGGGCCGCTTCTCATGATCGGGTTCATCGCGGTGTCGATCATGATGGCGGAGGGAGGGGTGGCACAGCGTCGGATCGCCGTGGTCGACGTCGGCTCGAGCGGTCTGGGAGAGCGGCTGTGGCGGATGCTGAGCGCGCCGGAGCAGTGGGAGGTCCGGTTGATCGATGCGCAGGCTGCGGACCTCGAGCGTGTAACAGACTCACTCACGACGTCGGTCGGGCTCAAGGAGTTCGATGGGTACTTGATCGTGACCGACGAGGCGATCGAGAACGGGAGCCTGGAGTACCGGGGGTCGAACGTCTCTTCGCTCACCGAAATGGAGGCGCTGCAGCGGCTGCTGCAGCAGGGCCTGATGATTGCCCGCCTGAATCGCGTCGGCGTGGATCCCCAGGTTGTAGCGCAAGCGCAGATTCCCGTGCGGATGCGGACGGTGTCGATCCGCGACGGCCAGGAAACCGAGGAGTCGGCGGAGTCCGTGTTCCTCTTGGCCTACATCATGTGGATCGTGCTGTACATCGCCATTCTGCTCTACGGCCTGCAGGTGATGGGCTCCGTGGTAGAGGAAAAGACGACGCGGGTGGTGGAGGTGCTGATTTCAAGCCTCAAACCGTTCCAGCTGCTTGCGGGCAAGGTGGTGGGCGTAGGCGCAGTCGGTCTGTTCCAGATGCTGGTGTGGGGTGTGGCGGGCTGGCTCATCGTGATGCGGCGCGACGTGATACTCGAGCAGTTCGGGGTGGATGCAAGCGCCGCGCAGGCGATCCCGATGCCGGACGTGTCGGCCGCGACGGTCGTGATCTTCCTCGCGTATTTCGTGCTCGGATACTTCCTATACGCAGCGATGTTCGCTGCGGTAGCGGCGATGTCCAACTCCGAGGCCGAGGCGCGGCAGGCGCAGACGCCAGTTGTGATGCTGTTCGTCATACCCTCGGTTCTCATGCTTGGCATTCTGCAGCAGCCCGGCGGCACGATGGCTGTCGCATTCTCGCTCATCCCGTTCACGGCGCCCATCGCAATGCCCGTGCGTTGGGCGGGGACAGCAGTGCCGATACCCGAGCTGATCGGCTCGATCGGGCTCCTGCTCCTCGCGCTTTGCGCGGTGACCTGGGTGGCGGGCCGGATCTATCGGGTGGGAATACTGATGTATGGCAAGCGTCCCGGGATCAGAGAGCTGCTGCACTGGGTGAGGCAGTAGGCCGCCCAACTCACTATTTTCACCTCCTATGCACTACGACCTGATCGTGGTGGGAGGCGGGCACGCCGGATCCGAGGCCGCGAACGCGGCCGCGCGGCTCGGCGTGCGCACGCTTCTCGTCACGAGCAACCTCGAGACCATCGGACAGATGTCGTGCAACCCGGCCATCGGCGGGGTCGCGAAGGGCACCGTGGTGCGCGAGGTGGACGCCTTGGGCGGTGTGATGGGACGCGCCGCCGACAGGGCCACCATTCAGTTTCGCATGCTCAACCGGTCGAAGGGTCCTGCGGTTTGGGCCCCGCGGGCGCAGTGCGACCGCGGTCTCTACCGGCGTGCCATGCGGGCACTGCTGGAGCAGAGGCCCAAGCTCGAGTTTCGGCAGGCGATGGTCGCTGCCCTGCTGCTGGAGGGAGACAGGGTGGTTGGAGTGGTCACGACGGGCGGGCAGGAGATCCGCGCCCGGTCGGTCGTGCTGACTGCCGGGACGTTTCTCAGGGGTCGGATTCACATCGGCACCACCATGGAGGTAGAGGCGGGAAGGGCGGGCGACCCAGCAGCGGTGGACCTGGCGGAACAGCTCGAGGCGCTGGGGCTCACCGTCGAGCGCTTCAAGACCGGAACGCCGCCGCGGGTGGATGGGCGCACCGTGGATTACGGGAAGGTCGCGCGGCAGGAGGGAGAGTCGCCGGAATACAGGTTCTCGCACTTCGAAGCTGCCGAGCGTCCGGAGCAGCGCCCCTGCTGGATAACGTGGGCCGGCGACGAGGTGAAGGAGATCATTCAGGAGCAGATCCACGAATCGGCCCTCTACGGCGGGGCGATTTCCGGGCGCGGCCCGCGCTACTGCCCGTCGATCGAAGACAAGATCGTGAAGTTCCCGGAGGCGGAGCGGCACCAGATCTTCTTGGAGCCGGAAGGCCTGGAGACGGCGGAGCTGTATGTCAACGGCCTTTCGACGTCGCTGCCGGTGCAGACACAGCTCGACTTTCTGCGCGCAGTCCCGGGACTGGAACGGGTCGAGATGACGCGCGCCGGCTACGCCATCGAGTACGACTACTACCCGCCCGAACAGCTCACGCCCTGGCTCGAGGTGAAGGCCGTGGAAGGCCTGTTCTTCGCGGGGCAGATAAACGGCACCACCGGTTACGAGGAGGCAGCCGGACAGGGGCTGATCGCCGGTGTGAATGCCGTGCGGCGCCTGCGCGACGAGGAGCCAGTGGTGCTCGGCCGGGACGACGGCTACGTCGGTGTGCTCGTGGACGATCTCGTCACGCGCGGGGTGGACGAACCGTATCGTCTGTTCACTTCCCGGGCGGAGTTCCGCCTGATGCTGCGGCAGGACAACGCTTTGAAGAGGCTGGGGCCGCTCGCGTCGAGACTGGGCCTGCTTTCGGCGGCGGAGCGAGAGGAGCTCGAGCGCCGCGCCGAGAGCGAAGAAGCGGTGTTGCGCCTGGCCGCGGCGACCACGGTGCAGCCGGCTGCCGCTGCCGCGGTGCTGGAGCGCTTCGAGCAGGACGGGATCAGGGAGGCGCGGCGGGTGAGCGAGTTGGCGCGCCGGCCGCGGGTGCCGCTGAAAGAGCTGCTGGAGTCGGCGGGAGCCGAGCTGCCCCAGCTGCATGAGGACGTTTGGATGTCGGCCGAGATCGAGCTCAAGTACAAGGGTTATCTGGCCCGCGAGCGGGCTGCTGCCGAGAAGCTGGCGGAGATGGCGAACTTCCGCCTGCCCCCGGACCTTCCCTACCTCGACCTCCGGAGTCTCTCCACGGAGGCACGGCAAAAGCTGGACCGGGTGCGTCCGGAGTCGCTGGCACAGGCGGGGCGCATCCCCGGGGTCTCACCGAGCGATCTCCAGAACCTGGTTCTGGAGGTGGTGCGACGCGGTCGTCCAGCGGCTTAAAGCCTTAGCGCACAAAGTGTTATAGCAATCGTAGCGACCTCCGAAAAACCCTAATCATCCAGTCAGTTGTTTCACGTGAAACGTGAGCCGGCAAGGTACGCAGTACCGGTTGATGTCTCGGACGAATGCGATCGGATAGGTGCTCGAGCGGAGCTCCAAGCCGGGTCGAGCCGAGCGGGAGGCCAGGGTGAGGCGCGAGCGGCAAGCGAAAACTGGAGCTGGATCCCGCGCAAAGGAGAGTGAAATGAGGTCGCCCGGACGAATGTGAGGCCGGGCCCCACCAGACGATCTGCGCTGACCGATTTTGGGTCTCCGAAAAAAAGAGGAGGAAGGAGACAGAGATCCCAGAAGAACTCGGGAACGCAGCTCCGCAGGTGGCAAACGTGGCAAACTTGTTGATTGAGCCGAGGCCGGGAATGTCGAGGAGGCCGGCAAAGGCCTCCCAGTGCGGAAATGAGACCCTACAGAAACCGAGGCCCTTCAGAGAAGGCCAGGAGGCGCGGGCCATCCGAGATCCCCATGAGCAGCGGTGCGCCAATCGCAGCGCCTTGAACTGCGCGCCGATGGCTGCTGGCCTCTGCGTGCCGACCGCTGCGCAGAGGTGATTGCCCACCAACCCTCCCGCCGGCCACCGCCTGCCGGACGCCACCCACCGGTTTGGGCCAATCGGCCCGCGCCAGCCGGCCGAAGCGCTGCGACCGGCGCTGGCTCGAGCGCTCGCAGTTTCACGTGAAACACGCTTGCGGGATGTCGCAATGGCTCCACTCGGAGCCAAACCGTGCCGCATACACCCCCATCTGATTTCACAAGTCGTTGTCGGAAAACGGCGTGGAGCTACATGTGGGGGAGGAGCGCAAGTCGCGGTAGCGCGTCGCTGTGTGCGCACTTATATTGGCTTGCGTGCATTCCCAGGGGCCTGAGGGCTCCCATTCACATTGCATAACTAATTATTACACAAAGTGTTACGTAACTCATGGGACGCGTAATCGCCATCGCGAACCAGAAGGGCGGCGTGGGTAAGACCACCACGGCCGTGAACCTCGCCGCGTCCCTTGCCGCTGCGGAGCGCAGCACACTCCTCATAGACGCCGATCCACAGGCCAACGCGACCAGCGGAATAGGCGTGGAGCGCGAAGCAGTGGAGCTGTCGCTCTACGACGCGCTGATGGGTGAGGTGCCGCTCGCCGACACCCTCGTGCGGCAAGTCAACGTCAGCACGCTCGACGTCGTGCCGGCCACGCAGGACTTGGTGGGCGCGGAGGTCGAGCTCGTGAATTGGGAGCGGCGCGAATCGGTAATGCAGCGCACCCTCGCAGAGCTGCGGGAGCAGTACGAGTTCGTGCTCATGGACTGCCCGCCCTCCCTCGGCTTGCTCACGCTGAACATGCTCACTGCAGCGGACTCGGTTCTCATACCGATACAGTGCGAGTACTACGCTCTCGAGGGTCTGTCGAAGCTGCTCAACACCGTGAGGCTGGTGCAGCAGAACTTCAACGCGAAGCTCGCCATCGAGGGAGTCCTTCTGACCATGTACGACGCACGGCTCAACCTCTCAAAGCAGGTTGCCACCGAGGCGAAGGAGTATTTCGGGCGCAAGGTGTACCGCACCGTGATCCCGCGAAACGTGCGCCTCGCCGAGGCGCCCAGTTTTGGAAAGCCGATTCTCCTGTACGACGTGCAGTCGGTGGGTGCCAAGAGTTACCTGGCCCTGGGTCAGGAGGTGGTGCGCCGGGTGGCCGACGGTGAAATCGGTAGCGGCGCGGAGGAGATGGCGCGGCTCAACGAGGTGCTGGCATGAGCGGCGCCGGGCGCAAGCGCCTGGGGCGCGGACTCGAGGCGCTGCTCGGGCCGACCACCGTGGCCGAGGCCCAGGCTGAAGGGGCCCTCAAGCAGGTCGCGGTGGACGCGATCCAGCCCAATCCGTACCAACCGAGGCAGGTGTTCGACGAGTCGGCGCTGGCCGAGTTGGCCGACTCGATGGAGCGCTCCGGTCTGCTGCAGCCGGTGGTGACGCGGCCCGGCGCCGACGGGACCTACGAGCTGGTCGCGGGCGAACGGCGCTGGCGTGCCGCACAGCGGCTGGGCTGGAAGGAAATCGGGGCGGTGGTGCGCGAGGTCGACGACCGGACCCTGCTCACGCTGGCTCTGGTCGAGAACCTGCAGCGCGACGCGCTCTCGCCGATCGACGAAGCCCGGGGCTACCAGCGCCTCATTGACGAGTTCGCGGTCTCGCAGACCGGGGTCGGCGAGCTGGTGGGACGCGACCGCTCCACCGTAGCCAACGCGCTGAGGCTCCTCAAGCTCCCCGGCGGCGTGCAGCAGCTCGTGCACACCGGAGCGTTGAGCACCGGTCACGCGCGGGCCCTGCTTGGACTGAACGACGCCGCCGCCATCGAGCGGCTCGCGCAAGCGGCGGTGAAGCAGGAGCTGTCGGTGCGGGACGTTGAGGCGCAGGTACGCGGCGGACGGGCCGCGCAGCGCAGGCCGCGTAGGGTGCGTGGCGAGAAGGCCACGGATCCCGAAGTGCGGCGAGTCGAGGATGCGCTGCGCCGCCGACTGCAGACCGACGTGCGGGTGGTTCCGAGAGGCAACAGCGGCAGGGTGACGCTCAACTACTACTCGCATGATGATCTCGCCAGGATCATGGAGATCATCCTCGGGGAGCCGTACGAAGGATGAGCCGCAAGCGCCGCTGGATCACGTTCATGATGCACCGCGACGGAGATCTCACGTCGCAGTCCATGCGCATGCCCCTGTGGCTGGCACGGACCATCGCGATCAGCGGCAGCGTGACTGCAGTGCTCGTCGTGATCGGCGCGGTGCTCTACACGCCCATCGCACGCACGGCATCGCGCGTGCCCGGCATGGAGCGCGAGATGGAGCGGCTCCGCGCCGAGAACGAGCAGGTACACCAGCTCGCAGCGACTCTCGAAGAGGTCGAGGCGCGCTACGACCAGGTCCGCACCATGCTGGGTGGAGACGTCGTGCCGGCCCGGGCCAGGGCGCAGACGGCACAGCCGGTCGCCTATCCCATAATCGCGGGGACCCCGGGCGACGGGGGACGCTACGAGGATGGGCAGTCCCGGCCGAGCCACTGGCCGCTCGGAATCCCGGGTATCGTGACCCGGGGGACGGTGCTCACGGGGTCGGACAGCGAGGCCCACTCGGGGCTCGACATCGCCGTTCCGGTGGGAACGCCGATCCGCGCAGCGGGCGGCGGCTTGGTGGCGCAGGCCGGACAGGACTCCGAGTACGGACTCTTCGTACGGGTGCGCCACCCCGACGGATTCGAGAGCATGTACGGCCACGCCTCACGTCTGCTCGTGAGCTCCGGCGACACGGTCGGAGCCGGCCAGGTCATCGCGCTGTCGGGTTCGACGGGCCGATCGACGGCTCCGCACTTACATTTTGAAATTCTCCGAGAGGGCGAATCCGTCGACCCTCGGTCACTGGTTAGAGAGGAGTCCTGAGTATGGCTAAGTCCTCGGCGGGCGACACCGGACGAACGGGAGCCCGCGACGGCAATCTGTCGATCATCGCCGTCGGCATGCGCGTCGTCGGAGAGCTGGCTACCGACGGCGTGCTCAAGGTCGAGGGGTTCGTGGAGGGCAGCATCCGTGCGGATCGGGAAGTGCTGGTGGCGCACGGCGGGATCATCCAGGGCGACGTGTACACCCGTGAGGCCATCGTGGGCGGCAAGGTCGTCGGGTCGATCTACGCCGACGAACGGGTCGAGGTTCAGGCGAACTCGGTGGTACAGGGCGATATCGTGACAGCGCGGCTGATCGTCAGCGAGGGTGGAGAGGTCAACGGCCGCGTGGAGATGGGCGACCCCAGGGCCCTGGAGCGCGGTGCGTCGGTGGCAGCCGGAAGTGCCGGGCGGGAGGGGCAGCAGGCGGCGGCTCCGCGTGAAGTGCCCCAGCCCTCGGAGGCCTACCCGTAGCCTTGATGTGACTCTTTCACTGGAACACATACGACGTTGGGGGGGAGTGACTTGGCTCGCTCCCCTTCGACGATGTTGGCAGCTGGTTCGGGCACCCGGTGACGGGACACTGGCTCGATGCTGCCGCTACCGCGCGCAACGGCCGGCATATCCCCGCGCATGAAACTCACGGAGCTCACCAGCTACCTGGACGGATACCTCCGCATTGCGGAGGTGGAGGACGACCCCGGCGCGCTCAACGGACTGCAGGTCGAGAACAGCGGTTCGGTCGGCAAACTCGTTGCCGCGGTGGATGCCTGCCAGGTCACCATCGACGCCGCGGCGGAGCGCGGAGCGGACCTCATGCTGGTGCACCACGGCCTGTTCTGGGGTCCGACGCAGCCGCTCACCGGGCGACACGGGCGGCGTCTGCGCAAGCTGGTGCAGCACGACATCGCGCTCTACTCCGGCCACCTTCCGCTGGACCTGCACCCCGAGGTGGGCAACAACGCCGTGCTGGCTCGGATGCTCGGTCTGTCCGCCACCGAGCCGTTCGGGGAATACAACGGGCAGACCATCGGCGTCGCGGGCACCAGCGACCTGAGCCGGGATGGCCTGGTGGAGCGCATCAAGGAGAACCTCGGCGTGACACCGCACGTGATCCCGGCCGGGCCGGAGGGTGTGCGGCGGGTCGGTGTGGTGAGCGGCGGAGCCGGCAAGATGATAGGTCAGGCGGCCGACGCAGGCCTCGACACGTTCATCACGGGCGAGGGTGCACACCACTCCCATTTCGATGCAGAGGAGTGGGGCGTGAACGTGATCTTCGCCGGGCACTACGCCACCGAGACGGTGGGAGTCCGGGCGCTGGCGGCACATCTCGAGGAGCGCTTTGGGTTGCCCTGGGAGTTCGTGGATCACCCTACCGGATTGTGACGCTCTGCGAATGAGCTCGCCCGCGCTGCGCGATCGGCTCGCGCCCCTGGTATTGGCCGCTGGGTTGGCTGCGATCCAGGTCGGCTGCGGCGGCCGGCAGGTAGACGATGCGGCCCCTCGGCTGGAGGATCAGCAGCCCCGGCTGGCCCCGGTCGACTCTGCGCAGCCCGACACCCCCGTGTTCCCGATTCCCCCCCTGGGAATCATCAAGCTGGCCGATCCCCTGCCCCTGCCCCCGCGCCGCAACGTGCGGCTGTGCGCCGGGGGCGACGTAATGCTCGGCACCAACCTGGACACGTCCTGGGCTGGTCGTGCGGCGGCCCGGCTGGGGCGTTCGGTGCCGGCGCTCCCCGATCCCGATCGCCTGCTCGAGTCCCTCAAGCCGCTCGTGCGGGACGCCGACGTAGTGCTGCTCAACATCGAGGGCGCGATCGGCGAGGGCAGCGCCCCGCCCAAGTGCAGGCCGGGCTCGCGCAGCTGCTACGCATTCCGCCAGCCGGTGCGCACGGCCGGCGCCCTCAGGGGGGTTTCGTATCGCTCCAGCGTCGTGGGGAACGTCGCGAACAACCACGCCCTCGACGCGGGCGAGCAGGGTCTGGCGGCCACAGTGGACCACCTCGAGACCGCCGACGTCGGGGTGACCGGCAACGACACCCTGGCGACCGTCGTGGTGACGGAGCTGGGCGACACCGTTGCGATCCTGGGCTTCAGCACGGCCCAGGCCGGCCCCGACCCGAGGGATCTCACGGCAGTTGCGCGACACGTGGCGCGGGCGCGAGCCCGCTATCGCAGGGTCGTGGTCACGGCGCACATGGGTGCCGAAGGGGCTGGAGCCCAGCGTACATCGGACGAAACCGAGCTTTACCTGGGAGAGGATCGCGGAAACCCAGTTGCGTTTGCGCACGCTGCGGTAGATGCCGGCGCTTCCGCGGTCATCGGCCATGGGCCGCACGTGATGCGGGCAGCCGAGTGGCGCGGAGAGGCTCTGATTCTCTACTCGCTGGGGAATCTGCTCACCTACGGTCCGTTCAACCTGGCCGAGCCGCTCAACCGCGGGGCCATCGCCTGCGTCGACCTCGCCCCCGACGGGGGCGTGAGCAGTGCCGTCGTCCGTTCAACCGTGCAGTCCCGCCCCGGCGTGGCCCGCGCCGACCCGACGGGCAGGGCCGCGTGGCTGGTGGACTCGCTCAGTGCACTGGATTTTCCTGAGACCGGGGCGCGGCTGTTGGGTGAGGCGGCGACAATCCGCTAGCGGCCCGCCTGCTGGTTCCGCGCAGCGACCGCCGCGTTGCGCCGCATCCCATTGAGTCCCGGCCGCTCCAGCGCGGTGTGTCCGTAGCGCCGCTCAAACTCCGTCTCACTCAATGCGGCGAACTCCTCCAGCGACAGCTGCTCGAGGGCACGGTCGTGGGCCAGGTCTCGATCGATCGCTTCGCGTGAGAACTTCTGGTTCCACGGGCACACATCCTGGCACACGTCGCAGCCGAAAATCCAGGAGTCCATGGACGGCTCGAGCCCCGGCTCGATGTCGCCGCGGTGCTCGATCGTGAGGTAGGAAATACAACGGCGGCTGTCGAGCACGCGCTCCGCCGAAAACGCATCCGTCGGACACGCATCCAGGCATGCTCGACACGTGCCGCAGCGGTCGGCCTCGAACGGCGGGTCGACGGCGAGGTCAAGGCTGGTGAGTACGGCCGCGATGAAGCAGAAGGAGCCCCGGGTGGGATCTATCAGCATAGTGTTCTTGGCGATCCACCCCAGCCCCGCCCGCTGCGCCAGCTCCCGCTCGGGCACCGGGCCCGCGTCTATGTAGGCCCTCGCCACCGTACGGGGTCCGCCCAGCTCGATCAGGTAGGCCGCCAGTTGCTCCAGCGGATCGCGCAGCGCGGCGTGGTAGTCGCGCCCGCGAGCATAACGGGCTACGCGGCCATGACCCGCGCGGGGCTCTGTATCGGCGGTGTAGTAGTTTCTGGTGACGACTACGGCCCTGGTGGCGCCGCGCACGATCGCAGCGGGCTCGAGGCGCCGGCTCAGCTGGCGCTCCATGTAGCCCATCGTGCCGGCCATGCCGCGCGCGAGCCAGTTGGTGAGGGCGTCCCGGTGCGGGACGGGAGACAGGTCGGTTATGCCGGCCGCATCGAAGCCAAGAGCACGGGCGCGCGCCTTGGCGAGGTGCGCCCGGCGCTCCGGTGTCACAGGTGCATCACCCGCCGTCGCCAACGTGCGAAGCGCACCACGTCCTCAGCGGGCGGGACCGCGTCTTCGTAACCGTAGGCGGTGTACATCCTCCAGCGGATGTACTCTCTGGGGGGGAGTGGCAGGAAAGGCGGCCGGCGGTACCAGCCGCGGGCACGGAACGACCAGACGGTGCGCAGCAAATCCAGCGCGAGGCGCGGGTTGAACAGCGCGCGGACGCTCAGTCCCGCGGCGAGCCCGAGCCAACTACCCGTAGTACGGGGTGAGGACTCATGAACCTGTTCTGGCAACTCGTCTCTCTCGTCGGTGCCGGCCTGATCCTGGCTGCGTACGTGGCGCTGCAACGGCACTGGTGGACCAGCAGGGGTGCTGCCTATCTCTGGTGCAATCTCCTGGGGGCCGCGCTGCTCGCCGCCGTCGCCATCGCGGACCGGCGGGTCGGGTTCATCATCCTCGAAGCCGCATGGGCCGCGGTGAGTCTCGCCTCACTGCTGCGCCGTTCGGCGCCCACCCCGGAAGCACCGGCTCCGTAACCGCCGTCTGCCCGTACGAGTATATTGCCGCCTATGTCCCTCGCAAGCACCGCTCGCACGCATCCACTGGCGGGGTACCGGGCGGAGTTCCCGATATTCGAGCGTCAGGTCTACCTCAACACCTGCTCGCTGGGCGCTCTCTCGAAGCGCTCCCGCGTGCGCGTGAGCGAGTTCCTGGACCTGTGGCAGACGCGCGGAGCGCCGGCATGGTACGACGTGTGGTGGGAGGCGCTGGCAACGCTGAGGGCGGAGTACGCGCACGTGGTCGGAGCGGACTCCGAGGAGATTGCCCTTCATGCCTCGGTCTCGACGGCCACAGCCGTGCTTGCCAGCGCGCTGGACCTCACGACCCGGCCCAAGGTGGTCACCACCGAGCTCGACTTCCCGACCGTCGCATACCAGTGGCTCGCCAAGCGAGCACAGGGTGTCGAGGTAGAGGTGGTGGCGAGCCCCGACGGTGTGACCGTCCCGGTCGAAGCGATTGCGGGTGCGGTGGACGAGCGCACTGCTCTGGTCGCGACCTCGCACGTCTTCTATACAACGGGAGCGGTCCAGGACATCGCGGCGGTCGCCGCCGCTGCGCACGCCAAGGGCGCGCTCTGCTTCGTGGACGCCTACCAGAGCGTGGGGCAGCTTCCGGTGGACGTGCATCAGCTGGGCGTGGACTTCCTGTGTTCGGGCGGTCTCAAGTGGCTGCTGGGCGGACCGGGGATCGTGTTCCTGTACGCACGCGAAGGGCTGGTGCCCCGGCTCCGCCCCACGGTCACCGGGTGGTTCGCGCACGCGCGGCAGTTCGACTTCGATCCAAGGACGCTGGATTGGCACGGCGACGCGCGCCGCTTCGAGCAGGGAACGCCGGCGCTCGCGGCGGTCTACGCCCAGCTCGGCGGCCTCGAGGTCATCCGCGAGATCGGCGTGCCGCGCATTCGAGAGGTTACCGCTGAGCTGACGGAAGACCTGATCGGGCGCGCCCGGGAGGCAGGCCTGGAGCCGCGAGTGGCTCCCGATGCAGACCGGAGGAGCGCCATCGTGATGCTCCCCAGCTCCGACCCTGCGGCGCGCGTCAACGCCCTGGCCGAAGCGGGGATCGTAGCCGATGCACGACCCGGGCACGTGCGACTCTCACCGTTCTTCTACAACCTCACGGACGACAATGCCCAAGCGATCGAAGCCCTCACCGGTTGATCCGCCGGCCCCTTCGGCCGAGGACCAGCGCCGCGCCCAGTTCGTCACGGCCGACGAGCGTCTGTTCGCCGTTCCGCTCAAGCCCGAGCCGGCGTTCAAGCACGCCGATCCATGGCGGGCGCTGCGCATCCTGGGCGAGTTCGTCGAGGGTTTCGATGAGCTCGCGGACGTCGGAGCGGCCGTGTCGATCTTCGGATCCGCGCGCTCGCAGCCCGACGACCCGCTCTACCAGCTGGCGACCGAGACCGCGCGGCTGCTGGGAGAACGGGGGTTCGCGATCATTACCGGAGCGGGGCCGGGCATCATGGAGGCGGCCAACAAGGGTGCGCACGAAGCCGGTACGCTCTCGATCGGGCTCAACATCGAGCTGCCGCATGAGCAGGGCGCCAACGAGTATCTCGACCGGCTAGTCGACTTCCGTTACTTCTTCGTCCGCAAGACCATGTTCGCCAAGTACTCACTGGCGTTCGTTTGCTTCCCGGGCGGGTTCGGCACGCTGGACGAGATGTTCGAGTCACTGACTCTGATCCAAACGGAGAAGATCCGCGGCATGCCCGTCGTGCTGGTGGGAAGCGAGTACTGGCAGGGACTGAAGCAGTGGCTCGAGCAGGTAGTGAATCAGGAAGGCAAGATCTCGCCCGAAGATCTGGACCTGTTCCACGTCACCGACGATCCCCAAGAGGTCGTGAGAATCGTGGGAGAGGCCCGGAGGCGTCTGGAGGATTTCACGGCCTGACTTCGGGCCGGAAGGGACTCTCGGATGGACCAGCGCAAGCGTCAGCTCCTGCACGGGAGGGCCATCGCGCCCACGCCCGTGAGCGGCAAAGAGACCGTGGTCGACCTGATCGACAACGCGTACCTGGCCTACAATGCCGGCCGCCTGCGCGAGGCATGCCATCTGTTCGTGGAGCGGATGCTGGCCGAGGACGCTACGGTCGGCATGAGCCTAACCGGCGCCATGACTCCGGCCGGACTCGGGATGTCATCGGTCATTCCCCTCATCGAGGCCGGTTTCGTGGACTGGATCGTTTCCACGGGGGCGAACCTCTACCACGATGCCCACTTCGCGCTGGGGTTTTCGCTGCACCGCGGCTCGCCGTTCGCGGACGATACGGAGCTGCGGGAACACGGCGTGGTGCGGATCTACGATGTGTACGTGGACTACGGGGCGCTGCTGCGGACCGACGAGTTCTTCCGCGAGGTGTCGAAGGCCGACGAGTTCCAGCGGCCCATGAGCAGCGCGGAGTATCACTACCGGCTGGGGCGCTATCTGGGAGAGCGGGAGCGGGCACTGGGGCTGGAGCGCAAGTCGCTGCTCACGGTGGCGCACGAGCACGCGGTGCCGATCTACACTTCGTCGCCGGGCGATTCCTCGATCGGAATGAACGTGGCCGAGATCGCGCTGGATGGCCACAAGCTGGCGTATGACGTCTCGGCCGACGTGAACGAGACGGCCGCGATCGTGCTGGAGGCCAAGAGGAGCGGCGGCAAGAGCGGCGTACTCATAGTCGGGGGAGGCAGCCCGAAGAACTTCGTGCTCCAGACCGAGCCGCAGATCCAGGAGGTGCTCGGAATCGAGGAGGTGGGGCACGACTACTACCTGCAGATCACCGATGCGCGCCCGGACACCGGCGGCCTTTCGGGCGCTACGCCGGCTGAAGCGGTGAGCTGGGGCAAGGTGGATCCCGACCAGCTGGCGGACGCGGTGGTGTGCTACTCCGACAGCACGATAGCCCTGCCGCTGCTCGTCTCCTACGCTCTGGGGAAGCGGGAGCCGCGCGCGCCGCGGCGGCTGTACGAGAAGCGGGACGAGTACATGGAGCGGCTCAAGAAGGCCTACCGAGCGGCGCGCGACTTCCGTGACGAGCGGGCCCGGGCCGCCGAGCTGCCGGGTGTGGCCGAGGGGAGCTAATCCTCAGCCCAGAGGTCTTCCCTGAAGGATAGGCTGCGCCCGACCTCGTGCTGGTAGACGCGCAGCTCGGCCGCGCGCCGCTCCCCGTCCCACCCCATCTCCTCAACCGCCAGTTGGGCGACGGCCGGGGCCTGCTCCAGGGTCCGCTCGGGGGCCGCGTAGAAGAGGTGGCTGCGGCGGGCGAGCAGGTCACCCAGCGTAACCGCCATCTCGCGCCGCATGCCGTATACCAGCTCGGCCCAGAGGGTGGTGTGGTCCGCGACCACCGGTTCGGCGAGCTTGGGATCGGACTGAGCGATCCGAATCACGGCAGGAGTCTCACTGCCGTAGGTGTGCACCAGGTGGGCGGCGGTAGAGTAGGGAAAGCCCTCGGCCTGTATCGCCTCGATCAGCACGTCCAGGTCGCGCATTTCCCCGCCCGGAAGGGGCTGCTTGTCGGTCCGCGCCGCATCTGGCACCGGCCGGCCGTCCAGCCTGTGCAGGCGCCGGGCCACGGCGTCGGCTACCTGGGCCGCCATCACGCGGTATGTCGTGAGCTTGCCGCCCACTATGGAGATGAGACCGGTGGAGCTCTCGAGGATGGCATGCTCGCGTGAGACCGCTCCCGGGTCGTCCGTCCCCTCCTGGCGCAGCAGGGGCCGCAAACCGGCCCAGGTGGCGAGCACGTCGTCAAAGGTGAGGCGGGCCTCCGGGAAGATCGCGTTGGCCGAGCGCAGCAGGTAGATCACGTCGTCCGCGTCGGCCCTGAGGTCCTCCAGGCTGGCGTCGGTCTCGGTCTCGGTGGTGCCGACGTAGGTGAGGTCGCCCCACGGGACCACGAACATCACACGTCCGTCTATGGGCGACGTGAACGTCACGGCCTCGTTGTTGCCCAGGCGCTCCCGCCGCACCACCACGTGCGCCCCCTTGCTGGTGTGCAGGGCCGGCGCCTCGCCGTCGCCGGCGCGCAGCTCGTCGGACCAGGGACCGGTGGCATTCACCACCACGAGGGCCCGCACGGCGCGCTCGGTGCCGGTGACGAGGTCGGTGACGTGAGCCCCGCGCACCCTCCCGTCTGCCGTCTCGAGGCGTTCCACGGCGGCGTAGTTTGCCACCAGGGCCCCGTGGCGGTGCGCGTCCCGGGCGTTGGCCAGGGCCAGCCGCGCGTCGTCGCACTGGGCGTCGTAGTAGCGCGCCCCGCCCTTGAGCCCGCGCGAGCGGAGCCCCGGCTCAGCCCGCTGCATGGCCCGCTTGCTCAGCCTCCGATGGCGGCGCACATTCCGGAACAGGGAGAGGAGGTCGTACAGCCAGAGCCCGGCCTCGAGCTTCCAGCGCGGGAGCTTGCCGCCCGCGTAGATGGGAAACAGGAAGGAGCGCGGCCACACAAGGTGGGGTGCTATCTTCCGGAGGATGCGCCGCTCCCGGCTCGCCTCGAAGACGAGACGGAAGTGGCCGTGCTCGAGGTAGCGCAGCCCACCGTGGACCAGCCGCGAAGAGCGGGAGCTGGTGCCGGATCCGAAGTCGCCCTTGTCGACCAGGGCGGTTCGGATGCCGCGCATCGCCGCGTCACGCGCGATGCCGGCTCCGGTGACGCCGCCGCCGATTACCAGGAGATCCACGGTCTCCTCGGCCATCGACTTGAGATGGCCCGCCCGCGTCAGGTGAGAAAAGGGAGCGTCCATTAGCGTGTCAGCAGCGAGCGGGCGAGAGATGCCCTCCACTTGGTTTCAGTGGCATGCCGACCTGATCACAGCCGGGATGCGGGTGCTCGACCTGGCCTGCGGGTCGGGAGGCAATGCGATCGCAGCGGCTGAGCTGGGTGCCAAGGTCGTTGCGGTGGACCGGGATCCGGCACAGCTGAAGGCCGCCGAGGAGGCCGCTGGGAAGGCCAACGTGGCGGTTCAGTTCGTGGCGGCCGATCTCACGTCGGATCCGATTCCGGACGGCCCCTACGACGTCGTGATGGCCTTCTCCTACCTCGACCGCGAGCGCATGCCCCGGTTCCTCGATGCCGTCAAACCGGGCGGCTACTTCATACTCGAGACCTTCCTGGAGCAGCAGCGCGAGCTGGGCTGGGGGCCGACGTCGGATGATCACCTCCTGAAAGCCGGCGAGCTGTGGCAGCTCGTGGAGCCGTTCGAGATCCTGCTGGCGCGCGAAGTCCTGGAAGTCCTCGACGGGCGGTCGAGCGCCGTCGCGAGCGTCCTGGCACAACGCCCGCCCGTATGATTGCGGCGTAGGGCCAACCCCACAAGGGTAGCGCTGGCCCGCCTCGCGCGGCGTGGCTAGCTTTCCTGAGCCATGCACGCCGAAAAGGGACGTCGGGTCGCGGTGGTAGCGGGCTGCCGTTCGCCCTTCTGCAAGTCTGGAACGGCCCTCAAGGACATATCGGCCGTCGACCTCGCGAAACACGCGGTGGTCGAGCTTGTGCATCGCACCAACCTCGTCGGTGACGAAGTAGATGAGATCTACTTCGGACAGGTCGTGCCCAGCGCACTGGCGCCCAACCTGGCGCGCGAGGTCAGCCTGCTGCCGCAGTTTCCCGCCACGATACCCGCAGCGTCCGTCAACCGAGCGTGCGCTTCGTCCAACACTGCAATTGTGCTGGGACACGACCAGATAGCGCTCGGTCACGCAGACGTGGTCATCGCGGGCGGGGCCGAGAGTCTGTCGGACATCCCGATCATGCACTCCAGACGGTTTTCGGAGCTGCTGGTCGGGCTCAGCAAGGCAAAGACGCCGGGCCAGCGCCTCAAGCTCGTCTCTTCGTTCCGGCCCAAGGATCTGGTTCCGGTGACACCGGCCATTGCCGAGCCGTCCACGGGCGAGACCATGGGCCAGTCGGCGGAGAAGATGGCGAAGATCAACGGGATCACCCGTGATGCGCAGGACTCATTCGCCGAGCGGAGCCACCGACTGGCGCACGCGGGAACCGACGATGGGAGGCTGCTCGCGGAGATCGCACCGATTCTGTCGCCGGCGACCGGGCCGGTCACGCGCGACAACGGGGTGCGGGCCGACGCCAACGTCGAGGAGATGTCGCTGCTGCGGCCCGTGTTCGACAAGCAGTACGGCACGGTCACAGCCGCCAACTCTTCACCGCTCACCGACGGTGCGGGGGCGGTCCTGCTGGCCGGTGAGGAGGTGGCGCAGAGCCTCGGATTCGAGCCGCTCGCGTTCATCAGGTCCTACGCGGTGGCGGCGCTCGATCCCGGCGACCAGCTGCTCATGGGACCGGCATTCGCGGTGCCCGAGGCGCTCGACCGTGCAGGCATCGGATGGAAGGACCTCGGCCTGGTGGAGATGCACGAGGCGTTCGCCGCCCAGGTGCTCTCCAACATCCAGGCCTTCGAGTCGAAGCAGTGGGCACAGGAGCGGCTGGGGCGCTCGGAGCCGATCGGCGAGGTCGACTGGGACACGCTCAATGTCATGGGGGGATCGATAGCGCTGGGCCACCCCTTCGGAGCGACCGGAGCGCGTATCACCCTGACACTGGCCAACGAGATGAAGCGGCGCGACGTGCAGTTCGGACTCATCTCGGTGTGCGCCCAGGGCGGGATGGGGTTCGCCATGGTCTTGGAGCGGGGCTGACGTGAGCGCGTTCAATCTGCGTGTGGCGGACGGAATCGCGTGGGTGGAGCTCGAGCTCCCCGGTGAGCCCGTCAACAAGATCACGAAGGCCGTCCGAGACGAGCTGGACGAGCTGCTGGACGTGCTGGTGGCCGAGAAGGACACCAAGGCCGCCGTGCTGATCTCCACCAAGCCGGACTCCTTCATAGCGGGCGCCGACATCGATGAGTTCGCGGTGCTGGAGTCGCGCGAGGAGGCCTACGAGCTGGTGCGCTCGGGCCAGGCCCTCATCAACCGGCTGGAACGGATCGGGAAGCCGATAGTCGCGGCGATTCACGGCGCGTGTCTGGGCGGGGGCCTCGAGGCGGCGCTCGCCTGCTCCTACCGCATCGCCACCGACGATCCCAGGACGCGCATCGGCCTTCCCGAGGTCCAGCTCGGAATCATCCCCGCGGTCGGCGGATGCCAGCGGCTGCCGCGTCTGATCGGGGTGCGCGCTGCGCTCGACGTCATCCTGGCCGCCAAGCAGCTTCCCGCCAAGCGTGCCTACCGGTTGGGGATTGTGGACGAGGTGGTGCACCCGGCCATCCTGCGGCAGGTGGCCGAGAGCGCGGCCCGAAAGCTGGCAGCTGGCTGGAGGCCGAAGCGCGCGCGGCGCGGTGCCGCGGACCTCGCACTGGACCGCAACCCGCTGGGACGGCGAGTCGTTTACGCCACCGCGAAGAAGCAGCTGCTCAAGAAGACACGCGGCCACTACCCCGCTCCGGAAGCGGCGCTGAGAGCCGTGCAGCACGGGATGCAGCATGGAGTGGATGCAGGGCTCGACATGGAAGCGGCGCTGTTCGCCGAGCTCGCCGTCGACGAGATCTCGCGCAACCTGGTCCGGATCTTCTTCGCCACGACCGCGCTCAAGAAGGACCCCGGCGTCGAAGGCGAGGCGCCGCCGCCCAAGACGGTGCACAACCTCGGGATAGTGGGCGCCGGATTCATGGGTGCAGGAATCGGCGGAGTGGCGGTGGCCCAGGCCGGCGTGGACGTACGGCTGCGCGACATGGACTTGAGGAGTGTGGGGCGGGGCCTGAAGGCCGGACGGGGAATCCTCAGGGAGCGTCTCAAACGGCGCCGCATCACAAGGCCCGAGTACCGGCGGCTCGAGCGGCTGCTGTCGGGCGGCATCGAGTACGATGGATTCCAGCGCTGTGACGTGGTGGTCGAGGCGGTGTTCGAAGATCTCGACGTCAAGCACGAAGTCATGCGTTCCATCGAGCAGAACGTGCGCTACGACTGCGTGATCGCCTCCAACACCAGCACAATTCCGATCGCGCGCATCGCACAGGTGGTGGAGCGCCGGGAGCGGGTGCTGGGTATGCACTTCTTCTCGCCCGTCGAGAAGATGCCGCTGCTCGAGGTGATCGTCACCGACCGCACGGCGCCGTGGGCGACGGTGACGGCCGTGGACTTCGGCCGCAAGATGGGCAAGACCGTGATCGTCGTGCAGGACCAACCCGGCTTCTGGGTCAACCGCATACTCGGCCCCTACGTCAACGAGGCGGCCTGGCTGCTGCATGAAGGCGTTACGGTCGAGAGCTTGGACCGCACGATGACGCGGTTCGGCTTTCCGGTTGGTCCGATCACACTGCTGGACGAGATCGGCCTGGACGTCGTGCTGAAGGCATCGACCGTTCTGCACGAGGCGTTTGGAGACCGGATGAAGCCCATGGACGGACTGGGGCGGATGACCCAGGACGGCCGCATTGGACGCAAGAGCGGGAGCGGCTTCTACCGCTACGAGAAGGGGAAGAAGCAGGAGGTAGACGAAACGGCGTACGAGATCGTCGGTGCCGCGCCCAGCACCAAGGTGCCGCGTGAGGACGTGACGCTGCGGATGGTGTACGCGATGCTGAACGAGGCCGTGCGCGCGCTCGACGAGGGCGTGGTGCGGGTGCCGCGTGACGGCGACATCGGCGCAGTGTTCGGGATCGGCTACCCGGCGTTCCAGGGCGGCCCGCTTCGCTACCTGGATGAAGTGGGCGCCCGTAGCGCGGTCGAGACCCTGGAGGTGCTGGCGGAGAAGTACGGCGACCGATTCTCGCCCTGTCCCAGGCTCGTGCGCATGGCCGAGGCCGGCGAGCGCTTCTACGCCGACTGACCACAATGATGAGATCGACCTTCCTCTGGCTGAGCGAGCACCAAGGTATCTTCTCCTTCGTCAAGCGAAACCGCCTGGCCCGTCGCGTCGCGTCGCGGTTCGTGGCGGGCGAGACACTGGAAACGGCCGTCGAGGCGGCGCGTGCACTGAACGCGAAGGGGCTCCAGGTGAGCCTGGACCTGCTGGGCGAGAGCGTCTCGAGCGCCGAGGAGACGCGCCAGGCACGCGATGAGATCCTCGCGACGGTGGAGGCGGTTGCCCAGTCCGGGATCGACGGCAACGTCTCGGTGAAGCTCACGCAGCTCGGCTTGGACATCGGTGACGATCTCTGCGCCGAGAACACGCGCACCGTGCTCCAGCGAGCCAAGGAGCTGGACGTCTTCGTGCGCATGGACATGGAGAGCTCCGAGTACACGGAACGGACCCTGCGACTGTTCTACGACCGGTTCCAACCCGAGTTCGACGGGCTCACGGGTGTGGTGATTCAGAGCTACCTGCGCCGCTCCGAGCAGGACATAGATGACCTCATTGCCGCGCGCGCGCGCGTACGCCTGTGCAAGGGGGCGTATGCCGAACCGGAGCACATTGCTTTCCAGGAGCGCGAAGAAGTGAGCGGGTCGTTCGTGACGCTCATGGAGCGCTTGCTGGAGAAGGGCAACTTCCCGGGCATAGCCACACACGACGATCAGCTGATCGACCGGACGGTGGCATTCGCTGAGGACAATGGAATCGCACCGGAGCGCTTCGAGTTCCAGATGCTGTACGGTGTGCGGCGCGATTTGCAGGACCAGCTGCGCGCCAAGGGCTACAACATGAGGGTGTACATCCCGTTCGGCACGGCGTGGTATCCCTACCTCATGCGCCGGCTGGCCGAGCGCCCCGCCAACGTGGCGTTCATGGCGGGGAGCCTCTTCAAGGAAACTTTCGGCCGCCGGTGACGGACGACTCCACACTCGGCGGGTACCTGGAGGTACACAGCCGTCCGCCGGCCTTCGAGGGCACGGACGGCGCGGCGTACTCGGCGGCGGTGTATGTGGACGAGACACCCGACGAGAGCGGCCGCTACGGCGGAGCCCTCCTCTTCGTACGCTGGTCCGAGGAGGGAGACCGCCCGGTGGGCCACCTGGAAACCCCCTATCTCGCCTTCGGCGACACCCCCAAGGAGGCCGATGCAAGCGTGCGAGGCCTCAGCCTCCAGGCGGTGAAGGACGAGCTGGACCGCGCGGTGGCGAACGCAGAGGAGCGGCCCAGCTGACAGTGCGTCGCCGAGGAATCGTCCTCTCCAAGACCGGAGGACGCTACCGGATCTTCCACGAGGGAGAGAGCATCGAGGCATCGCTTCGCGGGCGCCTCAAGCGGGGCGCGCGCGACCGCATTCTGGTGGGGGACGAGGTTAGCGTCGAGCTCCACCCGGGCGAGGCGGCTACGATCGAGGAGGTGCACGAGCGTCGCTCCGTATTGAAGCGGCGCACGCCCGGAAAGTCGCACGGAGAGAGACAGGTCGCGGCCAACGTGGAGCAGGTGGTAGCGGTGGGGGCTGCGCAGCGGCCCGATTGGGACTCTCACCTGATGGACCGGTTCATCGCGGTGGCGGCCGCCAACGAGATCCCGGTGCTCGTCGTGGTCAACAAGTGCGATCTGGTGGACGACTGCAGTGCCTGCGGAGGTCCGTACGAGCGGGCCGGATACGCGGTGCAGTACACGAGCGCGAAGCAGCCGCTCGGCCTCGCCGAGCTGCGGCAACACCTGATCGGCCGCGTATCGCTGCTCACCGGCCCCACAGGTGTCGGCAAGTCGAGCCTGCTCAACGCCATTCAGCCCGGGCTCAGGCTGCGGACCGGAGAGGTGAGCGCCAAGTCGCGAGCGGGCAGGCACACCACCGTGGCGGCGGAGATGCATCCGCTCACAGGAGGCGGTTTCGTTGTGGACACGCCGGGGCTAAGGGACATCGGTCTGTGGGGGCTCGAGCCGTTGGACGTCGCCGCGGCGTTCCCGGAGCTTGCGCAGCACGCGGCACACTGCAGGTTCGACAACTGCCGCCATCTGGAGGAGCCGGGCTGTGCCGTCATCGAGGCGGTGCAGCGGGGAACCGTTGTGGCCGGCCGGCTCGAGTCCTACCGCCGGATGTTGGACGAGGCCCACCGAGCGGCGCGTCCGTGGGCGTGAGGAGCAGCCGATGACCGCCGATTCGTCCCAGTTGCCGCTGGTCGCGCCGTTCACGGGCGAGCGCTATGCGGACCAACAGCGCCTGGGCGATCTCATCGCCCCGCCCTACGACGTCATATCCGAGGCGGCGAGGGAGGTGTATGCGGCGCGGGATGCGCACAACATCGTGCACCTCATTCTGCCCGAAGGCGGGGACGACAGTTACGCACAGGCCGGCCGCCTGCTGTGGCAGTGGCGTGACTCGCGCGCCCTGGTTCCCGACCCCAAGCCGTCGCTCACGGTGCTGCGGCAGGAGTTCTCGGCGCCGGGCGGGCAGCGCCACGTGCGTACCGGTGTCATTGGCGGTGTGGCGGTGGAGCCGTTTTCCGACGGCCGCGTGAAGCCGCACGAGAAGACCCACAAGGGACCGAAGGAGGACCGGCTGGCGCTGCTGAGAGCCACCCGGTCGATGTTCGAGACGCTCTTCATGGTGACGCGTGACGAGAGCGGGCGATTCGGAAAGTTGCTGGCCGAAGCCATCGAGGCCAAGCCGTTGGCGAGCGCGGAACTGCTGGGAGTGGTCAACACCTTGTGGCGCGTGGGCGGCCGCAAGGCGGACGCGATGGCGGCGGCGGCTGGAGCCGAGCCTCTCTACATAGCCGACGGTCACCACAGGTACGAGACGGCGGTGGCGTACCGCAGCGACAACCCGTCGGCCGACCGTGTTCCGGCGGTGATCGTGCCCGGCACGGACCCCGGCATGGTGGTGCTGGCCACGCACCGCATGGTGTACGGCGGTCCGATCAACGAGGAGGCCTTCCTCTCCGAGCTGCGTGAACGGTTCCAGATCCGCGAGCTCCGGCCGCAGGCGAACTACGAAGAGGAGCTCGCATCGGTGCGCGAGCGGGGCACCGCCAGTTTGCTGGTGCTGCCGGGAGGCCGCGCGTTGGCGCTGCTGCTCAAGGGCGGTGCGAGCCTGGGCGACCTGCCGTTCGCCAACGAGCCCGCAGTCGCGACGCTGGACGTTGCCCGTGTGGACGAGATCGTGGTCAAGCGAGCGCTTGCGATGGCCGGGAAGGGAGCGCGCGTGGGGTACAGCGCCGACCCCCACCAGGTGATCGAGGAGGTGCTGCAGGGGGAGGCGTCGGCCGGAGTGCTGCTGAACCCCACGCGCCTGGAGCAGGTGATGGCCGTGGCGGATGCCGGGTCCGTAATGCCGCCCAAGTCCACCTACTTCATGCCCAAGGTGCCGAGCGGGCTCGTCGTGCTGGGTTACTGAGTTGCAAGGCCGCGCCGGCGCCACGAGATTCTCCTTATGACCCCGCGTTCGCGTAAGCGCATTCTCGAGAACCTGGAGTCCATCTACCGCGATGCGTACCAGAAGGCCGGCGAGTCGCAGGACGGCGACCGCATGGCGCAGCTGGACTGGTCCTATCAGCGGGAGCAGCTGGTGCTGGAAGTACTGATGGACATTCGTGACGCTCTCGGCGCGCTGGCCGAGGCCCCGGATTCGAAGTCCGCCCTCGAGAAGCTGGAAACGCTGCGCAAGCTCACCAAGCTCAAGTAGCGCTGTTACATTGTTCCGCCTATGACCTCCCGACCCAACCAGAAGTCGCACACGAAATCCCGTCCCAAGCGCAAGCCCGCCGCGCGGCTGGAGAAGCACGAGCTCCTGGACATGTACCGGCTCATGCTGACGTCGCGGCAGCTGGACGACAAGGAGGTTCAGCTCAAGCGCCAGAACAAGATCTTCTTTCAGATCTCCGGCGCGGGGCACGAAGCAGTGCAAGTGGCTACGGCCAAGATCCTCAAGCCGGGCCACGACTGGTTCTACACCTACTACCGCGACCGCGCTCTCTGCCTGACCCTGGGGATGACGCCCACCGAGATGCTGCTCTCGGCGGTCGCGGCGGCAGACGATCCCAACTCGGGCGGCCGGCAAATGCCGTCCCATTGGGGGCACAAGGATCTCAACATCGTCAGCTCCTCGAGCCCCACCGGTACCCAGTACCTGCAGGCGGTCGGGTGCGCGGAGGCATGGCTTCGCTACGACGTGCTGCAGGACATTCCCGACCGGCTGGAGCGCATCAAGGGCGACGAGGTCGTGCTGGTCACCTCGGGCGACGGCACCACCAGCGAAGGAGAGTTCTGGGAAGCGCTGAACACGGCGAGCAACCTCCAGCTGCCTGTGATCTTCCTGATCGAGGACAACGGCTACGCGATCTCGGTGCCGCGCGAGGTGCAGACCGCAGGCGGGTCCATCTCGAGCCTCGTTGCATGCTTTCCGAACTTGTACGTCGACGACATGGACGGGTGCGACCCCCTGTTGTGCTACGACGTGATGGCTACGGCCATAGCCTTCTGTCGCGCACGCAAGGGACCGGCGCTGATCCATGCGGACGTCATCCGGCCCTACTCTCACTCCCTGTCGGACGACGAAGTCCACTACAAGCCGGAAGGGGAGCGCGACGAGGAGGCGAAGCGTGATCCGGTGATCACGTTTCCGGCCCAGCTGATAGCCGACGGCGTGGCCACCGAGGCCGAGATCGAGCAGATCCAGGCGAAGGTGAAGGAGGACATCGAGCTGGCGACCGAGGTGGCGCTGGCAGCTCCGCAGCCCGGGCCGGAGACGATCGAGCTCTACGTGTACTCGCCCGACGTGGATCCGACCTCGAACGACTTCGATACGGAGGACGACCCGCAGTTCGAGGGCGATCCCACCACAATGGTGGATCTGCTGAACGCCTGCCTACGGGACGAGATGGTGCGCGATCCTCGCATCGTGATGTTCGGCGAGGACATTGCTGACCTCTCCCGCGACGAGCACATCGAGGACCTGAAGGGCAAGGGTGGAGTCTTCAAGGTCACCTGGGGCCTGCAAAAGCGCTTCGGCGGCGACCGGGTGTACAACTCGCCCCTGGCTGAGGCCAACATCGTGGGCCGCGCGGTCGGACTGGCCACCCGCGGAATCAAGCCGGTGGTCGAGATCCAGTTCTTCGACTACATCTGGCCGGCGTACCACCAGATTCGCAATGAGCTAGCGCTGATGCGCTGGCGCAGCAACAACGCGTTCAGCTGCCCGACGGTGATACGCACGACCTACGGGGGCTATCTCAAGGGCGGGAGCGTATACCATTCACAGACAGGGGCCTCTCTGTTCACCCACACGCCGGGCCTGCGGGTGATCTGTCCGGCCACTGCCCTCGATGCGAACGGCCTGCTGCGTACGGCCATTCGCTGTGATGACCCGGTGCTGTTTCTCGAGCACAAGCACCTCTACCGTCAGACCTACAACAAGTCGGCTTATCCCGGCCCCGACTTCATGATCCCGTTCGGCAAGGCGAGGGTGGCACGGGAGGGCAGTGACGTCAGCGTGGTCACCTACGGCGCCGTCGTGCAGCGCGCTCTCGTGGCAGCCAAGCAGCTCGATGAGAGAGAGGGGATAAGCACCGAGGTGATTGACCTGAGGTCGCTCAACCCGGTGGATTGGGACCGGATCGGTGAGTCGGTCAAGAAAACCAACAAGGTGCTGGTGGCCTACGAGGACTCACTGTCGTGGGGTTATGGTGCTGAGCTGGCCGCGCGCATCGCGGACGAGCTGTTCCCGTGGCTGGACGCCCCGGTCAGGCGGCTCGCTTCCACGGACACCTTCGTGGCGTACGCGCCCGAGCTGGAGGATGTGATACTGCCTCAGGTGGGTGATGTGAAGGCGGCGGTGCAGGAGCTCGCCGCTTACTGATCAGCCCTTCCCCAGCGCGGCCTTGATCTCCCCGGCTGCGCTGATCGCTGCATCCATGTCGATCTTGAGGGCACGCGCCTGCTGGGTGGCGGACGTGAGGTCGCCCAGCACCTGCTCCACCCCCGCCGACTTGAGCCGCAGCAGGTCGAAGCGGACGTTCTGCACCGCGAGCACGCACGATTCGAACTTGGATTCGACCTTCTCCCGGCGCCCGATCAGCTCTTCCAGTGCGACCCGCTGGCGTTTGAGCAGATCGAGACGGCGCTCTGCCTCTGTGCCTTCTCCCTCGTCCTCCAGCGCGGATATGCGCGCGTCGAGACTGGCGAGTGCATCGTCGTTGATGTCACGGTCCATGGCCTGCAGCGTGCGTGCGAACTCCACCGCTCTCTCGGTCAAGCCGTTCACGGTGGGCAGCACCTCGGGCAGCATGTCCCGCTCGGCTTCCGGCAGGCGCTCGATGAGCCGCACGATTGCGGTGTGGTCGCGCCGCATCTGCTCGATCTGTCCGGCGAGCTTGCCGAACTCACCCGACGTGGGCTCGGCCGCAATCCCTGCAGGCAGAGCAGCCACCGGCTGGCCCGGCTTGCCGGGGCTGGGCAGTGCGTCGGGGGCCGGCGGGCGGTGCAGCACGTCCCGCATGCTGTAGCCCTCGGACCACAGCTTGCCGTACTGCGATGCCAGTCCGATGCCCCACCCGATGGCGGGGAACAGGAACCAAGGGGTCTCGAGTCCGGTGACGACGTTGAGCAGCAGCAGTCCGCCGTTCACCGACACGTATGAGGCGAAGTTGGCCCGGAACTTCCGGACTATGCCCGGTTCCTTGGAGGGCTCGCTCGGCTTGGGAGCCTCCTCGCGGCGCTGCGCCAGGTCGCGGCGTCGCTCGCGCCCGCGGCGCGCCGGCGGGCCTCCCCGCTCTCCTTCGCTGAACCACTCCCACCACTCGGCGTCCTTCGCGGAGCGCTGGCGCGGGCTTCCGGGGCGCCCGGGGCGGCCCGGCACCGGCCGGCCCGGTGCGGGCCGGGGGGCTCCGGGGCGCGCTGCTCCGGGCCTGCGCGCGCGGGGGCGGGCCCGGTACGGCGCCGACGTGCGGGACTCCAGGGCGCGGCGAAGCGCGTCGGCCGTGGGCCAACGGTTCTCGGGATCCTTGTCGAGACAGCGCATGACCGTGCTGGCGAGGTCTTCGGGACAGTCGGCCCTCATCTCGCGGATGTCGCTCGGGACCTCGGTGACCTGCTTGAGCAGGATGCCGGCGACGGTGGGGGCTTTGAATGGGAGATCGCCGGTCAGGGCCTCGTAGGCCACCACGCCCAGCGAGTAGATGTCGCTGCGGGCGTCGATCTCCTTCTCTCCTGCGGCCTGCTCGGGACTCATGTAGGCCGGGGTCCCGATGGCTACGCCGGTGCCCGTGAGCGTGCCGCCGTCCACGGCGGTGAGGGCCTTGGCAATCCCGAAGTCCGTCACCACCACGCGGCGCCGGGTGCCTTCCAGCAGGATGTTGTCCGGCTTGATGTCCCGGTGGATCACGCTCATTGCGTGCGCCAGACCGAGCGCGTCGGCCGTTTCCTTGCAGATGCGCCGGGCCTCTTCGGACGGGAGCCGCTCGCGCCGGCGGAGCCGCGCGGCGAGGGACTCGCCGTCGACGTAGGCCATCACGAAATAGACGAGCCCACCCTCGTCGCCGACGGCGTGGATCGGCACGATGTGGGGGTGTGAGAGGCGGGCCGCGGTCTCGGCCTCGCGCAGGAACCGCTTGCGAATCTCCTCCCGGAAGGCGAGATCCGGTGGGAGGACCTTGATGGCTACGCGGCGCTTGAGCTTGAGGTCACGAGCGCTGTAGACCACCCCCATGCCGCCACGACCGATCTCCCCCTCGACTTCGTAGGAGTCGGTGAGGGCGTCGGCCAAACGTGCTGCTAGGGATCGCTGATTCGCATCTTCCATGTAGCATATGCCCCTGACCGGGGGTAGATTAACGTAGCCCTAACCCCCAGGCAACCTGAACTCTAGGGGATTCTGAGCGCACGATGCGGTGGGTGACCGATGATGCGGGACGCCGCTGGTCCGCCGAACGCGTGGGGCGGACCTCCGGATTGATCCCTACCAACAAGGTTAAGCGCGCCTTCCCCGAGCCGGCCGACATAGTCCGGTTCGAGTGCGCGTCGGACGATTCGGAGCCGGCGCGGGAGGTTACTGCGCGCGCCGGACTCCTGGAGCAGCTTACCGAGTCGGAGCTCAAGGCACTTCTCAACGTCGCCCCCCGCGCCCCCTGACCGAGACCTCGACGACATCGCTTCCCTCGGCCAGATTGGCAGGTTGGGGGTTCGGTTCCGCACCCCCGGCAGGAACAAGGTGTCAGATGAGGGTGTTGCACCCGTGGAGCGAGCATGACTGACCACAAGCCATCCAACCCCTCGCCCGGAGGGGGCAGATCTATGCCCGAGTCCACAACCACACGTATGCGTCTTCCCGTCTTGCCGCTGCGCGAGACGGTCATGTTTCCCGGCGTAACCGCGCCCATCGGTGCCGGGCGTCCCGGCACGCTGCGGGCCATCGAAGCTGCGCTGAAGCAGGAAGAGCACCTGATCTTCGCCGTCGCGCAGCTCGAGAACGTCGAGCGCGCCCAGCCCGAAGTGCTCTACACCACCGGGACCGTTGCCCGCATCGGCCAGGTCCAGCGCGGCATTGGTGGAATCCAGCTGCTTCTGGCCGGCGAGTACCGCGCCACCGTGCTGCAGTACTCGGAGTCCGAGGGCTACATCGAGGCCGTGGTGCAGGAGGCTCCCGACCTGCCGCCCCTCGATCCCGAGGACGCGGCCTTCGTAGCGCTGCACAAGGAGGTGCGCGAGCGGGCGGCCGAGCTCGGGGTGAAGACCGGCCTGCCGCAGGAGGTCGTGGAACAGGTGCTGGAGGGCGTGGAGGACCCGGGCCGGTTCGCCGACCTGGTGGCGGGCTACATCGACATTCTCGCCGCCGAGCGGCAGGCCCTGCTGGAGACGCGTGGAGTGGAGGAGCGTCTGCGCCGCGTGCTGATACACGTGCAGCGCCAGCTCGAGCTCGCCGAGGCACAGGAGGAGATCAAGTCGAAGGTCCAGGAGGAAATCGGCGAGCGCCAGCGAGAGATGTTCCTGCGCGAGCAGATGAAGGCGATTCAGAAGGAGTTGGGCGACGACGACTCTGCCGAAGTGGACGAGCTGCGCGAGCGGCTCTCGAAGCTCGAGCTGCCCGAGGAAGCCCGCAAGGAAGTCGACCGCGAGCTACGTCGGCTCGAGCGCACGGCGAAGGACTCCATGGAGGCGCAGGTCATCCGCACCTTCCTGGAAAACGTGGCGGAGCTTCCCTGGAACAGGCGGAGCCAGGACCACCTCGACCTGAAGGAGGCGTCGCGCATCCTGGACGAGGACCACTACGGCCTGAAGGACGTGAAGGACCGAGTGCTCGAGTTCCTCGCCGTGCGCTCGCTGCTGGAGCAGCGGGACAGCACCGACACTGGCGAGTTCATCGGCAACGTCGACGACCGCCGCGGCAAGGGATCGATCCTGCTGTTCATCGGACCGCCCGGAGTCGGCAAGACTTCCATAGCCAAGTCCATCGCGCGGTCCATCGGCCGCAAGTACGTGCGGATTTCACTCGGTGGCGCGCGCGACGAGGCCGATATCCGCGGCCATCGACGCACGTATGTGGGCGCCATGCCGGGCCGCATCATCGAGGGGATGAAGCGAGCCGGTACCAAGAACCCGGTTTTCCTGCTGGACGAGGTCGACAAGCTGGGCGTGTCGTTCCAGGGTGACCCTGCTGCGGCGCTGCTCGAGGTGCTGGACCCGGCGCAGAACGACAGCTTCACCGACCACTACCTCGGTGTCCCGTTCGATCTCTCTGAGGTGCTGTTCATCGCGACCGCCAACTTCCGCCAGAACATCCCCGGTCCGCTGCTGGACCGGATGGAGGAGGTGGAGTTCACCGGGTACACCGAGCGGGAGAAGCTGGAGATCGCCAACCAGTTCCTCATTCCGCGCCAGCTGAGCGAGGCGGGACTGAAGCCCGGCGAGCTGCTGCTGGGTGAGGAGTCGGTGCGCGAGGTCATATCGGGCTATACGCGCGAGGCGGGGGTGCGCCAGCTGGAGCGCGAGATCGGGAAGATCGCGCGCAAGGTCGCGCGGAAGATCGCCGCCGGAGACGTGGAGGCGATCCAGCTCACCAAGGACGCCGTGGACGATCTCCTGGGACGGCCCACGGTGCACCCCGAGCGCGCGGCCAAGGAAGACACGGTCGGCCAGGCCACCGGGATGTACTATACGCCCGTGGGTGGCGACATCATGTTCGTGGAAGTGTCTGTGATGAAGGGGCGCGACTCACTCACGCTCACCGGACAGCTGGGCGACGTGATGAAGGAATCAGCGCAGGCCGCACTCACCTACGCCAAGTCGCACGCCAACGAGCTGGGAATCGCAGAGGAGAAGCTCACCGGCAAGGACGTGCACATCCACGTGCCGGCGGGCGCCATTCCCAAGGACGGCCCCTCGGCCGGCGTGACAATGGCAACCGCTCTGGTCAGCGCGCTGGCGGGCACCCCTGTGCGGCACGACGTGGCGATGACCGGTGAGATCACGCTGTCGGGACGGGTACTGCCGATTGGAGGGGTTAAGGAGAAGGTGCTGGGAGCGTGCCGCTCCGGCATAACAACCGTCATTCTGCCCAAGGAGAACCTGGGGGACCTGCAGGATATAAGCGAGGACGAGCGCAGCCGCCTCAAGGTGTATGCCGTCGAAGAGTTGAGCGAAGTGCTCGACGTGGCCTTCGGAAGATCAGAAGGCACGCCGGCCCAGCTCGAGGAGCCGGCGCCGGAGCTGGTTTCGGGCTAGCGGAGGGGCCCGAGCCCGGGTCTCACCAGGAGAGCGACCGGATGAGCGTGTCAGCCACGCTCTCGATCCACTGGGCCCGGCGGGTTTCCGCCGGGCCTTCTGCTATGATGTTCTCCAGCGCCAGGTAGCCGACCAGGAGCACCACGGCCTGCCGCGCAGCGCGCGCCGGGTCCACTTCGTCGCGAAAGTGTCCCAGGCCCTGCCCCTTCGAGATCACGCGCGAGAACTCGCGGGACAGATCTCGAATCGGCCTGCCGGCACCGTTGGAGCCTCCCTCGAAGGCGCTGCGTGCCACCAGGCGAGCCAGGTCGGGAGACAGCTCGAGCGTGCCGAACACGGCCGACAGCATCGCGCGCAGTGCCTCGGGCGGGCTCACGGCCGGGCGGGCTGCCGCTGCCAGCGCGGCTTGCAGCTCCTGGCCGGCGGTGCCCAGGACCCCCTCGTACAGGCCGGCCTTGGAGCCGAAGTAGTAGAAGATGAGCTGCTTGTTTACCCCGGCGCGCTTCGCTATGCGCTCGGTGCGGGCTCCGGCGTACCCGAACTCGGCGAACTCCGCCGCCGCGGCGTCGGCTACCAGCTTGCGCGAGTTACGGTTACCGCTCTCTTCCGTCACCATCAACCGTTTGGTTGAGTCCGGCGTGCAAGATCGGCACACCGGGCCTCTGCGTCAAGTTGGACGGTCGGTCAGGCCGTGAGAGTGTTCAGCGCGGCCTTCGCGGCGCCGATCAGGAGGGGGTCGGAGGACCAGTAGCCGACCATTTCGCCGTCGACCACCCGTCCCAGGACAGCCGCCCCGTCCGTTGCGAGAACGGCCGCATCGGCACCGAAGTACGTGACGGCCGTATCGGGGTCCACCGTTCCGGCGATGGGGAGGGGAAGCCGCTCGGGCTCCTCGCCCAATGCCCAAAGAGCGGTGGGGGCGCCGTCGGCTGCCCGCTTGCGCCAGACCGGGAGAGAGCCGGACAGAATGGAGCCGCGGGCGAGGAAGGTGGCCGGCCCGGGGTCTCTGGCGGCCGTCCGCAGCACCAGCTCCTGGAGCTCCCGCTCTCCGCGGAAAGGGAGAAGCGAAGGAGCCCCCGAGCGGGCCCTCTCGCGGACCTGACTCTCGAGATCCTCCAGCTTCCGGGCTTCCTGGCGCGCGACCGCTGCCAGGACCGACTCGGGGCTCGTAGCCCGGTAGATCCTGGGGCTTTCGCCTGCGAGCACCGCCGCACCCTTGGATACGAGGCCGTCCAGGGCTTGGTAAGCGTTTGCGCGGGCTATACTTAGAGCCTTTGCGACCGCGTAGCCGGAGGACGGTCCGCGATCGAGGAGCACCGAGTAGGAGGCCGTTTCGGTGGGCGTGAAGCCAAACGGTGTGAGATCCAGCGCGGACATAGTAGTAGCTCAAGCTACTACTATGTCACCCAGTGCGCCACCGTGGTCCGTCTGTCTGATCTTCCCTAGGTAAACTGCAGGTCCCAGCCCGCCAGCTTGGCTATGAGGGCGAGCCGGAAGGTCACGTCCGCCTTGCGCCGCTCGGCCGTCTTGCCGTCCGGCTCCAGCGGGAAGGCGAAATCCGCCAGCTTCGAGGAGCTCTTGGGCAGCGCCCTCAGGTTCTTGGGATTCCAGACCCCCTCGGAATCGCAGTCCCGGACGAGCCGGTTCAGGATCCGCTGGGCGAGCGGTACCTGTCCGATCACCCCCAGGCGCGCGAGGAGCTCGATCCAGTGAAGCGCGAACGCCAGGTCCTTGGGATTCCCGGCTCCATCGGCGGTGAGCGGGTCGCCCAGCAGGTGGTGAGTGGGCTTGATGCTCTTGCGTCCGACCTGAATCACGTAGGCACGCTTCGTCGCCGGCTTGGCCAGGTAGGCGGCGAGCCGCTCCACGAACCCCGCCCGCTCCCGCTGCAGGTTGGGCATGTAGGCCACGAACGCGACGGAGAACAGGGTGGGCGGGTGCGCGTCCGGATCGAGGATGTTCTTGGAAGCCTTCCTCTTGATGGGCTTCTCGGAGAGCTCACTGCGCAGGAACTGGGATACGCGGGTTGCGATCTTGTGGGCCGCGCCGCGCACTCGTGGATCGTCCATGAGGCCGGCATGGGCCAGCGATGCCGTCGCAGCCTCGCGCATCGTGTCGCGGGCCCAGGGCCCCAGCTCGGGGTTCGTCTTGGCTGCCTTCTGATACTCGTACAGCAGCGCGGGATCGTCATCGCGGGACAGCAGCCGGAAGAACAGACGGTCGGTGAGCCGGTACGAGCGATCCCCGTGGGGCAGGCCCAGCTCAAGCAGGTGACGGTATTGCGCCACTGTCCCGACATCCTTGATACCCTGCGTCTTGTTCACGGCGAGGCCCAGGATGTTGCCGCCCCAGAGGCCGGTCGCCTTCTGCTTCTTTAGGGTCTGCGTAACCCCTTTATAACCAAGCAGTTCGGCGCGCAGGGCCTCGATGTCGGCTGCGGTGGCGGCTCCCCGCGGGAGGATCTCGGTGACGGTTCGCCACCTGATGGGAGCGCAGGCGTTCTCGCGGATCCAACTGACCGGGACGCGATGACTCGATGGCAGTTCCAGCGGAACGGCTCCTTATGGAGACTGGATTGTCAAGAAAATCGGGCGGGAACATACCATCTGCCCCACCGCCCCGCCACCCCCCATTCTCGCACCCCGCGGGGCTGGCTTCTGGGGGTTCGAACTCAGGATCGGGCACGCCGGCGTCGGGTCAGCGGGGAGCCCGCAACCTCCTCAGCCGCAGCTGCTCGCCGGCGGGCCGAAACTGCGAGCCGGCGCTCCAGGCCGGGAAATCGGCCGCGTTCGCGAGCTCCCACGTCATGCGCAGCAGCAGCCGCAGCTGCTGGATGGCGCCCTCGTAGTCGAAATCGGGGTTGAACTCATCGCTCGGCTGGTGATACGACTCCCGCACGTAGCCGCGCTCCCGCTGCAGTCCCCAATCCGGCTCCTGGCCGAGATAGAGAACTCCGCCTGCCAGCGAGACCGATGGCACTCCCGCCCGTGCGAAAGCGAGGTGGTCGGAACGCCAGAAGCGGCCTGCCTCCGGGTAGGGGTCGGGCACCGCCTCCAGCGCCCCGGCGGCGGCAGCCCGCTCGAAGTAGTCAGCCAGGGACGAGTGCTCGGCGCCCAGTGCGACCGCATCGCGGGTGGCGCCCCACAGGTTCATGCGGTACAGGTTGACGGCCGCGGCGATGTTCTCGAGCGGAACACTGGGCTCTCGCACGAACGCCTCGGCTCCGAGGTAGCCTCCCTCCCCGCCGGTAGCCGCGAGGAACAGGATGCTCCTCCGCGGTGACGCTCCTGCCTGCGCCAACCCGCCCGCCATCTGGAGCAGCGCCGCGACGCCGGACCCGTTGTCGAGCGCCCCATTGTATATGGAGTCTCCGTCCACCGGGTGACGGATACCCAGATGGTCGTAGTGCGCGGTGAGCAGCACCGCCTCGTTGCGCCTGGAGTCGCTGCCGGGAATGCGCGCGATCACGTTGCGGCTGCGGAAGCGGCGAATCTCACTTCGGATGTGCAGCACGACGTGCGCATCGAGCTCGATGGGCCGGAACTCGCGCTGCTGCGCGCGCCGCACCAGCAGGTCGAAGTCGCGCCCCGTGCCGGCGAGGACTTCACGCGCGGCCTGTTCCGTCATCCAGGCGCCGAAGCGCAGCGTCTCCATGATTGGCATGTCAGGCCGGACTCGTTCACCTGACCAGGTGTTGCGCACGGTGCTCCAGGGAGCCCCCACGCTCTCGTCGGAGTGGATCAGCACCACCCCGGCGGCACCTTCGCGGGCGGCCTGTGCGAGCTTGTAGGCCCAGTGTCCATACTGTGTGAGCGACTTCCCGTCGAAGCGGGACGTGTCGCTGAGTCCCGGATCGTTCGCCAGCATGAGCAGGATCTTGCCAGTGAGCGAGGTGCCCTTGTAGTCGTCCCACTGCCACTCGCGCGCCTGGATGCCGTAGCCGACGAACACCATCTCGCCGTCCACCGTGAGCGACGGCAGCGGCTGCTCGGGCCACGCCACGAAGTCCTCGAGATTGCGCAGCGACGTCGTGAGCCGGCGCACGCCTATCACGAGCGAGGGCTCGGCCGTGACGCCGACGAGGCTCACCGGCTGGAAGAACGAGCCGTCGGGTGCGGCGGGCTCCAGGCCGGCGAGCTCGAACTGGGCGGCTATGTAGGCGGCCGCCACCGCGGCTCCGGTGGTCCCGGGAGCCCGCCCGGCCAGGACGTCGTCTGCCAGGAAGCGGAGGTGAGCCTGCATGGTGGAGGCGCTGGGTGCGGTAAGGGCCCGCGCCAGGGTCGTGTCCTGACCCAGCGCCCAGTTCGGCAGGAACGCAACTGCGCAAACCGCTGGCACTACGCACTTGAGCGATCTCGCCCCGAAAATGGTCCTCACGGGCCCCCTTCCGCAGCTCCGTGGGGACACTGCACCCGGCTCAGCCCGCCTCGAAAGCCCCTTCTTGACTCACTGGTCAACACCAGGGTATCCTCGTCCAGGAAGTCTATTGCCTCGCCCTGGGGCTCCCGAACGCCCAGGAAGCAGGGCAGCCCGAGCGGTGTGGCACGCAGGCCGTCCCAGGTGAAGAAGATGATTTCGGTGTAGGTACGGACCGCAAGCTGGGAGCCTCCCGGCGAAACGGCCGCCCCGGTTGCCAGGCGCCCCAGCGAGCGGCTCGGCACCAGCTCGAATCCCGGGACGATCTGTGCCTCGGCAGCCGTGGCCCGGACGGAATTGGCTCCCACCCGGTACAGCTTGATCGGTCCAGACCGGCCTTTGGACGCCAGGAGCAGGTTGCCGGCCGTGTCCACGGCCATGGCCTCCACGTCCTGGGGGCCGTCGGCGTAGCTCACGAGAAGGCGTTTGACGCTGCCGGGATAGTCCTCCGAGCGCCCAGGTCCCGGGACCACGTCCGGCTCCTCCAAGATGTAGATCGCCACTCTGTCGCGCCGCTCCCTGTTGTCGCCGGTGTCGGCGATGTACAGGCAGGCACCTGTGTCGGAATCCAAGGGGCACGGCCCCAGGGCTATGTCCTCCCAGTCCACCGCCTCGGCGCCGGCGATGCGAAAGAAGCCCAGGTCGGCACCCGCGAGGTTCGTAGCATAGAGGTGCGGGCCGTCACTGGAATCGTTATGGGTCCACAGCACACCCGGAAGCCGCCTGCTCACCGCTATGCCCGAGCTCTCCTTGAGCAGCGGTGACTCGAAGACTCCAGTGGATTCGAACAGCGTGGGCTCGACGTACTGAGCCTGCACCGGCAGAGGGGCACCCGTCCCCATGGCGAGAAGCGGAAGCGCCCGTGCGCACAGCCGAAACCGCAGTGAAATCCCCAGCATCGGTCCAAAACTACGCTCCCGCTTGCCTGGCGGAAACGGAGCCGTCAAGTTTCGGCCTTCATGATCGAGAGCCTCAAGAAGCGCAAGGTGGAGAAGCGGCCTGACCGGGTTCGCTTCGACGGGCGCGTCCTGTTCCTGGCGGACGACGCTGCACTGGTCCGCGGCCAGCTGGAGGGACAGGATCTGGCCTGGCCGTTGCAGGTGCCGCTGCGCGACAACATCTCCACCGACGAGATCACGCCGGCCTACATCTGCTACTACTACGACGAGAGGCTGGGCGACTTCCCTTACCTCGGTCTCAAGGCAGGCGAGGACTTCCCGATCACCCCGGGTTCCGTGAAGGCCGGCGGCTTCGTGTGCTCGGTGAGCGGGAAGAGGCGTGGCAAAGGTTCGTCACGGGAAGCGTCGCCGTATGCCGAGATGATGGCAGGCGTGCGCCTGGTGATTGCCGAGAGCATCGAGCGCATCTACCGCGAGAACTGCCAGAACCTGGGCATCCTGACCAGCACGGACTTCTCACTGATCGAACGGCTGCGCAGCGGCGAGGAGATTCCGCTCAGCGAGTTCACCGCGGGCGAAGGCGAGATAACCCGCGGGATCATCGAGTACGGCGGGCTGTTCCAGTACAACGTGGCCCGCCTGCAGGGCAAGGTGCAGGTTCCGGCCCCGGCTACCGGGGCGCGTCCCATGACGCTGGCGGAGAAGATCGTGGCGCGCCACTGGGTGGGCGATCTGGGGCGCGGCGACGTGGGACGGTCTCACGTCCGGCCCGGTGACGAGGGCTTCGTTCGAACCGACATCCGCTTCAGCCACGAGTACGTCACGCCGATGGCGGCGATCTTCTGGCGCGAGTTCGTGGGCGAGAACGAGAAGATCGTGGATCCGGAGTCGGTCTTCCTGTTTCGCGATCATCTCACCTTCCTCGACGTCGCGATGACGGAGGAACGCAAGGCCCAGGGGCTGCTGGACCTGGCGCTGGAGCTCAAGGCCAAGCAGGAGGAGTTCTCCGAGCAACAGGGCGTGAAGCTCTACGGAGAGCTGCCACGACTCGGGCGCATGGCGGTGCGCGGCTCCGAGGCGATCTGCCACTCGAAGATCCTGGAGCAGCATGCGCTGCCCGGACACCTGATCATCGGCAGCGACTCGCACACGCCCCACGCCGGCGCAATCGGGGCCGTCGCCTTCGGGGTGGGCACGACCGCCGTATTCAACTCCTGGCTCACGAAGGACGTGCGTCTCAAGGTTCCGCCGTCGGTGCTGGTGCGGGTGAGGGGCAGGAAGCCGGACAACGTGACGGCGAAGGACTTCATGCTGCAGATCCTGCGCCAGCCGTACGTCAAGAACGGGAATGCGATCGGGAAGATCGTGGAGTACGCCGGCGAGGCGGTTGAGGCGCTTTCCATCGACGAGCGCGCGACCATGACCAACATGGCGGCCGAGGTCGGTGCGTTCACCGGCATCGTGCGCCCCGACGAGAAAGCAGTCGAGTTTCTGCAGCGCGAGCGCGGGATGGACCCGGCTGAGGTGCGGCCCCTGCTAGAGGGCCTCCATTCGGATGACGGGGCCGAGTACGAAACCGTGATCGAGATCGACGCCGCTGAACTGCAGCCGATGATAGCCCTGCCCGGCGATCCCGGGAACGGTATGTTCATCGGGGAGCTGGGCGGGCCCGTCAAGGTGGACATCGCGTACGCAGGGTCGTGTACGGCCGGCAAGAAGTCCGACATGGACATGTATGCGTCGGTGTTCAAAGGGGCGCTCGAGCGCGGCCACAAGGTGCATCCCGAGGTGCAGTGCTTCATACAGGTCGGCTCGCAGGAGGTGAAGCGCTACTGCGAGGAGCAGGGCTACCTGGACGTGTTCGAGCGGGTGGGAGCGCAGTTCATCGAGCCCAGCTGCGGTGCGTGCATCAACGCCGGCCCCGGGGTTTCCTACGACCGCGAGACCGTCACGGTGAGCGCAATAAACCGGAACTTCCCGGGAAGGTCGGGACCCGGACAGCTCTACCTGGCAAGCCCCTACACGACGGCGGCCAGCGCGATTGCGGGGCGGATTTCGGTTTGGGAGGGTCCCTAGCCGGAACCCGGGCTCGGCCTACTGCTGCTGCAGCGGCCCCTCGTTCACACTCACCGCGACCGGTGCGACCACCGCAGGGAGCCGCTTCGGCCTGAACGCAGCGGCGGGATAGCGCCCACTGGCGTTCCACAGGATCCAGTCGGTCAGACCGACATCCTCCACGGCCTGAATCTGGGCGCGAACCTCTGCTGCCGTGTATCGCGGGCGGCGCAGGGTGAAGGCCTGCAGGTAGGGCCGAATGCGCGCCGGCTGCGACAGGTCCGCGGAGCGCATGATGCCGTCCTCGAGGGCGCGCCGCACCACCCGATACGGCTCCGCGTTGGGGTAGCGGATTCCGTATGACCCTCTGGGGTAGTGGCTCGGGTATACCATGGGGAGCAGCACGTCGGCCAGCTCCGAGAGGTCGTCCCAGTACTGCCCGATTCCCATTCCACCGCGCGAGCTCGTGGACAGGCCGAACACGTCCAGCGTGAACGGCACGCCGAGATGCTTCACGCGGTCGCGCAGCATTGCCACGTGCCGCCGCTGCGCGGCGCGCTTGCTCTCGCCGGTCCGGTTCGCCACGTACACCGCGTTTTGCATCCGCTCCCTGGGCTCGTCGGGGAAACGCACGTAGTCGAACTGGATCTCCTTGAAGCCCATCAGGACCGCCTCGGCCGCGATCTCGGCGGCATACACCCACACCGAGTCGTGATACGCGTCCACCCACGGCTCACCGAGGCCGTCACGCCACAGCCCGCCATTCTGGTGCCGGATGGCCCACTCGCTCTTCCGCTTGGCGAGCAGCGCGTCGCGCGCCACGACGATGCGCGCGATGGCGTGGATTCCCTTGGACTCGAGCAGCGCCAGGCGCTCGCGCGGGTTGCGCACTCGCACCATTCCGTTGGCCCCGATGTCCAGCGCGGTGGGCACGGTGGTGCGGTAGGCGATGAAGCCAGTGGCGTCCTTCACGTCGATCACGAGGGCGTTGATCTCCGTCGTATCGGCCAGCGCCACCAGGTTGTAGAAGCGGTTCGAACCGAACGCCCACGCGTTCATGTAGATGCCGCGTACCACCGCCGGCGGCTGCCCCGGTGGCGGCGGCGGGATGGCGATCGTGTGGACGGTGGGCAGTCCGACTTCCTTGAGGTAGCTGGGCGGGGACTCGCCGCGCATCACCAGGTCCAGGCCGGGCAGCTCGTGCGGTGGCAGCGGGATGCTGATCCGGGGCACTCCCTCCCAGCGCAGCGCGTCCACGTAGTCGGGCGCGGGTGCGGTGATCCGGGGCGGCATGGTCCCCTGCCCTCCCGCTCCGCCTTGGGCGGCGGCGGCGGGCGCGGCGAGGGCCGCGATGCCGAGCAGGGCCGTGCTTACGATCCGGACTGTGATCACCGTCACAACCGCCTTCGCTCCATCGAGGCGCCAGAGGGCGGCACGGGGCGGCGGGTCCTCGTGGCGCCTTGCGCCAGCGATTTCCCACCGCCCCGCGACCGCCCCTGGTCGCCTGCGTGTGTTCGGCCGCCCGGAGCACCCGGGCAGCCTACCCTACTGTTTTACTGCTCCGGACCCCCTCCTAGCAACCTGAGCTCCACGCGCCGGTTCTGCGCGCGGCCGTCGACAGTGCCGTTGTCCGCGATGGGTGCATCCGGTCCGTAGCCGACCGCCACCATGCGGGATGGATCGACGCCCTTGCGCGCGAGGTATGCCTTGACGGCCTGCGCGCGCTGCTGCGACAGCCGCATGTTGTAGGAGCGGCTGCCGGTGATGTCGGTGTGCCCGCCGACCTCGATCCGCACCTCCGGGTGCGCCAGCAACGAGGCCGCCACCTCGTCGAGCACCGCGTACGAGGCCGCCGTCAGAGCGGAGCGGTTGACCTCGAACGACACGCCCTTGAGCACCAGAGCCCGTGCCACGCCCTGTTCCACCACGAACAGGATCGGGCAGCCCACTTCGTCGACCTGCTGGCCCGGCGCCGTGTTGGGACAACGGTCGCGGCTGTCCACCACTCCGTCGCCGTCACTGTCACGTTCGATCGTGCAGCCACGCTCGTCCACCTGGAGACCCGGCGGAGTGTTCGGGCACTCATCGATATCGTCGATGACGCCGTCGCCGTCGCTGTCAGCCGGACAGCCGGTCTCGTCCACCGTGGTGCCCGCTGGTGTGTCGGGGCACTGGTCGATTCCGTTGAACACGCCGTCCATGTCGGAGTCGAGCGGGCAGCCGTTGGCGTCCACCTCCGCTCCGAGCGGAGTGTCGGGGCACTGGTCGATGCCGTCGAACACACCGTCCTGGTCGGAGTCGAGCGGACACCCGTTGGCGTCCACGCTGGCTCCGGACGGCGTGTTGGGGCACACGTCGATGCCGTCGAACACCCCGTCGTTGTCCGTGTCGGTCGGGCAACCCAGCTCGTCCACGAAAGCGCCGGCCGGCGTGTTGGGACACTGGTCGATGCCGTCGAATACGCCGTCGCCGTCCGAGTCCATGGGGCAGCCCACCGCGTCCACGGTCGCGCCGCGCGGCGTGTCCGGGCACTGGTCGGTGGTGTTCGGCACCCCGTCATGGTCGGCGTCGCGCGGCGGCCCGCCGAACGCGAACACGGAGAGGCCCACCGCGAGGCCGAAGTTCACTGCTCCGCTGTTGGTGGGCGAGAGTGCCGCGTTGGGGACGTAGTCCAGCCGTCCTTCGAATCGAATCGCCGCACGGCCGCCGAGAGAGAGACGGTCGCCTAGAATCAGGTAGCCGGCGTTGTCCTCGGTATCCTCCGGCACTCCGCCGCGGTAGAAGATGCGGTTGTAGCCCAACCCTATATACAGGCTGCCCAGCACCGTGGCACGCGTGTGCGCCACCAGGGTGCCGCCGACGCGCGTCACGTTGACGTCGTTGGCCAGCGAGTCTTCGGTAGCCGTGTAATCGGCGAACGCCTCCACCGATATGAGGCGGCTGAAGTACAGGCCGAGCACTCCGCCCGCGCCGATCTTGGACCGCAGCGCGATGTTGTTGTTGTCGTAGTTGGTGTAGGTACCCAACAAACCGAGCTCCACCTGCCACTTGGAGCCCGACTGCGCGAATGCGGCGGACGCCGAGGCGACCGCGAGAAGGCCGGTTACTGCGGCCAGGCGTCGAATCCGATGCATGATCGTTTCCATAGGTGTCGCAACAATTTAGGGCCCTCAGGGGGCCCTTATTCTGTGCCGTCCGTCACTCCCCGGCCGTGTCCCCTTCCGCGCTCACGAATCGGGCACCCCTGGAAAGCTGCTGGGCCAGGTCGCTGAGCTCCGCGGCCCCCCGGGCCAGCTCGGCGATGGCCGTCAGCTGCTCCTTGCTGGCCGCGGACACGTCCGCGGCTTCGCGGGCCGAGCCCTGGGCCGCCTCTCGGGCGTCGCTCAGCGCGCTCTGGGCCTCGGTTGCCAGCTCCCGGTTGCGGAGCGGGCCCGCGGCCATCCGCTCGCCCCGCTTCTGGGCCACGTCGGATGTCGAGACGATCTGGTCCAGCTCACCGGTCCAGGCCTCAGAGGTCTGGGTGAGAGAGGTCAGCTGGCTGTTGAGCTCCTCGAGGATGCCGGCCGCCCGGTCGATCACGCGGCGCGTGTCCTGTGCGCCCCTGCCCATCTGTCCGGCTGCCTGGACGCTCTGCTCGGCCAGCTTGCGCACCTCGTCGGCGACCACGGCGAACCCTCTGCCGTGCACTCCGGTGCGGGCGGCCTCGATGGTGGCGTTGAGCGCGAGCAGGTTGGTCTGGTTCGCGATCGCGCCGATAGTTTCCGAGAACTCCTCCACGTCCTTCGCCGCGTCCCGCAGCCGGCTCACCTCGGCGGCGCCCTCGGCGATGGTGGCGATGAGCGTTCCCAGCTGATCGACCGCCCGCCCGCTCGCATCGCGCACACCGAGGGCGGTTTCGGCGGTGGCCTGGTTGGCCTCCTGCGTTTCGGACGCAGCCTCGAGCGTGGAATCGATGCTCTGCCCCAGCTGGCTCAGCGACTGGGCCACGTGCTCGACCCTGGCGGCCGCCCGCTGCGCCTGCTCTTCGGCGCGCGAGGCACTCTCCGACATGTTCTGCGCCACGGCCTGGATGCGCTGGTTTGCGGCGGTGAGCTGGCGCACGTACGCCGCGGTGTGCTCGGACGCCTCGGCCATCGGCGCGACGAGAGCGCTCAGCGATAGCGAGAGCGCCAGCTGCGGCGCCAGCATGTTGAGCAGTTCGCCGTCGGCGGGGCGGTACATGGTCGGATCGGAGTGCCGCACGCTCCAGATCCCGACCAGGATGCGGCCCTGAAACAAGGGGACCAGAATCTCGGATCCGGGCTTCTCACCTTCCGGCAGCACCATGGTTGATCGGGTGAGCACGTTAGAGACGACCGGCCCGCCCGCTCGGATGGCCTCGCTGATCATGCCGCTCCCGGAGTCGAAGTGGAGCTTCTCGTCGGTGCTGGTATCGGCCAGGAGCTGCACCTCCTCCTTCTGGGCGTCGTAGCGGCCGAATCCCATGTGCTCCCACGGCACCAGCTTGCCGGTGAGTTCCTGGATGCGGGCGAAGCTCTTCTCGATGTTCACGTCGCCCGCGACCGCGCCCGCCAGTCCCTGGACCAGGGTCAGCTCATCGGCTTTGACGGCGGTCTGTATGATCCACCAGGTGAGCCACGCGGCTATCACGAGCGCCGCCACGAGAAATGCAGCGGCGTTGGGCCGGACGTTCGCCGTGCCGAGAGCCACCCAACCCATCGCGAACGCCGCACCGGCCGCCGTCACCACCCCCTCCCACCGCATCGTGAGCTTCACGTCGGTGCGCGGCAGCACTCCGGCGAGCCCCAGCTGCACGTAGAAGGTGGCGTTGGCCACGAGCGGCGGCAGCAATGCTGCCACACTGAGGGGCAGCAGGTTGTCGGCGGAGATGGCTTCGGATCCCAGTCCGCCGCCCAAATAGTCGTAGAGTAGCCCGACGATGCCGGTTGCGAAGACCACGTGCCCCACCGTCTGCAGGCTGTCCCACACGGTTCCCCGCCGCAGCAGCACGTCGCCGGCAGGGATCCCGATGGCTGCCACCACCGCTGCGAAGGGCCAGCCCCGCAGCAGCAGCGCGATCAGCGTCACACCCATCACGAAGGAGGCGAATCCCTTGCCGGGCAGGGCTATGCCGAACCGCCGGCTCAGGGCGATGGCGGTGGCGAGCACGAGGAGCTGGAGGAAGAAGGCGCCGGCCCGGAGTTCCGGTCGGGCCACCAGCAGGAAGATCGCGAATCCGACGAACGCGATGCCGCCGAGGGTGACGCCTACGCGCACCCCTTTGGCGAGCTTACGGTTCTCGAATCTCCACACGGCAGGCCACCGGCGTTGTGTTTGGTGTGCGCCGCGTCAATGTCGTAAAGGGCCGCGGAAACTGCAAGCGTCTCGGGCGTTCCCGTTGTAACTTTGTCACCGGCCATTTCACACTGCGCACCTCGGAGGGGTCGTGAAGGTATCCATCGAATACTGTGGTGTTTGAGGCTACAAACCACGGGCCGCCGGTCTGGCGGCCGAGATCGAGCGGGCGTACGACGGCGCCGAGGTGGAGCTGATCGAGTCGTCGGGTGGGGTGTTCGAGGTGATCGTGGACGGCGAGCTGATCTTCTCCAAGCAGGAGCTGGGACGGCACGCCGAGGATGGGGAAGTGCTTGGACTGATGCAGGGCCGCTGACGAAGCACCTCTGATGCACCGCGGCGTCCGCGACCACTTCCTCCCTCCGGATCGGGACGCCTACCTCCGCTCCGAGCCACCCACGGGCCGCGTCATCGTCATCGCACCCACCAGGGCCGCGTGCGAGACGATCGAGTTGGCTTGCAGGCTGGAAGTCGAGACCGTTCTGGAGCGCGAGCACGGCTCCGAAATCCGCGACCTCGCCGCGCGCGGTGAGGGCTTCGGGATAGTCGCCTCCACCGGTACCGGCAAGACCCTCGCCATCCGTCCCATCGCCGAAGAGATCCTCCGCGCCCCGCTGAAGGTCGGAGTGGTCAACCGGGAACGGGAAGCCACGCCCGAAACCCCGACCTGGAACGTGGTGATCGTGACCACGGGAATCGCGCGGCGCTGGTTCCAGGACGAGCTCGTCGACCCGCACGACACGCTCATCGTCGACGAGATCCACCAGACGTCTGCGGAGCTGGAGCTCTGCCTCGCGCTGGGCAAGCGAGTTGGTTGCCGCTACGTGTGGCTTTCGGCCACTGTCGATCCCAAGTTCTACGCCCACTATCTGGAGTCGGCCGAGGTGCTGGAGACCTCGGCGTTCGATCCCGCTCTGGCGGCCGATGTCGTGACGCGGCGCCAGAACCCCGTGGAGTTCCTCGGCGACCGCTTCGTGCGACGGGCCGTTAAGCAGCAGCGCGGCGTTGCACTGTTCCTGCCCACGCGGGCCGAGGTGGAGACTGCAGCGGGCGAGCTAGGAGACCGTTGGCCCCGGCTGTACACCGCCTTCTACCACGGCGGCGAGCCGATCCGCGTGATCCGCCCATTCCTCGACGGGACTGCGGAGAAGCCGTTCGTGCTCGCAATGACCGCTGCGGGACAGTCGGCACTCAACATCATCGGACTCGACACGGTCGTGATCCTCGACTCGCGGTTCACCAACGTGGTGATGCGGGGACGCAACGTGCTCACCCGAAAGTATCTCGGGCCCAATGAGATCCTGCAGATGGCGGGACGGGTGCACGGACGCGTGTCCGGTGGAGAGGTGTACATCCTGTCGGACCGCGACATCGACTTCGACTCTTTGGTGCCTGTGCCGCCCGAGTTCCAGCTCGCCGGCGACAGCGAGCGAGTGGCGCTCACGGCAGCCGCCCTGGGAGTGGATCTCACGGCACTCGAGCTCCCCGTGCCGCTCGACAAACGGTCTTACGCCTCGGCAGTCCAGCGGCTGACGGAGCGCGGCATCGTGGAGGACGGACGTCTCACCGCGTACGGGAAAGACGTCGAGGCGATGCCGGTCGACAGGCCGTGGGGCGAGCTGCTGGTGCACGCCTCCGACGACCTGGTGCCGTACGTTGCGGTGATGTCGAACATCGATTCCCTGCACCGGATGACGCGGGAGGGATCGGATCTCATCGGTCTCCTGACCTACGGCAGTGACGATCTCACCGCGTACAATGTGTACGCGGAGGCGGTGAATCAGTACGGCTATCTCGGGGAGGTGTACGGTCTGCCGCGGCACCTGTTCACCGAGGAGATCGACCAGTGGGCCGAGCAGCGCGGCGTGCTGGTGAAGGCAATCGAGGACATCGCGCTGGGCACGGCCTCGGTGTTCCGCACGCTGGAGCTGCGGCTGCCGGCCGAGCTGCCCTACGCAGACCGCGGGGTACTGCGCCGCTTCCAGGAACTGGTTGCGCGGGTGATGCCTCTGGATCTGGTGATCGATGGAGAGACCGCCGACGGGGAGCGGGTGCGGCGTTCCGATTCATCGATGTGCGGCGATGGTGCGGTGGCCGGGCGGGTGCGCTACTTCGCCGACCGTTTCGGGGTGCCGCGCGGTGCGATCGAGGGCACAAACGTGCCGTTCGATCAGATCAAGCGCTTCGCCAGAAGGAGTGAACCGACGGTCGAGTACCGCACCCTGCGCCGCGGCGGGTCGCTGGTGGTCGCGCACCGCACCGAGTACTTCGGCTACGTGCTGGATCACGAGCGGCGGCCGCTGAAGGGAACGTTCCCGCAGGATCTGGCACGGGCGGCAAGGGACGCTCTCGCACTGGCACTGCTCCGCGGCGAGACCGAGCATCCCTCGCAGCGCAGGCTGGCCCAGGCGGCTGCGAAGCTGGATGAGTACTGGCGCCGCTCGGGCGGCTCGCTCGCGGAGGCGAGTCCAGATGCGGTCGAACAGGTGGTGCGCGGGCAGCTGGAAGAGGTGGAGAGCTGGCAGGCTTTCCTGGATACACCGGTGGAGCTCGATGTGAGTGATACCGTGCCGGTCGCCCAGCGCCGCGAGCTGGATGCCCTTCCAGTGTCCGCGGCGATCTTCGGCGACCGGGTGCCCCTGGTATACGACGTCCAGGACGGCCGCGGAGTGGTGCGCCTGCGGATGCGCGAGAAGCAGGCGCGCAGGCTGCAGCAGCGCGATCTGCCGCAAACCGACCGCCCCCTCCTGTTCAGCGTGTATCGAGGCAAGCGGGAGGTAATCCGGGCCGCCTCATTGGATGAGCTGGAGCGAAGACTGGAGTCTCTGGCGGACGAGCGGAAGACGCGGCGGCCGGGCGGCTCGCGGGGCGGTACCCGCGGCGGCCGGGGTTCAGGGGGTCGGGGCGGGCGGAACCCCGGGGGTCGAGGCGGCCGGCGCGGCCGGGGTCGATCCCGCTAGGCTTAGCCCGCCGGGCAGCCGCCTCCTCTAGGTGGCCAGCGAGAGTATCCCCAGCCAGGCAGCAGCGTAGGATCCCTCCAGCTCCTGACGATCCCCGCCTCCCAGGATTTGGAACCCCATTCCGTGCACCACGGCGCCCAGCAGCCAGCCGATCTCTGCCGGCGGGATTCGGGCCACCAGAGCCAGATCTCGCAGCAGGGCGTCGGCAGAGTTGCCGAGCGTGGAGGCAAAGTTCGCCTGGGCCTGACTGACCGCCTCGTCAGGCAGTACCGCGGCCGTCCCGAACAGCGACCCCCAGGCTCTTGTCGTCCCATCGTCTGACTCGGCGGTCAGCAAGCCCCAGGTGCGGTCGATCGCCTCGGCTGCATCGGCCGCTCGGAAGGCCTCGGCCCAGGCAGACTGCCGCTCGGACGCGAGCTGCTGCGCCACTGCTTCCAGCACGCCCCGTTTGGTCTTGAAATGGTAGTGGACCAGGCCTTTCGCACAGCCGGCCTCCTTGGCCACCTGGTCCACCGTGATGCCCGTAGCGCCCTTGCGCCGCACCAGGGCCTCGGCCGCCTTCACGATGGATTCCTTGGACTGCTTGGAGCTGGCGCGCTTCTTCTTTGCCATCGGACCACCTCTCGACTGTCCGGACAGCCAAAGATAAGAAAACACCTTGGAAACGTCGAGTGTTGGCCGCTCGGCCAATAGCGCCCGATCATGGGCCGCGGTGCCTGCTTGAGAGCGGGATGACGCATGCCAGGCGCCGATGGCGCGAAATGAAACCTCCCCTCTGAGCCCGCCGTAGGTGGTGGAGAGGTCGCACCATGGCCGATCGCATACCTACCGCGTTCTCGCCGCTCGCCAAGGCGGTGCTGGAATCCCTGAAGGAGGGCGTCCTGATTCTGGACGCCTCGGGGCACGTTGCCTATGCCAATCAGGCGGCGCGCATCGCGTTGAAGAAGGCGGGCGACGATTCCGACAAAGACAACGGAAAGACGCTGCTGCCCAAGCTGGCTCGCATGGGCGCGCGGATAGCGCCGTTGTGGATCGGGGGCTCCAAGCTCGGCGAAGCGGTATACCTGCCGCCGTCCGACGGTGAGGACGATAGCACGCTGGCCGAGCGTGAGCGTCAAGCAATCATTCAGACGCTGCGCTCCACCGGATGGAAGCTCACCGAGAGCGCCCGAAGGCTGGGGATCTCACGCACGACCCTGTGGCGCCGTCTCAGGGCGTACGGACTCGAGCGCGACAGCCGCGGCCGATGGTCGAAGCCCTCCTCGCGGCCTTAGTCGTTGTCTCCCCCCAGCAGCAGGACACCGCGACGTTCCGTGACGCCGCGACCGCGGAGATGTACGCGCGGGCGCGAGTGCGTCACATCCTGCAGGATTCGGTGGTGCGCGACTACCGCGCCATCGTGGAAACGCGAATGGAGGCGCGCGCCGGCCGCAGCCGCTTCGCCGGTCTCAACACGCTGCTGGCCCACGAATCCCGCGCCCAGGTCACGTGGCGCCAGCCCAACGACCTGAAGATCGAGGTGCTGGGCGCACGCACGCGGGCCCCGGTGCTGCGCATGCTGCGGGGGTTCGGCGCCGACATTCGGGATGAGGTGCAGGACGAGCTGCGGCAGGACATGGTGCCGGAGCGGCCGTGGTTCATACCGCGCTCACTGGGAGACAGCATCCGGGTCATGGGCGTGCCGGAGACGGCGGTGCTGCACCCACTCGCCGACGACGCCGAGCACTACTACAGGTTTGCCATTACGGATTCGGTGCAGCTCGCGCTGCCCACACGCACCGTACAGGCGGTGAAGATGGAGGTCCGGCCCAAGAGCTTCGGGCCGGCTCTCATATCCGGAGACATGTGGCTGGATGCCGGCACCGGCGACGTGGTGCGCCTGATGGTCGTCTTCATCGGCGAATACCTGTGGGACGACCCGGAGGAGGGCACGCCGCAGGACAGCGCCGAGAAACGCGAGGAGAACCGCCAGATCGCCAAGTACCTGAGCGTCGAGGCGGACCTCGAGTACGCACTGGTGGACAATCTCTACTGGATGCCGCGGCGCCAGCTGCTGGCTCTCACCGCCGACATACCATTCATACTCAACGTCACGATCCCCGCGCGCGCCATCGTGACGTTCAGCGAGTACGAGGTGAACACCTCACCGGTTATCACGTTCACGGTTCCGGACGACAGCCTGGATGTGCAGCGCGACGTGCGCCGGGCGCGGCGTCACCGCCGCAGGGAGGGCGAGCCCACGGACGAAGACCGTCAGGCGAGGTACGATCGGCGTGATGCGGGATACGTGCACGCCGGCGCATGGCGCGACGGACGCTGGGAGGTGGACGTTCCCCCCGACAGCGTTCTGGCGGAGTACGAGTGGGATACCGAGTTCAAAGTGCAGCTCGACAAGGCCGAAGAGAAGCGCTACCGCGAGTCGTTCGCGCGGCTGAGCGAGCTGCAGTACGAGCTGCCCGCCGAGTGGACGGGCAGACAGAAGCTCGCCATCGCCTGGGAGCGTTTTGCGGAAATCGTCCAGTACAACCGCGTGCAGGCGCTCTCGCTGGGAATAGGTGTGGCGCTGGAGCCGGGTCCCGACTTCACCAAGCTGCTGCTCTCGGCGCGATTCGGAATCGGCGACTTGAGGCCCACCGCCAGCGCACTGTGGCGCTACGACGGACCGGACGGGCAGCTCGACGTGCGGGCTTACCGCACCGTGTTCGAGCCCGAGCCATGGACCAAGGGCCTCACGATTGCCAACAGCATGAACGCGTTCTGGACCGGCCACGACGACGCCGACTACTACCTGGCGTCGGGCGGCGGGTGGTCCTTCACCTGGAACTACGGCGTGCTGCGGGAGACCCGGATCCTGAGCGCCCTCGAGTACCACGAGACCATGGAGAAGACCACCGACGTCAGCTTTCCGGATCTGTTCGGTGACTTCTCGTTCCAGGAGAACCCGCCGGTGGACGAAGGATGGTACGTGAAGGTGGGCGTGGACCGGCGCGATCCGATCGGCTTCGTGACGCTGCGGACCGGTGCGGACATGTTGGCCGGCAACGACCGCGCCGGCGGACGCGTGTGGGGCTCACTCGACGTGCCATTCTCGGTGCTGAAGCGCACGGGGACGCTGGTGCTGCGAGCCGGCGCGGCGCTCGGCGACACGCTGCAGCAGCTCCAGCTGCGCGTCGGCGGGCCGCAGACCGTGCGTGGCTACACATACGGCACGCGTCGCGACCGGTCGTTCTGGTCGGCGCAGCTGGATTACGCGCTACTCGACAAAGCCGCGATCACGCCCGTGCTGTTCGTGGACGTGGGAGACACTTTCGATGGCGAGCCGCTGGTGGGCGTGGGTGCCGGCGTGTCCTTCCTGAGCGGGCTGGTCCGGTTCGACCTCTCCAAAGGTCTGAGGGCCGCCGCTCCCGGCCTGGAAGCGCCGGCCGTGCGGTTCGACATCCGGTTCCGGGCGCCGCGGTAATCCCATCTAGGGCGGCGGGCTCGCCCCAGCCCATACCGCTTCCGGCGCGCCCACTACCACACCGCCCGTCGAACCTCTAGGTTGATAGTCCTATGAAGAAAGCCACCATTGCAGTCCTGTCGGCCGGGGCCGTGCTGCTGGCCGGCTGCGGCACTGGCGGGGAGCCGCCGGAGCAGGAGGAATCGCTGCGGGATCTGACGCAGCGCCAGCAGGAGGAGGAAGACTCCCGCCCGCTCCCCGACATGCCCGATTACCCCGGCGCGGACCGCGGCCAGTTTGCGGTCCAGGCGGCGAGCCGCAGCGCGCCGGAGATCCAGGGTCTGTGGGAAGGCACCGGACTGCTTTGCGTGGACCCACCCATGCTGCAGATCATCGGGGCGGACGAGGAAACCCAGGTCCTCGTACTGCTGCAGTATTCGGTATCGGGCGAACGCAAGACGAGCTATCCCATCACGACGACGGGCGGCAGCGCCCCGACACCGCCTGCCTCTCAGGTCGGGGTGCAGCTGTTCAGGGGCCGAGCCAGCTACGCTTACCAGGGGCTGGATGGCGCCGTCGACGTGTCCCGCTTTGACGAGCTCGTGAGCGGACGTTTCGCTGTGAACCTGCGCGACATCACGAGCAACGACACGGTGCGTTTGGCCGGTGCGTTCCGCGACGTGCCGTTCGACTTCGTCCCCGAGGAGGAGTGCCTGCGGGCCAAGGCGGCGATGGAGGAAGCGCCAGACAGTACGGAGTCAGACGACGGCACCCCGTAGCATCGGGTCCGCCGCCACCCCCCCCGACTCATGGATCAGACGTACTTCCGCAAGGGCTTCGGCCTCAAGCGCGAAATAGAGAGCACGCTGGCCCAGGACTACCACAGCCAGATGGTGGACCGGGTGCGCGCGGAGAACTCCACGCTCAACGTGGGCGGGCTCATGATCCGCCTCGCCAAGGAGTTCGGCTTCTGCTACGGCGTGGATCGGGCGGTGGAGTACGCCTACGAGAGCCGCAGCAAATTCCCCGACAAGCGTATCTTCCTCGTTGGCGAGATCATCCACAACCCGCACGTGAACGACAAGCTCGAGAGCATGGGGGTCGTGGTCCTGCACCCCGGCGAGAAGGACGGACAGTTCGACTTCTCGGAGGTGGAACCCCAGGACGTCGTGCTGATCCCCGCCTTCGGTGTGCGCCATGCGGACTTTCAGCGTCTGCGCGACCTGGGGTGCGTGCTGGTCGACACGACCTGCGGCTCCGTGCTCAACGTGTGGAAGCGTGTCGAGCAGTACGCCAAGGACGGCTTCACCGCGGTGGTGCACGGCAAGCATTTCCACGAGGAGACGAAGGCCACGGCGAGCCAGGTCACTAAGCACGACGGCGGCAGGTACTTGATCGTGCGCAACATGGAGGAGACCGAGCTCATGTGCCGCTTCATCACCGGCGGTGCCACTGCGGCGGAGATGGAGGAGACCTTCGGCCACAAGGTGTCCGGCGGGTTCGATTTCCAGAGCGACCTGCAGCGCATGGGTGTAGCGAACCAGACTACGATGCTGGCCAGTGAGTCGCTGGCCATCGCGAAGCGCCTGTCCGAGGCGCTGGAAGAGCGCTACGGGTCGGACCACATCGACGAGCACTTCCGTAACTTCGACACGATCTGCTCGGCAACCCAGGAGCGGCAGGACGCCATCCTGGAGCTGATCGAGGAGCCGCTCGATGCGATGATCGTGATCGGGGGTTACAACTCGAGCAACACCAACAACCTCGCCAAGATCTGCTCCAAGAAAGTCCGGACCTACCACATCTCAGATGCCCGCTGCATCGTCCCGGAGTCGGGCGTGATTCGCCACAAGCCGGTGGACACGACCGACGAGATAGAAGAGGGCAACTTCCTGGAGGGCCTTCAGCGAATCGGGATCACGGCCGGCGCTTCCACCCCGAACAACAAGATCGGGGAGGCGATAGAGCGGATTCTGCAGATCAGGGGCCTGGCGGTCCCGGCATAGCCGACCGCGGGCGATCCCCCCATGGCGCGCGTTGGCAAGCTCAATCTTTCAGACCTGAACCAGCGCCTCACTCCCTCAGCAATAGCTCTCGTTCTCGCAAACCTGGTGCCGCTCTACGGGGTGCTGTTCCTGGGCTGGCGCGTGTTCCCCGTCATCCTCCTGTTTTGGTTCGAGAACGTGGTAATCGGGGCGTACAACGTGCTCAAGATCGTATTTGCCCGCCCCGACGACATCGGCCGCTGGATCGGCAAGGTGGTGATGGTCCCGTTCTTCATGTTCCACTTCGGGATGTTCTGCTTCGTTCACGGGATCTTCGTGGTGACCCTGTTCGGGGAGGGCACCGTGGCGTCGTTCGACAATCCGGGAGTGGAGATGTTCACGGGCGCCCTGGCGGCAGCGGGCGTCACCTGGGCAGCGGCGGCACTGATCGCGAGCCACGGTTTCTCGTTTGGGTACAACTACATTTTGAAGGGCGAGTACCGCAGGGCGGAGCTCCAAAAGCTGATGGGCCAGCCCTACGCGCGCGTGGTGGTGCTGCACGTTGTGATCATCGCGAGCGGATTCCTGGTGATGGCTTTCGGGGCGCCGGTGGTCGGGCTGCTCCTGCTGGTGCTGCTGAAGATGGGGGTCGACCTGGCCGCGCACCTGAAGGAGCGGGGCAAGTTCGCCGCACTGGAGGGCGAAGCAGCAGCTGCCTGATCAGCCCCAGTTCTTGGATGCCGGAGCGTTCTTCCTGATCTGCTTGAGGAATGCGTAAGGAGAGCGCCCCTTCTGGCCCGACGGCGGCGAGTCGATGTTCTGCAGTGCCGCACTCAGCTTGAGCGGTCTCACCTCCTCCGCGATTACGTTCACGGTTCCGTCGTCCTTGGCCAGCGTTCCCACCACCCATAGAAACGGCTCTCCCCGCACCGCCACTCGGTCGCGGTCGTACACCTCGGGCCGTACGATTGCGTTGATCATCCCCGCCTCGTCCTCCATCAGGACGAACGTGTAGCCGCGGGCCGTCTCGGGACGCTGGCGTGCCACGACGAGTCCCGCCACATCGATCCGGGCGCCGTGCTCCAGTTCTTCGAGCCGGTCGCTGCGCAGCACCTGCGGAGGCATCGAGTCACGCAGCAGGGAGAAAGGATGGCCGCTGGCCGAGAAGCCCAGCACGTCGTATTCGGCCACGAGCCGCTCGTCGCCGGACACGCCGCCGAACCGCAGGTCCTCGTACGGATGAGTGAGCGGCAGCTCAAGCTGCCGCCGCACGCGTGACGGACTGGACTGCTCGTTCTTGGGGGGGAGCCACAGTCCCACTTGCCACAGCAGCTCACGCCTGGTGAGACCGAAGTCGTCGCATCCACCCACCCAGAGGAGATTCTCGATTGCGTCGCGCGACAGCTTGGGTGGTGCGCGGCGCACCAGGTCGCCGAGGCTGCGGAACGGCCCACCCTTCCCGCGCTCGGCCACCAGCTCCTCGGCCACGTCCCAGCCGCAGTCACGGATGAAACCGAGTCCCACGCGAATGCAGCTCTCCTCCACGGTGCAGTGCACGTCACTCTGGTTCACGTGCGGCAGGCGGATCTCCACGCCGTGACGTGACGCGTCGCGTCCCAGCGCGTCGAGCGAGTAGAACCCCATCGGCTGGTTGTTGAACAGCCCGGTGTAGTACTCCACCGGGTGGTAGTACCGGAGCCACGCCGACTGATAGGCGAGCAGTCCGAACGCGGCTGCGTGCGACTTGGGGAAGCCGAACGCCGAGAACGCCACCACCTGCTCGAACACCTTGCGGGCGGTTGCGTCCGGCACGCCGCGCTCGCGGGCGCCTCCCAGGAACTCTGCCCAGAAGCTCTCCATCAAATCGCGCGAGCGCCGCCGGCTCATTGCGCGGCGCAGGGCCTCGGCCTGGCCCGCGCTGAACCCCGCGAGCGCTTGGCACACCTGGAGCACTTGGTCCTGGTAAATGATGACTCCCAGCGTCTCGTCCAGCGCTTCCCTGAGAAGGGGATGGTCCATTGGCGGCTCGTAGGGAAGGCCGCGCTCGGCGGCATGCCGCTGCGCCTCGCGGCGGCGCACGTATGGGTTCACGGCGCCGCCCACGATGGGTCCGGGACGCACGATCGCCACCTCCACGGCCAGGTCGTGCAGGTCGCGCGGCCGGGTGCGGCGGATCATCTGTATCTGCCCACGGCTCTCGATCTGGAACAGGCCCACCGTGTCGCCGGCGCAAATCTGGTCGAATACCTGCTCGTCTTCGAAGTCGATGCGCGAGAGATCTGGCGGCTCGCCTTCCTTGTGCGCGATCAGCTCGACGCATTCCTCCACCGCAGAGAGCATTCCCAGCGCCAGGAAGTCGATCTTGATGAACCGCGCGTCATCGCAGGAGTCCTTGTCCCACTGGCACACCACACGGTCGGGCATTGCCGAGCGCTCCAGCGGCACCAGCTCCACCAGCGGGCGGCTGGAGATGATCATCCCGCCCACGTGCTGCGACACGTGCCGCGGCAGTCCGGCGATCTCCTCCGCCAGATCGCACAGGTCACGCCACAGCGGGGCGTTGGAACGGCCCGCGAATCCGGGAAGTTTGTCCAGCTCCTCCCTGAGCGCCCCCGCCGAGCGGTGCTCGGCCAGCTTGGCCACCTGCTCCAGCTCGCCGACCGGCAGATCTAGCGCCTTGCCCAGCTCCCGCACGGCCGAGCGCAGCCGGTAGGTGGGAAAGGAGCAGACCAGCCCGGTGTTCTCGTCGCCGTAGCGCTGGTACACGCGGCGGATCAGCTCCTCGCGGATTTCGCGGGGGAAGTCCAGATCGATGTCCGGCACCGACGCCAGTGTCTCGTTAAGGAACCGGCCCAGGAACAGATGGTTGCTCACCGGGTCGATGTGCGACAGGCCAAGGAAGTAACAGATGATCGATGACACGGAGGAGCCGCGCCCCCGTCCCGGGAGCAGGTTGGCCGTCGCCCTGCGCGTGTCGCGCCGCACGTCGGCGCCCACCTCACGCGCCAGCTCGAACAGGTCGTGATAGACCAGGAAGAAACCGCACAGGCGGTGATGCTCCACCAGGCGCAGCTCCTCCTCCAAGCGCCGCTCCGCTTCGCGCCGGTGCGGCGAGTCCGGCGGGTAGAACTCCTCGAGCTTCACAACGCAGAACTGGTTGAGCGCCTGCGGTGCCGTCTGCCGCTCGGCGCCGCGAAAGTCGGGGAACTCGTAGCCCAGGTCCCGGGTGATGTCGAACGCGCGGCAGCGCTCCGCGACCACCTGTGTGTTGGCGATCGCGTCGGGGCGGTCGCGGAACAGCGCGGCCATCTCCTCGGGAGGCTTGAGATAGAAGTCGCTGTTGGGCTTCCGCACTTCGTGCGAACCGTCCAGCGTGGTGCGGTGCCGGATGGCGGTGAGCGCGTCGTGCAGTCGGTAGCCCTCGTGCCGTGCGTAGTGCACGTCGCCGGTGGCGACCAGCGACAGACCGGCCGCGTCCGCAATGCCGGCGAGCGCATTGGTACGGTCGCGGTCGCCGCGCACCCTGTTGCGCATGAGCTCCACGAAAAAGCGTTCGCGGCCGAACACCGTTCGGCACCGCTCGGCGAAGCGCCGCGCCGCGCTGAGCCCCTCCCGCTCGAGCACCGACGGAAGCAGGCCGGTGCGGCACCCGGAGAGCACGATCAGTCCCTCGGGCCGTGCCTCGAGCGAGGCGAAGTCGAGCCGCGGGTCGCGCCGGTCCTCGCGTCCCAGGTGTGCTTCGGTGATCAGGCGGCACAGGTTGGCGTAGCCCTCCGGCGTCTCCGCCAGCAGGGTGACGTGGGAGCCGTCGAGCAGCGTCAGCTCCGCACCGGTTATGGGCTGCAGGCCCAGGTTCTTTGCCGACTGGGCGAACGCCATGGAGCCGTACACGCCGTTGTGATCGGTCACGGCTAGCGCGGCGTAGCCTAGGTTGGTGGCCTCGAGCACCAGCTGCTCGGGCAGGGCGGTGCCGTCGAGGAAGGAGAACGCGGAGTGCGCATGGAGCTCGGTGTACATGATGCTGGGGGGATGAACGGCGAGCTACGGCAGCTGCAGGAACCACTGCCGCGTCTTCAAGTCCTCGAACAGCACCACGTGCGCCCCGCCCTCCAGGACCACCTCCACGTACTGCCGCGTGATCGGCTCTCTCCACCATTCGTCGTCGATACGCCACGCCTCGAGGATCTCCTCGACGCGGCGCGGTTCCCCCTCGTCCTCGATGATGGCAAAGGGGAAGCCGTGCGCGTCCAGCTCGACCTCGACGGGCCGCGGCACGTTCAGGGCTCGAAGTCGATCAGTGCGTAGCGGCGTTCGGGTATGCGTGACCATGGCTGCACTTCTATGACGTGGTATAGCAGGGGACGCTTGAGTCGCGTCTGGATCTCGTGTGCCGCGGCATAGAGCGCACGGCGCCGTCCTGCGCGGGCGGCGGCACTGGCGTCGCGCGCGAACAGCTGCAGCTCGTCGGTGCCGCGGGCGAAGCCGGTGAACTCCACCGCGAGCTGCTCCACGGCGCCGGCGGGCGGCGCGTACTCGATCCGAACCTTGAGCGGGGCGGCGATGCGGTCGCCCTCGGCCGAGGGATCCTTGAGTGTCACCTCGGTCATCCAGGAGGCGCCGTGTTCCAGCGCAGCCCGGGCGCGCACCACCTGCACGCGCCACCCGGTGCGCCGCGGGTGCTTGAGCGCCCGCTCGATGAGCTTCTCGAGGGCGTATACCAGCATCGCGCGGTCGGCGGCCGGGGTAGGGAAGTCGAGCGCGGCCATGATGGGCTCGGGCCGTTCGCGTCCGGTGACAGGATCGGTCACGTTGCCGGTTGCGAGCTGCCAGGCGCAGCGTCCCTCGGCACCGAACTGTGAAACGAGCGCGGACTGGGGTAGCCGAGCCACGTCCGCCAGTGTGGCGAGCCCCAGCTGCCACAGCCGGCGGTGGGTGTCGGATGATATGGGAAGCACCGCGACGGGCTGGCGTGCCAGGAACGCGGCGCGCTCGTCGTCGGATACGATCGTGGGAGAGCCGGGTTTGGCGCGGGTGGCTGCGACCCAGGAGAGGAACTTGCCGCGGCCCCAGCCCAGGCGGGCCGGTGAGGCAGGTCGGGCAGAGCGACGGCCCCATCGCTTCGCTGCCGTGTCGCTTCGCTGTCGTGGCGCCGTCGCTCTGCCCCGCCACTTGTTCAACGCCGCAGGCTGCCCGGCGGTTTCATCGGCGGGAGTGCTCCGCTCCTTTCCGCTCGCTCCCGCGACCGCACTCTCGATCACCCGCAGCTGCCGCGCCGGATCGCCGTACAGCCTCACCAAACCATCAACACCGACGAACACTCGTCCCAGCTCCGTCGGTTCGACCACCGGGCTCACGTCGCTCAGCGCCAGCAGCAGCCGGGTGAACTGCTCGTCGTAGTGCACCGGATCGGGCTCGCACAGGGTGAGCGTGGGGCAGAGGCCGATTGCCTGGCCCACGGTCATGCCGGGCCGCACGCCCGCGCGCCGGGCGGTGGGCGACACCTGCCACATGCGGCGGGTGTCCTCGGGCGAGAGCAGGGCGGCGGGACGTCCTGCCAGCTCGGGACGGCGCCGCTCCTCGCACCGCAGCGGGAAGAGAGGAATCCAGACGCACACGGCCAACTCGCTCGTCAGCATTGCGCCGCTCCCTCCGCCGCCTTGCCCGGCCAGTTCTCGAACAGGCTCAGCTGTGTCGCGCGCGGCCGCCGTGCGGCGTGCTGTTCCCGCTCGGCGTCGCTCGCGGCGAGGCCGTACTTGCGGGCCAGGCGCGCGTAGCGCCGCCGCACCGCCTCGGTGTACGCCTCGGGCGCGTCCCAGGTGTCACGGTAGGCCGCGCGGTAGCGCCTGCCGAGCCGGGGGAAGTGCTGCTCGACCAGCGGGAGGAAGCGGCGCCGCACGTCGGGGTAGAGTCTCAACGGGATGGGAGCCACGAACCTGGCTCCGTTGTCACGGGCGGCGCGCATGAGCCGTTCGATCTGCTCCACCGTGTCGGTGATGCCGGGGAGGATCGGGGCCACTATGAGTCCGGCACGGATTCCGCCCCGCACGAGCTCGGAGAGTGCACGCAGCCGTGCGTGCGGCATGGGAGAGCGCGCTTCGAACCGCTTGATCACGTGCGTGTCGGCGCAGGTGAGCGACACGTACACCGTGAGCCAGTGATTGCGGGCGAGATGCTTGAGCAGGTCGATGTCGCGGCACACCAGCGGGCTCTTGGTGATCACGCCTACACGCATGCCGCGCTCGGCACGCAGGCGTGCGAGAGTGGCGCGGGTGAGCTGATACTGGCGCTCCGCCGGCTGGTAGGGATCCGTAGCCGTGCCGATGACGACACTCTGCGGCCCGTCCGACGCGGTGCGCTTGCGTACGCGCGGCAGATCGCGCTCCAATGCCTGCAGGAAGGTCTGGCGCGACTTGACGAAGATGCGGTGCTCGAACGGCTCCAGCCCGTGCGGGCTCTGCAGGTCGCGGAACTCGAGCTGGGTGATGCGCCCACTGTCGCGCGCCCGCTCCACCACGTAGCGGTGTGCGTAGCGCGCGTAGCAGTAGCTGCATCCGAACTCGCAGCCCACGTACGGGTTGATGGACCAGAAGCCCATGCCGGTGGACTCGGGCGAGTTGACGACCGACCGCACGGGAAGCTCGACGAACTTGGTGCCGCGGCGCCGCTCCTGGAGCACGGGGAGCTGCTTACCACCACGCTCCACGCGGAGCTGCGGCGAACTCGTGTGCGCCGAGCCGTCCTGCATGTTGCCCGCCGCCGCACGCCACTCGCGCCGCGCGCTTCCGGTGTCCCGCTCACCCTCCATCACCCGCACCCTCCCCACCCGCACCGGGGGCAGAAGGCGCAGCCGGAGGCGTGAACCAGGGGCAGCTTGCACTCCGGGCAGCGGCCGTTCGGATCGAGATCCGTAAGCCATTGCTGCGCAGTGACTTCAGCAAGTCGGCGCCAACCGGTTTTCGGCGTTTGTTCGGTCATCCAAAACCGAATATACACCGAAAACAACCCCCTGCAAGGGTCCTGATTTACCCCTTGCCCGTGGGTTACCTAATCGTGACATTCCACCCGCGGTTGAGCGGCTGCACTACAGGAGTCCGACACTCGAACACTCACGGTCGAGCGCCTCTTGAGTCCCACCGATCCGCCACTTACGAAGCTCCCGCCGGCAATAACCACCAATCCGCTCGTGCGAGTCGTCGCGGTGCTCGCCCTGCTGTTCGTCTTCCTGGTGGGCGTGAACGGACTGGGAGACGGCTTCAAGCTGCTGGGGCGGGACATGCTCGAGTCGTTCTTCGCCGCGACCGAGAATCCCTTCATGGCGCTCATCGTCGGGATCCTCGCCACGACGCTGGTGCAGAGCTCTTCCGTCACGACGTCGCTCATCGTCGGGCTTGTGGCGGCGCCGGAGAACCCGCTCCCCATCGCGAACGCGGTACCCATGGTGATGGGCGCGAACATCGGCACGACCGTCACCAACACGCTGGTGTCGCTGGCCTACATGGGGCGCAAGGAGGAGTTCCACCGCGCCTTCTCCGTGGCGACGTGCCACGACTTCTTCAACTACATGGCCGTGGTACTGCTGCTGCCGCTCGAGATGCTCACGGGCTACATGCAGAAGTCCGCCACGGCGGCGGCCTCGCTGCTCACCGGCTTCGGGGGCATGGACTACGACAGCCCCATCAAGGGCGCGCTGAAGGCGGCGTGGAAGCCGATCAAGGGCGCGGTGCAGGCTGTCACCGACGCGGAGCGGGTCCAGGCGATCATCCTGATCGGCATCTCGGCGGTGCTGATTTACATCGCCCTCATGATGCTGGTGCGCGTGATGCGCCAGGCGATGCACTCGCGCGTTGAGGCGATCGTGACCCGGGGGCTGCACAAGGCGGCGCCGTTCGCCATGCTGGTGGGCATACTCGTTACCGTGATGGTGCAGTCCAGTTCCATCACCACGTCGCTGCTCGTCCCGCTCGCCGGCGCGGGGTTGATCACGCTGGCGCAGGCGTTCCCCATCACCATAGGGGCGAACATCGGGACCACCGTTACGGCGCTTCTCGCCGCCCTGGCGGTGACAGGACCCAATGCCCAGGCGGGGATCATCATCGCTCTGGTGCATCTCGGTTTCAACATGAGCGCGACACTGCTCATCTACCCGTTCCCCAAGATCCGGAACATCCCGCTCAGAGCCGCGACCAAGCTGGCCGACGTGGCCGTGGTGTCGCGGCGTTGGGCGTTCACTTACGTACTTATCTTATTCTACGGGCTGCCTGCACTGCTCATAGTGGTGGACAAGCTCTTCTAAGCGGTACCGGAGGCGTCGTATGCTTCGCGAGTTGCTCAGCATCTTCCGCAAGGATCAGCCGCTGGAGCACATGGGCGAGAACTTCGCCCGCATGCTGCGGCTGACGTACGAAATGACGATCGAGGCGGGTGACATTTACTTCGGCCAGCAGGCCCCCGTGCCTGACGGGCGCACCCAGGTCTACGAGAAGGACCTCCAGGTCAACAAGCTGCAGCGGAAGATCCGCAAGCAGGTGATTGCGCACCTGTCGTTGGAGGGCAGTGCCGCATCACTGCCCTACTGTCTGCTGCTCATGAGCCTGGTGAAGGACGTGGAACGGCTGGGCGACTACGCCAAGAACCTCGCAGAGATACGTGAACTGCACCCTGAGCCGCTGCCCGACGACGATATCGTGGCCGAAATGAAGGAGATCCGGCGCGGCGTGGAGGAGTCCTTCTCTGCCAGCGACGAAGTGTTCACCACCTCTGACCACGAGCGGGCCGTCTCACTCATTCAGCAAGGACGGGACGTGACGCACCGGTGCGATGCCCTGGTAGCCACGGTGGCGCGCAGCAGCTACGACGCCGGTACGGCGACCGCCGTCGTGCTGGGGGCCAGGTTCTACAAGCGGATCGCTGCTCACGTACTCAACGTGCTGAGCAGCGTGGTGATGCCGCTGCACAAGCTGGACTACTACGACGAGAAGCTGCTCTAGCGAGGCTTCTCCGGCGCCGCTTCCAGGTCCACCATTCTGCGGGAACCGGCGTAGGTAATCACGGGAGCGTCCGCGAGATTCGTGATCTTGCGGACGCTCTCTGCTATGCGCATGGCTGCCCGGTGTATGTTCTGCGCCGAATGTTTCTCGTCCTCCGTCAGCCCGCTGTCCTCCGCCGACAGAAGCTCGCTCTCCGTCACGATGGCCGTGAGCGCGTTGTTGATCTCGTGGCGGATGGTCACCGCAAACTCACCGATCGCCGCCATACGCTCGGTGCGGAGGATGCGGTTGTAGTAGCCGTGGATCTGCTCGGACAGGGAGCCCACGCTGATCGCGATGGCGCCGTACGCGATGTAGATGGGCACCGTGATGCGCCAGTCGTCGGGCGTGAAGTTGAGTGTGACCACCACCTGCACGACAACGAACAGCACCGTACCCATCAGCAGGGCCGCGAAAGCCCCGCGCAGTCCGTAGTGCAGCGAGAGCAGAAACGCCGGGACGAGCGTGACCAGCCAGACGAGCTCATCGGTGAGCCCCGGGTCATCGGGCAGGATTATCTGCACGACGATCGGCATCAGGAATGCCGCGGCCGAGTAGAACCAGAACCGCGGTGATAGGGGCGGCCTGTGGGCCAATGGCTGCATGCCGGTGTAGCGGAGTACCCTGCGTCGGAGAGACATGGCGCGTGCTCCCGCTGGACTCGAGGTTGGGTGCACCGAAAATGGCGAACGCCGCCGGCTGGCGAAAGCCTATAGCGAGTCTCTCAGCTCGCGTGCCTGTGCCAGGTCGATGTCCCGCGCTATCGGCGGCGGCCACGCGTCTTCCCTCAGCTGCAGCTCGATGATCGCGCGCTCGTTGCGGATGCGCTGGTGGGTGGCGCGGTCGATGAGCCTGGTGCGCACCGCCTGTTCCAGTTCGTCCTCGTCGAGCCAGCGCGGCTCCCCCTCCGCCGGCTGCCACAGGTCGAGGAACAGGTCGTTGCCGATCCAGCGGTCGGCTTCGATCCGGACGGGACGGCACAGGTTGGTGTACCAGCCGGTGAGGGTGCCGTCGGCGAGGTGGAAGCGGCCGATGTCGTACCACCGCTCCGGGAACACGCACCACACGATCGGCGCGCCGGTCTCGAGAATGGTGGTGTCGTCCACGATCACCTCGGCGCCCTCGTACTCGTCGAGCAGCAGCACTTTCACGTCGGGTCGGTCCAGCACCAGCCACTCATGGAAGTGGGTCGTGGGCTTGCCGGTGCGCCGGTACTCGTAGTGGATGGACTCTGACATTTATGAAGAAGCCTTCGTCGTGTCGATGATGGCTCCTAGTATATTACGGTCGTCATGACGAGTGTTTTGATCGCCCTTCAGGAGCCCTTCCTGCGGATCGGCGTCGAGACCACCCTGGCCGAGTCCGACGACTTCGAGGTGGCCGGCCAGGCCGAAGACGCTGCCGCGGTAGCGCCGGCCGTCGACAGGCTCCAGCCCGACGTCCTGATCCTGGACGAACACTTCCGGCGTGCCGACCAGAGTCTGCTGCCCGGGCTGGCCGAGACTCACCCGGACTGCCGAGTGATCGTCATGGTGGACCACACCGACGAGCGGTGCACGCTGCGCTCCCTCCTAATGGGCCCTCGGGAGCAGTGGCCCGATGACAACGTGCTCAAGCAGGTCCAGGAGTGCTGCCTGCTCGCCCTCAGGGAATCCGCCCGCGGCTGCGTTCCCAAGGCCTCACCGCCGGACCGGCTGGTGAGCGCCCTCAAGGCGGTCATGGCCGGAGAGGTGTGGGCCGGCCCCGGGCTGTCCGAGTTTTTCCGGGACAGCGTGATTCCGCAGTCCGAGTCCGCCCAGCAGCGGGTGACGACCCGCGAGCTGGAGGTGATCGCCCTGGTTGTGGACGGGATGAGCAACCGGGAGATCGGCCAGCGCCTCAACCTCAGCGAGCAGACCGTCAAGAACCACGTCGCGCGCATCATGGACAAGCTGGGCGTGCGCAACCGCGTGGAGCTGGCCCTCTACGCAGTACGCGAGCGCCTGGCCTAGCTTGCGCATGCTCGTATTCAAGAAGCCTTCATTCGCAATTCAATCGATCGGGGCGGCCGGCGTGGCGGCCCTGCTCTCGTGCGCTCCCGACACCATGAATGACCTCCAAGCCCGGCTCGAAACGCGCATCGCGGAGGCCGACGTAGAGGTAGTGGCGGTCAACTTCCACGACCTCGCCACCGGCGCCTCGCTGCTGATCGAGCCCGACACGCGCGTGCACGCGGCGTCGATGATGAAAGTCCCGGTCATGGTCCAGCTCTACCGCGACCACGAGGCCGGCTTAATCAGCCTGGACGACAGCGTGACCATCACCAAGACGTTCAGGTCCATCGTGGACGGGTCGAGCTATCAGCTCGGCGCTCCCGATGACAGCGACACCACGCTGTACACGCGTGTCGGAGAGGAGGAGTCGATCCGCCAGCTGATGGAGCTGATGATCACGGTCTCCAGCAACCTGGCCACGAACATGCTGATCGAGCTGGTGGGTGCCGAGCGCGTGCGCGAGACGACGCTGGAACTGGGCGCCGACTCCATGCAGGTGCTGAGGGGAGTGGAGGACATCCTGGCCTACCGCGCCGGGCTCAGCAACACGACGACGGCGCGGGACGAAGGGATCGTCTACCGAGCGATCGCCGAAGGCAGCGTTGCGAGCCCGGAGTCGTGCGATGAGATGATGTCGGTGCTGCTGCGGCAGGCGTTCGACGAGGGGATACCGGCGGGACTGCCCGGGAGTGCCCGCGTCGCACACAAGACCGGCTGGGTGCCGGGCCTGGTGCGGCACGACGGCGGCATCGTGATGCTGGAGGGTGGGGAGCGCTATGTGCTGGTGGTGCTCACCAAGAGCGAGCTGGACAGCGACACCGTAGACACGCTCATCGTGGACATCTCACGCATGGTCCACGAGCACGTGGTGGGGAGCTAGCGCCTGCCCCCCGGCGGGGGCCGCGGCGCGGGTGGCTCCCGTTTCTCTGCGGGCTCCGGCTCGGCCGCGGGCTGCGCGGCCTCGGGCGCCGTCTCGGCGGGTAGCGCTTTGACCTCGGCTTCCTTCTCGACTTCGGCGATCTTCTCGGCCGCCACGGCCGCGGCCTCCACGGCCTTCCTGCGGGCCTGCTTCTCCTTGGAGAACCGTCCCTTGTAGTAGAAGGTCGTAACGCCGCCCACCAGCAGGCCCGCCAGGAACGAGACCAGCACCAGCAGCGAGGCACTGTACTCGACCTGCCAGAACACCACATCCATGCGCACCGCGTGCAGGTTCTGGAGCGCGAACATCAGTACCAGAGCCGTGAGCACGGCTACCAGCACCAGCCGGATCCTGTCCCACAGCTCACGCAGCTTCTGCATGACTCCCATAGCTTCCCGCCTCTGCTGTCTGCCGGTCAGCCGGCGCCGCCGTCCTCGTAGCGGCCGCCGAGGTGGGCGGCCAGGAACTTCTCCGCCGCTGCATAGAACTTTAGCCGATTCTCGGGCTTTGCAAACCCGTGCCCCTCGTCGGGGAACAGCATGTACTCGTGGTCGATTCCCTTTTCGCGCATCACGGCGACGATCTGCTCCGACTCCGACTGCTTGACCCGCGGGTCGTTGGCGCCCTGCGCGATGAGCATGGGAATCCTTATGTCGTCCACCCGCGACAGCGGCGAGCGGGATTCGAGGAACTCCCGGTCCTGCTCCGGCTCCCCCACCCGCTCGTGCAGCATCGCCAGGTACGTGGACCAGTACGGGGGAATGGTCTCGATGAACGTTATCAGGTTGCTGGGGCCAACGATGTCCACCGCGCAGCAGAACAGATCCGGTGTGAAGGTGGCCCCCACCAGAGCAGCGTAGCCGCCGTACGAGCCGCCGTAGATCGCGATGCGCTGCGGATCGGCAACTCCCCGGTCCACGGCCCAGCGCACCGCGTCCACCAGGTCGTCGTGCATGCGCCCGCCCCACTCGCGGTTGCCGGCGTTCAGGAAGTCCTTGCCGTAGCCGATGGAGCCCCGGTAGTTGACCTGGAGGCAGGCGTAGCCGCGGTTGGCGAACCACTGCGCTTCGGGGTCGTAGCCCCAGACGTCGCGTGCCCAAGGGCCGCCGTGCACGTTGAGCACGAGCGGCAGGTTCGCGGCCTCCACTCCCGGCGGCAGCGTCAGATAGCCGTGCACGGTGAGTCCGTCCCGGCTCTGGAAGGACACCGGCTCCATGCTGCCCAGCTCGTACTCCGTGAGGTCGGGTCTGCTGTGGAACAGGAACGTGGCTTCCTTGGCCGAGCGGTCCACGATGTAGTAGGACACCGGACCGTCGTCCTGCGTGAACGCGATCACCCAATGCCTGTCGTCGTGGGTGCGGCTCACCAGCTCGAAGTCGCCGGGGTTCAGCCTGCGCACCGCCTCGAGGTCCTCAGTGAGCGACTGGTCCAGCGCGCTCCACTCCTTGCGGTCCCGGGTGAACGCGACCAGCTGCACCTCGCGGGTGTCGGGGTGACGGACCACTCCGCTCACGTCGTAGTGCGGGTCCTCGGCGAGCACGTCGGCGTCGCCGGATGCGAGATCCATGCTGGTGAGTCGTGCAGCGTTGGCACCGCGCGAGTCGATCAACAGAATGGAGCTTCCGTCCAGCGTGAAGCCGTACGGCGCGCTGGTCAGCGAGTCCTCGGGGCTCCACGTGAGCAGCGTGCTCCACTCGTCATCCGGGCCGCCGCGCACCAGCAGCTCGGCCCCGCCATCGGCGGTGGCGGCCATCGCGGCTCGCACCACGTAGTCCTCGTCCGGCACCCAGCCCAGCACGTTGCCCGGATTCCGGGCGACGCGGCTCAGCTCCCCCGTGCGGAGGTCCACGTGGTACACGTCGTGCAGCCGAGCGTCCTCCTTGTTCATCGCAACCAGCAGCTCGTTGGGATGGCGCTTGTCGTGCGCGACGACCTGGATCTGCACGTCCTCGAACGGTGTCAGGTCATCCACCAGGCCGGATTCGAGGTCCACCCTGTGGAGCCGCCAGTTCTCGTCGCCGCCCACGTCCTGCAGGTAGAGGATGTGGCGGCCGTCGTGCGCCCAGAAGTAAATGCGCACGCCGCGGTCGGTGTCGCGGGTGACGGGGTCAAACTCGTCACCGTCCGCCGCGCCCACCCACACGTTGAGCACGCCGTCGAGCGGGGCGAGGTAGGCCATGCGCGACCCGTCGGGCGAGATCTGAGGATCGGCCCGGTCCGGGTTCCCGAAAATGACGCTGCGGGGAATGAGAGGTGGAAGGCCGCTCACAGGTGCTTCGGCTCCTCCACGGTGCGCTCGTTCCTGAGGTTGCCGGTGTTGAGCGTGCCGGCGGGCTCGAACATCAGCACGTGGCACTCCTCCTCAGCGACGGGCTTGTGCTCCACGCCGCGCGGAACCACGAGGCATTCTCCCGGGCCCAGCTCGACCGCGCCGTCGCGGAACTCGATGACGAGTCGCCCCTTCAGGACGTGGAACAGCTCGTCTTCCCGGTCGTGCTTGTGCCACACGAACTCACCCTGGAGTTTGGCCAGCTTCACGTGCTGGCCGTTGAGCTCGGCGACGATCCGCGGGCTCCACTGTTCGTCGAACTGCGTCAGCTTGTCAGCCAGGTTGATCTTCGACGCTATCTGGTCCATTGGGCCTCTTCCTTGCTTCCCACCCGCAGCGGACCGGTCGAGTGGAACCACTCCTGCTTCCTCACGCTGCGCTCCACCACAACTGTCGCCGCAAGGGTGCCCGTGACGTTGGTCGCGGTGCGCGCCATGTCGGGGATGCGGTCCACACCCAGCAGTATGGCCATGCCGTCGAGCGGGATGCCGAGCGTGCCGAGGGCGGGAGCGAGACTCACCACGCTCCCTCCGGGCACTCCGGCCACGGTGAACGAGACCACGAAGGTGGCGAGCAGCGCGCCGGCGATGCCCGCGATCGGGAGCGAGACGCCGTAGAGCCACGCCAGGAACACGATCCCCGCTCCCTGGAACAGCGCGCTCCCTGCGCGCCCGAGGCCTGCACCGAGCGAGATCACGAAGCCCGACACGACCGGTGAGAGCTCCCAGTCCTTCTGCGCCGTCTCGAGCATGGCGGGAACCGTCGCTGCCGAGCTGGTCGCGCCCGCCCCAATAAGCTGCGGCGTCAGCGAGCCGCGCAGGAACGTCCGCACCGGCATGCGGCCCACGAAACGGACGAGCGGTACGTACACCGCCGCGACGAACAGCACGAGCCCCAGGAGTACGGCCAGTACGAATGCGAATAGGCTCTGAATGATGGCGAGCCCGGCGCGGGCCGTGACCGGCGCGGCGAGTGCGAAGACTCCGATTGGCGCCACCCACAGGATCCAGTGCACGAGCTTCACTAAAGCCGCCGAGATCGACTCTGCGAGCGGCACCAGCCGCTCCTTGTGCTCCTTGGTAAGCGCGCCGGTCGCCGCCCCCATCAGCACGGTGAACACCACCAGCGGAAGCAGCGCGCCCTCGGCTGCGGCCGCGAAGGCGTTGCTCGGGATAAGGCTCACCAGGAAGTCGACCGGTCCGGGAAGCATGGGTGCGTCCGTTGCGGCCGCTTCCACCGCGCGTGCGGCCGCATCGCTCGCGAGCGGCAGCAGTGCGGCCATCACTCCCATGCCGATCAGGATGCTCACTACCGTGGTGGCTGCGAAGAAAAGCAGGGTGAACCCGCCGAGCTTCCCGAGCTGGCGCAGATCGCCCAGCCTGGCTACGCCCACGTAGATCACGGCCGCCACGAGCGGCACGACCACCATCTTGAGCAGGTTCACGAACGCCGTGCCGATGGGCTCGATGCTCTCGGCCACGGCGATCAGAGCGGGAAGACCGCTCAGCGCAGCGAGGAGTCCGAACAGGAGCCCCGCTGCGAGACCGATGGCTATTGCGACGTGGAGTTTCATGCGCGGCTAGTCCTGCGCCATGGACTCCTTCAAGAGGTTGGCTGCGATCACGTTGCGCTGGATTTCGTTGGAGCCCTCGTAGATCTGCGTGATCTTGGCGTCACGCATCAGCTTCTCGACGGGATATTCCTTCATGTATCCGTACCCGCCGAATATCTGGACGGCGTCCACGGTGACCTTCACGCACGCGTCGGACGCGAACGTCTTACAGATCGCCGATGCCTTGGCGATGTTCTTGGAACCCGAGTCAATCATGCGCGCGGCACCGTACACCAATGCGCGCGACGCCTCCACGGCGATCGCCATGTCCGCCAGCATGAACTGGACGCCCTGGAACGATGAGATGGGGTGGCCGAACTGCTTGCGCACTCGCGCGTAGTGGGCGGCCTCGTCCAGAGCGCGCTGCGCGATTCCCACGGCCTGAGCGGCCACCCCGGGACGGGCGTGGTCGAAGGTCTTGAGCGCAACGATGAAGCCCATCCCCTCGCGGCCGATCCGGTTCTCCTCGGGGACTCGGGCGTTATCGAAGATCACCTCGCGCGTGGAGGAGGCGCGGATCCCGAGCTTGTTCTCCTTCTTGCCGAACGAGACGCCGGGCGTGTCCTTGTCCACGATGAACGCGCTGGCGCCGCGGGCGCCTTTGTCCTTGTCTGTCAGCGCGATGACCGTGTAGATCTCCGCGTCGCCCCCGTTGGTGATCCATTGCTTGGTGCCGTTCAGGACGTAGTGATCCCCGTCCTTCACGGCCGTGGTGCGGATGCGGGCTGCGTCGGAGCCGGCGTCTGCCTCGGTGATGGCGAACGCGGCCAGCTTCTCGCCCCGCGCGATCGGCGGGATGTACTTCTGCTTCTGCTCCTCGCTGCCGAAGAGCAGGATGGGGAACGCGCCCAGGCCGGTTCCACCGAACGCCAGCGCGATGCCGCCGCAGCCCCAGGACAGCTCCTCGGTGACCAGCGCCATCTCGAACACACCGCCGCCCATCCCGCCATACTCTTCGGGGTAGGGGACGGCGAAGATGTCGGAATCCGCCAGGATCTTCACGATGTCCCACGGAAACTCGGCGGCCTCGTCATACTGGGCCGCGACCGGCTTGATCTGCTCCTCTGCGATCTGGTGGCAGAGGTCCTTGATCATCTTCTGCTCTTCGGTGAGCAGGTAGTCCATGCTCATGTCCGGTTGTTCGCTCCCTAGACCGATAAATCGAGTTGGGTAAGGAACCTACCGACGTGGGCCGGGAGAGGCCAGCGCGGGGGGCGGGGCGTTGCGGGGGCCTCAGACCCCACGGGGAATGGCGATTCAGCACCGGGGCCGCTAGCTTCTAGAGCTTCGCAACAGGCATGAATCGGGGGGATCATCCGTGAGACACGCACAGAGGACCGTACCGCGCTGGGCCGTGATCCTGGGCGCGTCGAGCGGCTTCGGAGAGGCCGCGGCCAGGGAGCTGGCCAAGTCGGGCTACGACATATGCGGCGTCCACCTGGACCGCGGGGCCGGGAAGCAGCGCGCCAAGGACATTCAGGAGGACATCGAGGGCACCGGGCGGCGCGCCCTGTTCTTCAACATGAACGCGGCCGACGAGGAAAAGCGCAACGACGTGCTGAACGCGCTGGTGGACGACGTGGAGAAGAACGACAGCACGGTCGCGGTCATGATGCATTCCCTCGCATTCGGCACGCTGAAGCCGTACATCGCCGACGACCCGGTTACCAAGCGCGGCATGAACATGACGCTCGACGTCATGGCACACTCGCTGGTGTACTGGGCACAGGAGCTGGTGGGACGCAACCTGATGTCGCCCGGCGGCCGCATCTTCTGCATGACTTCATCTGGCTCGAACCGTGTGATTCCCGCTTACGGTGCGGTGTCGGCCGCCAAGGCGGCGCTGGAGTCGCACGTGCGCCAGCTGGCAGTTGAGCTGGCGCCTTACGGCGTCACCGTCAACGCGCTGCGCGGAGGCGTCACCCGGACGCCCGCGGCCGAGCGGATCCCCGAGAGCGACGCGCTATTCGTGGAGGCCGTGCACCGCAACCCGCACAAGCGTCTCACGACGCCGGAGGACGTGGCGAACGCAATCGTGGCGATGTCCAAGCCGGGAACGGATTGGATCACGGGGAACGTGATCAATGTGGACGGCGGAGAGGAAGTGAGCGGCTAACCCACACGCAGCTGAGCCAGCTCCTCCTCGAGCTGCTCGATGCGCTGCAGCACTTCGTCCTCAGCGGGCTCGGAAGCCACGATGGGCACGCCTCTCCGGTTCAGCAGAGTCTCGACCAGGGCGTCGGTGTACCCCACGACCGCGTGGGATATGCCCCGGTCCAGGATCCGGTTGAGGCGCAGCACGGCGGCCATCGACTGGCGCGGCGGCAGATTGGAGACCGTCTCGGACAGGTGGTGGATGAGCAGCTCGCGCAGCTCCTGAAGCTCCTCCACTACCTCCCCGGCTGCGAGCCCGCGGGCTGCCGCGGTCTGGCCGTACACCTCGCAGGCCGTGAACCACAGCTCCGCCACCTGGCGCCGTAGCGGCCCAGCCGATTCCGTGAGGATGTCCACCAGGAGTGCCAGGTGACGCTCCACCGTGGGCCACCGGACGTGGGGAGCCTCGGAAATCCGGCGTGCTATGCGCCGGGACCACTGCTCTGTCAGGAGGTCGCGTTCCGCCCTGAGGGAGCGGCTGACGGCCAGAAGAGCCGGGTTAGAGGGCCTCATGGTCAGGCCCATGGGGAGTATTCCTTCAGACGACTCACGAGATTGAAAAATCTACCCAGGCCCACGCTGGAGGTCAAAACCGAACCCATGGCCACCGTGAGCACGACTGGATTCGAGCTGGTTGGGGCCGACGGCGGCCCCCTGAGGGGCGAGGTGCGCACCCAGGAGCGCGGTGCGGACCGGCCCGCGGTGGTGATCTGCCACGGCTTCAAGGGCTTCAAGGACTGGGGTTATTTCCCGCACCTCGCGGCGCGGCTGGCCCGTGCCGGAGTGACAGCGGTGTCGTTCAACTTCTCGGGATCAGGGGTAGGGCCGGACGGGGAGTCGTTCTCGGAGCCCGAGCGCTTCGGTCACGCCACTTTTTCCAAGGACCTCGAGGACGTGGCGACGGTCGTCGCGGCGCTCTGCGACGGCAGTTTGGCGGCCGGGCTCGCCACGCCCACCGGGCTCGGGATGTTCGGACACAGCCGGGGCGGTGCCGTGGCGCTGCTGTACACCGCGGCCGAGCCGCGCGTGGCGGCGCTCGTTACCTGGGCCGCCATCGGTTCGCTCAGGCGCTGGGACGAGGCCACCATCGCCAAGTGGCGCGAGGAGGGAAGGACCGACGTCGTGAACATGCGCACCGGAGACGTGCTCCCTCTCTACACGGACGTGCTCGACGACATCGACGCGAACTCGGGTGGTAGGCTGGATCTGATGGGTGCGGCGGCCGCGGTTCGGGCGCCCTGGCTCATCGTGCATGGTGCGGACGACGAGGCGGTTGCTCCGAGCGACGCGGAGAAGCTGCATGGCGCGAACCGCGGCGCGGCACAGCTGCAGGTCATTGCGGGAGGCACCCACACGCTGGGTGCCAGGCACCCGTGGGCTGGCAGCACGCCGGAGTTGGATCGGGGAATGGACCTGACCGTGGGGTGGTTCGGCCGTCACCTGCTTTGATGTGCAGGCGCGGCGTGAGGGCACAAAGAGAAGCGGGCGGCTCCCGGAGGAGCCGCCCGCCGCCACGCTAGAGGCCGGCCGCGTAGAGTGAGTCGATCAATCTCCCGCGGCGGCCGCCAGCCGTGACCAGCAGTCGCCGGCGGCGAACCAGCAGGCTCGCTGCGGTGGCCGCCGCTACCGTGGCCAGTGCAATGAGTCCGACACCAAAGGATCTGATACGCGCCTCCTGTGTTTGTGGCCGCCTTCGTGAACCGCTTCGCTCGCACGCAATATAAGAGTCAGCGCAAGAGTTTCGCGGTGATCCGTGACCATATTACCCCGAGAGATCACGCTGCGTTCACTGCGTGAGCGCCGTCACGAAAGAATGCGGCGCAAAATGGTCAGTCGAACATTCTGTATAGAGGAGTGATTCGAGCGTGAGCTGGATCAATTCGTGCCAATGAATCCCGTCACCTTCGACGGTTTGAGACAGCGGCTCGCCGGGCGCTCACCGGTGCGGGCCACTGGGCCGGGTCTGATCGAGGCTGCCGTTGCGATCGTGCTCGCGCCCGGTGCCGGGGGCGACCTCGAGCTGCTGTTCATCAGGCGCGCCGATGTTCCGCAGGATCCGTGGTCGGGACAGATGGCACTGCCGGGTGGGCGGCGCGAGGAAGGCGACGCGGATCTGCTCGCGACTGCGGCGCGCGAGACGCGCGAGGAGACCGCCATCGAGCTGCCCCATGAAGCGCTGCTGGGAGAGCTGGACGACCTGGCGCCCAGCACTCCGGTGCTGCCCCCGATAGTGGTCCGGCCGTTCGTCTTCGGGCTCTCCGGGAAGCCCGCTGTGTCTCCGAGCGCCGAGGTCGCGCTCCACCTGTGGACCTCGTTCGCGGCCCTGCCCGAGTTGGAAGGGGAGAGCGAGGTGTCGGTCCGTGGGGTCCAGGGAGTTAGGCCTGCGTTCCTCATCGGCCCCCACGTCGTGTGGGGGATCACCTACCGTATCCTCAGTGATTTCATAGCCTTAGCTGAGTAAGCACGGGCGGCGGCTTGCCCAGGCCCGGGGGCTCCGTATAGATTTAGGCGCGCTTAATTTAGAGTTTGCCGCCGTTGAAACCTCACCGACCCGGGCAGGTCCGATGAGCGCCAACCGCAAGTCGTCGGGCTTCAGCCGTTCGACCGAGGACTACCTCAAAGCCATCTACGAGCTGGAGGCCGAGGGGCGCCCGGCCCAGACCAGCGCCATTGCCGAAGCGCTCGCCGTCGCACCGCCCTCGGTGAGCGGCATGGTGAAGCGGCTTTCCGAGTCGGGACTGCTCCAGCACGCACCGTACCGCGGTGTGCAGCTGACCCCGTCCGGCAAGCGGGCCGCGCTCAAGATGGTGCGCCGGCACCGCATACTTGAGACGTACCTCACCACCAAGCTGGGCTACGATTGGGACTCTGTGCACGACGAGGCCGAGCGGTTGGAGCACGCGGTGAGCGATCAGCTCATTGAGCGCATGGCCATGGCGCTCGGCTACCCGCGGTTCGATCCCCACGGCGCTCCGATTCCGACGAAGGACGGGCTGATGGAGGAGCAGGACGACCTGGTTTCGCTCACCGACGTGCCGGTCGGAAGCATGGCCGAGCTGCGCATGGTGAGTGACCGGGATCCCGACCTGCTGCGCTTCGTCGCATCACTGGGGCTGCGCGTGGGGGCCGTGTTCGAAGTCGTGGGCCACCAGCCGTTCAAGGGTCCCACGACCATCCGCGTGGTGGGGGCGGACGCCCGGGAGAAGGACGCGGTCGTCGGCTACGAGCTGGCCGCGAGCTTGAGTTGTCTCGTGCTGGAAGGAGAAGTCGGCTAGAGCTCGGTGTCCTTCGAGCGCTCGAGCCCCCACAGGATAGCCGCCAGCCGCTTGTCCCGCGCGGAGCGGATCATCCCGATCTGTTCCTCGTAGGTCCTGTCGATCAGGTGGATGAGTCTGCGCTGCTGCTCGGGCTCGAGCCTGGACCAATCGGCGAGATCCTCCCAAATCGGCTCGAAGGTGCTCAGCAGATGCTGCAGGAACCCTGCCGTGCGGCGGTCTCCCGCTGCGAGGCGGTAGCTGAGGTGCGGCCCCGCGGCTGCCCAACCTAGTCCCGGGCCCACCGAGACCGCGCGGTCCAGGTCGTCCATGTCGATGACGCCCTCGAGCACGAGGTGAATGGCCTCGCGCCACACAGCCGCAGCGATCCGCGTGGCCACGGCACCCGGGACCTGCCGTCTTATCACCACAGGAATGCGATCCATCGCGCGCAGCCAGCCCTTCACCAGCTCGACCGCGCCGGGCCGGGTCTCGCGGCCCGCCACCAGCTCCACGAGCGGTATCAGCTCGGGTGGGTTGAGCGGATGTGCGATCATGCAGCGGCCTTTGCGGAAGCAGCGCGCCGCCAGGTCGTCCACCGGAAGACCGCTCGTGGAGCTGGTCACCGCCCGGGCCTTGCCCGCCACCGCCTCGATGGCCTCGAACATCTTCTGCTTGGTGAGGAGGTCCTCAGGGCCGGCCTCGATGACCCACTCCGCCTCGCCGCAGGCCTGGAGCAGGCTGCGGGCGACCGTGAACCGCGCCATGCCCGTCTCGACGGCCGTCGCGTCGGCGCGCCGCAGCAGGGTGAGCGCCCTGGCGCGCTCTCCCACCTCTTCCTCTGCTTCGTCGACGGCGCGTTCCTCGACATCGTACAGCGCCACCGTCCATCCCTGCGCTACGCAGAGCGCGGCCCAGCCCCGGCCCACCTCGCCGGCCCCGATCACCGCGACGTGCAGCTGACCTCCAGTCATGACGCCCCTCGCTGTCGGCTCACTCGACCGTCTCCTCGATGGCGAGCTGCATGTACATGAAGGCCGCGGCCTCGTCGCTCATCGGTCCGCTCCCGAAGGAGTCGAGCCAGGCCGTGATCTGGTCGTAGTACGGCACGACGGCTTCGCGCAATGCAGCGCGCTCGGCGGCACTGGCCTGCATGGCGTACTCGTAGCGCTCGACGTCGTCGCCGATGCCCCAGCGCTGCGCGAGGGGTACGAGGTGGCGCAGTGCCGACGGCACGTTTGCCGCATCCAGGTCGTAGCGTGACGTCACTACGACGGAATCCGCCTCGCTGCCGCCTCCCGCACTGGCGCCGCCGCCGCCGTTGTCACCCGCGACACAGGCGCACAGCAGGAAGCCGAGAATCGGAGCCGAAACTGCGCGCAGGATCACTCTCAAGGCTCGAACTCCTCTCCGAACACGCGCGTCAGCAGCTGCCGCATGCGCGGGATGTCCGCCCCCAGCGCCACGGAGGTCGCCACGCCGTCCGCGCACTCGATGGTGTGTCCTCGGTGCGCGCCCCCGTCAAGGTTCACGTCGATCGGCAGTTCCGCCAGGGTGAGCATCCCCGGGGCGATCAGCTCGCCCAGCGGCAGCACGTCGTGCACCACGCACCCGTCCAATCCCGTGCAGGCCCGGTGCGAGTCCACATAGAACTTGAGCGCCCTCCCCAGCCAGTTGGTCAGCGTGTCGCCCGACGCTGCGAGGCGCTGAACCTCGGCCGAGCCGAGGGTCATGCCGCGCGTCACGTCGAGGCCCACCATCTCGGTCCCAAGCTCGGCGCGCAGCACCAGGTCCGCGGCCTCCGGGTCGCACCACGCGTTGAAGTCGGCCCAGCGGTTGGTGTTTCCTGGCTCGCGCAGGCTGCCGAACATTCCTATGTGACGCCGCACGCGCTGGCGCACGAACTCGGGTCCGACGGTGAGGGCGTGGGCCAGGTTGGTCAGCGGCCCGAGAGTGACCAGCGTTACCGGCTCCTCGGACCACTCCAAGAGGTCGAGCAGGACCGTGGGGTTCGCGGCGATGGGCTCCTCACCACCCACGGGGGCCCATCCCACTCCGGTTGCGCCGTGGGTCTCGGGTGCCGTCTCCAGGGGGCGCTCGAGCGGACGGTGCGAGCCGGGAAAGACCGGGATCGGGCTGTCGACCAAGGCCAGCACGGACCGCGCGTTGCGTGTGGTGGCCTCCAGGGTAGCATTCCCGTATGTCGTCGTGACCGCGACGACTCCGAGCTCCGGAGACCGTGCGGCCAGAGCCAGTGCGACGACGTCGTCGATGCCCGGGTCGGTATCGACGATGATGGGCGAGCTCGGGCGGCTGGCGGGCATGTAGGTCTAAGATAAGTTTGGAGGCGATCGAGTCGATAATGGATTTCCCCAAGCCATTCTACCGCTGGCGCCCGCATCCGTGGCATGGCCTCGAAGTGGGCCCCGACCCGCCCCGGCTGGTGCACGCCTACATCGAATCGTCCCCGTTCGATCTCGTGAAGTACGAGGTGGACAAGGGTACGGGATATCTGCGCGTGGACCGTCCCCAGCGCACCTCATCACAGCAACCCACGCTGTATGGGTTCATACCGCGCACCTACGCGGGAGAGGGAGTGCGCGGCCTGATGCCGGGTGCGGAGAGCGGAGACGGAGATCCGCTGGACATATGCGTGGTGAGCGAGCGTCCCATCTCGCGCTCCGAGGTCATTCTCAACGCACGTGTGGTTGGCGGCCTGCCGATGCTTGACCACGGCGAGGCAGATGACAAGATAGTCGCGGTGCTGGAGAACGACCCGGTGTGGGGCCGCGTCGAGAGCATGCGGGACATGCCGCAGGCGCTGGTGGAGCGGCTGCGGCATTACTTCCTGACGTACAAGTCACTGCCGGAGCAGCCCGCCAACGTCTCCATCGGCGATCCGTATGGGCGGGAACACGCGGAGCAGGTCATACGGGCGGCAATGCAGGATTACGAAACGGAGTTCGGGTCGGGGTGAGCGGGCACTACGGCGCTCTGATCGAGCGTTTCGGAAAGGCGTGGGAAGCGGGCGACTGCGACGAGATGGCGGCGGTGTTCGCGGACGAGGGGGTGTTCGTGCCGGAGCCGCACGCCAGCCCGTTGAAGGGGCCGGCGGCAATCGCGTACTACTGGAGGGACATCCCACTCGAGCAAAGCGAGGTATCGTTCCGCTTCGGTGAGATCTACGTGGCCGGGCCGTGGTTCTCGACGGAGTTCAAGTGCACGTTCCGCCGCCGCCGCACGGGCGAGCCGGTGGATCTACGCGGCGCACTGTTCTGTGAAGTGGAAGGGGAGGAGATCGCGGAGATGCGGATGTACTGGCACCGTCAGGTGACTCGGTAACATGACGGCGGAGCTGTTCATGGGGACTCAGGGGTGGGACTACGGCGCCTGGGTCGGACCCTTCTACCCGCACGGCACGAAGACCGCCGACATGCTGGGGGTCTATTCACGTGCGTTCCCCTCCGTGGAGGTCGTTTCGAGCGCGTACGGGCTGCCCTCGGACCCGTCGGTGCAGGCGTGGCGCGACGGAGTGCCGAAGGGTTTCCGGTTCGCCCTCAAGCTGCCGCAGGAAGTGACGCACGAGCGCAGGCTGGTGGACACGGGGCGCATCGTGCGGCGTTTCCTGGACCGGGTGAAGCCGTTGGGCAGCCGCCTGGGACCCATTCTGATCCAGCTCAGCCCCGCGTTCCGACCCACGGGAGGAAACGAGGCCGTGCTGGCCAAGTTCCTGGACGATCTGCCGCCGCGCTTCCGCTGGGCGGTCGAATTCCGGCAGGCGGGATGGCTCACGCCTGCCGTGGGGGAAATGCTCAAGCAGCGCAACGTTGCCACCGTGCTGGTAGACGGGCCCCGGCTGCCCCGCGAGATGATGGCGGAACTCGCAATCGAGCCCACCGCCGATTTCGGCTACGTGCGCTGGCTCGGAGCGGGACGGCGGCTCAGCGACTTCTCGTTTCCACAGCTGGACCGAGACCGGGACATCGAAGCGTGGGTGGAGATCCTCGAGAAGCTGCGCTCCCGTGTCGACTCGCTGTACTGCTATTTCAGCAACCAATTCCAGGGGCACGCTCCCCACAGTGCGCGCAAGCTGCAGGAGCTGTTGGGGCTCGCACCGGTGGTTCCAGAGGCATTGCGCGAGCAAGCTGAACTCTTCTAATTAAGGCTACCCACCCCGGGGGGAGTGTTTGGCCGACCACACGGTCCTTTTCATAGACGACGACACCGACGTGCTGCGCACGCTGGGAGATTATTTCGAGCGTCTCGGGCACACGGTGCACCGTGCGTCCTCCGGCAAGAAGGGAGTGGCGTTGTGGCAGAAGGTCGTGCCCGACGTGACCGTGCTGGACCTCTACATGCCGGAGATGAACGGGCTCGAGGTGCTGGAGCAGCTGAAGAAGAAGAAGGCCATGGTGATCATGCTGACCGGCTACGGCGACGTCGAGTCGGCGGTGGAAGCCATGCGCCTCGGGGCGGAGAACTTCCTCACGAAGCCCATCGACATGTCGCACCTGGTGCAGGCTGTGGAAAAGGCGGCCGAGAAGGGCAAGCTGCGCCAGGAAGTGGTGGAGCTGCGGCAGCGGCTCGCTCCCAACCTCAAGCGGCAGCTGTTTCGAATTGCACTGATCGTGATCCTGCTGCTGCTCTCGGTGGCCTTGGGAAGGTGGATTGGTGGGGCGTCGGGCGATGCGCGGCCGCGTGACCCCATACCGGTGCCCATTGATTCGAGCTCCGATGCCACCCGGACGTCGGCGGGCGACTTCCTGCCTGGGTGACAGTTTGCTGCGGGGATTGAAC
>JBDHJM010000084.1:0-8032 GCA_039586895.1 Gemmatimonadota bacterium | reverse complement strand
CACGGCGTCCTCGATCGAGAGCTGCTTCTCGCGATCCATCTTGTCGCGCAGCGTCTCGCCCTCCACGTAGGGCATCACGTAGTAGAGGAACGTGCCGGCCTCGCCCGAGTCGTGGAGCGGCAGGATGTGCGGATGCTGCAGGTTCGCGGTGACCTCGATCTCCTTGAGGAAACGCTCCGCCCCGATTACGGCAGCCAACTCGGGCTTGAGGACTTTGAGTGCGACCTTGCGGTTGTGCTTCACGTCGTGCGCCAGATAGACCGTGGCCATGCCGCCCTGGCCGAGCTCGCGCTCGATTACGTAGCGGTCGGCCAGGGCCGTTTTCAGCTGTTCTGTGACTTGGGTCATCATCTATCCATCGGTTTGATCGTGCGGCCCACGATGATCGTGATGTTGTCGCTCCCCCCATCGTCCAGGGCTTCCTGCAGCAGGTCCTCGCACACCTGCTTGGCGCTGGTCATGGATCCCAGGGCCTCGGCGATTCTCTCGTCCGATACGTGCTTGGTGAGTCCGTCGCTGCACAGCAGGATCACCGTGCCCCAGTCCCGCGTGATGCGGGTGACGACGGGCAGGGCCTCGTTGCCGCCGATGGCGCTGGAGAGCACGTGCGCCCAGCGGGTGCGGTGCGCAGCAGTGCGCGTCATGACTCCCTGATCTATGAGGTCCTGGGCCATCGTCTGATCGCGTGAGATCTGCGAGAGCGTCCCGTCGCGGAACATGTAGGCTCGGCTGTCACCCACCTGCAGCAGATACGCGTGGGGCCACAGCCCGAGCCACAGGGTGAGCGTGGTGCCGAAGCGCCGCTTGTCGGGATCCAGCTCCGCGCGCTTCACCAGGTTCATGTGGCAGTCCATAGCCGCGTCGGAGAGGATGCGGGAGAACTCCTCTGGATCGTCTGCGTCGGCGACGTTGGAGTTGTAGAAGGCCTCCATGCTGCGCGTCACGTACTGCGACACGGCCTGTATCGCCACCCTGCTTGCTTCCTCGCCGCCGCCGCCTTTGCCGACACCGTCCGCGACGAGGGCCACGTTTGCGATCCGCTCCGAGTCCTGCAGCAGATAGAAGTTGTCGGGCAGGCTGGTGCGCTCCACGCGGAGGTGCTTGGAAAGCGCAGCGATCAGGAAGTGGTCCTCGTTCCCCTCGCGCACCTTGCCCGGGTGCGTGAGGCCGAAGGCGTCTATGTCCTGGTCGCGCGGCTTCAGGATGGATTCGGTCAACCGCTACCTCCAGCCCGCGTCGAAGTTCTCGGTCATGTCTCTCACTAGCCCACCGTCTGCCCCAGGAACCTGAGCAGCCGCTGCCACGCGCTGAGGGCGGCTTCCTCACGGACTTCCCGATCCCGGTCCACCCACAGCCAGAAGCCGTGGTTCACTTCGTCGTAGATGTGGATGTCGTTGTCTATGCCGATCGAGTCGAGCGCCGCAGCGAAGCGCTCCACCTGGTCCACCGGAATGCCCTGGTCGGTGGCCGAGAACGTGCCGTACACCGGGTGGTCCAGGCTGGCCAGCAGCGCGGGATCGTCCACCACGCGGCCGTAGAAGATCGCGGTCGCGTCGTGGTGCTCGCCACCCAGCCCGTAGCTCAGCGCCACGCCGCCGCCGAAGCACCAGCCCATCACGCCCACCTTGCCGCTCACGTCACTGCGCTCGCGCAAAAAGCGCTGCGCTGCGTCCAGGTTGGCGATCATGACGTCCTCGTTGGCGCGCGCCGCATTCATGAGCGCCATGTTCTCTTCGCGGTTCGTGCCGACCTGGCCTTGATACAGATCGGCCGCCAGTGCGACGTAGCCCTGATCGGCGAACGCGTCTGCCACCTGGCGCACGCGGTCCACCAGCCCGTTCCACTCGTGGATCAGGATCAGCGCCGGGAACGGGCCTTCGCCGTCGGGCACCGCCAGGTAGCCCTGCGTGGCGGCGTCATCCGCCACGTACATCACGTTCTCGCCCTGGGGCGGAGGCGCCTCGCCCAGGATCGCGGCGGGGATGGACGTGGTTGCTTCCTGCTGCTCCTGCTGTGCCGCCTCGGTGGAGCAGGCGGAGAGCAAAACTGCGATAGCGATAGCGATTGCGCCGTAGCGTCGGGACATCGATACTCTCCTCCGGAACTCCAGGTATCCTACGAGCCCACCTTCTCCTTCAATTCCTCGAACCAGTTGGTGACCACGATTACCTGACGCGGGGCGGCCCACGGCTGGCGCCTCAGCATCAGGAACCGCTCACCGTCCGGCGTAACGTCATATTCATAGCCCGTGAGCAGCAGCGTGGAATCCGCGAACACCGTTGTCGGCTGGCCTGGCTCGCCGGTGAGCGGATCGATGCTCACGGACATCATGCGGCCGCGGGATCCGAATACCAGTTCCCTGCCCCCGCGCGTCCACTTGGGAAATCCACCTCCGTCTACCGAAACCTGGCGCCGGCGGCCGGTCACATTGGGATGCGGCACGAGGTAGATCTCGGTGCGGCCGGATTCGGTCGATGTGTACGCAAGCCACCGTCCGTTGGGCGACAGCGCCGGAGTGGACAGTTCTCCGAGTTCCGATGCGAGCAGCAGCTCCGCATCACCGGCTCCGTCGAGCGGAAGCGTCCAGAGTTGGGATCGCGGAAGCACGCTGTGACGGAACAACAGCGTTGAGCCGTCAGGCGTGAACGATTCGGGGGACTTGTCGAACGGAGTCACGAGCAGGGGCTCTGCTGGAGCGCTGCCGTCTGCAGGGCGCCAGTAGAGCTCGAACACGGGGCGCTCGGACTGGTAGATGATGCGGTCACCCGAAGGCGTCCAGATCGGAGCGAAGTCCGCCGCCCCGCCCGAGGTGAGGCGCGACCGCGTGCCCCGCGCCAGATCGAACACCCAGACGTCGCGGTTCTCGCCCGGCTCCTCTATGGTGAGCGCGATCCAGCGCCCATCGGGAGAGAGCGCGGGCATGCTGTAGCGACCCCGCGTCGAGATTGCCGGCTCGCTGTCACCCCGGCGGTCGATCCACAACAACTCCAGGTCCGGGTTGAACTCGGAAGCCGCCACATAAGCGAGCGTGCCGTTGTCGGATACCGCGAACCCACCCAGGCCATTCGACTTGTCCATTGCCAGGTCCTCGACCATGGGCGTGGCGGAGCCCGTCACCTCCAACCTTCTGATGTCAAACGGCATCGCGAAAAGGACCTCACCGCGTGCATACAGCAGGTGACCGGTCGGCACGTAGCGTCCGGTGACGCCGCCCTCGAGTATGACCTTCCGCTCGCCCGTTTCCAGATCGAGCACTTCGATACTCGCCCGGTCCACCGGCGTGCGCATCGCGGTGAACAGGACGTGCCTGCCACCGGGCAACACCTGCGGCCACCAGTGCGCCAGCTCGTCGCGAGTGCTGTCGGGCTCCGAGAGCATCTCCGGCGAGCCGCCGTCGTCGGACACACGCCACAGGCCGCTGCGGTAGCTGCGGCTGTAGATGACGGTGCCGTTGTCGGTCCAGTCGCCGCCGCCGGCCCTCTGGGCTTCGCCATCGAGCTCCACTGCAGGTCCACCGCCGATCGGCACCTTCTTCATCCCGTCGAGGCCCATGAACCCGGCCCAACTCCCGTCCGGCGACAGGAACTGGTTACGAGCACCCCTGCTGCCGGCGATCGCAACGAATTCGAGTTGATCGAGCCTGCGCTGCAGCAGGCGCATCGTGTCGTTCCGTACCGCAGATACGAGGACGCGACTGCCGTCCGGTGTCAGCGCAACACCGACATCTGTGAGTCGTATGTTGCTGGGCAGCTGGAGCACCGCTCGCACGACGCCGGCGGCCTGAGGGCCCGGCGACTGAGTCAGGGCGATCGCGAGCGCTGCAATGACGACCAGTGCCACTGCGAGCAGCGCCCACGGCAGGCGAGCTGCACGCATTGTCGCGGCGGGAGCACCACCTGTGGCTGGACGCGAAACCGGCGCAGTGCCGCCGCGGGTAAGCGCATCGGAAAAGGCCGCCGCCGACGAGAAGCGGTCGGCCGGGAGCTTCTCCAGGGCCTTCTCGATCGCCATGGCGACGTTGGGCGGAGCAGTGGGGCGAGCGGCCGTCACGAGCGGCGCCTTCTCCGTGATGACCTTTGCCACGATGGCCTGCGCCGTGCTGCCAGTGTACGGAGGATCTCCCGTGAGCATCTCGTACAGCATGGCGCCCAACGAGTACACGTCGCTCCGTGCATCCAGCTCCCGGTCGCCCATCGCCTGTTCGGGGCTCATGTAGTGCGGCGTCCCGATCGACAGGCCCGTTTCCGTGAGCCGCTCGCCGCCCGCATGGCTCACCGCCAGCGCGATCCCGAAGTCGGCCACCTGCGCCTGCCCGTCGTGCAGCAGCACGTTCTCGGGTTTGATGTCGCGGTGGATCACGTCGTGCCGGTGGGCGTAGTCCAGGGCCGCGGCCACGCTGCGCGTGATCTCCACGGCCTGCTCCACGGCGAACTGCTTCTCCCGGTCCAGCTTCTCACGCAGGGTCTCTCCCTCCACGTATGGCATCACGTAGTAGAGGAAGGAGCTCGCCTCGCCCGAGTCGTGCAGCGGCAGGATGTGCGGGTGCTGCAGGTTGGCGGTGACCTCGATTTCCTTGAGGAACCGCTCGGCGCCGATCACCGCGGCCAGCTCGGGCCGCAGCACCTTGAGCGCCACCTTGCGGTTGTGCTTCACGTCGTGCGCGAGATAGACCGTGGCCATGCCGCCGGCACCGAGCTCGCGCTCGATCACGTAGCGGTCGGCAAGGGCGGTCTTCAGCTGTTCGGTCTGTTCGGGCATGGAGGTGGGAGGTCGTCCTCTCTCGAGAGCTACGCCAGGGGAACCTGCTTGCGGTACTTGCAGTGCATGCAGGCCGCCTTATCGCAGTGCTTCCCCATCCATATGTTGCAGTTGGGGCAGAAGTGCATCCAGAATCCGAGGCTGAACACTGACGGGCCTCCGCAGTTGCCGCATCGCTCCTTGTGCGCTATGAAGCCGGACACGATGCGGCTGTCAATAATCACCGTTGCGTCGTCGTCGTTCTCGATCAGGTGGGGCTGTGGCATCAATCGCTCACCTTCTCCTTCAATTCCTCGAACCAGTTGAACACGAGCACCATGTCGCCGCCCGCGCCCATTCCCAGTCTGATCGCGTAGAAGGACTCGTCGTCCGGCGCCACTGTGTAGTACTGATGGTACTGGGCATTGGCCTTGAAGCCTTGGGTGGAGAAGAGCGTCTGGGAGCCCTCCACGATGAACCTCGTCCCCGCGGACACCGCGACCGAGACCAACTCGTTACTCCCATTCACATAGAACAGCTCGCGCCCGCTGTGGGCCCACACGGGATAGGCCCCGCCGTTGGATGAGATCTGCCACTTTGCGTCGCCGGCGTTGGGAAACGGCCGGACGTACACCTCCGGACTCCCCGTCTCCTCAGAGACATAGGCCAACCATCGGTCGTCCGGAGACAGCGCTGGGTTGTACTCGTCGAACTGCGTCGTCACCAACCCCGTGGCCACAGTGTCGCGGCCGGGGCGTATTCCCATGATGTCGCGCTGCCCGGCGTCCCCGCCCTCGCGGTACACGATCCACTCGCCGTCACTGGACCAGATCGCCTGCTCTACGCCGCGTTCGCTGTGGAGCACGTGCTCGTCCTGCGCACTCCCGTCGGCACGCCGCATATAGAGATCCCACAGGTCGTCGCGGTCCGAAACGTAGGAGACGAACCGCCCATCCGGTGTCCATGCGGGACGGTAGTTCTGACTGCCGTCGAATGTGAGCTTGGCGAGCGGGCCGCGCGGCAGCTCCTTTACCCACATGTGTACCCCATCGCTGCTACCGACTGAGACCGCGAGGCGGGTCCCGTCCGGCGAAAGCTCAAGCGACCCGAAGACGCCCGACCACTCCGGATCGACGACCTCTTCCTCTCCGGAGCGGGACACGCGCACGATCTGATCGGGCGAGACGTTTGCTCCGCTTATGTAGAGCAGAGTCCCGGACTCCGAGATCGCCATGTCCACAGCGCCCCACTGCTTCACGGAGACGTCCTCGAGGAGCGGCACGGCGGGACCGGTGAGCTCGAGCCGGTCCTGATCGAAGGGAGCGGCCAAGAGAACGCCGTCGGAGCGCACAAATACGAGGTGCCCCGAGGTCGCGTAGCGGGCGCGCAGTCCACGCAGCAGCGTGCGGTGTGTGCCCGATCCCAGGTCCAGTACGGCTATGTCGTACTCGCTTGTCGCCGCCGGGGCGCCGTGGCCCGCGGTGAAAATGACGCCCTTGCCGTTCGGCAGCACGTCGGGCCAGTGATGTATGGCTTCTCCCTGCGTGCTGTCGCGCGTAGAAACGGCCTCGACGGGTCCACCGGTCGCGGGAACGCGGCTGAGGCTCCACCCCGGGTTGGTGAAGTAGATGTAGCCGTCCGCGCTCCAGTCACCTCCGAACCACATTACGGAGTCGTGGAGAGCTATCGGCGGCTCACCCGTGAGCGACACTACGTTCAGTGTCGCCACGCTGCTCCCCGTCATGAAGGCCAGCCTCGTCCCGTCAGGCGAGAAGTGCCAGTTATACCCGCTCACGGTTCCCGGAATCGGCTCCGCGATCAGGCGGTCGAGGGAACGGCTCCACAGCTGAAAACCGGCCGCCTGTACGGCCGGTCCCATGTACACGATGCGAGAGCCGTCCGGTGACAGTGTGGCTGTCGGACCCCAGATGTAAGGGACAAGGCGCTGGTCCTCAGGGAACGCGATGTTCACTCTGGCGACCGGAGCGGGCTCGGTGGCGCTGGGGAGCCACCCCCAAACGGCGGCCGCTAGCAGCACCGCGCTCGCCGCGGCGAGGCCGATCGTGGTACGGCTCCGGCGTCCGTGCTCCTCAAGAGCAACGGCCGGTGCGGCCGCAGTCGCCGCCACGCTGAACGACGTATTGGCCAGAGCGTTGGCAAACTCCGACGCGCTCGCGAACCGGTCGGCCGGGAGCTTCTGCAGCGCCTTGTCGATACTCGCGGCCACGTGGGAAGGCGCCGTAGGCCGCCCTGCTGTGACCGGCGGCGCCTTTTCCGTGATGACCTTCGCCACGATCGCCTGTGCGGTGGGGCCGGTGTACGGCGGCTCGCCGGTCAGCATCTCGTACAGCATCGCGCCGAGCGAGTACACGTCGCTGCGCGCGTCCAGCTCACGGTCGCCCATCGCCTGCTCGGGGCTCATGTAGTGCGGCGTGCCCACCGAGAGTCCCGTCTCGGTGAGCCGGGCACCGCCCGCTTCGCTAACCGCCAGCGCGATCCCGAAGTCGGCAACCATCGGCTGTCCGTCGTGCACCAGGATGTTCTCGGGCTTGATGTCGCGGTGTACGATTTCGCGGCGGTGCGCGTAGTCGAGGGCCGCTGCCACGCTGCGACTGATCTCCACTGCCTCGTCCACCCCGAGCTGCTTCTCCCGGTCGATCTTGTCGCGCAGCGTCTCGCCCTCGACGTAGGGCATCACGTAGTAGAGGAACGAGTCGGCCTCGCCCGAGTCGTGCAACGGCAGGATGTGAGGGTGCTGCAGGTTCGCAGTGACCTCGATTTCCTTGAGGAACCGCTCGGCTCCGATGACCGCCGCCAACTCGGGGCGCAGCACCTTGAGCGCCACCTTGCGGTTGTGCTTCACGTCGTGGGCCAGGTACACGGTGGCCATGCCGCCCGCACCGAGCTCGCGTTCGATAACGTAGCGGTCGGCCAGGGCCGTCTTCAGCTGCTCGGTTACTTGGGCCATGGCTCAGTAAGTTCCCTGTAGCAGGCCGGTGTCGGCATCGTGCCAGACCTCGGCGAGTGCATTGTGGGCCCGCTCGGCCGCCTTGTGATCCCCTGCCAGGTGCGCCGCGTGCGCCAGGCCGGCAAGTGAGAGTGCGCGCTGCGGCGCCAGGGCCAGGGCGCGCTCGAACTCAACCTTCGCCTCGTCGGGCCGCCCCAATTCCAGCAGCATCTCGCCCAACAGCTCGTGCGACGGCTTCACCACGTCGGGCGGGCCGTACTCCATGGGCATCGCGTCTTCGAGCGCGGTGGCCTCTTGCATCAGGGCGAGCGCCCCGTCGGTATCTCC
>JBDHJM010000030.1:38847-43428 GCA_039586895.1 Gemmatimonadota bacterium | reverse complement strand
GCAGAACGGTGCCGTCAATGACACGCGCTGTGTGAACTTCCAGCCAGCCCCCGGCGAGATTACCAGCTTCATCGTCGACAATCAGCGCCCCGGCGGCGAGCCCCGCACGCCGGGATACTGGAAGAACTGGAACACATGCACGAGCGGCAACCAGGTCCAGACCGCGAGCAAGAACGGCGGTCCGGCGGAAGGCTGGTTCCTGCTCGATGATCTGATCCCGACCGCAGTTGGTGATATGCCGCTTGTCAACTGCGAGGACGGTGTGAACATCCTCGACCAGCGGGAACTCGACGGTAATAACAGGAAGAGGGCCAGCGACGCAGCGTACACCCTGGCCATGCACCTGCTGGCGGCAAAGCTGAACCTGGCGGCGGGCGCGGAGACGTGCCCGGAGGTAGTGACTGCAGTTGCCGCCGGCGATGCCCTGTTGGCGAGCATAGGCTTCGACGGCACCGGCACTTACCTGCGGCCCAAGGACGCCGAGTACCAGACGGCGCTCGATCTGGCGTACACGCTGGACGAGTACAACAACGGCAACCTCTGCCAGTAGTCGCTCAACGAGTGGCACCAGGAGTCTCCTGGTGCAACGAGGGCCCGGCTTCGGCCGGGCCCTCTTCATTTGTGCGGGGCTGTTCCGCCCTGCAGCGCGGAGCCACGTGGCCCGCTTGTGCGGCGGTGCCGGAGCTGGCGGGAGCTAGCCGAAGTGTGCCAGCCGCTCCTCCAACTCGCGCGCCGACGCCGGGCGGTCGTCGGGGCGCTTCCCAAGCAGCTCGCCCACGAGCGCCGAAAGCGGTGCAGGGACCTCCGGGTTCAGCGCATGCGGCGCGTCCGGCTCTTCGTTCAGCACCTTTGCTATGAGCGACACCGGAGTGCGGGCCTCGAAGGGCAGCTGCCCCGTGAGGCACTCGTACAGCACCACGCCGACCGCGTAGAGGTCGCTGCGGGGGTCGATATCGCTCTCCGTGAGAAGCTGCTCGGGGGACATGTAGGCCGGGGTCCCCACGACCAGCCCGGTCTCGGTGATCGTGTTGGTGCGCTCGGCCAGGCGCGCCACTCCGAAGTCCATCACCTTCAAGACGCCGTCACCGTCCAGCAGCAGGTTCTGGGGCTTGATGTCCCGGTGGATGACCCCCTGCTGGTGTGCCACGTCCAGCGCCGCCGCCAGCTGGCTGGCGATGGCCAGGGTGGGGGATACGTCGAGCCGCCCCCTGGTGTCGAGCAGGTCGCGCACGGTGACGCCCTCGACGTACTCCATGGTCAGGTAATAGACCCCCTGCCATTCCCCTAAGTCGTGCGTGCGAACCACGTTACGGTGGGAGATCCGGCGCGCCAGCCGGATCTCGTCCTTGAAGCGCTCCACGGCCGTGGCGTCCACCACGAGCTCCGGCTTCACCGTCTTGATGGCGATCTCCTCGTCCAGCTCCAGGTCCCGGGCGCGGTACACCATGCCCATGGCACCGGCGCCGACGGTCTCGAGCACCTCGTAGCGGACCGCGAACTGCTGGCCGGTCGCCAGGCTCGCGAAGTTGACCGCGGCTCCGCTGGCGCGTTTGGCGGTGCGCGCGGCGCTGACCTCGGATTTGAGATCGTCGATCTGCTGCCGCAGCCGCTCCTCGCGGTTGCGGACCTCGGCCGCCATGGTATCGAACACGCGCGCCAGCCGGCCCAGCTCGTCGCTGCGCTGCGCCACGTCGGCCAGCGCGTCGGTCCGGTACGTGCCGGACTCGACCGCCGTCGCTGCCTCGATGACCCGCGCCACCTGGCGCAGATACTCGACCTCGAGGTCGCGCAGCCGCTTCTTCTCCAGGCACGCGGTGATGCGGGCGCGGAGCAGCACCGGGTCGAACGGCTTGGGGAGATAGTCCTCCGCGCCGCTCTCGATACAGCGCACGATCGAGTCGAGCTCGTCGAGCGCCGAGATCATGATCACCGGGATGTCCCGGGTGGCTGGCGACTGCTTGATCCGCTGCAGCACCTCGTAGCCGTCGATCTCCGGCATCAGCACGTCGAGCAGCACGAGGTCGTAGGGCTGCCCGTTCACCATGTCGAGGGCTGCCTGGCCGCCCTCCGCGCATTCGACTGCGTGTCCCTGCCGCTCCAGCCGGCGCCGCAGCACCTCTCTGTTGTCCTCCACGTCGTCGACCACCAGGATGAGCGCGGCGTTGCTGCCCTTCGGTGCGGGAGCTGGAGCGGCTGCGACGGCTGCCTCGACCGAGGCCGGCGCGCTGCCCAGGCGCTCCGCCGCGTTGACTATCCTGCGGACGTCGGCCGTGAACTCGTCGTCGTCGGACTGTGAGGCCTCGAGCAGGGGGGTGAGCGCCCGGAGTATGCGCTGCTGAGGGGCGCGCAGTGAGTCGTAGAGTGCCGAGACCTGCGTCGGCGCGATCGCCGACTGGCCCGGGGGCAGTGAGGTCCCGATGATGGTGAGCACGTCCCGTGCGGCGCCGAGCGTCTCCTCCAGTGCGCTGCGGCGGACAGCCTGGCCCGGCTCGACGTCCTCGAGCAGCATCTCGGCGTAGCCCACGATGTGGTTGACCGGCGTGCGCAGCTCGTGCCGCAGCTCGCTCACCGCTTCGCCCGTGAGAAGCGCGCCGCCGCCCGGTTGCGTCACTCGGACGCCCCCAGGAGCGCGTTGATCTTCCCCAGCAACCGGTCCAGCTCGATGGGCTTCGTGTCGTAGTCGTCGCACCCTGCCTCGAGGGCCTTCTCGCGGTCGCCGGCCATTGCGTGGGCCGTCAGGGCGATAATCGGGGTGCGGACCGGATCCGACCCGCCGCGGAGCTGCCGCGTGGCCTCCCAGCCGTCCAGCTCGGGCAGGCTCATGTCCATCAGGACGAGGTCGTAGCTCCCGCCCCGCGCCTTCTCGACTCCCTCGCGGCCGTCCACTGCCATCTCGACCTCGAATCCCTTGCGCTCGAGCCTCCGCGACAGCATGTCGCGGTTCATCTCGTTGTCCTCGACCAACAGGATCTTCGGCATCGCGCTCCTCTACGCTGCGGTGGTACCTGCCGGGACGGGCGTAACGTGCGCCGGCATCCGGATCGTGAAAGTAGTCCCCTTTTCGGGCGCGCTCTTCACCTGAACGTCCCCGCCCATCATGTGGCAGAAGCGCCGTGTGATGGCGAGCCCGAGGCCGGAGCCGCCGTACTTGGACGTGGTCGAGGCCTCCGCCTGGGAGAAGGCCTCGAACAGCCGGTCCATCTGCTCCGGAGTCATACCGATACCGGTGTCGCTGACGCCGAACGTCAGCAGCTCCGCTCCGTCCCCGCCGGAGTCCGCCCCGCGCTGCACGTCCAGTGTGATCGTCCCACCCTCCGTGAACTTGCAGGCGTTCGACAGCAGGTTCAGCAGCATCTGTCGGACCTTCGTGAGGTCGGCGTGCATCCGCCCCAGGGACCCGCCCGACTTCACTTCCAGCCGGTTGCCGTTCTTGTCCACCAGCGGGCGCACCGTGGTCACCACTTCCTCGAGCATGGTGTCCACGTCGAAGTCTTCCAGATACAGCTCCATCCTGCCGGCCTCGATCTTCGAGAGGTCCAGCACGTTGTTGATCAGCGCCAGCAGGTGGCGCCCGGCGGTATTGATCTTCTCGAGGTCGCCGCCGAACTGAAGGTGGCCGAGGTCCGTGACCTCTTCCTGCAGCATCTCGCTGTAGCCGATGATCGCGTTCAGCGGGGTGCGGAGCTCGTGGCTCATGCTGGCGAGGAACTGGCTCTTGGCGCTGTTCGCTGCCTCAGCCTCCTGGCGGGCGCGCAGCAGCTCGGTGATGTCGTGGTACAAGCCCATCAGCCCGACGCGTTCCCCGTCCACCATGACCGGCACGCCCAATACCTCCACGTCCACCATCGTTCCGTCCTTGCGGCGCCGCCGGCCGATGCCGTGCACCGCGTGGTCCAGTGCTTCGCGCGTGTACTCCTCGGCCTCCGAGCGCGTCACCTCGGTGGTGATCAGCTCGTCCAGATTGCGGCCTACGGCCTCGCTGCTCGCGTAGCCGAACAGTCTCTCGAAGTTGGGATTGCAGGTGACGATGCGGTACTCGCGGTCCAGCGTGACGATCGCCACCGGGCTGTTCTGGAGCAGCTCCTCGAAGTACTGCTTTTGGCGCTGCGCCTCGGTGTACAGTCTGGCGTTTTCGATCGCGATCGCCGCCTGCGGTGCGAACAGGTGGAGAAGGCGCATGTCCTCGGGGCCGAACACGCGCTCCGGATCGGAGTGTATGGTGGCGATGGCTCCCACCAGCCTGCGTCCGATCAGGAGAGGGGCGGCCATCACGGAGTGAATCGTGACGTCCGAGTACTTGGTCGAGCGGCCCATCCACTCCGCGTACGACGGAATGATGATCGGCTCGTGGGTCCTTGTGACGGTCCCCATCGCCCCCTCGCCCGGCTTGAGCCGGGTGCCCGTCGAGTCCTTGCCGATGTTCTGGCTCGCGACCACGACGAGTTCCTGTGCTTCTTCCTCGTAGATTGCCACCTCCCCGCCCGTTACGCCCAGGAGGCTCACCGCGCGCACCAGCACCGCCTGCAGCACGCGGGACAGCTCGAGCACGGCCGAGAGGTCTGCCATCGTATCGAGCAGCGC
>JBDHJM010000030.1:0-38835 GCA_039586895.1 Gemmatimonadota bacterium | reverse complement strand
AGCGCCTTGTGCTCGTCTGCGCGCTGCCGCTCGGCGGTGAGGAGCCTGGCCCGTCCCACCGCGATGCCGGCCTGGTTGGCTGCAGCCGTGAGGATCTCGAAGTCGTCGTCGCCGAACGCATTGGGCTCGGCGCTCTCGACCACCAGCACGCCGATGGTCTGACCGTCCACCCGAAGCGGCACGTCCAGCTCGGAGCCGGTGCTGAGACTGGGCAGGTACTTGCTCTCCCTGGTGACGTCGGGCGTGTAGTGCAGCTCGCCGTCCAGGAGAGCCTGCTCGCTGAGCCCCTCGCCGCGGTGCACGCGCCATTCCGGCGGCACGTCGGGCCAGCCCACGCTGGCCTGGAGCACCCGGTCGCCCGAGTCAGGGTCCAGGAGGAAGGCGCCCAGGAAGTTGTAACCCAACGCCTCATCGTGGAGGCCGTTCACGACGGATCGGTAGATCTCGCTCTCGTCCTGCGCCGCCGCGATCGCGGTGCTGAGGCGCAGCAGCGCGGCCTGCCGGTGGGCTGCCGCGCTCTTCCCGTCTGGGTCCTTGCGCCTGCGCGCAGTGGAGGAGCGAGGCATGGCTAGTGCTCCCGCGCGGATACCACGGAAGGCAGGCGTACTGTGAACGTGGAGCCCTGGTCCTTCGCACTCTCTACCGTGACGTCGCCTCCCATCATCTGGCACAGACGCCTGGAGATCGCGAGCCCCAGGCCCGTGCCGCCATACTTCGTGCTCGTCGCGGCGTCCGCCTGCGAGAATGGTTCGAACAACCGAGCGACCTGGTCGGGGGTCATGCCGATGCCCGAGTCGCTCACCTGCAGGACGAGCCATTCGCCGTCAGGGCCGCCGTTGCCCTCTCGCACGGCGCCGATTCTGATAACGCCCTTCTCGGTGAACTTGCTCGCATTGGACACCAGGTTGAGCAGCACCTGTCTGACACGCTTCGCGTCGGCGCGGATCGAGCCCAGATCCGCGCATTGGACCTCGAGTCGATTTGCGTTCTTCTGGACCAGCGGCTGAACCGTAGTGGCCACGTCCTGGATCGCCTCGCACACCCCGAAGGTCTCCAGGTCGAGCTCCATCCTGCCGGCCTCGATCTTGGACAGGTCCAGGATGTCGTTGATCAGCGAGAGCAGGTGCTGCCCGGCTGCCCGGATCTTCTGCAGGTCTGCGGCGGACTCGCCGTTGCCCGCGTCCTCGGCATCCTCCAGCAGCATCTCGCTGTACCCGATGATGGCGTTGAGCGGCGTGCGCAGCTCGTGGCTCGTGCTTGCGAGGAAGCGGCTCTTGGACTGGCTCGCCTCCTCGGCGGTACGGCGTGCCTCACGGAGCTCGGTGATGTCGTGGTACATGGCCATCATTCCGACGCGCGCCCCGCCCACGATGACCGGGATGGAGAACACTTCCACATCCATCAGCGAGCCGTCTTTGCGGCGCCGCTGCCCTATGCCGGTGGTCCGGCGGCCGGCCAGCATCTGCTCGGAGTAGGCTTCCGCCTCGGCCCGGGACTCCTCCGTCGTGACGAGCTCGTCGAGGTTGCGGCCGATCACCTCGTCCGCGCTGTAGCCGAACAGCTTCTCGAACGCGGGGTTGCAGGAGGTGATGTTCACGTCGAGGTCCAGTTTTACGATGGCGACCGGGTTGTTGAGGACTATGTCCTCGACGTACCGCTGGGCGGTGGAGAACAGGCGAGCGTTCTCGATCGCGATGGCTGCCTGAGGAGTAAACAACTGAAGCAGGCGGAGATCCTCGTCGCCGAACTCGCGGTCCGGATCGGAGTGCACCGCCGCGATCGCTCCCACCAGCCTGCCGCCGATCAGCAGCGGCGCCGCCATCGCGGTCTGCACGGTGCTCTGGGTGTACTGGGGCGAGCGGCTGGCCCACTCCTGGTAGCGAGGGATGATGAGGGGCTCGTGCATCTGCCCCACCTGGCCCATCGCCCCTTCGCCCAGAGCCATGCGTGTTCCGACGGCGTCCCAGCCCATGTTGTGGCTCGCAACTATCACGAGGTCCTCGGAGGCCTCGTCGAAGGTGGCGACCTCCGCCCCCGTGACGTTGAGCAGCGTGGCCGCCCGCTCCAGGACCTGCTGCAGCACCTTGCCGAGCTCGAGCTCCCCAGAGAGGTCCTGCATCGTGTCGAGCAGTGCTCGCTGTTCCTCTGCGCGGCGCCGCTCTGCGTCGAACAGGCGGGCGTTCTCGATCGCGATGGCCGCCTGCGCTGCAAACAGGTTCAGCAGGCGCAAGTCGGTCTCTCCGAACTTGCGCGAGGGATCCGAGTGAACGCTTGCGATGGCGCCGACAAGCCGCGAGCCGATGAGCAGGGGGACGACCATTACGGTCTGCACGGTGTCGTGCGTGTATTGCGGTGAGCGCCCCTCCCACTCCTGGTAGTTGGGGATGATCAGCGGCTCGTGGGTCAGGGCCACATGGCCCATCGCGCCCTCGCCGAGGTTCATGTGCGCCCCGGTGGAGTCCTCACCCAGGTTGTGGCTCGCCACGATTACGAGCTGCTCGGTGGCGTCGTCGAATACCGCGAGCTCGCCGCCCGTGACCTCCAGCAGCGACACCGCACGCTCGAGCACCGCCTGGAGCAGCTTGTCCAGCTCCAGCTCGCCGGACAGGTCGGCGAGCGTGTCCAGCAGAGCCCGCTGCTCGGTGATCCGCGCCCGCTCGGAGTCGAGCAGTCTGGCGCGGCCTATTGCTATGCTGGCCTGGTTGGCCGCTGCACCCAGTATCTCGAGGTCGCCCTTGTCGAACGCCCTGGTGCGCTCACGCTGCACGACGAGCTCTCCAATGGCGCTCTGCCCCACCTGCAGCGGCAGCTTGAGCTCGGAAACCTGTCCTGCTTCGGCGCCGAACTTCCCGGCGCTGGCCCTCAGCGCGGGCGAGAACGAATCGGTGCCTGCCATGAAGAGCCCCACTCCGTCGAAGCCGAACTCCACACGGCACAGCCCCTCGACTACGGCGCGACAGACCCCGGTCTCGCTCTGCGCCTCGGCGATGCGCGTGCTGAGGCCGAGAAGTGCGGACCGCATCTTTGCCGGCGACGCGTCGCCGCCGGTCATGGTCTCTGCCGCCCGCCGCGGTTCACTCATGGCTGCACCTGTGCAGCGCGCGCAGACACCAGCCCGCGCACCTCGGCCAGCAGCTGCTCGCGGCCATAAGTGCCCTTCTGGACGATTCGCTCCACGCCCCCGTTGAGACGGCGGCGGTCCTGCTCGGTGAGCTCCATGGCGGTGAGAACAACTACCGGGACGGCCGGACACCCGGCGCTTCCCCGCAGCGCCTCCAAGAACTCGAAGCCGTCCATCTCGGGCATCATCAGATCGAGCAGCACGAGGTCGGGGCAGCCCTCCGCCACGCGCTCCAGCGCAATGCGTCCGTTGGACGCTTCGGTCACCTGCCAGCCGTTGCCCTCGAGCGAACGCTTGAGCACGGACCTGGTAGCGCCGTCGTCCTCCACCACGAGCACCGAACCCTGGTGTCCGTCGCGGCCGTACTTGGCGAGGACCGCCGTCAGCCTGCTGCGGTCGATCGGCTTGGTCAGGTACTCCGACGCGCCCAGCGAGAACCCCATGTTCTTGTCGTCGACGACCGAGAGCATCACGACCGGGATGTCCGCGAGAGCCGGGTCGGCCTTGAGCGCAGCCAGGACGCCCCAGCCGTCCAGCCCCGGCATCATCACGTCCAGGGTTATCACGTCCGGGCGCGCGTCGCGGGCCAGCTCCATTCCCGCCTCGCCGTCGGCTGCCGGCAGCACGCGGAAGCCCTCTTTGCCCAGGAACCGCACCATGAGATTGCGAACGGCAGGGTCGTCGTCGATGACGAGCACGGTGCCGGACCTGCCGTCGCCGCCCTCTGCCGCCGCGAGCTCGAGCTGCGTCGGGTCTGCCGGCTCCGAACGGGAGGCTGGCAGCCGCACCGTGAACGTGGAGCCCTTATCGGGCTCGGACTCCACGTCGATGTCGCCGCCCATCATCTGACAGAATCGCCGACTGATGGCCAGGCCCAGCCCCGTGCCTCCGTACTGGCTCGCGGTGGTGATGTCCGCCTGGGAGAACGCCTCGAACAGCCGCCCGAGCTGCTCCTCGTTCATGCCGATCCCGGTGTCGGTGACGCGGAAGACGATGGCCTCCTCGCGGCTGGCCGCCAGAGTGATCGTGCCGTTCTTGGTGAACTTGCTCGCGTTCGACAATAGGTTCAGCAGTACCTGACGGGTGCGGGTCAGATCGCTGTGCATGGTGCCCAGGCCCTCTCCGAATTCGAGCACCAGTCGGTTTCCGTTGCGCTCGACGAGGGGCTTGATCGTCGTCGCGACGTCGCGCACGATCTGCCCGATCTCGAAGTCCTCGCGGTACAGCTCCATCTTGCCCGCCTCGATCTTCGACAGGTCGAGGATGTCGTTGATCAACGCGAGCAGGTGCTTGCCTGCCGAGTGGATCTTCTCGAGATCGGGAACGAACGCATCCTGACCAGTGTCCTCCGCGTCCTCCTGCAGCATCTCGCTGTAGCCGATGATCGCGTTCAGCGGCGTCCTCAGCTCGTGGCTCATGTTGGCCAGAAACTGGCTCTTGGCGCTGTTGGCGTCCTCGGCGTCCTGCCGAGCGCGCAGCAGCTCGGTGACGTCGTGGTACAGGCCCATCAGTCCCACGCGCTCCCCGTCCACGTCCACCGGGACGGCCAGCACTTCGACGTCCACCAGACTTCCGTCCTTGCGGCGCCTCTGCGCGATGCCGTGCACCGCGTGATCGGATGCCTCCTTCGTGTACGCCACCGCCTGGGCCCTGGTCTGTTCGGTCGTGATCAGGTCGTCGAGGTTGTGGCCAATCACCTCCCGCTCGGCATAGCCGTACAGCTTCTCGAACGCGGGGTTGATGGAGACGACGTTGTGGTCGGGGTCGAGCGTGACGATGGCCACCGGGCTGTTGCGAACCAGCTCCGCGAAGTACTGCTGCTGCTGACGTGACGCCGTGTATAGGCGCGCGTTCTCGATCGCCACCGCGGCCTGGGTGGCGAACAGGTTGAGCAGGCGGTGGTCCTCGGGTCCGAACTGGCGCTCCCGATCGGCGTGCCAGAAGTCGATGGCGCCCACCAGGCGGCCGCCGACCACCAGGGGGAGCACGACGGCCGCGTGTGCCTCGACCGTGGAGTAGCGGTCCGAGCGGCCCGACCACTCGGCGTAGTCCGAGATGATCAGCGGCTCGCGGGTCTCGGCCACGTGTCCCATCGCGCCTTCGCCCACTGCGAGACGCGTGCCGACCGAGACCTGTTCGGTGTTGTGGTTGGCCACGATCTCGAGCTCGTGCGCCGCTTCATCGTAGATGGCGAGCTCGCCGCCGCTCACGCCCAGCAGGCCAACTGCCCGCCGCAGCACCGCCTCGAGCAGCTTGGACAGCTCGAGCTCCGCCGAGAGGTCGGCCATCGTCTCGAGCAGCGCCTCCTGCTCGTCGGCGCGCCGTCGCTCGGCGGCGAGGAGCTGCCGCTGGCTCTCGACCAGGCGGGCCCGTGCTATAGCGATGCTCGCCTGCGTTGCGGCGGCCGTCAGGATGTCGAAGTCCTCCTTGGCGAACGCTTCGGGCTCCTCGCTCTCCACGACGAGAACGCCCCGGGGCTCTCCGTCGATTATGAGGGGGAGGTCTATCTCCGATCCCGAGCTGAGGCCGGGTATGTACTCCGGCTCTTTGGTGACGTCGGGCGTGTAGTGCAGGCGGGGATCCTTCAGGGCCCGGGCGCTCAGGCCCTCACCCTCGGGCACCCTCCATCCGGCGGACGTGTCCTTCCAGCCCACCGCCGCGCGCATGACGCGGTCGCCGGTGTCCTCGTCCACCAGGAACAGCCCCACGAAGTGGTAGCCCAGGGATTCGTCGCGCAGGCCGTTGACCACGCGCTCGCAGATCTCCTGCTCGTCGAGCGCAGCGGCTATCTCCGCGCTCAGCCTCAGGAGCGCGGCCTGACGCCGAGCGAGGCCTTCGTCGTGCCTTGGATGGGAGGGACGCACAATCTAGATAAACTGTGTCGGGCATCGTCCGGCCACAATAGGCGCGGGAGAAGTTTGACGAGGTTAACCGAACAGGAAGGAAGGGATTGGCCCCGATGGATTCGAACCATCATTTCCGGATCCAAAGACCGGCGTCCTGCCATTGGACGAGGGGCCAGCGGCCCGGCCGCGGGGCCGGGTTCGTTCACCCGGGATGCTAATGGGAAAGGGTGTCGGTGGCGAGGGCCTGGTTTCCGAGGCCCGCCCGCTCCGTCACTACCTGACGTCGTCCCAACCCATCGAGCGCCGCAGCACGGAGTCGATGTGTTGTTGCAGCTCGACCGGGTCGACGGGCTTCTCCATGGTGCGGAGCGCGCCGTGTTCCTCGGCAAGAGGCAGCTGCTCGGGGCTCACACCGCTCACGGCGATGATGCGGACGTCGTTGAAGCGCTGCCGCATCTCCTTGATGGCCACCAGCCCGTTCATGACGGGCATCGCCAAGTCGATGATCACCACGTCGGCGGGCGACTTGGCGTAGAACTCGAGGCCCTCCTCCCCGTTGCGGGCGTAGTGGACCTCGTGCCCCTCGGCTTCGAGGGCCGAGCCCATGGCGAGGCGGCTGACCTCGTCGTCGTCGATGACGAGGATGATTGGCATGCCCCATTCTTGGTGGTTTCGGGACCGGGGTCAACGGGCCTTCGGTAAAAGTTCGGGCCGCCGGCAGGTTTCCCCGCCGGCGGCCAGTCGTCCCATCCCCCGGATTGGCTGCTAGAACAGCTGCAGCCAGGCCCTCGAGCGCAGCGGGCTGCCCGCCGCGCCGGCTTGTTGCGCTTTCTGGATGGCGCACTTCGAGTACAGCAGGTCTGCGGTGCCGATGAGGCTGTTGTCATCGAGCATGACGTTCGCTGCGAGCACGCCACCGAGGAACTTGTTGCCGGTGCCGGTCGATTTGAGGCTGCCGCGCACGACGACGATGCCGAAGAACTCGAAGTTGCCCTGCACGGCAAAGTCGCCGTTCACCAGCAGCAGGCCCTGCCCCTGACCGCTATTCACGGTCAGGTCGCCGTTGACGTAGATGACCGGGAAGAAGCCGCCGCACGGATCGTCGGGGTGCAGCGGGTCACCCCAGTTCAGGTGGTGCGCCGTGTTGCAATCGCCGCCGCCGCCCAGGCGCGGCCCGATGTTCTGGTAATTCCCTGCTGAGAGCAGCTTGGTGGCCAACTGCTTCAGCTGGTTCCAGTCGGCGTCTTCGTAATCGAAGAACGTGTCGTCGGTGACGCCGGCGTCCTCGTCGATCTTGGGATTGCCCGTAATGCACGAGGCGCCGGTGCAGCCGCCGACGAAGTCCAGGTCGCTCGCGTCCGGAATGCGGATGCCACCCAGGGTGGGTCCCAATGCCGGGCAGCCGCTCCAGCCACCGGGGAGGTGGTCCGCGGCGTCGATCGCGGCGTTGCCGCCGATCTTGCTCGGTCCGCGAGTCGTGAGGACTGCCTGGATGTCGAACATGAGGCTGCGCAGCTTCACGAAAGAGCCGATGCGCTGGCGCGCCTGGCCCGCCGTGCTCTGGCCGGTGACGTCCACCAGGAAGAGCTCGTTGTTGAGCCGCTGCACCGTGCCGCTGAACGAGCCCGACCCTTCGGGCGAGGCGCCGGAGAAAGTGTCCGATGCCAGCACGGCCAGAGCGTTCCAGCGTCCCACGTTCCACGTGGCCAGGGTCTCGGTCATTCCATACTCGGCGGCGGCGAAGGCCTGCTCCACGCGCCGCGAGTTCTGCCCGGCGCGGTTCTCTAGCATTGCCGCCATGAAGAAGCCGGACATCAGGGCGCCCACCACGAGAATGCCAAGTATGGTGAGCAGCAGCGCGAGGCCGCGCTCGTCCCGCAAGCGCCCATTGTTATTGGTATCGCGTGGCATATCAGAACCCCTGGTTGTTGCGCAGAGTCACGCGCGTGATGACAGAGTCCCGCACGTATCCCAATCCGCCCGTCGCCAGGTGGGCCCGCTCCGGGGAGCGGCCCCGTACCACCAGCCCAATGCTCGCCACCTCGTCCACGGAGGTTGCGTTGGCTCCCGTGGAGTCGAAGAAGGCGAAGCGGATCCCGTCAGTCGTGAGCGGACCCACGAGCTGCTCCATCGCCGTCCAGGTTCCGGTCCGGTTGGCCGAGCGCCGCGCCAGCCAGCGGTCGCCCCCGCCGTCCTGCCACAGGGCGATCTCCTCGATCTGGAAGCCGCGCAGCGGAGCCCCGAACGTCACCCCGACGAGGGCCGAGTCCGGTCCCCCCGAAGCTGCGGTGATCCCGGCGTTCACCACCGTGCCGGGTGCACCGTCGGGGCAGTTCCCGGCGCCGAGGGTGGTCAGGCCACCCACCAGCCAGCGGTCGTCGCTGCGCACCGTAGGATCTCCGTCGCGGAACAGCAGGATGGAGTCGAGCGTGGGGCTGGGCGGCCTAACTCCGAACAGGAGCGAGTTGCGCACCACGAATCCCACGCCGCCGGGAATGGACTGCGGATCGGTGCACAGCACTCCGGCCCACCGCATGCTGCGGATGCGGACTGCGGTTGCACTGGCGCTGCGCAGATCGCCGTCGCTGGCATCCAGCTCGCGCAGGGCGTAGCTGAGATACAGCGCGGCGGCCCGGGTGCCCTGCTGCACGTGCAGCCGCTGCACCTGCGTTCCGGTGAGCCGCTGGGTGGAGCCGATGGACTGGTAGATGGCGCCCAATATGACCGACAGGAGCGCCACCACGACGATCATCTCGATCAGCGTGAAGCCGCGCCGGTTCATTTCAGGCACAGGACCGAGCTCTCGATGGTGTCGGTGCGCATGTTGCCGCGCAGGGCGGGATAGGTGATCAGCAGCTCGACGGTGCGTGAGCTGCCGCCGTTCGCCGGCTCGAGGTCCCAGCTCAGCTGGTAGTCGTTGCCGCGCGTTTCGCTGCCGTCGGCCATGACGGAGCAGCTCACGCCGCGCAGCGTCTCCAGCCGCTCCCGGGCGTAGAACGAGGCCGTCGCGGCACGGTCGCCCGCTGCAAGCAGCTGCACGACCAGCACGTTCGCCCCCAGCAGCGCGAGCAGCGCCCAGGTGAAGATCGTGACCGCCACGATCAGCTCGACCAGGGTGAAGCCGCGCTCGCTCTTCACCACACCGGTCTCCCTACGGGCGTTATCAGCAGTGAGTCGGTCCAGCCGTGCTTCGAGAAGGTCATGTTGATGGACGTCGAGGCCAGGGCTACGCCCTGGGGCGTGAACAGCACCGAGTCGCCGTCTGCCGTGAAGTCGACTCCGAAGTGTGACTGGAAGTCGTCGATCGTCCCCACCGTGTCGAGGCCCGCTCCCTGAACGGGACACGATGTGACCCACACGCGGTCGTTGGTCGGATCCAGGTGCAGCACGGCCCGGCAGCCGCGGTAGACCGCCGTGGCGCGGGAGCGCGCCAGGTGTGTGGTGATCTCGCGTCGGGCCGACCGGACCGTCTCGTGCAGGATGTACTCCTTCACCTTAGGCATGGCCAAGGTGAGCACCGCACTGATTATTACGATCGCGACGATCGACTCGATGAGGGTGAATCCTGAACGCGGCACCGACCGTCCTTCAACGCTTCGCGTCGTAGATCGGGATCCCCGCAGTTACCGCGGGGGGTGGGACTATGCGCATTCTAATTGGCCAGTTTGACGGATTTCGGATGTGTCGGCCGTCACAGTACTCAGAGGCCCACGGAGCGATAGACATGGGGTATATCGAGGACTACCTTAGCGCACAGTGACTTACACACTCGTAGTCTCAAATCCCCCCCATGGAGAGGTGGATCCCGCCCAGGCGGCTCCGGCGCTCGGCCTGACGCCCGCCGAGGTCCGCATGAAGGCGAACTACCCCGTACCAGAGATATGGCTTGCGGGGGAAGAAGACCAGCGCATGCAGGAGGCTGCCGACACTCTGGGACAGTCGGGCCTGGTCGTTGCGCTCGTAAATGGGGATGCACTGTGCGAGATCCCCGCGCGCAGTAACGTCACCTCGTTCGCATTCGGCGAAGGCCGGCTCTCGATGCAGCTGGAGGGCGGCGAGCTGGAGCTGCCCTACGATGCACCCGTGACTGCGGTGTACTGCACGCCGCGGGGGCAGGTAGAGGAGGCACGTCGCTCGGGCGGGGGCGGGCTCACCGAGGGGCTGCGCCAGCGCAGCAGCAGCATCTTCATGACGCGGGACAGTCTGGTGGGCTTCGGCGGTCTGGGCGGCCGCAGCAGCCAGGCCGGCTTCGGCGGTGAAGAGGGCGCGGTGGAGGCGGCTTTCATGGACCTCTACACCGGCGGGGCGGATCCACGGAGGCTGGGTTTCGTGCTTGGCGCTGTGGACTTCGCCGGGCTGGGAGAGCTGGCTCTAGAGAACCCCATCGCCAACCTCGAGATGTTCGTGCAGGAGTTCGATGAGAAGTTCGAGCAGGGAACCGTGGACCGGCGGCTGATCGACCTGCAGCCGCGGCAGCGTCCCATGGTCGGGGAAGCTCAGGCGTCGGCTCCCGAGCGGAAGGGGTACTCCTACGCCACTCAGGCGCTGGCCAGACTGCTCGAGTCCATCTCGCCTGACCTCAAGGCCATGAGCCAGTTCGAGCTCTCCTCCAGGCTGGCCTATATTACTGCACAGTAAGGGTTTACGTCCCAAGCGAGGCGGCCATGGGCCGCCCTTTTTTTTGTCGAGGCTGGTCGTCGGATGTGTCCTACAGGTCCTGCGGAGCAGGTGCCGGGCGCGCACGCGTGCTGGTCTCGATGAGCTGCCTTTCGGGCCGACGCACTCGCAGCACGGCCGCCTCGCGGTCTCCCTCGGTCTTGTAGAGCGCGATCACGGCTGAGCCCGACCCGCACAGCCGCACCAGCAGCGGTCCCGTTGCCGCCAGCTCTTCGAACAGGGTGCGCAGTTCGGGCTCCTGTCCGAACACCGGTGTCTCGAAGTCGTTGCCGCCCAGGCGGCCAACCGCACCCCACGTCTCGAACCCATCTGCCTCCAGCAGCACCGCTCCACGCCTCGCTTCCTGGGCGCGGGCCGCCGCGAGGAGAGCGTACGCCTGTTTGGTGCTGATGCCGAACGGCGGCACCACTACCAGTGCGGGTGCGGCTTGCGGCGGATCGACCCGGAACAGACGCTCGCCGCGGCCCCATCCCAGGGCCAGCGGCGCACCGGCTGCGAAGAACGCCACGTCGCTGCCCAGCTTGGCCGCGAACTGGAGGATCTCGTGGCGCGGCACGGCACCGTCGGCCAGCCGGTTCACCGCGTGCAGCGCCGCGGCCCCGTCGCTGGAGCCACCGCCCAGACCGGCCATCACGGGGATGCGCTTGACCAAGTGCATCCGCACGCCGAAGCGCCTGCCGGTGGCATCGAGCACCATGGCGGCGGCGCGGTAGGCGAGGTTCTCCTCCGCCGGTCCCGTCTCGGCACCTTCCACGTCGAGCTCGATCCCCTGCGGCGTGCGCTCCACCGTGAGCTCATCGTGCAGCTCGAGCAGGCAGAACAGCGTCTCGAGGGTGTGGAAGCCGGACGCCTCCTGCGAGAGGATCCGCAGGAAGAGGTTCGCCTTCGCATGCGCCGCTGCGGCGACCCGTTCAGACATCGGCCGGGTCAGGGGCGCCTGACGGCGCCGTTTCACTGTTCATTTCCGACGGTGCTGCGCCCCTCAGGTCGGTCAGGTGCAGGTGTGCGCGCGACAGCGACCAGATGCCGAGCAGGGTGATGGGTAGGAAGGTCGCGAGGTGGTATCCCACCGCGTAGGGCACCGCCTGCGCGGCTTCGATACCGTACAGTGCCAGCGTGACCCGCGCGGTGGCCTCGAAGAGGCCGAAGAAGCCGGGCGCCGAAGGCAGGGCCACGCCGAACGCGATCATGCCCTGCAGCAGGAGCGCCGCCGACCACGGCACTTCGATGTCGAACGCCCGGAAGGCCATCCCGAACGACGCGCTCGACACGAGCCACACGGCGAACGACCAGAACATGACGGTCGCCAAGGTGCGCGGGCTCCGGAGCGCGTCGAGTCCGGAGATGAGCCCCTCGAGCGTGCTCACGATCCGCGCAGACCACCGCTCCGACATCACCGCTCCCGTCACCGCCCGTGCCAGACGGAGCGCGGGACCGGGCCAGTGCACCAGGAACAGGGCACCGCCCAGAAGGATGCCGAACAGCACCCCCGCACCGCGCACCACGCCGCCCAGCGTGACGGCGCCCACCACGGTCCCCGGCGCGAAGCCGCCCGCCCAGATGGCAATGGCGAGCAACGCGACGAGCGTGATTCCGTCGATCACCCGCTCCACCGCGATGGAGGCGAACGCCGTGGAGAACCTCACTCCGGTCAGGCGCCGCGCCGCGTAAGCGCGCGCGAACTCCCCGGCGCGGGCCGGCAGGAGGTTGTTGGCCATGAAGCCGATGGCGGTGGCGTGCCACAGCGGCACGAACGGCAGGCTGCTGCCTTCGGAGCGGAGCAGGTAGCGCCACCGGATGGTGCGGATCGGGAACGAGAGCGTCACCGTCACGACCGCGGCCAGCAGCGGCAGGATGTGCACGCCGCGGAGCCGCGCCACCAGCTCACCGAGGTCGACATCGTGCAGGGCCCACCACAGGAGCAGGAGGGAAACGACGACTCCCCCCGCTCCGGACCAGCGGAGGCGCCGTGAGTTGGCCTTACCGTCCGAGACCGAGTTCGACGAGATCGAGGGCTTCCTCAATGAGATCGCGGAGGTCGGTTTGGTCCTGGCCGCTCTCCAGTGCGGCGCGAATCTGCGCCCGCAGGCTGACCGCCCGCTCGAGTGCGGCCGTCCCGGCGTAGCAGAGGTCGGTGATCGGAACGACGACCTCGCCTGCCGGGGCCTCGGACGCTGCGGCGGCCGGCGCCGCCGGGTCGGCCGGCGGCCCGGCCAGCAACTCGTCGAGCGACGGTCCCTTCAGGCCCAGCTGGTCCACGTAGCGCTCGTAGCGCGCCATGGAGCCGGCGAGATCGGGCGTCTCATCGGGCGCCGTGGGTGCTGGAGCCTCGACCACTGGCGGTGGCTTTACCGCCGCGGAGGGCTCGGGCGGGGCAGTTTCGGCGAGCGCCGGACGGGGGGGCGTGGCCCTCCTCACCGGGGCGGGCTCCGGGGTCTCCTCGACGGCCGGCTGCGGTGCTGCTGCCGGCTCTGGAGCTGCTGCCGGTTCCGGTGCTGCCGCCGGCTCAGGTGCCGTTGCCGGCTTCGGTGCCGCCGTTGGAGCCGCTTCCGAACCGGGCAGCGTGTACAGCGCGGAGGTGATGCCCTGAAGGCGCTCGATCGTGTCCTGCTCCTGCGCCTCTTCCACTGCGGCAAGCACCTGTCCGGCCTCGCGCAGCTGGGTCACGAACTCGCCGGTCTGCCGCCCGGCCACACCGCGGCTGACCGCCTGGCGCGCCGCCGCTGCGAACCGGGCGACCCCATCCTGCAGCGACCCGCCCCCGGCCGCGCTCAGCGCGCGGAAGGTGGCGGCGAGAGCCTGGGCGCGCAGCTGCCGCTGGGCGGATGACTGGGCCCGCTCCAGTTGATCGGCAGCGAGCCGCAGGTGCTCACCGTGCGACACGAGCTCCAACCGTCCCAACTCTCCCGGTCCGGCGGCGGTGGTGCTGCGATCGACCACGTGCGGCCCGCCATCCTCGTGGTACAGCGCCTCGATCGGGACCGCGTCGTCGTCCTCCAGCAGCCGTCCCAGCCGCTCGGCGAAGTCCTGGGTCTCCTCGGAGTCGGGGTCCGCCTGGCCGTCCGTCGAGATCTCGCGGGTGGCCCTCGAGAGCGCCTTGGCGGCCGAGTTGAACAGGAGTGCGGCGTCCGGCGGCAGCTCGTCGCGCTGCGACATCCCGCCGATGGCGCGCTCCACTCCGTCCAGCACGTCCGGCATCGGCGGCAGCTCGGCGAGCATGGCCAGACCGCGCAGCTGCTGCATGGCAGTGAGCACGCGCTCCAGGGGCTCCTTGCCCGCCGGGTTCTGCTGCAGCGACTTGGCGGCTTGATCCAGGGTGCTCGCGACCGTGGCTCCCTCACGCCCAATGAAAGCGCGAGTGCCGGCGTCGAGAGCCTCGGCCTCCTCCTCCGGCACCTCGACCGCGGCGGGAGCGGCCCCCTCGGGGTCGAGCGTCGCCGCCAGCTCCCGGGCCTTGGCCTCCTCCGCCTCGGACCAGGCTGCCACGCTGCGCACCAGGATCTTGAAATCGTCCACGGAGCGCACCGCCAGCTGCTTGGTGGCGTCGTCCCACGGCCGCTGGCCCAGCTGGACCGAGCGTGCGAAGCGCTCGAACGCTGCGGCCGAATCGGCTATCGGCGACTGCTTGGCCATCAGGGCCGAGCCGCGCAGCTGGCGCGCTAGGCCCACGAGCTCGTCCGCGCTCGGCGTGCCCGATGCGGACACGAGGGCGTCGAGGCGCTCGAGGTACTCGGTCGCCTCCATCGCGAAGAACTCTGTGAGACCCATCTGCTGGTTCATCGGCGCCAAACTAGGGATGCCCTCGCGGGGGGTCAACGCGCTGCACGAGATCCCGCATCTCGCGCACTGCCTGCTCCATGCCGACGAAGATACTCCGGCTAACGATACTGTGCCCGATATTCAGCTCTTCTATGTCGGTGATCGCTGCGACAGGCGTCACATTGCGGTAGGTGAGCCCGTGCCCGGCGTGGACCGCGAGGCCGGCGGCGCGGGCGTGGCCGGCGGCCTGCGCCAGACGCTCGAGCGCCGCGTCGGACTCGCGGTACGAGTTGGCGTACTCGCCCGTGTGCAGCTCGACGGCCGGGACACCGAGCGCCGCGGCAATGTCGATGGTCGGCGGGTCGGGATCGATGAACAGGCTCACCCGGATGCCAGCCCCCGCGAGCCGCCCGATGGCGTCCACCAGGCGGGGATCGGTGGATCCGCCCGCGGCGCTCAGGTTGAGTCCGCCCTCGGTGGTGATCTCCTCGCGCCGTTCCGGCACCAAAGTGGCCTGGTGGGGGCGCAGCTCGTCCGCCACTGCGAGCACGTCCTCCGCGATGGCCAGCTCCAGGTTCAGCACCGTGGTGACTGCCGCCGCCATCCGGCGCACGTCGTCGTCGTTGATGTGGCGGCGGTCCTCGCGCAGGTGGATCGTGATGCCGTCGGCGCCCGCCCGCTCACAGGGGGCAGCCGCCTCCACCGGATCGGGCTCGTCGGTGCGCCGCGCCTGGCGCACCGTAGCCACGTGGTCGACGTTCACGTACAGACGCATGTCCGCTTGCCCTGCCTTCTCCGTGCGTTTAAGGTTCGTGCGCGATGCGAACTCAGCTACTCAGTAGTATAGCGCTGCTCGGCACGATCCTCACCGTGCAGGGCTGCTCCAGCGGCGGAAGCATGCCGGCGCCCTCGGATCCCGAGGGGACCGTGCGGGCCTTCATGAACGCTGTGAGCGCCAACAGCACCTACGCGATGGGGGAGCTGTGGGGCGGGCGACGCGGCCCGGCCCGGACTTACATGGCTCCGGACGAAGTCGAGCGGCGCCTGACGGTCGTGCGCATCTACCTCGAGCACAACGAGTACGAGATCCTGCCGCCGGGCGCACAGCCCGGCAACGAGGACGACCAGCGGATCGTGCGGGTGCAGATCAGCCGCCGGGGGTGTCGGCCGGTGGTGCCGGTCACGCTGACGCGCTACGGCGACACCTGGCTGGTGTCCAACGTGGATCTCGCCGCTGCCGGGAACCCGGCGCGGAGCTGTCCGGCCCCGGGCTGATACCCGGCCGGCTACTCGGTCAGCTCGAGGAGGATGCCGCCGGTCGCCTTCGGATGCACGAAGGCGATGCGGCGACCGCCCGCGCCCCGGCGCGGCGTTTCGTCGACCAGCCGGTAGCCCTGTTGGCGGCAGCGCTCCAGGGCCTGGTCGAGGTCCGGCACCCGGTAGCACACGTGGTGGATGCCGGGGCCGCGTTTGGCGATGAACCTGGCGATGGGGCTGTCCGGCTCCTCGGGGCTGAGGAGCTCGACCTCCACGTCGCCGAATGGGACGGAAACAATCTGGGCCCCATCTGCCTTTTCGATTGGGGACGGTTCGAGGCCCAGGACGTCGCGGTAGAAAGCGACGGCCTCGGTGAGGTCGGCTACGGCGACTCCGATGTGGGCAACTCGAGCCTGCTGTTGGTTCACGGATCCTCCGTGAGATGAGACTTGCGCGGCGGCTTAGGGGGCCGGCACCCGCGCCTAACATACATAACGGGAGTGGGAGTCCAACATGGCGGTGACACATCCGATGGCCGTGACGGATGCCGATTTCGGGCAGGAGATCGAGCAGCACGACGGGCTAGCGATCGTCGACTTTTGGGCAGAGTGGTGCGGCCCGTGCAAGATCGTGGCGCCGGTTATCGAGGAGATCGCCCAGGAGTACGAGGGCAAGATCAAGGTGGCCAAGCTGGACGTGGACTCGAGCCAGATGACGGCAATGAAGTACGGCATCCGCTCGATCCCCAGCGTGCTGATATTCAAGGGCGGTGCGCACGTGGATACGGTGGTGGGGGCGGTTCCGAAGGCCTATCTTCTAGAGAAGCTGGAACAGCACTTGGGCTAGACAGGGTGCGCCGGACGTCCCGTCGCGCGCGGAGCGGTGACTTCCGAGGCGGCGTGGGACCAGCGGTCCCGCGCCGCTTTTCACGTGACCTTCGCCAACTGCACTGAACGCCTATGCGCCTCAGCACAGCACTACTGGCCGACACATCGGTCCGGCTCGCCGAGCTGAGTTTCCCGCACACGCGGGTCCTGCTGCACCGCACGCGCCTGGCGTTCATTCACATCGACAAGCTGTTGCATTACGCCAAGGCCGACCGCGACGGCAGGGTGGACGGCTTCATAGCGGTGTCGCTGCCCACCGAGGTCATCCTGTTCGTGCTCAAGATGGGCGAGCTCTCCACGGTGATCTCCTTCACCGAGGCAGGGCGTGCCGTGCGCGCGATCCCGGCGGCTCTGAAGCACATCAAGCGCGAGGCCGAGCGGGGCGAGATCACGTACTGCGCGGCTCCCATGGAGCAGCTCGTGTGGATGCACTCGAGCTGCGCCAATCCGCCGGCTCCGCTGCAGCTCGACTTGACGCGCCCCGACCGGGTCCTCCCGGAGCTGATGGCCGACGGTTTCAACGGTGTGCTGGAGCTGATAGTCGACGGGCGGGTCAACTACCTGCTGTTCGACAAAGGCGTGTACCGGAGTGGTCACTTCTACTACGAGCTGGCTGGACGCACGGTGCAGCAGTACATGCAGGAGGTGCTGGAGCCCGATGCGGACGGCCGCATCCCGGAGGTGGCGGCTTCGGTGGTCCCGCCGGCCGAGGAGTACCCCGAGCAGGCCGCGCCGCTCCTGATCCAGACCTACCGCGAGCTGTTCTGGGCGATCGCGAAGGCCACCGAGGCCGAAATCCCCGGGGAGGGGATGAAGCGGGTGGAGCGGGTGCGCGACTTGCAGGCCAACGTGCACACCGCGCTGCATGCCATCGGGGCGCAGGACGAGACCGCCGAGCAGGCCGCCGACGATCTCGTCAGCACTCCGCAGGAGCTGATGTTCGCGCTGTCCGACTGGGCCCTGCAGCTGCTCGAGGACGTCGAGGTGATCGCGCCAGGCATAGCACCCCAGGTGCTGCAGGAGGCGACACGCGAGCAGCGCTTCATGCTGCAGAAGGCGGGCTTCTACGACCGCCTGCCCTGGACCGTTAGCTGGTGAGCACCGGCACTCTCTACGTAGTTGCCACCCCGCTGGGCAATCTGGGAGACCTCTCCGATCGCGCGAAAGCGGTGCTTTGCAGCGTGGGCACCGTGGCAGCCGAGGACACGCGGCGCGCACGGGTGCTGCTGCAGCACGCGGGTGCCTCACCGCGCGTGCTGAGCTACCACGCACACTCAGCGGCCGGCCGTGCGCGCCAGCTCGTAGCGGTGCTCGAGGGAGGCGACGACGTGGCGCTGCTGTCGGACGCGGGCACGCCGGCGGTGAGCGATCCGGGCTCCGACCTCGTGGATCAGGCGCGCAGGGCGGGCGCCCCGGTGGTCGCAGTGCCCGGACCCTCCGCCGTTGCGGCCGCGCTGTCCATTTCCGGCCTTCCCGCGAGCCGCTACACCTTCCTCGGGTTCCTCCCGCGCAAGGGCACGGACCGCAAGCGCCTGCTGGAAACAGCGGCAGGATCGCCATGGACCACGGTGGTGTTCGAGTCGCCGGCGCGGCTGGTGCGGCTGCTCGAGGAGCTGGCCGCAGTTTGTGGTGCGGAACGGGCGGGCGCGGTGGCCCGCGAGCTCACCAAGCAGCACGAGGAGCTGCGCACCGGGACCCTCGCGGAGCTGGCGGTTTACTACGACGAGAACCCGCCTCGGGGAGAGGTCACCGTGCTCGTAGCCGGGGGTGCGGCCGACCCACCGGCGGCCGATGAGGACGCGGTGCGCGAGCGCGCCGCGGAGCTGATCGCCGACGGGCTCACCCGGCGCGATGCGGCGGACCGGCTCGCCGCCGAGTTCGCGTTTCCCCGCAGAGAGGCCTATCGCATAGTGAACGAACAGTGAGCCGCTGGCGCATTCTCATCGCGGCCCTGGGGCTCGCTGCACTGGGCGCAGCACCCGCACCCGCGCCGCTCGCCATCGGGCGGCTGCACTACGACGGGGGCGGGGATTGGTACGCCAACCCGTCCAGCCTGCCCAACCTGATCGCAGTGATCAACGAGCGAACCGCGCTGTCGGTGGAGGAGCGCGATCGCGTGGTGCGGCTCACCGATCCCGATCTGTGGGAGGTGCCGTACCTGTACATGACGGGCCACGGCAACGTGAGGCTCTCCGACGAAGAGGCGCGCCTGCTGCGCCGCTACTTGGAAAACGGCGGCTTCCTCCACGCCGACGACAACTACGGCATGGACCGCTCGTTCCGGCGCGAGATCGCGCGCGTGTTCCCCGATCGAGAGCTGGCCGAGGTGCCGCTCGATCACCCGGTGTACCACGCCGTGTACGACTTTCCCCAGGGACTGCCCAAAGTCCACGAGCACGACGGCCTGCCGGCCCAGGGACTGGGAGTGTTCGTGGGCGAGCGGCTCGTGCTGTTCTACTCCTACCAGTCGGATCTGGGTGACGGCTGGGAGGATCCCGACGTGCACCGCGACCCTCTGGGACTGCGCGAATCGGCACTCCGGATGGGCGTGAACCTGTTCGTTTACGCGGTGACGGTGAGCCCATGACGGAAACGCGCCGCTGGCTCGAGGCGCGGCGCCGGGAACTGGCGCGCCGCACGGTGGGAGCAGGTGTGCTGCTCACCGCCGGTCTGGTTCTCGCGGCGCTGGCTGCGGGAGTGGTGCTGGCTCGCCTCGGCCTGTATCAGCGCGTGCCGCTCACGGTGCTCGTGGCGTGGATCGTGGTGGCGGCGGCCCTGGCCGGGGGCGGAGCGCAGTGGCGCCGTCGCGGGCGCCGTCTCGGATGGGCGTCGCTGGCAGCGGCGGTGGAGCGGGGCGGCGGGCAGCGCCGCGGGCTCGTGCAGGGGGTCGCGGCATGGGACGGCGAGCACGGCAGCGCGTCGCTGGCACGGGTGGCCGACGGGCGCGTTTCAAGTTGGCTGCAAACGAGCGGAGCGGGCGCGCTGGGTGAGGTGCGCGCCCGCAGCTTGCGCGAGCTGCGCAACGGGGCGGCGCTGTTTGCCGCGGGGCTGTTGCTGTTCGCCGGAGTGGGTCCCGCGGCGGGGAACGCGGCCGCCTTCTGGCACCCGATCGAGATGCTGGCGCGCGCCGGGCGGCCAGTCGAGCTGTCGGTGGATCGCACCGACGTGCGCCGCGGTGAGTTCGTGACGGTCTCGATCAGCGCTCCGGGCCGGCCCGGTGCGGAGCTGTGGCTGCGCGCCCCCGGTGAGCCGTGGCGCAGCGAGCCGCTTGCCCTGGACACGTCGGGGCGCGCGACGATGCCCATCGGGCCGCTCGACAGCGATCGCTTCCTGCGCGCCGCGAGCGGACGGCGCGCGTCGGAAACCGTACACGTACGGGTGGCGCTCCCGGCGCTGCTCACCCGTCTCGAGCTGGCCGCCAGGTTCCCGGCCTACCTGGAGCGCGCTGACGAGCCGCTCGCCCCCGGGGAGGGGCCGGTGCTGCTGCCAGTGGGCACGCGGGTGCTCACCAGGGGTGCAGCCACCGTGGAGCTGGCGGGCGTGTCCTGGCGCACGCAGGGCAGGGCGGTGCCGCTGCAAGTGGATGACGATTCGTTCCGCGGCACACTGTCAGTGGCTGGCAGCGGCCGCTGGGAGCTCGAGGTCGTGCCGCATGCGGGGGGAGTGATGGACGAATCCCCCGCGGTGCTGGAGATCCTGGCCGTACGCGACAGCGTGCCCACGGTAGGCGTCCCGGTGCCCGGACGCGACACTACGGTGCACCTCTCGCTCAAGCAGGCGCTGCTGATAGATGCGCGCGACGACCACAGGCTCACGCGGGTGGAGCTGGAGAGCTGGCGCGTGAACCGGTACGGGGAGACGGGCGAGCCGCTCGTCGAGGAGGTACCGCTGCCGGCGGGCGGTGCGGAGCGCGCGGTGCTCTCCTGGGTGCTGGATCTCAGCGAGCGCGGGTTCCTGCCCGGCGACACCGCTCACTTCCTGGTGCGCGCATACGACAGCCGCCCCGCGCCGCAAGTGGGAGAGAGTCGCCTCTTTACGCTGCGCCTGCCGGCGATGGCGGAGCTGCGCGAGGCCACGCGCCGGGCCGGGCGCCAGATCGGCTCGGAGGCCGATTCGCTCGTGCGGGCGCAGACCGAGCTGGCGCGGCAGCTGGAGGATCTCGCCGCCGAGCGTGAACGGGGTGCGCAGGCGGAGGCACCGGGCGCGCGCGGCGAGGACCAGCTGCCGTTCAGTTCCGTGGAGCGGGCGCAGGAACTGCTGCGGGGCGAGCGGGACGTGGTGGAGCGCGCACGCGCACTGCAGGAGCAAATGCGCGATCTGGCCGACGCCGCGTGGCAGGCGGGGCTCACCGATCCCGAGTTTCAGAGGCAACTGCGCGACATCCAGGATTTGCTGGAGCGCGCGCTGGACGAGGAGCTGGAGGCGCGCCTCGACGCGCTGCGCGAGGCGCTGCAGCGGCTCGACGCTGAAGGCACCCGCGATGCCCTGCGCGAGCTGGCGCGCCAGGCCGCGGAGTTGCGGGAGGAGCTGACGCGCGGCCGCGAGCTGTTCGAGCGTGCGGCGGTGGAGGGAGATCTCACCTCCCTTGCGCGGGACGCGGAAGAGCTGGCGGCCGAGCAGCGGCAGTGGAACGAGCGCGCCGAACAGGGTGTGGACAGCGCCGCGGCAGAGCGCGAAGCCGAGCTGGCCCGCAGGGTGGACTCGCTGGCCGCCGAGCTGGAGCGGCTCGAAGCAACGATCGACTCCGTCGCACCCGAGCAGCCGCTGGAGGGTACGGCGCGCCGGGCCGAACAGGCAGCCCGGCGGATGCAGCAGGCGGCCGGGCAGGCGGGGCGGGGTGACGCGCAGGGAGCGCGCGAGTCGGGGGAGGCGGCGAGCGAGGCGCTCGATCCGATCTCCGAGGCGCTGAAGCTGGAGCGCGAGGAGCTGCGCGAGGCATGGCGCGAGGAAGTGATGGCGCAGCTCGACCGCGCGCTGGTGGAGACCGCCCAGCTGGCGCGGGAGCAGGAGGACCTGACTCGGCGGCTGGCGCTCGGCGAGGCCGGCACCGACGTGCGCGGTGCGCAGGCCGCCAACCGGGACGGCGTGGACCGTGTCATCGAGCGGCTGCAGGGCGCGGCGAGCAAGAACGCGCTCGTGTCGGCGCGTCTGGGTGCGGCGCTCGGTCTGGCCAAGCTGAAGATGAGCGAGGCGCTGGATCAGGTGCAGCGCGCCAACCCGAACACGCGGGAGGGAGAGCGGCTCTCGGGCGAGGCGCAGGATGCCCTCACCGCCGTGATCTACGCGCTGCTGCAGACGCAGGGACAGGTGAGCGGATCCCAGTCGGGGTCGGGCCTGCAGGAGGCTATGGAGCAGCTCGCCGAGCTGGCCGAGCAGCAGGGCGAGCTGAGCGGCCAGTCGAGCGGCATGCTGTCGCAGGTGCCGGCGGGAGGCGACCGCCTGATGGAGGAGCTAAGGGCGCTCGCCCAACGGCAGCGCGCGCTCGCGCAGGAGCTCGAGCGCATGGGTGCCGAAGGCGAGGTGTCGGGCACCGACGAGCTGGCCGACGAAGCCGACGAACTGGCGGACCGGCTGGAGTCGGGGCGCCTCGACCGGGATCTGGTCGAGCGCCAGGAGCAGCTGTTCCGCCGCCTGCTCGATGCGGGCCGATCGCTCGAGAGTGACGAAGAGGACGAAACCAGGGAGCGGGTGAGTCAGGCGGCCGATCCCGCCCTGGTGCGGCTGCCGGGAGCAGCCGAGGCCCACGTGATACAGCAGCGCTACCCGTACCCGACCTGGGAGCAGCTGCGGCGGCTCACGCCCGAGGAGCGGCGCCTGATCCTGGACTACTTCCAGCGGCTCAACGATGCGCGTCGCTAGAGCGGGCCTCGCCGCGGTGCTGCTGCTTGCTGCAGCAGCCGGCTCGGCCGCCGGACAGGTGCCGAGCCGTGCGGAAATGCCGATCCTCGGCGCGGCGCTCGTGGCCGAGCGGGAGGGCCGGCTGGAGGACGCGGCCGGGCACTACCAGCGGGCGCTGGACGTGGCCCCCGGGAGTGCGGCGGCAATCCTCGGGATGGAGCGGGTGTTCGGCCGGTTGGGATGGACCGACTCGCTTGCTCCGTACCTGGAGCGCGCGCTCGAAGCCGAGCCCAGGAGCGAGCTGCTCCACGGAGTGGCGCTGCGCCAGGCCGCGGCGACCGGTCAGCAGGACATAGTGCTGAGGGCCGCACGGGCGTGGATCGCCGCGCGGCCCGAGAGCGCCGCTCCCTACCAGCAGTGGGCCTTTTGGCTGATGCAGCAGCGCCTGGAGAACACGGCGCTCCGTGTGCTGCGCGAAGGTCAGGAGCGGTTGGGGGTAGCGGTACTGGCCCCTGACATGGCGCGTCTGCTCACGGCGCGCGGCGAGTGGGCGGACGCCGCCGCCCAGTGGCGCATCGCGCTGGCCCGCAACGGTGCGCTGCTGACCGGGGCGGCCACTGTATTGGGGCAGGCGCCCGAGGCGCACCGCGACCTCGTGCTGGAGCAGCTGCTGCGCGACGACCCCCCGCCGTCGTCGAGCTGGCTGGCGGTGGACCTGCTGGCGCGCTGGGGGCGGCCGCTGGAGGCGTGGCCGGTGCTGGACCGTACGCTGCCGGACGACCGCGTGGCAGCCGTGACGCTGCTGTGGCACTTCGCGGAGCAGGCAGCTCGCCTGAGAACGCCGCAGGGAGACCGGGCGCGCGGCCTCGCACTGGAGCGGGTGGCGGAGCGCTCGGAGGGTGAATCCGCCGACCGGGCCCGCCTGGCGGCGGCACGTTCTTTCGCGGCGGCCGGCGATCTCCAGGGGGCCGAGCGGATGCTGAGCCGGCTTGCGACGAGCGCCGAGGAGCCCGGTCCCGAGGCGGCGGCGGTCATGGCAGCCTACATAGCGGTGCTTGCGGAAGCGGGGCGGGTGGACGAAGCGGAGGAGCGGTTCGAGCAGTGGGAGCCGTACCTGGGTGGCGGCGACGCGGCAGAGCTGCGCGAGCGGCTGGCGTGGGTGCACGTGCAGCGCGGTCAGCTGGACCGGGCCGAGGTGGCGCTGGGCGAGGCCGCGACGGTCAGCGCGGAGGCGGTTGCCGGGTGGGTGGCGCTGTACCGGGGCGACTTGGCCCGGGCGCGCACGCACTTCCGCGCAGCAGGCCCCGGCGCGTCGTCGCGAACGGAGGCCACCGAGCGCGCGGCGACACTGGTGCTGCTGGAACGCATCGAGGCCGAGCGGCTGCCGGCGCTGGGGGAGGGACTGCTGCAGGCGCGGCGCGGCGATACGGCCGCGGCACTGAGCGCTCTGGAGCGGGCGGCCGAGCAGCTCCGGCCGCAGGGGGGCCGAGCCGACGTGCTGGTCCTCGCCGGTGACATGGCGGTCGCGATCCAGACCTACGGGCGCGCCGAGGAGCTGTTCGGGGCGGCGATCGATGCGGACTCCGCTGGCGCTGCCGCCCCCGGCGCGGAGTACCGCCTGGCGCTCGTGTACGCCGAGACGGGACGCGAGCAGGCGGCGGCGGTCCAACTGGAGCGGCTCATCCTGGCGCACCCCGAGAGCGCGGTGGTGCCGCAGGCGCGCCGCCTGCTGGACCGCGTTCGGGGAGCGGTCCCGCGCTCATGAGACGGCGCGACTTCCTCGCGGCTTGCGCGGCCTCGCTGCTGCTGCCGGCTCCGCTGCGCCGGGCGCGAGCCGCCCGGCCGCGAGCCGGCGCACTGCTGATCCCGATGGACAACGTCCAGACCAACCACCTCAAGGCCTACGGCATCGCTTACCGCATTCTGCAGCGCGGCGGCACCGCCGAGTGGCTGCTGAACTACCGGGGCGGCAGCTTCCTGCTGCCCGATGATGAGCTGGCGCGGCGCGAGGCCGCGCTGCAGGGAGTGCTGGTGGAGGACGTCGCGCCTACCGCCGAGGTGGACGTCCGCGGCATTATCGCCGCCAGCAACATGGACGCGGTACCGCTCGAGAAGGCGCCGAAGGTGGCGGTCTACGTGCCGCCCAACGCAGCGCCGTGGGACGATGCCGTGCGGATGTCGCTGGAGTACGCGGGCATCGAGTACGACCGCATTTGGGACACGGAGGTGGTGCGCGGCCACCTGAGCCGCTACGAGTGGCTGCACCTGCACCACGAAGACTTCACCGGGCAGTACTCCAAGTTCTTCCTCACGTACTCCGGGTCGCCGTGGCTCAGCGAGATGGTGCGGCTCAGCGTGCAGACCGCACGCGACCTGGGACTCGACAACGTGGCCGAGCTCAAGAAGTCCGTGGCGCGGAGTATCCGGCGCTACGTGGAGGACGGCGGCTTTCTGTTCGGCATGTGCACGGCCACCGAGACGCTGGAGATCGCCCTTGCAGCCGATGGAGTCGACGTGGCGGCGCAGTTCGCCGACGGCACGCCCATGGACCCCGCCGCGGCCGAGCAGCTGCGCTGGGAGGGCTCGTTCGCGTTCCAGGGAGCGCAGCTCGAGCTGTCACCCGCGGTGGCGAGCTTCTCGGACATAGACGGCCACCAGGTCAACAACCCGGCGCGGCGCCAGGCGCTCGGCGCGTTCCAGCTGTTCAACTTCAGCGCCAAGATCGATCCGGTTGCGGCGATGCTGGTACAGTGCCACCGCGACGTCATCCCCGACTTCTACGGTCTCACCACTTCGTTCACGCGCGAGCGGCTCAAACCCGGCGTCACCGTCCTCGCCGAAGAGCAGGGCGCCCCGTGGGTCAAGTACATTCATGGGGAATACGGCGCGGGCACCTGGACGTACCTGGGCGGGCACGACCCGGAGGATCCGCAGCACCAGATAGGCGATCCACCGACCGACCTGTCGCTCTATCCCAATTCTCCGGGGTACCGCCTGATCCTCAACAACGTGCTGTTTCCGGCGGCGAAGAAGCGCGAGCTCAAGACGTGACCGACATATCGACAGCGGCACGCGCCCAGCTGGCCTCGGAGATCGAGCGAGCCGGTGGGCGCGAGGTTTCGTTCGTGGCGACCCTCGAGGGCGACGAGATCGTCGCCGTGCGGGTGCTGGCTCGCGGCACGGTGGACGCCGTGCTGGCGCTGCCCGGCGAGGCCGAGCGCGGGCAGATGGTGCTGCACAACCACCCGGGCGGCGACCTCGATCCTTCGACCGCCGACCTGCACGTGGCCGCCGGCATGCACGACGGCGGCATCGGCTTCGGCATCATCGACAACACGGCGGAGCGGCTCTACGTGGTGGTGGAGGTGCCGCGCGCAAAGGAGTACACGCCGCTCGACCCGGTGGCCCAGGCCGATGCGCTGGCGCCCGGCGGATCGGTAGCCGACGTGCTGGGCGCGTTCGAGGACCGGCCCAGCCAGCGCGACATGGCGGCCTACGTGGCCGACACCTACAACGACGGCGGCGTGTCCCTGCTCGAGGCGGGAACGGGAGTGGGGAAGTCGCTCGCCTACCTGGTGCCGGCCATCAACTGGAGCCTCGCCAACGGAGAGCGCACCGTCGTTTCCACCAACACGATCAACCTGCAGGAGCAGCTCGTGGGCAAGGACCTGCCGCTCCTGGCACGCGCCTTCCGCGACGCGGAGCGCGCGCCCAGCTTCGCGCTGCTCAAGGGCTGGAACAACTACCTGTGCCACAACCGGCTCAACCTCGCTCTGGGCGGCCAGGGCTCGCTGCTGGAGCCGGAGAAGATGGACGAGCTCAACGAGCTCGCGGCGTGGGCATCCCGCAGTGCGGACGGCTCACTGGCCGACCTCGCAACGCAGCCGTCACACGATGTGTGGGAGGAAGTGCGTGCCGAATCGGATCTGTGCAGCCGCCTCGAGTGCCCGCATTACGACCGCTGCTTCCTGTTCATCGCCAAGCGCCGTGCCGCGGAGGCCGACGTGGTGGTGGTGAACCATCACCTGCTGGCGGCGGACCTCGCGGTGCGCCGCGCGCAGGAGAACTGGCAGGACGCCGCGGTGCTGCCGCCCTACCGCAGGCTGGTGCTGGACGAGGGGCACCACCTGGAGGACGTGGCCGCACAGCACATGGGCACGCAGGTGTCGTCGCGCGGCGTGACGCGTCTGTTGTCGCGCCTCGAGCGCGGAGGCAAGGGGCTCATCCCCACGCTGCTTGCGGAGCTGGCCTCGCGCGACGACCTGCTGAGCGCCGCCTCAATCGATCTCATCCGCAAGGACCTGCTGCCGGCGGTCGCGGCGGCGCGGCAGCACGCGGAGCGCGTGTTCGTGCTGCTGGCCGGGTGGCTCGCGAAGCAGCCGCAGTCGGTGCAGCGGCTGGAGGACTCGTTCGCACAGGATCCGGTGTGGGGCGAGGGGCTCGGTGCCGCACTCGACGACCTGGTGCGCGGACTCGGGAAGCTGCGCGACGGGGTGGACACCGTGGCCGACCGGCTGGAGCTCACCGAAGAGCCCGACCGCCGCTCCCAGATCGTGCAGGAGCTGCGCGGCGTGGTGCGGCGGCTGGAGGGAGCGCAGGACGGTTTCGCGCTCACGCTGAGGCCCGCGCCGGGCGCCGAGCTGGTGCGCTGGGTGGAGCGCCGCGGCGACCGGCCGGTGGGCGGACTGCCGTTTGCGGTGGGACTGGCGGCGGTGCCGCTCGACCTCGCGCCGCTGTTGCGCGAGTCGCTGTTCGACCGGGTGGAGACGGTGGTCGCCACCAGCGCCACGCTCGCCGCGGGCGGTGAGTTCGACTTCCTCAAGGAGCGCGTCGGGCTCTCGCTCGAGCCGGATCCCGTGAAGTACGCCGAGATCCTGCCGTCGCCCTTCGAGTTCGCGGAACAGTGCGTTTTCGGCGTGCCGACCGACCTGCCCGACCCGCGCAGCGACGAAGCCGGACACGACCGGGCGGTGGCCACCGCCATCACGGAGCTGGCTGCCGCTTCGGACGGCGGCATGTTCGTACTGTTCACGAGCCACGCCCAGCTGCGCCGGGTGGCCGGGCAGCTGCGCACCACGCTGGGAGGGCGCTGGCCTCTGCTGGTGCAGGGTGAGGGTCAGCGCGACCAGCTGCTGCGCCGCTTCCGCGAGCTGGGCTCGGCGATCCTGCTGGGAACCGATAGCTTCTGGGAGGGCGTGGACGTACCCGGCACTGCGCTGCGCTGCCTGGTGCTGGCCAAGCTGCCGTTCCGCGTTCCGAGTGAGCCGGTCACCGCCGCGCGGCTCGAGGCACTGCAGGGCAGGGGGCAGGACGGATTTCGCCACTACCTGCTCCCGCTCGCCGCACTCAAGCTCAAGCAAGGGTTCGGCCGGCTTATTCGCTCACGCAGCGACGCAGGAGTGGTGCTGCTGATGGATCCTCGTATCGTGCACAAGAGTTACGGACGGGTGCTGCTCGAGTCGCTGCCGCCGGCGGAACGCGTGATCGGTCCGTGGTCCGCGGTGCGGTCGGCGGCGGAGGAGTTCTTCGCCCGCCACGGCATCGGAGCGCCGACATGACCCGCATCGCCGCGCGCATCAAGCGCCTGCCCACATACGCCATCCACGAGCTCGCGGTCACGAAGCGCCGGCTGATAGCCGAAGGCGTGGACGTGATCGACCTGAGTGCAGGCGACGCCGACTTCCCACCGCCTCAGGTGGCGGTGGACGCCCTGCGCCAGGCGGTGGGCGATCCCGCGATGAGCCGCTACGGATTCCAGGTGGGCCTCGCCGAGTTCCGCCAGGCCGCATCCGGCTACATCGAGCGCCGCTTCGGCGTGTCGTTCGATCCTGCCAGCGAGCTGATCCCGCTGATCGGATCCAAGGAGGGCCTGCTGCACTTTGGGCTGGGCGTGCTGGATCCCGGAGACGTGTGCGTGGTGCCCGATCCGGGCTACCCCGCCTACATCGGCGGCGCGATCATGGCCGACGCAGAGGCGGAGCTGGTTCCGCTCAAGCCTGAGAACGGTTTCCTGGTGGAGCTGGCCGACCTGCCGCCCGAGCGCCTGGCACGCACCGGCCTGGTGTACCTCAACTACCCCAACAACCCGACCACCGCCGTCGCCACGCTGGACTACTTGAAGCGCACCGTGGACGTGTGCCGCGAGCACGGGATCGTGCTCGCGTACGACAACCCCTACTGCGAGATCACGTTCGACGGATACCGGGCGCCGAGCATCTTCGAGGTGGAGGGAGCGCGCGACGTGGCGCTCGAGTTCCACTCGGTGTCCAAGAGCTTCTCGATGACCGGCTGGCGCCTGGGTTGGGCCGTCGGCAACTCTGACCTCATTGCGGTGTTGAACAGGACTAAGACGTACATCGACACCGGAGTCTTCCTCGCCGTGCAGAAGGCCGGAGCGGCCGTGCTGAACGAAGCCGAATCGCTCGTCGCGCCGCTGGTGCACCGATTTGCGGAGCGCCGTGACGCAGCCGTGCGAGAACTTGCCCAGATCGGTCTCTCCGTGGAGCCGCCCCGCGGCACGATGTACCTGTGGGTGCCGCTGCCGGCCGGGACGAAGGCGGCCGGCTTCGCGCACGACGTGCTGGAGAACGAGGGCGTGGTTTTGATGCCGGGCACCGCCTTCGGGGCCGGCGGCGAGGGGTTCTTCCGCATCGCGCTCACGGTGGGAACCGAGCGCCTCGCGGAGGCGATCCAGCGAGTGGGCCGCTCGCTCGAGCGGCTCGGGGCGGCGCGTGCCTAAGAGCGAGTACCTGGCCCGGCGCTGGCGCGGGTTCTACCTGCCGCCGGAGCCGCCGCGCAGCAACCCGCTGTGGGGCGTGGCGAGCGCGGCACTCCACCTGGTAGCCATTGCCGTGCTGGTGAGCGTGACGCTCCACCCTGCGGTGCCGCCCGACGCGGAAGTCCCGAGCGCCACGATCATCACGCTGCTCCCGCCCGGCATGACAGGCCCGCGCCAGTTCGCGATGCCGGCTCTGGGAGGCGGTAACCTGGGCGGGGGTGGTGGAACACCCGGTCCGGGTGACGAGCCGGCGCAGCGCCCCGCACCGGGCGCAAGGGCCGACACCGTGATCCCGCCGCCCGAGGAGGACGTGGCCGTGGTGATCGGCGACGAAGCGGGAGCCGGCGACAGCAGCGCCATCCCCGGTCTCATCGGTCCACGCCGCCTGCTGCGTCCCGAGTACGCGGACGGCCGGCTCTGGGTGCGCGCGTGGGAGGCCGGCCTGGGTGTGGTTGGTCCCTCCGGCAGCATCGAGCTCCACGTGGCGCGGGTGGACAGCGCCATCCGCGCCCAACTCCAGGCGTTCATCGACACGATGCCGCGCGACAGCTTCGCCATGCCGCCGCCCACCGACTGGACGACGACCATCGGCGAGGACACTTGGGGCATAGACGGGTCGTGGATCTACCTGGGCGACATCAAGATCCCGAGCATCCTGCTCGCGCTGCTCCCGCTGCCGCAGGGCAACATCGAGGCCGCCATGAACGAGGCGGAGCTGGCGGCCATCCGCGCGGACATCCTCAGCGCGGCCAACCGCGCCGAAACGTCGACAGAATTCCGCGACTACATCGAGCAGACCCGCGTGCGTAAACAGGCCGAGCGGGACCGCAAGCGGGCCGAGCGGGAACGCGACGACTCCACCAGAGCGAGGCGCGACACCATCACGCCGTAGGCAGGCCGCGCGGGCAGTTGCGGCCCGCACCCGGCGAGATCGTCCGCCCAGTTATCCCAACTCAATTCCCGAAGGCGAACCAGGCGATCACTGCGTTGTGGTCGGAGTAGTACTTGCTCTCCACGACGCGGTAGCTGCCCGGGAGGATCGAATCCTCCGAGCCCGTGCGGGGCCGGAACAGCAGGTGGTCGGTGGGGAACTGGCGGCTGGTGGGCTGGCCGTGCGACGGCGGTGAATCGGGGAAGTGCTCCCGCAGGTGCTGGATCGCGCTCTCGGTGTCGTCCGACGTGTTCAGGTCGCCGGCCGCGATCGTCGAGATCGGATACACGGCGACACCGTCACCGTTGCACGCCGGATGGCACGCCGCCAGCGCGGCCCGCTCGCCTTCGGGTGCCCGGGCGATCTCCACCTCGCGCAGCGCACCCACTATTGCCAGCGACTGGCGCAGCCGCGAGCTGGCACCGGTCCACAGGATGCGCCACGGTCCGGGGAACGTGTTGATGTGCAGGCTCACCAGCCGCAGGCTGTCGCCGGCCGCGTTGCGCACGGTGGCGCCCACCGACACGCGGCGCTGCGCCACCGCCGGCTCCTCCAGCGCGATCACGTCCGACAGTGGGAGCGTGGAGAGGATCGCGTTGCCCTTGTCCTCGCGCACGCCGCCGGAGTCGAATGCACCGTTGCGCGTGGCCGCCACGTAGGCGAGCGCCAGTCCGCAACGCCGCGCCACCTCCACAGCGTCGAGCCGCGGTCCTGGGCGCTCCTCCTCCACGACCGGGGCCGCGACGATTGGGTCGTGGGGATCGGCCGGTATCTCGCTGGAGCTGCGCAGGGCTTCCTGCAGCAGGATCACGAAGTGGTGTCCGCGTGACTCTCTGGTGTAGCCGGTCTCGCAGTCGAAGCCCAGCTGCTCTCTAATGAAGGGGATGATGTCGCCGGAGCCCGCGGCGATGTTCCACACGGCCACCGCCAGGGAGTCCCCCGGGAGCCACCTGCCGAACTGCCGGTACGGCACCGTGTCCAGCACCACCGGGCCGGTGGCTCGGCACCAGCGGTCCAGCTCGTGGCCGTCGGACTGCGAGGCCGGCACGTACCACGTGATGCCCGGCTCGGGCGTGGGGCACTCGCGCTCGATCGTGGTGGTGTCAGGAAACGCAGTCAGGTGCTGCATGTCATACGTGCGGACACACCCAAGCATCAGTGCGGCGCACAGGACAGCTTGGGCGACCCGGAGCCGCACCGCCGCTACGCGCACCGGCTGGAACACGGCTCCGAGCTTGACCCCGCGCTCCTCGGCCATGCCCTTGAGCGCGGCCTCGATGGCGGCTTCTTGCCACTCGGCCTCCGGGATGGCTTCCAGCCGCTCGTGCGCTGCGGCCAGGGTGTCGCGGAAGGCCGCCGGGTCCTTCTTGATCAGCTTCCTGGCCTTGTCGTCCAGCTCGATGAGGTCGGCGTTGAACCGCACTCCGACCCTGTGCGCCAGGTCGTGCGTGGTGCGGGCGCGCTCGCTCTGCACCTTGATCGCGAACAGCACGCGGTTCCTGCCCAGTGTCTCGACGTCGACGCCCTTCTGCGGCAGCTCGTCTTCGATGAGCCCGTACAGCCGGTCGGGTGGGGTACGGCTGATGTGCTGGCCGTTCAGCCACTCGAGCTTCGTGAGGTCGAAGATCGCGGCCTTCTTGAGGATCCGCTCCACGGAGAACGCTTCGACCAGCTCGTCAACGGTGAAGTAGAGCTCCCGCTCGTCGCCCGGATTCCAGCCCAGCAGCGCCAGGAAGTTGCGCATCGCCTCGGGCAGAATTCCCTCCCGGCGATAATCCCCCACGGCGGTGGCGCCGTGCCGCTTGGACAGCTTCTTGCCGTCGGGGCCGTGGATCATCGGCACGTGCGCGAAGGTGGGCGGCTCGTGGCCCAGCGCGCGGTACACCGCGATCTGCTTTGGCGTGTTGGATATGTGGTCGTCGCCCCGCATGACGTGCGTTATCGCCATCTCGATGTCGTCGCACACCACCACGAAGTTGTAGGTGGGGCTGCGATCGGAGCGCAGGATCACCCAGTCCTTGATGTCCGAGCCCTGGAAGCTGATGCGTCCGTACACCGCGTCTTCCCACGCGATCTCGTCCTGCGGCATGCGGAAGCGGATCGCGCCCTCGTCCTCGTAGGCGGTACCATCAGAGAGCAGTCGGTCGGCCAGGGCCTGATGCCGCTCGATCCCCGCTCCCTGGAATACGATCTCGCCGTCCACGTCGAGCCCCAGCCAGGAGAGCCCGTCCAGGATGACCTGCACGTTGTCGTCGGAGGAGCGCTCCCTGTCGGTGTCCTCGATGCGGAGCAGGAACTCGCCACCGGCCTTGCGGGCGAGGAGCCAGTTGAACAGCGCCGTGCGGGCGCCTCCCACGTGGAGGTATCCCGTGGGTGAGGGGGCGAAGCGGACGCGGACCTGTGACATGCTCCCGAACTTAACGAGAAGGACCGCTAACGGCACCGCGCCGTTCATCCTATCTTAACAGCGCCTTTACAAGGGTCTGCCTAGAGGTACACCGGAACCTTGTGGCCGCGGACTGCGCCCCCGTTGGTCGGAAGGATCGTCCGTCTCTTGGGGGTATCGGGATGAGCGACGACAGCGGCGGTCTGCTCGACGGGCAGTTCCGGCTCGCCGTGGACGCATCGCCCTGCGCGATGGTCCTGGTGAGCAGCGAGGGACTGATCGCCATGGTCAACCCGGCCACCGAGCGGCTGTTCGGATACGAGCGCGACGAGCTGGTGGGTCAGCCCATCGATGTGCTGGTCCCTGAGGCGTCGCGCTCCGTGCATCAGGACAACCAGCAGATGGGCATCCGGCACGACCTCACCGGCGTGCGGAAGGACGGCACCGAGGTCCCGGTGGAGATCGGGCTCAACCCGGTCGAGACGGCCGAGGGCACCTTCGTGCTCGGCGCCATCGTGGATCTGACCGAGCGCAAGCGGCTGGAGCGGCGCATCTCGGAGCAGGCTGAAGCGCTCGAGGAGGCCAACGAGCAGCTGGCCGAGCTGGCAGCCACCGACAGCCTGACCGGGCTTTGGAACCGCAGGGCCTTCGTGGATCAGCTCGGCGTGCAGATGGAGATGGCGCTGCGCATGACCCGGCCGCTTTCGGTGCTGATCGTGGACCTGGACAAGTTCAAGTCGTATAACGACGAGTTCGGACACCCCGCCGGGGACGAAATCCTGACCCACACTGCGTCCATCCTGAGGCGCCACGCGCGGCGCAGCGACTACGTGGCGCGGATCGGCGGCGAGGAGTTCGCCATCATCCTGCCCGAGACCGAAAAGGCCGGTGCGGTGACGCTGGGCGAGCGGTTTCGGGAGGCGCTGGAGCGGGCCACCTGGCCCCGGCGCGAGATCACGGCCAGCGTCGGAGCCACCACGCTGGAGTTCGAGACGCCAGAGCTGAGGCCGGACCCCGACTGGCTCTCCCGCGTGCTGTACGACGCGGACCGGGCGCTGTACCACGCCAAGGAAACGGGCAGGAACCGGGTCGACCACTCCGACGACATCGCGGGCTGAGCGGCAAGGAACGCGGTGGAACGTCGTATTACCAGCGCTGTATCACTCCCGTATTATGGAGTGTACGGAACCCGAGAAGGAGCGTGCCCATGACGTTGCAGCTGGTTAGAACGGTTGGCCGGGTGGTCGTCTCACTGGTGCTCGTCGGCGTGGTGAGCTGCGGCAGCGAGAGCACCGGCCTAACGAACGTCGAGGTATCCAACGAGACGGACACGTTCCAGTTCCAGGCGACGGCCAACGACAATACCGAGACGCTGTCTTACATATGGGTGAACACCGGAACACGTGCCGACGTCAACCAGTCGGGAAGCATCACCGGTGGCACAGCCACCCTGGAGATCCGGGACGGGGACGGCGCTCAGGTCTACGTGCGCAGTCTCGCCGAAACGGGCACGTTCGAGACCGATGCCGGCGCTGCCGGGAACTGGACCATCCGGGTGTCGATGGTGGGGACCAGCGGGGTGCTCAACTTCCGGGTCGAGAAGCCGTAGCTCAAGTCCGATGGCAGAAAGAACAAAGACGCCGAGCATGCGCTCGGCGTCTTTGCTTTGTGGATACGGAGAGGGGGGGATTCGAACCCCCGATAGGGCTTTTGACCCTATAACGGTTTAGCAAACCGCCGCCTTCAGCCTCTCGGCCACCTCTCCCAGAGCGCGGGCCGGCAGTCGGGTCCTCCCGGCCGCCGGCCCGCCTCGCTCCGCGGCCCGAAATGTGACCGGGTCGGGCCGCAAACTCAACCCGGGGCGAGCGCCCGGGTACCAGCCGTCGCTACCGCCCCGCCAGGATGTTGGGGAAGTTCTGCACCACGTTCTTCTTGCCGTCCTTGGACACCGGATCCTCGCCCAGATAGACGTCGAACAGGGCCCAGCAAAGGGCGGGGGATTCGATGTCGCCCATGACCTCGCCCTTCACCGAGCTCGACAGCGTGCCGTCGGCGCAGGTGAAGATGAGCTCGGACCCGTCGGTCATCTCCTCGACGCTGAAGTAGGCGCGGAACTGCTGCACCGCGGCTTCGCCGCCCGGCATCTCGGCGGCCACGGCCTGCACTCGCGGTGTCAGCGCCCCGTCGAACGCCTCGGCCATGTCCTCGCCGCCCACGTTGCGCGTCATGACGAGCCTGAGGGTCATCGGGAAACCCATCTCGAGCAGCGCGGCGTAGAACGAGTCGTCCTTCTGAAGGTCGTTCCACATCTTGCCCTGCCAGTCGGCCAGGGCTTCGGGCGCCGCCTGCCGGTCCACGTACAGCCCGAAGGCGTACACCTTCACCTTGAGGAACGTCTTGGTGCGGACCCCCATCCCGGCCAGGTAATGGGTACCCTCGCCGCCCGGGATGCCGACCTCCATCGGAAATATGACGTTGCTCGACGGCTCTATGGCGATGGGTTGGGCGGCCTGCTGGGCGCCCTCCTGGGCGGCCAGCGGCAGGGTCAAGGCCGTGCACACGGCCAGCAGCGGAAGCGAGCGCTTCATCGTGGATTCCCCCTTTGGTCCAAGCACATAGAATGCGCGCCGTGCGGGGGGTCCGCAACGGCGCGCAGTTGACGGCGGATGCTGGATGCCCTGCTACGGGGTGATTACCTCGTGCTGGAGGCCGCCGCTCTCCCCGTCCAGGATCACCACGGTGCGGGATTCGCCGGCGGGGATCTCGATGGGACCTGTCGCGAGCAGCGTGTCCGACAGCACGGGGACGCCGCCCGACCACGAGGACACCAAGACCGTCCATGTCCCCGGATCGCTCTGCAGGTAGGGCGAGGCCTCCTGGTAGTTGAATGGGAACATGATGCTGACGGGGGTCGGAAAGTCCGGCTGTGTGCGGAATATGTCGAGCGCCGGCTCGCTGGCGGCAAAGTGCACCACCCGCAGCTTGCTCTGGTCTGCCGGTACCACCGAGCCGGTGTCGGTAAGCACCCAGGGGTTGATGATGCTCGACGAATCCACGGTCAGCATCGTAGTCGTATCGCCGGCCACGAAGCTCACCAAGGCTCCGCCTGCAGTGCTCGTGGTTCCAGCCGGGCGGATCACGACATGGTGGCTGCCGGCCGGCACTTCGGCGCTGCGAGCAGTTCCGTAAGGAACGTCGCTGAGTGCGGTCTGGCCGGCCACGAGCACATCTACGGCGCCGAAACTGCTCACGGATTGGACAATCTGCATGGTAGCAGTGGGGCCGCCCGGACCGCTGCCGTCGGCGCACGCTGAGATTGCCGCACCGCCGCAAAGAATGGCGAGGGCGAATGCCGGATATTGCTTGTGGGATTTCATACCAGTTGCACCCCGGGGGCACTCAGTTGGTTCCGGGGCATGCCCCAACGCCCGGCTGTGGAGCCGGGCGTTGGGTGAGCGTCGAGAGTCCTCTTCGTCAGCCGACGATGTAAAGCACCACCAGCGGCACTGCGTTGAACAGGATGATCCCTATCTTGAAATGGGCCATCCCGCTGTAGTGGGCGGCGTCGAACCGCTCGTCCGTCAGACGGAACCAATTCCCGTGGATGCTCTGCATCCAGTCCCGCGCAATCACGAAGCCCAGCCACCACACGATCAGAATCCCGAGGTTGATGATGGTGCACCACAGAAGAAACTGGCGCATGAATTCGACGGTCATGTTCTCCTCCTTTTGCAGCGCGAGATGGGTCTGGGGACGCCCCTCTGGCTGCCGCAAGCGTGACCTAACGATCCCTCACGAGCCAATTTGACGCGGCCGGACCTCCAGCGCTATCCATTGCAGGATGTTATCCGAAGCTGGGGAGGTGGTGTCATGGCTACCATGTCCGCGACCGTCGAGAAGCACCATCGCAAGATCATCGCAGGGCTCCTGTTCGTCATCGTCTTCTTCGCTGCAGCGTGCACGTTTCATGACACGCTGCCGATCTGTCACTACCTGTTCGGCTGTGATCACGGGATGCATGGTATGTAGGTGTTGATGGCAGACAACGAGACCGACGTCCAGGTCCCACTGCTGACTGGGGTCCGCCGCCTCGCGCTCTTCGTGCTGGCGTTCGGGTCGGGTTTCGCCGTGCTCACCATCGAGATCGCCGGCGCCCGGCTCATCGCACCGGTCTTCGGACTGTCGGCCGTCCCGTGGACGGCGGTCATAGGAGTGATCCTCGCCGCCCTCGCGCTGGGTAGCCATCTGGGCGGCCGTCTGGCCGATCGGGGGCGGATCCCCCTGGCGTGGGTGCTGGTCGCCGCGGCGCTCACTGCCGCCCTGCCCGTGCTGGGCGGCGCCGTCCCGTGGATTGCGCGGGGTGTCCTGGGCTTCATCGGAGGGGCGGTTGCCAGCGCGCTGATCCTGTTCGCACCGTCGGTGCTCTGTCTCGGAGCCGTCGTGCCGTATCTCGTCCAGGCCGATACCGAGAGTCTGGGGAAGGTGGGACGCCGCGCGGGTGACGTCACTGCGGCGGCAACTGCGGGCTCCATTGCCGGCACGTTCATGACCGGCTTCGTCCTGCTTCCCCTCTTCCCGCTGCCGGTGCTCTTGGGGCTCACCGCAGCGGCCCTGCTCGTCATGGCAGGTCTGTCCGGTTGGATCCTGGGGAAGGGGGTGTCTGCAGGGTTCATCGCCCTCGGTGCCATCGGCGTCGGCACTCTGGGTGCGGCCTCGGCACGCCTTCCTGCCGACACACTGCATCAGGAGCAGACGCTCTATGCGTCGATCAAGGTCACCGAGCGCGATTGGGGAGGCGGACGGCTGGTGCGTGAGCTTTGGCAGAACGGCAGTTCGTCGTCCGCCGAATACGTTGACACCGGGTCTCCCGCACACAGCTATGTGGATGCCAGCGGCCTGATCCTCGAGCCTGTCATGGACAACGTGGAGTCGATGCTCGTGCTGGGTGGAGCGGCTCTCTCACTGCCCGTGGCGTTCAGCAGATGGAAGCCGGAGCTGCGCATCGACGTGGTGGAGATCGATCCGGCTGCCACCCGATTGGCGGCAGAGTACTTCGCCTACGGCAGGGCAGAGTATCCCAACATCCATGTCGTGCACGACGACGCGCGGGTCTTTGTGCGAGACAGTGAGGATCTGTACGACCTGATCTACCTGGACGTGTTCGAGCACCTGCTCACGGTGCCGTGGACCATGGTGACGGTGGAGGCGCTCACGGACATGGCCGATCGCCTCCAACCTGGCGGCCTGTTCGTGGCCAACGTGCTCTCGCCCCTCTCGGAGTCCGGCGCGGGATTCCTGCAGCGCCTTCGCGCCACCGCCGAGGAGGTCTTCGAAGAGGTGCGGGTCTACGTGACGGATGCCGAGCTGGACCCCGCCGCCATCCAGAACGTCATTCTAGTGGCGAGTCGGGATGCCTCTGCCCTCCCGAGATCCGAATGGCCGCAGGCGGCCGTTGCAGCTGCAGGACGCCCCCTGCGCGATAGTTGGGCGCCGGTGGAGTACCTGCAGGCGCGGATCTTCCTGGGGGGCGTCCGGTGGGAGTGAAAGGCGGCTCCAACAGCGGCTCAAACGTGCTGATCTACGAGTATCGGGTTTCCATCGGGATCCACTACGACGAAACTGGCGGGCCCGGACGTGCTTTCGTCCGCCTCGCTGATTAGCTCCACGCCTCGCTGCTTCAGCTGACCCTGCAGCTCACGCACGTCCGTGTAGCTATCGAGCTCGCGGGCGTTGCTATCCCACCCAGGATTGAATGTGAGGGTGTTCCTCTCGAACATTCCCTGAAATAGCCCAATCGCATGATCGCCGTTCTTCATGATCAGCCAGTTCTGCGTTGCGTCTCCGGCGAAGACTTCGAAGCCCAGCTTCTCGTAGAAGTCCTTTGACGCGCCGATGTCCTTTACTGCCAGGCTGATCGAGAATGTGCCGAGATCCATGATCTACTCCTTGCAGGGACTCCCAAAGGTAACCGCGAGACGCACAGGACGGGCGTTCTCGCCCGGTAGCGGGTCGGCGTCTCGAGTGGCACCTTGATTAGTCATCGTACTACGAAAGCCAGTCCTGAAGAGCGGAGACCGTTATGACACAGCTACTGAGACTCGCAGCCACGATTCTCTTCTTCCTCATCGTCACTTCCTCCTCCGTGTGGTCGCAGGTCCCTCCACCGCCTGACGGTGGCGCGGCGCTGAACGACGTCTATCGGGGCAGCACGTACTCGCCGTACGCGGGCCGCAGCTTCCCGAGCCGCGTGTTCTGGGGCGACACGCACCTGCACACATCCTTCTCCATTGACGCCGGGTCATTCGGCAACCGGCTGGGACTGGACGATGCCTACCGATTCGCGCGGGGAGACGAG
>JBDHJM010000083.1:0-8131 GCA_039586895.1 Gemmatimonadota bacterium | reverse complement strand
CACGTGGGCCACACCACCCGAGAAGACGGGCGCCCCCACGCGGTCGTTCTGGCGCGCCGCAGCCAGAGCGAGCACGGCCGCCACCTCTACACCCAGCTCCGCCTTCGCCACCGGCGCCCCGAACTCTTCGGAGCCCGACCGGTCCACCACGAGCAGAACCGTCAGCTCGCGCTCCTCCATGAACGTCTTTACGTAGGGAGAGCCCATCCGGGCCGACACGTTCCAGTCGATCGACCGGTACTCGTCGCCCTGCTGGTACGCCCGGACCTCCGCGAACTCCATACCGTGTCCGCGGAAGGTCGAACGGTATTCACCGGAGAAGAGTGTGTTGACGAGCCGGCGCGTACGGAGCTCGATCGTTTTCACCTGGCGCAGAACGTCGGCCCCGACGATGCGGGACGGGTGCGTCACGGGACGTCCACCGCCTCCAGGATCTTCGCGATCACTCCGTCCGAGCTCACGTCCTCGGCTTCGGCCTCGAAGGTGAGCAGCACGCGGTGCCGCAGCACGTCGGGCGCCATCGCCTTGACGTCTTCGGGCACGACGTACGCACGGCCCCGCAGGAACGCGTGGGCGCGTGATGCCTGGGCCAGGTAGATCGACGCGCGCGGGCTCGCGCCGTACGCTATGAGCGGCCGCACCTCGTGCAGACCCACCGCCTGCGGCTCCCGCGTGGCGCGCACGACGTCGACCACGTAGTCGACGATCTTCTGATCCATGTAGAGCTCGGCAATCGTGCGGCGGATCGCGAGGATGTCCTCCGGATCGGCCACCCGGTTCACCGGTATCTCCTGTCCGCCCGCCATGCGCCACAGGATTTCCTTCTCGTCGTCCCGCGTGGGATAGCCCACGAACACCTTGAGCATGAAGCGGTCGAGCTGCGCTTCGGGCAGCGGGTAGGTTCCCTCCTGCTCGATGGGGTTCTGGGTGGCGAGCACCAGGAACGGCTCCTCCAGCGGGTGCGTCTCGCTGCCTATCGTGACCTGCTTCTCCTGCATGGCCTCGAGCAGCGCGGCCTGCACCTTCGCCGGAGCACGGTTGATCTCGTCCGCAAGCAGGATGTTGGCGAACAGCGGGCCGCGCTTGGGCCGGAACTCGCCGGTCCGCTGGTCGAACACCATCGTGCCGATGATGTCGGCCGGAAGCAGGTCGGGAGTGAACTGGATACGCTGGAACTCAGTACGGATCACTTCGGCCAGGGTGCGCACGGCCAGGGTTTTGGCGAGGCCCGGCACTCCCTCGAGGAGGATGTGCCCGCCGGTGAGGAGTCCCACGAGCAGCCGCTCGAGCATGGCCTCCTGTCCGACGACGCGCTTGCGCACCTCCTCAACGACCGAAGTGGTCACCGAGGCGTCGGGCGCCTTCACGGCCCGTGACGTCATCCGTTGCCTGCCTGCATCGAGTCCTCCAGGTTGCTCGGGTCGGCTCAGCGCTTGAAGCGCTCGCCGCCCTCCTCATTGCGGAAGATCCAGGTCGCGAACCGCGACGGCTTGATCTGGTCGCCGGGCTCGAGGGCGCCCCACTCGACGCCGCTGTCCGAGCCCGCGCCGCGCTGGCCGGCCTGCTCCACCATGCGGCGCGCGCGCGCGATCCACATGCCCATGTTCTCCGGCCGCAGATCTACCCAGCCGCGCGCGACGGCCTGTTCCACGTCGCCGGCTACCGGCTCTATGATGACCTGCTCGCCCCTATAAACCTTTCCGTCCGGGATGATGATCGGAAGGCCCACCGACACGACGGTGGAGCGCAGCTCGGCGTCTACCCCGATCAGGTGCACTGCCTCGTCGGAGAGCGCCGCCGCATCGCTCTCGGCCAGCTCGGCAACCGAGTTGCGCAGTTGCGCCAGCACCGAGGCTTCGTACAGCGCCTTGGACAGCCGCGGCGGTCCCAGCATCTCGAACGCCACAGAGCGCACCTGGTGCCGGTCCTCGAGCGCGGCCAGCCGTTCGATCGCGAACGCACGCAGGATGCCCGCCTGGTACGTGGGTCCCGCGGTGGCCGCGTCGAGAGCGGTCATCACGTCACGCCCCGTGGGGTGTCCCTGGATCTCGGCGACGACGTAGGCGGCCACCTCCTCCGGAGTGATGAACTCCATCTGCCTGAGGGCGGTAACCGTCTCGAACTCCTCCCGCGCGAAGAGCCCGTTCTCGCCACAGTCGGCCCAAACCGACTCCAGCACCGAGCCCGTATCCGCCCAGCCCGTGGCGCCCGCGGCAAACGCTCCATCCAGCGCAATCGGCTGCGGGCAGTCGGTCTTGTGCACCGGCTTGCCCTTGGTGCGCACGGGCCCGTACGCGATCTCCTGCCACGCGATAGCCGTGGTGGGCTTGATCTCCTTCGTAGCCGGCGCCCCCGGCGTGCGCGCCACCAGCCACAACAGCAGCGAGTGCGCCCCGGCCATCGCCGACTTCGCCAGCAGCGTGCGCGACGGCCGTTCCTCGGAGTGCGTGTAGGGGATGTTGAGACCCATGCCGCCGGTGCCGCTGGTGCCGATCTTGACGTATGCCTCTGTCGCGGACATGCGCAGACACTCCATCATGATCTGGACGTGCCTGATCAGCTGCGGCATGGGCACCGACAGCACGTGCTCCTCGACGAGCTCCTGAGTGACCGGACCAGAGCGGGCCGCCGCAAGCAGATCTCGAGAGCTGTGGAACACATCCTGATACGCGAACGCCGTGGCGGTGTTGATGCAGTCGACCACGGCGTCGGGCTCGTATTTCTGGAACAGCTGAAACAGAAAGCTCCGCTCGAGCACCTCACGGCTGAGCTCACCGAGGAGGTCATCCAGCACCAGCTTGCGGTGTTCGGGGTTTGCGAGCATCTCCTGCCGATCGAGCTTGGCCACCGCCGCGGGCACGAACACGTTGCCCCACTCGGTCACGATCTCGGTATCCCCGGCGTAGGGAGCGAGCCACCGAGCGCCCGCCGCGACCTCGTCCTCGTAGAGCGCCTCCACGACGATCCGTCTGGGCTGGAACTCGAGCAGTCTCCGCGCCACCGCACGACCAACCAGCCCGCTGCCCCCCAGGATGAGAATCGTCTTGCCCTTTATTTCCATCGCTCGCTTCCGGGTTTCAGGCGGCGCGCAGCGCGCTCACCGCTTGCAGTTCTCGCTTCGATAGATAGCGCCATTTGCCGGGTGCAAGACGGCCCAGGCGCACAGGACCGTGGCTCAGGCGGGTGAGCCGCTCCACCTTGAGCCCCAACCGCTCGCACAGCCTGCGCACTATCCGGTACCGGCCCTCTGCCAGCACCAACGTGACGTCGCTGGAGCCCCGCGCCCCCGTGCGGACACGGCAGCTCACCACCTGAACGCGGCGGCCGTCTATCACGATCGGCTGTGCCAGCTTGCGTCGAATCTCGTGTGCCGGGCGGCCGTGCACCAGCACCCTATAAGTACGCTCCACGGCGTAGCGGGGATGCATCAGCCGGTTCGCCGCCTCGCCGTCGGTGGTGAACAGCAGCAGGCCGGAAGTGGTCACGTCCAGCCGCCCCACATAGGTGAGACCGGGAACCGCGGGCACGAGCTCGAATACCGTGCGCCGCCCGCCCGGGTCGCTGCGCGTAACCACGTAGCCCACGGGCTTGTTGAGCGCGATCCACACCGTTCGCGCCGCGGTCACACGCCTGCCGCCCACCGTGATGACATCGGCCTCTGGATCGACCGAAGACCCGAGCTTCGCGACCTGCCCGTTCACCTTCACGCGGCCCGCCTTGATGAGCTCTTCCGCCTTGCGCCGGGATGCCACGCCGGCGCGCGCCAGAGCGCGCTGCAGCCGCATCGTGCTCACCCGTCGCCCGCCTCCGCCGCCTCGACTTCCTGCTCGGGCACCTCCAGTGACTCGACCTGCGGGCTCAGCGCTACTGACAGCTCCTCGAGCCGCGGCAGCTCGTCGAGCGAACGGATCGCCAGTAACTCCAGAAACACCGGGGTCGTACCGTACAGCAGCGGGCGGCCCAGCCCCTCTGCCCTGCCCACGACCTCCACCAGCCCGCGCTCCATCAGCGAGCGCAGCACACCCTCCACCGACACGCCGCGAATCTCCTCCACCTGTGCGCGGCTCACCGGCTGTCGGTATGCGATCACGGCCAGCGTTTCGAGTGCCGCCCGGCTTAGCTTGCGGGGCCGCGTCACCAAGTGGGCCTCGGCGATGGCGTCCGCCAGCTCGCGGCGTGACACGACCTGAAATCCCTCGCCCAGCTCGACGACCTCGATGCCGTGGCCGCCCGTTTCGTATTGCCGGCGCAGCTCCTCTATAGCGCCGCGCACCTCCTCTTCGCCCAGGCTGCCGGCGAGCCGCCGCAGCTCGTCGACGGAGAGCGGATGGTCGGCCGAGAAGAGTGCGGCCTCAAACAGCTGCGCGATCGGATTCACGGACTATGGCCACCGTGTCAAAGGGCTTCCGTTGAGCGACGCGGATGCGTCCCAGGCGTGCGAGCTCGAGCACCGCGAGCAGCGCGGAGAGCACGTCGGCGATGCTGCGCGCCTCACCAATAGCCTCGAGCAGCGTCAGTTCCTCACGTTCTTCGAGCAGCGCTTCGATGCGGCGCGTGGCTCCTTCCACGTCGAGCGGGCGCGGCACTACGCGGTGCAGCATCGGCTCCGGCATCGCCTCGACCAGCTCCTCCACCGCCACCAGAAGCTCCTCCAGCGTCAGCGCAATCGGTCGCGGCGGCGCAGCCGGCGGCTCCGGCATCCAGCCCCGAGGGAACCGTCCGGCGAACTCGCTGGAACGCTGCGCCAGCCAGTCGGCCACCTCCCGGATCTGCTCGTACTCGAGCAGGCGCCGCACCAGCTCCGCACGCGGATCTTCCCATCCCTCGTCGTCGAACGGCCGCGGCAGCAGCATTTGCACCTTGATGCGCAGGAGCAGCGCCGCCATCTCGAGGTAGTCGGCCGCCTCGTTGAGTCCAAGCTCGGCAATGGCAGTGAGGAACTGGTTTGCCACCGCCGCGATCGGGATGTCCGCGATGTCGAGCTCCTGCTCGCGAATCAGATGCAGCAGGAGATCGAGCGGCCCAGAGAACGACTCCAGCCGCACCACGAACGGCTTGTCACTTGCCCGGGTGGGGGACGTCGAGGTCACAGGGCGCAGAGCGGGAAGGGCCGCAGAGTGAACGGCTCCGCCACGGCACAGGCGAGCCCCTGCAGCGCGAATGCCGGTGTGAGGAGGCCGTACAGCACCGACGGCGCCACTAGCACGAGCGCCATCAGCGCAAGCACGCCGTAGCGAGCCACGGCGCGGTAGCGGGCCGCCCATGCTGCGGGCAGCAGGTGATACAGCAGGTGCGAGCCGTCGAGGGGCGGAATCGGTATCAGGTTGAAAAAGGCCAGCAGCAGGTTGAGCCACACCCCCCACCACAGCATCCGCTGCACGACCGCGAGCACTCCGACCACGTCGGGCAGCCCGCGCGCCAGCGCACCTACCAGCAGCACGAGTGCGAGCGACACAACGAACAACGCGAGGTTCGCGACGATCCCGGCAGATGATACTATCAGGTCGCCGCGCCTCGGGTCGCGGTAGTTGCGCGGGTCGACCGGCACCGGCTTGGCTCCGCCGAACACGACCCGCCCACCGGACGCCAGGAAGACCACCAGCGGCATCAGTATGGTGAAGAACGGGTCGATGTGCTTGAGCGGGTTGAGTGTCAGCCTGCCGAGCGTTTTGGCCGTGGGATCCCCCTGTTTGAGTGCCGCATACCCGTGCGCATACTCGTGCGCCACCATTGAAAAGAGGAGCACGGGAAGCGCGAGCAGAATCTCGGTCACGATGGGGTGTGTTCCGTCGGTCGGTGCGGGGGAAAGCTAACGGCGCCATTCCCCGGTGTCAAAGTCGTAGCGCCTTGACTGGCACACACTTGCGCGATAGTATTCGGGCCCGATTCCGGGGCCGAACGGCCCCTTTTTGACGAGGAGCACGAGTGCCGAACATTCAGTCAGCCAAGAAGCGCATGCGGCAGGCCGCCAAGCGCCGCGCCAACAACCGCGATCAGAAGAGCGCCCTGCGCTCGGCGGTCAAGAAGGTGCGCGAGGCAGGCAGCGCCGAGGAGAGCCAGGCAGCCTATCAGGAGGCCGAGCGCCTGCTCGACCGCGCCGCTCGCAAGGGGCTGGTGGCAAAGAACAAGGCGGCCCGGGACAAGGGACGCCTCAAGAAAGCCGCCGCCGCGAAGGGCGCTAAGAAGTAGCGCCTAGACCGCTGCGAGCTCCGCGCCGCAGCGCTCGCAGTACCACTCGGTGGGGAGGTTCGGCGCACCGCACTCCCCGCACTTGACGGTCTTGGCCGACCCCCTGGTGGGTCGGTCTTGTTCTTTTACGGGTCCCACCCCCTCCGCTCCAACCACCGAATCGCGCGTCGGCAAGCCGGTCTCATCGAGCGCGGGCATCTGCTCGATGGGCGTCGCCAGATCCGGCGTCGAGAGCCGGGGCCGGTGGGCGCCGCTGGCACGGCGTGGGCTGGTGTCCTGGTCTTCCGTCACCGAGCGTAGGAACTCCAGCTCGTCGAACGCGTCGGTCTGGGCCGGGCCTTCTTCGCCTGACGGCTCGGTGTCGGCAGCCGCCTCGGCCGCCGCTCCTGCCTCTGCCTCCGCCTTTGCCTCGGCCTCGGGCTCTGCCTCGGCCGCCGGCTCCCCCTCGGGGGGCAGCACTGCGGCGGCCGACGCCTCGGGCTCGGCGGGCGCATCCGCGCCCTCGACCACGCCGATCACCTCCTCCACCCCACCGATCTCGTCTTCGGCCGCCTTCAGCTCCTCGCGAATCGAGACCAGCGACTCGAGGATCTCGGCCCGCAGCTCAGTCCACTGGTCCTCGGTGAACTCGCCCACGGCGTGGCGCAGCTCCGCCTCGGCCATGCGCTCAGACACCTCGGCCTCGCGCTTCGCGAGGTCTTCGCGCACCTCCCGCTGCTGGTCCAACGAAGATTGGAGCTCGCCGCGGAAACCCCGGAGCTTCTCGAGCACGGCGTCGTAGCGCTTCCGGTAGTCGGCTTGGACCTTGTCCCGCACCTGCTCGGGCGTCTTGTCCGCGGCCATCTCCAGGCGCTGCAGCCAGTCCTCGACCTGGCGCTTCTCCTCCAGGAGCTCTTGGACGTCACTGGTCGAGCGTTTGGGTCGCTTCGCCATCTCACCTCAGCTGACGACAGGGCGACGAGGGGGCGCCGACCGGCCGTGGCCTGCATCACTAACTACTTAAGATATAACAACTTCCGCGGTTTCCAATCTAGGACGGGCCGGCGCCGCTGCACAGCGGCGTACATCACGCTTTCTCAGCTCTCGAACACCGATACCCCACCCACGAGGGTGCGCTCCACCCGGCCCTTCAGCTCCCACCCGGCGAACGGGGTGTTCCGGCTCTTGGAGCGGAACTCGGCAGGATCCACGACCCAGGCAGCCCCCGGGTCGAACACCACGACATCGGCTGCCACTCCGCGCCGCAGTGTGCCTCCGGGAAGATGAAACACCTTGGCCGGCTCGGTGCTCATGCGGAGGATCAGCTCCGGCAGCGTGAGATGGCCTTGCTCCACCAGCTGCGTCATACCCAGGCCCAGGGCAGTCTCGAGCCCGATCACGCCGAACGGAGCGTCGTCGAACTCGCGCTCCTTGAGCTCGTAGTGGTGCGGGGCGTGGTCGGTGGCGATCACGTCGAGGGTGCCGTCCTTGAGCCCCTGGCGCACCGCCTCCACATCACCGTCCTCTCGCAGCGGCGGGTTCATCTTGGCGTTCGTGTCGTAACCCTCGCACGCTCCGTGGGTGAGCGCAAAGTGATGCGGCGCACCCTCGGCGGTGACGTTGGCACCCCGCTCCTTGGCGCGGCGGATCAGCTCGATTGAGCCCTTGGTAGACATGTGGCACAGATGCAGATGCCCGCCCGTCAGCTCGGCCAGCAGCACGTTGCGGGACACCATGATCTCCTCGCACGCGGCCGGGATGCCCTTGAGGCCGAGCCGCGCCGAAACCGTTCCCTCGTGCATCACGCCGTGCTTGAACAGGTAGGGATCCTCGCAGTGCTCCGCGACCGGGATCCCGAACGAGCGCGAGTACTCCAGTGCCGAGCGCATGATCTGGCTCGAAACGATGGGATGCCCATCGTCACTCACGGCCACCGCACCAGCGTGGACCATCTCGCCGAACT